>CANMZP010000021.1 GCA_947502355.1 uncultured Thalassotalea sp. | reverse complement strand
CAGTGATAGTAAAAGAGTAATAAAAATGTGCAGTAGAAGTTGGATGAATCTGAACAACTAATTAAGAGAATTGGTATTAGGTAACTTTCCTTGGATAGCTTTTTTGAGATAGCTAATTTTGACACCCAATTCACGGAATACCCTACATGTTCTAAATTGCAGACTGACCGAATATCTTCTAAGCTTTTAATGTTAATTACTCATGGAAGAGGGAAGTCAAATGGCAAGAGCCAGAAAACATCAAATCTACTTATCTGAATGTCAATATTACCATTGTATATCTCGTTGTGTTCGCAGGGCTTTTTTATGTGGTCGGGATGAATATACCGGCAAAAGCTATGATCATCGAAAAGACTGGGTCGAAGAGAAACTGTGCGAATTAGTTGATGCTTTCGCTATTAATTTATGTGCCTATGCGGTCATGAGCAATCATTTTCATGTTGTTCTCTACGTTAATGTAGAGCAAGCAAAGAGTTGGACAGTTGAGGAAGTCCTTTCTCGGTGGCATAGGTTGTTTAAAGGCAGCTTACTCACCCAGCAATACATGGATGGAGAGGAGTTGGGTGAGGCCCAATTAGACACGGTTTTTGAAACTGCAGAACTCTATCGCATTCGATTAATGGATATCAGTTGGTTTATGCGCATTATAAATGAGTATATTGCTAGGCAAGCCAATAAGGAAGACGACTGTAGCGGGCGTTTTTGGGAAGGGCGATTTACGAGCCAGGCTTTGCTAGATGAAAAAGCCATTGCCGCTTGTATGGTATACGTCGATTTAAACCCTATCCGAGCAGGAATAGCCGATACCCCAGAAAACTCAATGCATACCAGCATTAAAAAGCGACTTGATGCGGCGAAATCTGGCATTCAAGCTGAGCAATTAAGTCCTCTTGTAGGAGTGCTGCATGCTGATCATCAACCTGGGTTATGCTTTGATGTTCTTGAGTATATAACACTGGTCGAACAAACCGGACGCTGTATTCGATATGATAAACCTGGCTATATTCAGGAGCATGTGCCCGAATTGCTTGGTCGACTTGATATCGCCCCGGATAATTGGTTAAAACTCACTAAAGGGTTTAGAAAATTATTTCGAGGGCCAGTAGGGCAAGTCGATTGCTTAGCTGGTTTTGGTTATAAAAATGACCTAAAACGTATACATGGCATAAATAACAGTCAAAAATATATTGCCTAATCTATAATGCTCCAAAATTTTGATATCACTTAGGGTGAGGCATTCTGATGTCTAAATATCTTGCTTCAACGACTGATTCGATCTTTGGGTCGATTGACTAAACCAATAGCCATTACCAGCAAAACACTCATTCTTTCAAAACCTAACCAAATTTAATTATGGTTGTTGATTTTGTAAGAATAAGTGGGTGTCATGGATTGATTATGCGTTAACCTTAGAAGCCCCACATGCCAATATTATCGATTTTTAACCTGCGTGGGGATTGCAGTAAGAATAATGCCATTCGAGCCAGATCTTGATTTTGAATAAGGCCCTCGTCAACAACTTCATCGTCTTGCTTTTGTGATTGTATGAGCGCAGGGTTTAACGTATGTACATGAATATTATGATCACGTACTTCTTCTTGCAAAGATTTCCCTAGCCCCAATAACGCAAATTTTGATGCACAATATACGCCCGCATGGCTATAGCCATGGATTGCTGCTTGTGATGCAATATTAAGAATAAACCCTTGCTTATGTTTAATCATTTTAGGGACAAACGCTCGGCACATTAGATAAGCACCTTTTACATTGGTATCCATAACTGCATCCCAATCTTCCTCAGCTGTCTCCCAAATTAAGGTGTCTTTGCCGATGCCACTATTATTAATTAGCACATCGACTTGGCCTAATGTTTCGAGAACGAACGCTTTAAAGTTATCCACTTGTTTTGAGTCTGAAACATCACAAACCATGCCAATAATGTTTTGAGCATATTGATTGGCTAATTCAGTGACCGTATTGTCGATTGTGCTTTTTGTGCGTCCACAAATGGCAACTTTCATGCCTGCCGATAACAAATATTCGGTAAGCGTTTTACCAAGGCCCTTGCCCCCACCAGTTATCACGGCGACTTTGCCCTTTAAATCGTACTTCCCGACAAAATCGGTCTGCAACTGTGCAGACGTTGTAGTGCTTGTTATCATAAATGAATTCCGTAATGTGTTATTTAATCAAACTAAGGCAATGCATTACCACGAACCGATACAAATAATTGGTACCATTGTTCGCGGGTAAGCCTAATCTTACTTGCCTCTGAGCAGGCTTTAATTCTGTCTAAGTTGGTTGTGCCAATTACGGGTTGAATTTTGCTCGGGTGCTGCATTAACCAACTAAGTACAATTGCTTCGGGACTGGTTTGGTATTCACTCGCTAATTGACCAACTAAACGAGCCGTATTTTGAATGTTAGCAGCTTTGTCAGAAACATCCTGGCCAGTAAATAACCCTTGACTCAGACTGCCCCATGCTTGCAATTGCACGCTATTCTGGCGACAGTACTCTACTGAACCACTGGCAAAGTTTGTTGGCTGGAAGCCATTACAGTTGGTGCTAATGGTTTCATCTAGCCAGTCGTGTTTACTCAAACTTAGCTCCAACTGATTACACACCAAAGGTTCCTTTAATTCAGATTGCAAAAACTGCATTTGCTGGGCATTCATATTTGATACCCCAAAATTCTTTACTTTGCCTTGTTGGTGTAGCTTATCAAATATTTCTGCAACCAATGCTGGCTCCATAAGAGGGTCTGGGCGATGCAGTAGTAAAACATCAATGCTTTCAAGCTGTAAGCGTTGCAAAATACCATTAACAGAATGTTCAATCCATTCTGGTGAGAAATCATAGCGGCCAGGAATATTACCTTCAGCAAATCGAATGCCACACTTCGATTGAATGGAAATGTTGTCTAACAATTCTGGACGTTGCTTTAACACTTCACCAAATACAAGCTCTGCTTTTCCTAAGGTATAAATGTCAGCATGGTCAAAAACGCGAATACCTGCTTCTAATGCTGCATCGACAACATCATGGGCTTGTTTGATTAATTCTTTATTAATTGGGCTATCGTCCCAGTTTCCGCCTAGGCCCATGCAGCCATAAATAAGCGGGCTGTTATTGTCTAAGTATGAAGAAGATGGATAGTGAGAAAGCAACATAAAAGCTCCTGAATGATTGGAAATATATTGCGCTTATTATTGACCATTTAATTGGTTAATAAAATAGAACAAAAGAAAACTCATTGTTTTGTATGTCGAACAATGGTTTGTTAATATAAAAACAATCCCATTTATGAATAAATCCAATGATTAAGAACCATAAGAAGCTTGAACGTCTCATGCTATTTAGTGCCGTTGCGCGCAATTTAAATTTTACCCTAGCTGCCAATCAGTTAGGTATTTCAAAGGGGCACTTATCAGCTCAAATAAGACAGTTAGAACAAGATATGGGAATGCCGCTGCTAATTCGTACCACTCGAAGTGTCCGATTAACCGCAGAAGGGGAAAGAGTTTTTAATGGCATGGAATCCATTGAGCGAAATATGCTCGAACTTGAAAGGAATGCATTAAGTGAGGCCACTCAAATCCAAGGTGAGATTAAGATCACCGCACCGGTTCAATTTACCGAACGATATTTATTGAATATTTGTCAGCAATTTAAACAAGTGCACCCTGCGATAGAGTTTATTATTGACTGCAGCTATACCGCCTATGATCTTAATAAAAGTAATTTTGACATCGCCTTTCGAGCCACCAATCAACCACCAGAAAACATGATAGCGAAAGCGTTAATGGATTATCAGCAAAGCTGCTGCGCGGCTCCTAGTTATTTACAAAAAAGAGGCTACCCAACGTCGTTAGCGCAACTTAATCAACATCAATGTTTAAGTGGGCAGGATCAACAAGTATGGCAATTTGCCAACGAAAAAATAAACATTAATGGGTGGTTAAAGGTAAATAATAACCATTTATTGAAACAGCAAGCGTTAGAAGGCCAGGGGATCATTTATGTCCCGAGTTATTTGGTTGAAAAAGAAATTGGTGCTGGAAAACTTGATGTGTTGTTTGCAGATAAGCCGGGCATTCAACGAACCATTTATGCTATTTATCCGCAACTTATCCAACAACCAATAAAATTAACGGCTTTTATCGAATTCACTAAATCGTATTTTGACAAAATATAGGTGGGTGTCTTGAAACGGAGCTTCTTGAAACGGAGCTATTCAAAGTGGGTGTCTAAATTTGGAAGGAGCCCTAATGTTTTGCATTAGGGCTTTGTTTTGGGGTGTTAAACTTGTTTGGTTTGGCGTTCTTTTTTCTCTAAAAACTTGCTCATCGCTTTGCTTACGGCAAAAAAAGCAAAACTGGCGGTAACGTGCGTTGCCGCGCCAAAGCCGCCGCTGCAATCTAGGCGCATAGCCCCGTCATTGTTTTGCTTGGCATGACACACTTCGCCTTCGTTATTTGGGTACTTTAATTGCTCGGTTGAAAATACCGCATCAATAGCAAATTTGCGTTTAACATTGCGAGGGAAGTTATAATCTCTCCGCAATTGGTTTTTTACTTTGGCCAATAATGGATCTTGGTAGGTTTTGGCCAAATCGGTAATTTGGATTTTCGTAGGGTCAATTTGACCACCAGCACCGCCAATCGTAATCACCGATATTTTATTGCGCTTACAGTGGGCAATCAGGTTGGCTTTTACTTTTACCGAGTCGATGGCATCAATGACATAATCAAATTGGTTATGAATTAACTCAAACAGGTTTTCTTGAGTCACAAAGTCTTCAACTTCGTTAACGATGCAGTCAGGGTTAATTTGTCTTATACGCTCAGCCATAACTTCGACTTTACTTTCGCCGACGGTATCCGTTAAGGCATGAATTTGTCGGTTTATATTGGTAATGCAAATGTCATCAAGGTCAATTAAGGTGATTTGGCCAATGCCATTACGGGCAAGGGCTTCAGCAACCCATGTACCTACACCACCAATGCCAATCACACAAAAATGCGCTTGCTTAATGTGGGTGGCGTTTGTTGCGCCATATAAACGTTCAATACCACCAAAACGTAATTGATAATCTGACATGGAAACCTGTAAAAAAATTGAATGTAAAATTGTGGCGCTATTATAACGAAATAGTGTCTAAGAGTGCATGTTAATATTTGTAGAGGGGAGTAGAACTGGCTAAGCGTCTTACCTAGCCAGTGTAAAATAGGGGGTTAATATGCCGGCATGCGCACGGTAAATTCAGTGTATTTTTCATCAATGATATTAAAATCGATGCTACCGTTTTGCGCGGTGGCCATTAAGTGCGCCGAATACGCCCCTAAACCCGAGCCTCTGGCGTGATTCGAGCTGGAATATTTCTCAAATATGGTATCGCGAATATCTGCCGGAATGGCCCCTTGGTTTTTGATTTTAAATTCAATTTCTTCGCCTTGTTCGCGAATATGAATATCAATGGTAGAATTATCCGGACTGGCTTCCACCGCATTTTTTACCAAGTTATTGAAAATAGATAAACACAACAACTCTTCGGCGTCCATAAAGGTTGAGGTTTGCTCACTGTTAATATTAAATTCAATGTTTTTCTTGGTACGTAAATTGTGAACCCCTTTAATCGAAGATTGGATAAGGCGGTTCAAATCCACCATGTCCGGACTGAAAGGGTAGGTGCCATTTTCTATTTTAAAAATATCTAAGGTGTTGTTGATCATGTTCAACACATTATTAACCGACTCCTCTATGGAACTGGCAATTTGTTTATCAGCGATTTTCGGGGTTTCAAACAAAATAACCCCTAATGGACCTTTTAAATCGTGGTGGGTTAATTTTTCAATGTCTTCTCTTAACTTAGCATTTTCAACGAGGGTATGAACTTGCTCTTCCAGTGCTAATTGACTTTCTCTAAGGCTCACGTGGGTATTTACCCTGGCTTTTAATACCTCAGGTTGTAATGGTTTCGTGATGTAATCTACCGCACCTATGTTTAGGCCTTTGGCCATATCCGATACTTCGGTTTTGGCGGTTAAGAAGATGACTGGTATTTTCTCTGTTTGCGCATCGGCTTTTAAGGTTTCACATACTTCAAAGCCATCCATTCCTGGCATCATAATGTCGAGTAAGATCAGCTCGATGTTACTATCAGCCTTGGCAATTTTTAAAGCAATGGTGCCGTTTGTTGCAGCTTTTACTTTGTATTTGTCTTTTAGCAAGGCCGAAGCAATATCAATATTGGCCGGCTCATCGTCGACAATTAAAATGGTTGGTTTTACGATGCTATCAGTCAAGATTAAACCTTAATAAACTATACAATTGAACGGTATTATCCGCGTGGGTAATAATATTGTTATTTATGTTAAATTTATGGGGAAAATGCAAAGAAATCAACTGATTTAATTAGGAATTGGTGATGAATATAACAATTACCGCCTTTAACGTCGTATTTTGTCCTGTTAATCTGCAAATACAGGAAAAAAAAGAGCAACCATATGGCTGCTCTTTATTGGATATTACGTTTTAAAAGGTAATATTAAAGTTCGTGCTCTTTTAACGGGGTAAAATCAAGGTTTAACTCACCTGTGTAATTTTGACGAGGACGACCAATTTTTTGACCTGGTTGACCCAACATCTCATCCCAGTGTGCACACCAACCTACCGTACGTGACATGGCAAAAATTACCGTGAACATGCTTGTTGGAATGCCAATGGCTTTTAAGATGATGCCTGAGTAGAAGTCTACGTTCGGGTATAATTTCTTCTCAATGAAGTATGGGTCTTCTAGAGCAACTTTCTCTAGGGCCATCGCAACGTCAAGTAATGGGTCTGAAATACCAAGTTCTGCTAACACTTCATGACAGGTTTCGCGCATAACCGTCGCACGAGGGTCAAAGTTTTTGTAAACACGGTGACCAAAACCCATTAAACGGAATGAGTCTTCTTTGTCTTTCGCTCGAGCAACAAACTCATCAACGCGGTCTACGTTGCCAATTTCTTCTAGCATGTTCAGACACGCTTCGTTAGCACCACCGTGAGCAGGGCCCCATAATGAAGCAACACCCGCAGCGATACATGCATAAGGGTTGGCACCAGAAGAGCCAGCTAAACGAACTGTTGACGTTGAGGCATTTTGCTCGTGATCTGCATGCAAGATAAAGATGCGGTCCATAGCGCGAGCTAATACTGGGCTGACTTTGTATTCCTCTGCCGGAACAGAGAACATCATGTGTAAGAAGTTTTCCGCGTAAGACAAGTCATTACGAGGGTAAACAAATGGCTGGCCTTGGCTGTATTTGTACGCCATTGCTGCAATCGTTGGTAATTTGGCGATTAAGCGGTGAGCACAACGCATACGTTGGTCAGCTTCATTAATGTCCAAATCTGAGTGGTAAAACGATGATAGGGCACCTACGACACCACATACCATAGCCATTGGATGCGCATCATGCATAAAGCCACGGAAGAAGTTAGCTAGCTTTTCGTGAACCATTGTATGGTTGGTAATGACATTGGTAAATTCGTTGTACTCTTCCTGAGTTGGCGCCTTGCCGTTCAAAAGAATGTAACATACTTCTAGATAATCAGCATTTTTGGCTAAATCGTCGATTGCATAACCACGGTGTTGAAGTACGCCTTTATCGCCGTCAATGTAGGTGATTTTTGATTCACATGAAGCCGTAGCTAAAAAACCAGGATCGTAAGTAAAGTATCCTTTGCTACCTAAAGTGCGAATATCAATAACATCGTTACCAGCAGAACCTGATAAAATTGGTAGTTCAGCAATCTGTTGACCTGCAATACTAAGCGTGGCTTTTGATTCAGCCATAGCAGTTTCCTCTCTTTGATTTTAATTGTTATCGTTTCACGATTAATCGATATTATTGTGATTATGTTCAATCAATTCAATCGTGTGGCATTTTGTGAAGATGAGTAGACAAAATGCAGGGTGAGTTTAACACTCATTTTAAAACTGGCCTTATTTTACTCTAATAGATAGGCCAAAAGTCAATTTAAAACTTCCTTAGTTTAAACAAAATTGGCTGTTCGTTTAGTTTTTAATCGAAATGTTGACTATAACCAAGAAAAATAATCTATAAAATTGTAATCCTTTTGACACATCTATATACTTTCTTCGATCTATTTGTATGCGCTTGTAAGTTAGTGTAACAGTTAGTTTGACTGGATGTTAAATGATTGTTGCACCCTGGAAGTGCTGTGAAATATTTCAAGGGACATTACTAAAGTAAGGTATCTTTTCCTCTTCTATTTATAGAAAATGAAATGGATATGTATAAAAACAATAGTTAATTATTTCATTGGGCAAGAATCGTGAAAAAACAAAGACCTGTAAATCTTGATTTAACGCAAATCAATTTTCCGGCAGCTGCCAAAGCATCTATATTGCACCGCGTAAGCGGGGTAATGATGTTTTTTGCTGTTGGCATCTTAATCTGGGCACTTTCAGTTTCGCTTTCTTCTGCAGAAGGTTTTGCAGAAATCAAAGGGTATTTGGACGGTGCATTCTTTAAATTCATCATGTGGGGTATTACCTCAGCACTTATTTACCACTTCGTTGGTGGCGTACGTCACTTAATTATGGACATGGGATACTGGGAAGAGAAAGACTCGGGCCAGACCAGTGCGAAAGTTACTATCGCATTATGGATCCTATTATCAGTAGCAGCAGGAGTTTGGTTATGGTAGGTAATGTTGCAACCCTAGGCCGCAATGGTGTTCACGACTTTATTTTAATCCGAGCATCGGGCATTGTATTGGCGTTATACGCCGTATTTCTATATGGCTTCTTCCTGTGTACGCCAGAAGTAACCTTTGACGTTTGGCAAAGTTTATTTTCTCACTTAGGCATGAAAGTATTCACCGTACTTGCTGCGCTATCTGTTCTTTACCATGCCTGGATAGGTATTTGGCAAGTGCTTACAGACTACGTTAAATGCATCAAACTGCGTGGTCTTCTTCAATTTATTTTCACTATTACTCTGTTTGTCTACACTGCAGCAGTATTTTTCATTGTGTGGGGTGTTTAAGTGAATAACGTACCAGTTCGTGAATTTGACGCGATTGTTATTGGTGCTGGTGGTGCAGGTATGCGCGCGGCATTAGCAATCTCAGAATCAGGCCAATCTTGTGCCTTGATCTCAAAAGTATTTCCAACGCGTTCTCATACAGTATCAGCGCAAGGTGGTATCACCGTTGCCTTGGGTAATGCCCATGAAGATCACTGGGAACAACACATGTACGATACCGTTAAAGGCTCTGATTTTATCGGTGACCAAGACGCTATCGAATACATGTGTAAAACAGGCCCTGAAGCCATTATCGAATTAGAAAAAATGGGCTTACCATTTTCTCGTTTCGAAAACGGTAAAGTTTACCAACGTCCATTTGGTGGCCAGTCGAAAAACTTTGGTGGCGAGCAAGCCGCTCGTACAGCCGCTGCTGCTGACCGTACAGGTCACGCTTTATTACATTGTTTATACCAACAGAACGTAAAAAATAAAACCAATGTGTTCTCTGAGTGGTATGCACTTGATTTAGTGAAAAACAGTGATGGTAACGTTGTCGGTTGTACTGCCGTCGATATCGAAACAGGCGAAGTGGTTTACTTTAAAGCCCGCGCTACTGTTTTAGCAACTGGTGGTGCAGGCCGTATTTTCGCCTCAACGACCAATGCACACATTAACACCGGTGACGGTGTTGGTATGTCACTTCGTGCTGGCGTACAAATGCAAGACATGGAAATGTGGCAGTTCCACCCAACCGGTATCGCTGGTGCTGGTGTACTTGTTACAGAAGGTTGTCGTGGTGAAGGTGGATACCTTCTAAATAAAGACGGCGAACGTTTCATGGAGCGTTATGCACCAAATGCTAAAGATTTAGCTGGTCGTGATGTTGTTGCTCGTTCAATGATGACAGAAATCCGTGAAGGTCGTGGTTGTGACGGTCCTTGGGGTCCTCACATTAAGCTAAAACTTGACCACTTAGGTCGTGAAACGCTTAACCAACGTCTACCTGGTGTTTGTGATTTATCAAAAACATTTGCTCACGTTGACCCTGCTGAAGAGCCAATTCCAGTTATCCCTACATGTCATTACCAAATGGGTGGTGTACCTTGTAACGTTAACGGTCAAGCTTTATCAATTGCCCCTGATGGCACTGAAAAAGTGGTTGAAGGCTTATTCGCTGTTGGTGAAATCGCTTGTGTATCTGTACACGGTGCAAACCGCTTAGGTGGTAACTCATTACTTGATTTAGTGGTATTTGGTCGTGCAGCGGGTAACTTCTTAGGCAAGTACCTAGCAGAAACTGAAAGTGGTAAAGATGCTTCGGCTTCTGATTTAGAAGGCGCATTAGCTCGTTACAACCGCTGGGAAGGTTCTGAGAAGGGCGAATGTCCAACTCAAATCCGTAAAGACCTACAAAGCTGTATGCAAATGAACTTCTCGGTATTCCGTGAAGGTGAAGCAATGGCGCAAGGTATGAAAGAGTTAACGGAAATCCGTGAACGTCTACAACATGCCCGTCTAGACGATAAGTCATCTGAATTTAACACCCAACGTATTGAGTGTTTAGAGCTAGATAACTTAATGGAAACGGCGTTCTGTTCAGCGAAAGCAGCGAACTTCCGTACCGAATCTCGTGGTGCACATGCCCGTCAAGATTTCACAGAACGTGACGATGCGAACTGGTTATGCCATTCAATTTACTCACCTGACACGGAAGAAATGACCAAGCGTGATGTAAACATGGAACCTGTTCACCGTGAAGCTTTCCCACCGAAAGCAAGAACTTACTAGGAGTGTAGTGATGATTCAGAAGTTTTCAATTTACCGTTACAACCCTGATGTGGATGCCAAGCCTTACATGAAAGCGTATGAGCTGGAAGTACCGGAAGGCTCTGACATGATGGTGTTGGATGCGCTTATGTTATTAAAAGAGCAAGATCCAACCTTATCATTCCGTCGTTCTTGTCGTGAAGGTGTTTGTGGTAGTGATGGTTTAAACATGAACGGCAAAAACGGCTTAGCATGTGTAACCCCATTATCTGATGTTAAGAAAGATGTGATCGTTTTACGTCCACTACCAGGTTTACCGGTAGTACGTGACTTAATTATCGATATGACTCAATTTTACAATCAATATGAAAAAATTAAGCCATACCTGATTAACGATGGTCAAAACCCGCCAGCGCGTGAGCACCTTCAGTCGATTGAAGAGCGAGACAAGCTAGATGGTTTATACGAGTGTATTTTATGTGCATGTTGTTCAACATCATGTCCATCATTCTGGTGGAATCCAGATAAGTTTATCGGTCCTGCCGGTTTATTACACGCTTACCGATTCTTAATCGATAGCCGTGATACCGCAACCGAAGAGCGTTTAGACGACTTACAAGACGCATACAGCGTTTTCCGTTGTCACGGCATTATGAACTGTGTTGACGTATGTCCTAAAGGGTTAAACCCAACTAAGGCCATTGGTTCAATCAAGTCCATGTTGCTAAACAGAGCGGTTTAATTAATGTTGATCGGGTGCATTTTGTACCCGGTCAGTTAATTATGCTACCCAATTGCTTCAATCTAGATAGTTAGGAAAAGCTATGCCAGAAGGTGCAATGAAGGCTTGGTTAGAGTCTTCCCATTTCAGCGGAAATAACGCTGAGTACATCGAAGAACTTTACGAGGCGTACCTTGAGAACGCACACTCGGTAGCCGATGAGTGGCGTAAAGTGTTTGACGAATTGCCAACAGTTGATGGCGTAGAAGTTGACACCAACCACAGTGTGGTTCGTGAAGAATTTCGTCAGCTTGCCAAAGAAGGCGCTAAAACGGTTATCAACACTTCGTCGGAAGCCGATGCAAAGCAAGTTCGAGTATTACAATTAATCAACTCATACCGTTTTAGGGGCCACCAAAATGCCCGCCTTGACCCTCTAGGGATCTGGGATCGTAAAAAGGTGCGTGATTTACAATTATCGCATCACGATTTATCTAAATCGGAATTTGACAAAGAATTTAATGTTGGTTCCCTAGCCGCTGGCCCGGAATCAATGAAACTAGGTGACATTTACCGTACACTTGAGAAAACCTATTGTGGTTCTATCGGTGCCGAGTATATGCACATTGTATCGACCACTGAAAAGCGTTGGATTCAGCAGCGACTTGAGTCGGTGCAATCACAAGCTAACTTCAATATCGCCGAAAAAACAGAAATATTAAAAGGCCTTATTGCCGCAGATGGCTTAGAAAAGTACCTTGGCGCTAAATTCCCTGGTGCAAAACGTTTCTCATTAGAAGGTGGCGATAGCCTAGTTCCAATGTTGAAACAAATCATTACCCGCGCGGGTGAACATGGCACCAAAGAAGTTGTACTTGGTATGGCTCACCGTGGTCGCTTAAATGTTCTTATTAACGTGATGGGTAAAAACCCAACCAAGTTATTCGATGAGTTCGCTGGTAAAGTTGATCAAATCGGTTCGGGTGATGTGAAATATCACCAAGGTTACTCTTCAGATTTTGTTACCCCTGGCGGTAACGTCCACGTAGCCTTAGCATTTAACCCGTCGCACTTAGAAATCGTTAACCCGGTGGTTATGGGCTCGGTTCGTGCCCGTTTAGACCGTCGTGATTGTGACAAAGGCGATTTAGTACTACCTATCACCATTCATGGTGACTCGGCAATTGCTGGCCAAGGTGTGGTACAAGAAACTTTTAATATGTCACAAACAACGGCCTATAAGGTTGGCGGTACAATTCGTATCGTTGTCAACAACCAGGTTGGTTTTACGACATCGAAACAAGAAGATACACGTTCGACCGAATACTGTACTGACATTGCTAAAATGGTTCAGGCACCAATTTTCCATGTTAATGGTGACGATCCAGAAGCGGTGATTCTAGCGACACAAATTGCTGTTGACTACCGTAACAAGTTCAAACGCGATGTGGTTATCGACCTAGTTTGTTACCGTCGTCACGGTCACAACGAAGCTGATGAGCCAAATGCGACGCAGCCGTTGATGTATCAAAAAGTTAAAAAGCACCCAACCCCGCGTCAATTGTACGCAGAGCAGTTGGATGCAGAAAGATCGATTACCATTAATCAAGCCAAAGAAATGGTTGAGTACTACCGTAAACTGCTTGATGAAGGTCAGTGTACTGTAGAACAATGGCGCCCAATGACTGAGCATTCGGTTGACTGGTCTCCATATGTTGGTCATGACTGGGATGATGAATACGATCATCAAATTTCGGTGGACAAGCTTAAATCTCTGGCAAAAAGCATTAGCAGCTACCCGGAAGATCATAAACTGCAATCACGCGTAAAGAAAATTTACGACGATCGTAAAAGAATGGCTGCGGGTGAAAAGTTACTGGACTGGGGGTTTGCTGAAAACCTAGCTTATGCCACCATCGTTGATAACGGTGAACGTGTACGTATTACCGGTCAAGATGCAGGACGAGGAACGTTCTTCCACCGTCATTCTGTATTACATAACCAAAATGATGCTAGCTTACACTTACCACTGCAAAACATTCATAAAGACCAAGGTCCATTTGAAGTTTACGACTCCGTATTATCAGAAGTTGCGGTGTTGGCATTTGAATACGGTTACGCAACCGCAGAGCCTAGTGGTTTAACTATTTGGGAAGCTCAGTTTGGTGATTTCGCCAATGGCGCGCAAGTGGTGTTTGACCAATTCTTATCATCAGGTGAGCAAAAGTGGGGCCGTTTATGTGGCCTAACCATTTTATTGCCACATGGTTATGAAGGTCAGGGCCCAGAGCATTCATCTGCTCGTTTAGAACGTTTCTTACAGCTTTGTGCCGACCACAACATGCAGGTTTGTGTACCATCAACACCAGCACAAGTATTTAATATGATACGTCGCCAAGTGGTTCGTCCAATGCGTCGCCCACTGATTGTCATGTCGCCTAAGTCTTTATTACGTCACCCATTAGCCGTTTCTTCATTGGAAGAATTAGCTGATGGTACATACCACAATGTGATTGGCGAAGTGGATGACATTAAGCCTGAAGACGTAAAACGCGTGGTATTGTGTTCAGGTAAGGTGTATTACGAATTACTTGATCAACGTCGCAAGAATGAACAAACGGATGTTGCAATTGTGCGTATTGAACAACTGTACCCATTCCCTGAAGATGAATGTAAAAACATCATCAGTGCTTACCCGAATGCCAAAGACTTCGTCTGGTGTCAGGAAGAGCCGCAAAACCAGGGCGCATGGTATTGTAGTCAGCATCATTTCCGTGATGTCATCCCAAGTGATGCAAAATTGACTTACGCGGGCCGTAAAGCCTCTGCCGCTCCTGCATGTGGTTACATGTCGTTGCACGTAAAAGAACAACAAGCACTCGTTAATGATGCATTAACGATTAAAGCGAATAACAAATAAAATAATTTTAGTAAGGAATAAAAATGACAACTGAAATTAAAGTTCCAGTGTTACCAGAATCGGTTGCGGATGCAACGGTTGCAAACTGGCATGTTCAAGTTGGTGATTCAGTATCTCGTGATGATGTATTGGTTGATATAGAAACTGACAAAGTAGTACTTGAAGTCGTTGCTCTGGAAGATGGTGTCATCTCCGCAATTAACGAAGCTGAAGGTGCAACCGTATTAGGTGAGCAAATTATCGGTATGATTTCTGCTGCTGACAGTGCTGTCGAAGACGCTCCTGCAGAAGCGGCTGCGCCAACGGCAGCCGGTGCAGTGATTGATATCAATGTACCTGTGTTACCTGAATCTGTGGCCGATGCAACGATTGCAACTTGGCATGTAGAGGAAGGTGAAGCGGTAACTCGTGATCAAAACCTTGTTGATATCGAAACCGATAAAGTGGTTCTTGAAGTTGTTGCTCAAGAAGATGGCGTGATTGGTAAAATCATCCACGCTGAAGGCGATACTGTGTTAGGTAATCAACTTATTGGTCACTTAACATCAGGTGGCACTTCCGCTCCTGTTGCGGCACCTGCAGATGAATCAGGTGATGATATTGCATCACCATCCGTTCGCCGTCTATTAACTGAAAACGGTTTAACACCAGCACAAGTTAAAGGCTCTGGCAAAGGCGGTCGAATTTCTAAAGAAGACGTTGAAGCGCATATCGCTGCTGCTAAAGCACCAAAAGCGGCTCCTAAAGCTGCTGCAGCACCAAGTGCTCCAGTCGTTGCACAAGGTGAGCGTAGCCAAAAACGTGTACCAATGACCCGTCTACGTAAAACCATCGCTAACCGTCTATTAGAAGCGAAAAACTCTACGGCGATGCTAACAACGTTTAATGAAGTTAACATGAAACCTATCATGGACCTACGTGCTCAATACAAAGATGTCTTTGAAAAACGTCACGGTTCACGTTTAGGCTTTATGTCATTTTACGTAAAAGCAGTAACTGAAGCGCTTAAACGTTTCCCAGCTGTTAACGCATCAATCGATGGCGATGATATTGTTTACCACAACTTCTTCGACATCTCGATTGCGGTTTCAACACCACGTGGTCTAGTTACTCCAGTATTACGTGATGCTGATCAGCTAGGCATGGCTGGTATCGAAAACGGTATCCGTGATCTAGCAATCAAAGGTCGCGATGGCAAACTAACCATGGATGAAATGCAAGGTGGCAACTTCACCATTACCAATGGTGGTGTATTTGGTTCATTGATTTCAACGCCAATCCTTAACTTGCCACAAGCGGCAATCTTAGGAATGCACAAAATCCAAGACCGCCCAATGGCCGTCGATGGAAAAGTTGAAATATTACCAATGATGTACCTAGCCTTATCCTACGATCACCGTCTAATTGATGGTAAAGAGTCTGTAGGCTTCCTAGTGACCATCAAAGAATTACTCGAAGATCCAACCCGTCTACTACTAGACATCTAATTAACAAATAATTAGAAAGATAAAACCGCATCGCTGCAAAGCCATGCGGTTTTTTTACGCTCCTACTTTCTAGACACCCACCTTAAACTCCATTGATTTCCTGCTTCTCTTATTTAGACACCCACCATAATAGCCATCTTCTCTTATTTAGACACCCACCATAAACTCCGTTGATTCCCTGTTTCTCTTATTTGGACACCCACCATAATAGCCATAGGTTTTCTGCTTTTTAGCCATACACCCGTATCAGGTATTTGGGAATTTTAAGTGGGTGTCTAATTAAGGAACAGGGAATTTTAAGTGGATGTCTAATTAAGGAACAGGGAATTTTAAGTGGATGTCTAATTAAGGAACAGGGAATTTTAAGTGGGTGTCTAATTAAGGAACATGGGGATTTAAAGTGGGTGTCCAGAAAGGGAAGGTGCACTTATTCGGGGCGTTCGTTGCTTTATGTTGAATCAAATTGGTCTTGATCAGCTTTGGGGACGATATCAATCACCTGATTTTATTGGTTATTCATTATGGCACGATGTTTGAATACCCTTATAAAGGAGTTACTTTTCTTGTAAGTATTATGGAAAAACGTCAAACCTTATCTATCAACAATAAATTGAAAGTGCTGTTAGTGGAGACCGATCATCACAAAGCACAAGTCCTTGAGGACGCATTGCAAAAATCCAGCTATCACATTGAGCGGGTGAGCCATTATGGTATGCCTTTATTGAAGCAGGTTGAGCAATCTGAGCCCGATATTATCATTATTGATATGGAGTCACCTGACCGGGATATGTTGGAAAGTTTAAATCGAATTTCTAATGCGGTGCCAAAACCTGTGGTGATGTTCTCTGAAAAAGAAGATCAGTCAACCATCAATCAACTGGTGAAATCAGGGGTGAGTGCTTATGTCATTGGTGGTATTGATAAAGCTCGTGTTAAGTCGATCATCGATGTTGCATTAGCCCGTTTTAGTGAATATCAATCACTAAAAAATGAGTTAAAGCTCACGAAACAAAAGCTATCTTCACAAAAGCATATTGAAAAAGCCAAGTTGTGGTTAATGCAAAACCGCGACATGAATGAGAATGATGCTTATCACTTTATTCGTAAAACGGCGATGGATAATAGTCAGAAGGTTGAAGATGTGGCGAAAAATATGTTGGCAATGGCCGCTGTTTTTGATGGTTAAAGAGGATGGCTTAAAGATGTATGAAGGATTTTAACATGAGTAAACTGAAACTTGGCTTTATGCCATTAACGGATTGCGCCCCTTTGGTTGTGGCTAAAGAGTTGGGCTTTTTTGCACAGGCTGGATTAGATGTCAGCCTAGAAAAACAAAATTCATGGGCAAGTATGCGCGATAAACTTTCGGTAGGCGCTATTGATGCTGGCCAAGTTTTGGCGCCTATGCCGCTCGCTGGCGCGATGGGATTGGATGCCCAATGCTCGGATTTAATTGCCCCGTTTGTATTAAGTCGAAATGGTAATGCAATTACTTTAAGTAATGCTTTATTTGCGGCATTAAAACTTAGTGGTGACACTTCTTTGCCTTTATCTGCAAATCAATTATTACCACTAATCGACGCATACAAAACAAAAGGTAGGAAGTTACGTTTTGCCACCGTTTATCCATATAGCTGTCATTACCTGCAGTTGTTGAGTTTTCTCGACAGTGGCAGCATCAAAAAAGACGATGTGGAGATCATGATTATCTCACCGCAAAATATGGTGTTGGCATTACGTAGTGGTGATATTGACGGCTTTTGTGTAGGCGGCCCATATAATGCCAAAGCAGTAAGGGACGGCGTAGGTATAACGGTGGCCACATCCATTGATATTTGGCCTGATCTTCCTGAAAAGGTGCTAGCCTTTAAAAAGCAATGGTATCTAAAGCATCCCGATATCGCCAATGCCTTGATTAAAGCTTTGCAAGGGGCATGTCGATGGTTAGAGCCAAGTGCCAATCGCTTTGAAGCGGCAATATTATTAAGTCAAAAAAATTACCTTAATAACCCGGTTGATATTATCGCGCCCAGCCTTTTAGGAAGCTGCATTACCAAGATCAATGCCACGCCAAGAACCATTCCTGCTTATAATCGTTTTACCAGCTCGACTGAGCAAAATGGCAATCGCCCAAATAAAGAAGAGATGCTTAAAATTTATCGTTACTTTAATGCCGCTTTTAGGTCACCCAATGGCACCCAATGGATTGAACAACTCGATTTGGCCGAGATTTATAATACCGCTATTTATGATAGAGCAACCGATTGGCGGGTCAATCCGACGACCAGTTCAAATAAATCAACATTGAATTTTGCCTCAAATGTCGCCTCTTCGATGCACCAAAACGGGTAGTGGTGGCATCGTTTTAGAGCAAAAGCTCGCTAGTTTATTTAAGGGATTTTAGCTAAGCCCTTATAAATCAATGTTTTGATTTGTTGGCACAGAATCTGCTTTAGTTATATTAGAGGATAGTCAATAACAAAAATATCTATCCTTGAAGTTAAATAAAAACAGTAATAATAAAATAAATGGTGATAACAGTAACATACTCACTTATCACTTTGTTTGTTACCCCAACAGCGGGGTGCAGGCAAGCGCAAGGGAAACCTTGCTTAAAAAATTAAAAAACTAATTTTACTGCAATGGCGTAGTTGTTATTAGTTTGGCATAGAAGCCTGTCGGATCCGCAATATGTATGTGGTTACGACGGGCTTTTTTTGTTTTTAACTTTTGTGTTTAGATCAGAGGAAATGTGATGAAAAAGTTATGGAAAAAAATAAACAAGCAGGTATGTCAGGCCACAATTACGGTAACGGCGGCCTTATCTATTTCAGCTTTTTCGGTAAATGCCGAAGAGTTGGGCTACCCAGAAAAAGAAGAGCTTAAGTTCGGCTTTATCAAATTAACCGATATGGCGCCCATTGCCATTGCCTATGAGAAAGGTTTTTTTGAAGACGAAGGGCTGTATGTGACCATTGAAGCGCAGGCCAATTGGAAAGTGTTACTTGATGGCGTCATTGATGGTCGTTTAGATGGCGCCCATATGTTAGCGGGGCAGCCAATTGCCGCGACCATAGGTTATGGCACTGAAGCGGAAATAATTACCCCGTTCTCAATGGACTTAAACGGTAATGGTATTACCGTTTCAAACCAAATTTGGGAAAAAATGAAGGTTAACATTCCTAAACGCCCCGACGGTAAGCCTGTACACCCCATTAAAGCCGATGCCCTTAAACCGGTTGTAGAAGAATATCTAGACCAAGGTAAACCATTTAACATGGGCATGGTCTTCCCTGTGTCAACTCATAACTATGAGTTACGTTATTGGTTGGCTGCTGGCGGTATCCATCCTGGTTTTTATGCACCACATAAAGGCGATACTTCAGGTCAGTTAGATGCCGACGTTTTATTGTCGGTAACGCCACCACCGCAAATGCCTGCCACTATGGAAGCGGGTACCATTTACGGTTATTGCGTAGGCGAACCATGGAACCAACAAGCCGTATTTAAAGGCATTGGTGTCCCTGTAGTAACCGATTATGAAATTTGGAAAGATAACCCGGAAAAAGTATTTGGTATAAGCAAACAGTTTGCCGAAAAATACCCTAATACCACCATTCGCTTAACGCGTGCTTTAATTCGTGCAGCTAAATGGCTCGATGAGAACAATAACGCCAACCGCCCTGAAGCGGTGAAAATTTTAGCACAGTCTAACTATGTTGGCGCCGACGCCGAAGTAATCGCTAACTCAATGACAGGAACGTTTGAATACGAGAAAGGCGATAAGCGCGAAGTGCCAGATTTTAACGTGTTTTTCCGCTACAACGCTACTTACCCATATTACTCTGATGCCATTTGGTATTTAACGCAAATGCGTCGTTGGGGACAGATTGATGTCGATAAACCTGATAGCTGGTATTTCGATGTCGCTAAAAAAGTATATCGTCCAGATATCTATCAAAAAGCAGCGCAGTCTCTTATTGCCGACAAACTAATGAGCGCAGCCGATTTCCCAACCCTAACAACAGATGATGGTTTTCGTGCCCCGCAAACGCATTTTATTGATGGCATTGTTTATAACGGTAAAGCACCAAATGAGTACATCAATAAGTTCAGCATTGGTTTAAAAGCTGGCGACAAAATTTAGAACAGCAAAAGAGTCTTACCGGTAACACATAGGTAAGACTCAACAAATTAGTAGACATTAAAACGCCATTTGGAGATGTAAACGTGACCTCTTTAACTGAAAAACTGCAACCGGGTAAAGTGAACTTACCCAGTTGGCTAAGTAAGCAATTAAATCATTTAGGCAAAGTCATTATGCCGTTGATTGGCATTATTTGCTTCTTGTTTATATGGTCGTTATCGGCAAGCAATATCGACACATCGCTAGGTAAGTTTCCTGGCCCTAGTGCGGTTGTAACCCAACTGGGTAATTTGCATCAGGAACATATGGATGAGCGCAGTAAAGAACAAGCGTTTTACGTTAGGCAGGATAAACGTAATGCCGACCGAGTGGCCAAAGATCCTAACTATGTTGCCAAAATTCGCTCTTACACAGGTAAAGAAACCTTTTATCAACAAATTGGCACCAGCCTTATTACGGTGTTGTCGGGTTTCTTGTTAGCGGCGATTGTTGCCATACCATTAGGGATCGCCATTGGTTTAAGCAAATCACTAAACAGTGCCATTAACCCGATGATCCAAATTTTTAAACCGGTATCGCCATTAGCTTGGTTACCACTGGTTACCATGGTGGTCAGTGCGGTTTATATTTCTGATGATCCGATGTTTGCTAAGTCGTTCGTCAACTCCATGGTCACGGTTACCTTGTGTTGTTTATGGCCTATGGTCATTCAAACCTCGGTTGGCGTGGCTTCCTTAAACAGTGATTGGTTAAATGTTTCTAGAGTACTGCGTTTACCCGCGTTTACCCATGTTCAAAAAATCGTGTTACCGGCCACCGTACCGGCGATTTTTACCGGCATGCGTTCAGCGTTAGGTATTGCTTGGATGGTGTTAATCGCGGCTGAAATGCTGGCGCAAAACCCCGGTCTTGGCAAATTTGTTTGGGATGAGTTTCAAAACGGCAGCTCACAATCGTTGTCCCGAATTATGAGCGCAGTGTTTGTGATTGGTCTGATTGGCTTTTTACTTGACCGCGGCATGTTGGTTTTACAGCGCACGTTATCTTGGGATAAAACCAGCGCCAGTCTTTAAGCAAACGATCAAAAAAGGAAAGTAAAATGAGTACGTTTTTAAATATCAGCAAAATAGACATGGTATTTCCAACACCAAAGGGCGATTTTACCGCCTTAAAAGAAGTGGATTTAAAAATTAAACAGGGCGAGTTTATTTCTCTTATTGGTCACTCGGGTTGTGGTAAATCTACGGTACTCAATGTGGTTGCCGGTCTTTATCAAGCGACTAAAGGCGGGGTAGTACTTAACAATAAACACGTTTTAGGCCCTGGCCCGGAGCGCGCCGTTGTGTTTCAAAACCATTCATTATTGCCTTGGTTAACCGCCTATGAAAACGTTGAATTAGCCGTAAAACAAGTGTTTTCAAAAAAAATGAATAGCAAGGAAATGCAAGAATGGATAGAGCATAACTTGAAACTTGTGCATATGGACCATGCCATGCATAAGCGCCCAGATGAAATTTCTGGCGGTATGAAACAACGGGTAGGCATAGCCAGAGCATTAGCGATGCAGCCCGAAGTTCTGTTAATGGATGAGCCATTTGGCGCACTTGATGCGTTAACGCGTGCCCATATGCAGGACTCGTTAATGGAAATTCAGGATGAATTAAAGAACACCGTCATTATGATCACCCACGACGTCGACGAAGCCGTTTTGTTAAGTGATCGCATTGTCATGATGACCAATGGACCGGCCGCCACTGTAGGCGAAATCCTTGAGGTAACGTTGCCTCGCCCACGTGATCGAATTCAACTTGCAAGCGACCCGCATTACAACGAGTTGCGCTCGAAGGTGCTGAAGTTTTTGTATGAAAAACAGCGCAAAGTTGAAGTGATCAGTCCTCAACAGGCAACCCCAACTAAAGAGGAAAAACAATCCTCAAGTGAAGTTGCTTAAACGTTACGCAAGCCAAAATTTTATCCGAGCGAAGGTAGAGTAAAGCTTGTTAAATGAATCAGGGAATAATTATGAATAACACCAACATCAATACCAATAACAAAAAACGTCAGTTAACGATAATCAGCTTGGCCATTGCCGCCTCAATACCAATGGCTTCCCCCGCTTTTGCCAGCGAGTCGAGTGCCAATAATGGCAAAGCCTTTGTTGATTTTAGGCTACGTTATGAAAATGTCGATCAGGACAATGCACTAAAAGATGCCGATGCGCTTACCCTAAGAACGTTATTGCATTATCAAACTAAGACACTAAATGGTTTAAGTGCCACCGTCGAGTTTGAAGACTCAAGAGAAGTATTCGGGGTTGATGATTACAACGACACCCTTGGCAAAAATACGCAATATTCCGTTATTGCCGATCCAAATACGACCGAGCTTGATCAGGGTTTTGTGCAATACAAGCAAAAAGGCTTTACCGGCAAAATAGGCCGCCAGGTAATTACGTTCGATGGTCACCGTTTTGTTGGCCATGTTGGCTGGCGTCAAGATAAGCAAACCTTTGATGCGATTAGCCTTAATTACCAACAAGATGCGCTGTCAGCAAGCTATGCCTACATCAGTAAACGCAACCGCATATTTGGCGAAGACAAAGACTTAGATGCCAAAGATCACTTAATAAACCTTAGCTATAAATCCGATTTAGGCAAACTAACCGCATACAGCTACTTATTGGAAGTAGATGAAGGTATGGATAACTCTCTTGATACTTACGGGGTGAGCTTTGATGGCAAAAGCAAGTTAGCAGATTTTCCTGTGATGTATCGTGTTGAATTTGCTTCGCAAGAAATGGAAACCGATAGCCAGGATTATGATGCGGATTATGTCAATGTCGAAGCGGGCACCAAATTTGAAGGGGTAACCGTTAAGCTTGGTTGGGAATCGCTTGGCAGTGATGATGGCGATTATGGTTTTAGTACACCACTGGCCACCTTGCACAAATTCAATGGTTGGAGTGATCAATTTTTAGCTACGCCAAAACAGGGCCTTGAAGATGTGTACGTTAGCGTTTCCACCAAGGTATTGGACGGTAAATTTTTAGTGGCCTATCACGATTTTAATGCTGACGAAGACACCGCAGGCGTAGATGATTTAGGCGATGAAATTAATGTGTCGTACAGCCGAAGCATTTATAAAAACTTTACCGGAGGGGTGAAGTACGCAAGTTATGGCGCAGGTGATAGTGCCGCAGGCAAAGTCGATACCGATAAGCTTTGGGTTTGGGTAGGCGCACGATTTTAAGCCCCTAAAACCAGAATGAGCAGAATGTAAGGAAATGGATACTATGTTAGAGAAACGAAAAATCGTCATTGTTGGCAACGGTATGGTTGGTCATCACTTTGTTGAGCAAGTTATTGAACAACAAAAAGCTCAGCACAATAAACAGCAGAGCTTACAACCTTTAGAGGTAACCGTGTTATCTGCTGAGTCTAGGCTTGCCTATGACCGAGTACATTTGTCGGAATTTTTCAGTGGTAAAACCGCTGATGATTTGGCGATGACCACACCTAAAACCTACCATAGCTGGGATGTGAATTTTCGCACCAATGCCAAGGTTGAACACATTGACCGTCAGTTTAATGTGGTAAAAACGGTTACCGGTGAAACATTTTCCTATGACAAGCTCATTCTGGCGACTGGCTCTTATCCATTTGTACCGCCTATTCCAGGTCATAAACAGCCGCATTGTTTGGTGTATCGCACCATTGAAGATTTACATGCCATTGAGCGCAGCGCCAAATCTAGCAAGGTTGGTGTAGTGATAGGGGGGGGCTTGCTTGGCCTAGAGGCCGCCAATGCGATTAAACAATTAGGGCTTGAAACCCACGTTGTTGAATTTGCGCCGCAACTTATGGCGGTGCAGGTCGATGCCGGTGGCGGACAACTATTAAGAAGTAAAATTGAATCATTAGGCGTGCAAGTTCATACCTCAAAAGTAACGCAGAATATTGGTAAAGGTGAGCAATGCCGTTACCAACTGCAGTTTGCTGATGGCGAAGTGCTAGAAACCGACATGATCCTTTTCTCAGCGGGTATTCGCCCTTATGACGAATTGGCAAAAATGGCCGATTTGGCCGTAGGTGAACGAGGCGGCGTAGTAATAAATAATCTGTGTCAAACCTCCGACCCTAGCATTTACGCGATTGGCGAATGTGCCCTTTGGCAAAACTTTATCTTTGGTTTAGTTGCCCCTGGTTACTCGATGGCCAAAGTGGCGGCGAAACATATTTTTAGCGATTTTTATGCGTCTGCTGACGTTACTGAGTTTACCGGTGCCGATTTAAGCACCAAGCTAAAACTTATGGGGGTTGATGTTGGCTCTATTGGCGATGCGCACGGAAAAACACCTGGCAGCTTGGCTTGCATTTTTGAAGATCAACCTAACAGTGTCTATAAAAAAATTGTTATTAGTGAGGATAAAACTCGCTTACTTGGTGCCGTGCTCGTTGGCGATAACAGCGAATATGACACGCTCTTACAATACATGCTTAATGACATTGACTTACCCGAAACCCCTGAGGCATTGATTTTACCTAAGTCTGAAGGTGAAGTATCACTTGGTGCATCCGCATTACCTGATACCGCAACCATTTGTTCGTGTCATAACGTTAGTAAAGGTGACATCGTTGCAGCCCTAGATGATGGCTGTACGGATCTTGGCGAGATCAAAAGTTGCACTAAGGCAAGTACCGGTTGTGGTGGTTGTGCCGCACTCGTTAAAAACGTGTTCGAAGAAGAGCTACAGTCGCGTGGGGTAAGTGTTAAGCAAGACATTTGTGAGCATTTCCCGTATTCGCGTCGTCAATTATTTGACTTGATCAAAGTTGAAAAAATCAAAACCTTTGATGAGTTGCTCGAAAAACATGGCAGTGGGTTAGGTTGTGAAGTGTGTAAACCGACCACCGCATCCATTTTGGCATCGATTTATAACGACTACATTCTTGATAAATTCCATTTGCCTTTGCAAGACTCTAACGACAACTTTTTAGCCAATTTACAAAAAGACGGCACCTATTCAGTCGTACCACGTATTCCTGGCGGGGAAGTTACCCCAGAAAAACTCATTGTGATAGGGCAGGTGGCACAAAAATACGACTTATATACCAAAATAACCGGTGGTCAGCGTATTGATATGTTCGGTGCCCGGGTGGAGCAATTACCGCTTATTTGGCAAGAATTAATTGACGCAGGATTTGAGACAGGGCACGCCTACGGTAAGTCGGTACGTACTGTTAAATCATGTGTTGGCTCAACCTGGTGTCGCTTTGGGGTGCAAGATTCATTGAATATGGCGCTCGATCTAGAAAACCGCTACAAAGGCCTTCGTTCACCACACAAACTTAAATTTGCGGTATCCGGTTGTACCCGAGAATGTGCTGAAGCACAAAGTAAAGACATTGGCGTAATTGCGACCGAAAATGGTTGGAATTTATATGTGTGTGGTAATGGTGGTATGCGTCCTCGTCATGCCGATTTATTTGCGACCGACTTAGACGATAAAACCTTGTTGCAGTATATCGACCGCATCCTTATTTTTTACACCCAAACTGCTGACCGCTTACAGCGTACTTCCGTTTGGCTAGAAAACCTTGAGGGTGGTTTAGATTACCTTAAGCAAGTCATTATTGATGACAGCTTAGGCCTGTCAAAAGAAATGGAAACGCAAATGGAAAATATCGTTGGTAAATACCAATGTGAGTGGAAAACCACACTTGAAGACCCTATTGCGATGAAACGTTTTAAAGCCTTTGTTAACTGTGAAGAGCAAGATGAAAACATTGTTTTTGTAAAAGAGCGAGAGCAAATCCGTCCGGCAAAGGACGTGGAAAAATTAGAGCGTATTGCGGTAGTTGTAGACCCCTAACATCAGTACAGGCCTATTAAGCGCAAAACCGTAAAAAGATCAAAGCAATATAAGGAGACAACGCATGAGTAAATTAACCAAGCAACTCATCGAAAAGCAAATTCAAAAGCAAGTAGAGCCGCTCGAATCGCAATCAAGTGGGCAAACGTGGCACTCAGTTTGTCGCATGTCCGATTTAATACAGGATGCCGGTGTGTGCGCCCTTATTAATGACAAGCAAATTGCTCTTTTTAACATCAAAAGGCAAGGCAAGGTTTATGCGGTATCTAACTTTGACCCCATTGGCAAAGCAAATGTGATGTACCGAGGCATTATCGGATCGGTCCAAGATGAGCCCGTTATCGCTTCGCCTTTATATAAGCAGCAATTTTCATTAACCAGTGGTCGTTGTTTGCAAGAGCAAGATAAAGCCTTGCATACCTTTGATGTGCGCATTAATGAGGATACTGTCCAAGTCTTTTTATAAAGAGTTTTTTATAAAGAATATTTTTTATAAAGCATTTATATAAAAAGCAAAATAGAGCAAGGAAAAACAAATGACTCAAGCCCAAGTTGCCTTTAAAGCCGTTCGCAAACAAACCAGTTGTGCCTACTGTGGCGTAGGTTGTGGGCTGGACATTGAATTACATAACGGCAAACCAGTTAGTTTACAGGGTGCCCCTTCGCACCCGGCAAACCAAGGCCGAGCTTGTGTGAAAGGCAGTCATTTACTCGATACATTAGGCAGTCATAATCGATTGCTGCTACCTGAAATAGCCAATAAACAGGTCAGCTGGGAGGATGCCATTGAGCATGTTGCGAAAACGTTCTCGCAAACAATCGATACTTATGGGCCAGAAAGTGTGGCGCTTTATGTATCGGGGCAGCTATTAACGGAAGATTATTACGTCGCTAACAAATTGATGAAAGGCTATATCGGCAGTGCCAATATCGATACCAACTCTCGATTATGCATGTCTTCAGCGGTTGCCGCTTATAAACGCGCCTTCGGTGAAGATGTCGTGCCTTGTAATTATGAGGACTTGGAGCAATGTGATGTGCTGTTTTTAATTGGCTCTAATGCGGCCTGGACTCACCCGGTATTGTTTCAGCGAATGCAAGCGGCAAAACAAACCAACACAGCGATGAAATTGGTGGTACTCGACCCAAGGAAAACAGCAACGGCAGAAATGGCGGACTTGCATTTACCGTTAAAACCAGGGACCGATGCGGCATTCTTTGTTGGTTTATTGTCGTATCTTGTCAAGCACAACAAACTAGATAGCGAATTTATCAATAATCACACCCAAGACTTCCAACAAGCCATTCGCTTAGCGAACGATTGGGATATTGGCAAAGTCGCAACTTATTGCCAAGTATCGGCCTTTACGCTAACTAAAGCCTATCAATGGTTTGCTCAAAACGACAAAGTGGTAAGCTTTTATTCGATGGGCATTAATCAGTCCAACTCAGGCGTTGATAAATGTAATGCCATCATAAATTGCCACTTAGCAACAGGTAAAATTGGCAAATCGGGCAGTGGGCCTTTTTCTATTACGGGGCAACCCAATGCCATGGGAGGCCGGGAAGTCGGCGGATTGAGCAATCAATTAGCGGCACACTTAGATATTGATAACCCAACCCACCAGCAGCATGTTCAGCATTTTTGGCAATCGCCGAAAATGGCAACCAAAGCGGGCGCCAGTGCCACGCAAATTATTGATAAAATCGAAAGCGGCCACATTAAAGCCATTTGGATAATGGCCACCAACCCCGTGGTAAGCTTGCCCGATGGCAATAAAGTGATTAACGCATTAAAAAAATGCGATTTGGTGGTGGTATCAGATTGCGTAGACAGTAACGACACCTTAGATTTTGCCGATGTAAAACTGCCGGCAACAAGCTGGCTAGAAAAAGACGGTACGGTGACTAACTCAGAGCGCACCATATCCAGGCAACGAAGCATGATTGCCGCCGAGGGTGAGGCAAAGCACGACTGGAAAATTATCTGTGAAGTAGCAAAAGCCATGGGCTTTTCAGGTTTTGATTATCAGCACCCGCAACAAATTTTTGCTGAATTTTGCCAATTAACCGCCGTGAACCAACAATCAAATCGACTTTTTGATATCAGCGCTTTAGCGTCAAACGATATTCCCTCGTACGATGCCATGTTGCCAACCCAATGGCCTTTAACCAAGCAAAGGCCGTTTAGTGACGGTAAATTCGCTTTTGCAAACGGCAAAGCACGCTTTATCGCCGTGCAACCGATATTACCTACCTTAAGCAATAAATGTGTATCTGACCCCAATTTACAAAACCAAAAATTGGGGTCAGATACACATTTAGCGTCGTTAAGTTTAGTTCTTAACAGTGGGCGAGTTCGTGACCAATGGCACACCATGACCCGAACGTCTCGGGCGAGTAAATTAAATCAACATACCAATAAACCACAACTGTCGTTAAGTCGCCTTGATGCGAAGCGTTTAGGGATTCATAAAGGCGATTGGCTAAAAGCAAGCTCTGTCGTTGGGGAAGTGATCCTAACGACTGAGTTAGCGGATGATATCACCGAAGGGCAGTGTTTTATGCCGATTCATTGGAGTCGTCAATTTGCCAGCCAAGCCAACGCGTCTAATGTGTATGAAACAGTACTTGATCCAATCTCATTGCAGCCGCAAACCAAGCAGGTATTAGTGAATGTTGAGAAAGTGGAGTTTTCGCAAATGCTGCAGTTAAATATTGATAAAGCCTATGCCAAGCAAATCAAGCCAGCTCAATTTGCATACTTTCATAAGTCGCTGCAACAAGACTTTGTGCATTTTACATTTGCCTTAGGCTCTGGCGAAGGACAAGGCAGCGAAATCATTAAAAGCATGCTTGGTACTCGCATGCAATGGTTTAGTCTACTTTCTAGTCAGTTAGGCTATCAGCGCTTAGTCGGTGAAATGAATGGCAAGTTGGTTGTTACTCTCGATTGTGTCGAGCTCGCAAAACAACCTCGCTTAGCAGATTTCAATGCTAAGTGGCTTAATACGTTATTTACTGCGCCAAGGTTGGCGGCGAACGATAAAGTTAAATTGCTTACCGGACAGGTCAGTGAAGAATTTGCTAAAGGCGATCTGGTTTGTAGTTGTTTTCAAGTACACCAAAAAGACATTGAGCAGGCGGTGGCAACTGGATGTGATAGCGTAGAGTTATTAGGCAAAAAACTAAAATGTGGTACGGGTTGTGGCAGTTGCAAACCTGAAATTGGAAAAATCATCACGAGCAATCCCAAGTTTGATATAGGGGTTGATATAGAGCGCGAATACGAAATTGCTCATAGTTACGAAATTAATCATAGTTACGAAATCACTAGGGAGAAATGCTAATGCCGTTTATGTTGCGAATAAGACAAGGTGAAGGTCTGTCATTTCTTAGCGAATTATTAAGTGGGGGCATGGCCCGTCAGATCTCAGGGTCTATGTCTAACCTAAGTGGTTGGTTTACTAGAATCCCTCTAATCACAAAGAATCATAATAACAAAGCAAGCAAAAGCGGAAGTGCTTATCTTATCGGTGCCGGTGTAGGGGATATCGAGCTACTGACCATCAAAGCATATAAAGCAATACAAACAGCCGATGTGATTTTAGTGGATGCCTTAGTCAATAAAGACCTATATACCTATTTCCCTAAAAACGCCGAAGTGATTTATGTGGGTAAAAAATGTGGGCAACACAGCATGAAACAAGCACAGATTTGTCAGTTGTTATTAGATAAAGCCTTGCAAGGCAATCGCGTTGTGCGCTTAAAAGGGGGCGATCCCAGTATTTTTGGCCGACTAGCAGAAGAAACGCACATACTGCTACAGCATAATATTTCCTTTGCTGTTATTCCGGGCATCACCGCAGCAACAGGATGCGCTGCTTATTCTGGTATTCCATTAACACACCGAGACTGTGCACAATCAGTTCGTTTTGTTACCGCTTCTTTAAAAGACAAAGATGATGAAGCAAACTGGCAGATGCTCGCCCATGAGAAAGATACGTTGGTGTTTTATATGGGGCTATCAAAAGTTGCCAAAATAAGCGAACGTCTGCAAAATTTTGGTATGCGCGCCTCAATGCCTATTGCCATTGTTGACCAAGGCACATTGGAAAATCAGCAAGTTGTTTGTTCAACCTTAAAAGATGTTGCTCACGATATGCAGCAATATACCTTAACAGGTCCTGCGGTGATCATTGTTGGTGAGGTTGTAAACAAGCGCGTCAATATTGATATGACAATGCTGCAGCAGAACGAAATCACACATCTGGCATAACTGCCAAAACCAATTGCTAAGCTACTACCCATCAATTTCTTTCTAAAATGCATTTTTACATCCATTTAACCTGTTGTTTACTGGCCGGTTGAGTTTTCAAATGGCTGATTAAACAGCACTTGTCATTATTATTTATAAAAAGTGTGTAATTAGGTAATTAATTCGTAAAAAAGAGCTATTAACGACTTATTTTTATCGCTATAATTTGCGCCAAAATAACATTGCGTTAAAAACTTTGTGATATCTGTGGTGATGCAGACAATCAAAGGATTTGAGCGACACACAAGTTGTATGTTTTACCTTCAATTTTGTTGTATTCATTTTATAAATAATGACTATAAAGCGTTAACCATTCGTTATGGTTGTAATTGCAAAGTTTGGAAGTAAAATTACAGCTCATTTTAATAATAAAGTAGTTGGGAAATGCCATGAATTTACATGAGTATCAAGCGAAGCAATTGTTCGCAGAATATGGTTTACCAGTTTCAGAAGGTTTCGCGTGCGATACACCTCAAGAAGCTGCTGAAGCTGCCGATAAGATTGGCGGTAACATGTGGGTTGTTAAAACTCAGGTTCATGCCGGTGGCCGTGGTAAGGCTGGTGGTGTAAAACTAGTTAAGACAAAAGAAGAAATCAAAGAGTTTGCTCAAAACTGGTTAGGTAAAAACTTAGTTACTTATCAAACAGATGAAAACGGCCAACCGGTTTCTAAAATCTTAGTTGAAAGCTGTACTGATATCGCAAATGAACTTTACCTAGGTGCGGTTGTAGACCGTGCAAGCCGTAAAGTTGTTTTCATGGCATCAACCGAAGGTGGTGTGGAAATCGAAACAGTTGCTGAAGAAACGCCTGAGCTAATCCATAAAGCTGAAATCGACCCATTAGTAGGTCCTCAAGCTTACCAAGCGCGTGAATTAGGTTTCAAACTTGGCTTAAACCCAACTCAAATGAAGCAGTTCGTTAAGATCTTTATGGGTCTTGCTAACATGTTCAACGATCATGATTTTGCATTATTAGAAATCAACCCATTAGTTATTACTGACGAAGGCAACTTACACTGTCTTGATGGTAAAATTGGTGTTGATGGTAACGCTTTATACCGTCAGCCTAAAATCCGTGAAATGCACGATCCTTCTCAAGAAGATGAGCGCGAAGCACACGCAGCACAATGGGAACTAAACTACGTAGCCCTAGACGGAAACGTTGGTTGTATGGTTAACGGTGCTGGCCTTGCAATGGGTACAATGGATATCGTTAACTTGCATGGCGGCAAGCCTGCTAACTTCCTAGATGTAGGTGGTGGCGCTACAAAAGAACGTGTTGCTGAAGCGTTCAAAATTATCCTTTCAGATGACAATGTAAGCGCTGTTCTAGTTAACATCTTTGGTGGTATCGTTCGTTGTGACATGATCGCCGAAGGTATCATTGCTGCTGTTAAAGAAGTTGGTGTTAAAGTGCCTGTTGTTGTACGTCTTGAAGGTACAAACGCTGAAGCGGGTCGTGAAGTATTAGCAAGCTCTGATGTAAACATCATCGCTGCTGAGTCGTTAACTGATGCTGCACAAAAAGTTGTTGCTGCTGCGGAGTCTAAATAATGTCTGTATTAATTAACAAAGATACAAAAGTAATCTGTCAAGGTTTCACTGGTGGTCAAGGTACGTTCCACTCTGAGCAAGCTATCGCTTACGGTACGCAAATGGTTGGTGGTGTATCACCTGGTAAAGGCGGTCAAACACATTTAGGTTTACCAGTTTTCAACACTGTACGTGATGCAGTAGAAGCAACTGGCGCAACAGCTACCGTTATTTACGTTCCGGCACCATTTTGTAAAGATGCAATCTTAGAAGCTATCGATGCAGGCATCGAGCTTATCGTAACCATCACTGAAGGCATCCCAACGCTAGACATGGTTGACGTTAAAGTGAAGCTTGAAGAAACGGGCACTCGCATGATCGGTCCTAACTGTCCTGGTGTTATCACGCCGGGCGAAACTAAGATTGGTATCATGCCAGGTCACATCCACTTGCCTGGTAAAGTTGGTATCGTTTCTCGCTCTGGTACGCTTACGTACGAAGCGGTTAAACAAACAACTGACGCTGGTTTCGGCCAATCTACTTGTGTAGGTATTGGTGGTGACCCAATCCCAGGTACTAACTTTATCGACGTTTTAGAAATGTTCGAAAACGATCCTCAAACTGAAGCTATCGTAATGATCGGTGAGATTGGTGGTACCGCAGAAGAAGAAGCTGCTGAGTACATCAAAGCTAACGTTACTAAGCCTGTTGTATCTTACATTGCTGGTGTTACGGCTCCAGAAGGTAAGCGTATGGGTCACGCTGGCGCAATCATCGCTGGTGGTAAAGGTACTGCTGACGAGAAATTTGCTGCTTTAGAAGCGGCTGGTGTTGCGACTGTTCGCTCTCTTGCGGATATCGGTGAAGCACTAAAAAGCAAAACAGGTTGGTAAAAACCAAATCCTGATTTGAACAAAAGGTCGTTAACGCGGCCTTTTTTGTTTTCAACGTTGGAAAACAACAGCAAACGGCTTTATCCAGCAGAAGCGGTTGAGTCTTATTTCATGAATTGTTTAGAGTATTTGCAATTATTCAACTAGATTTAGTGTTAGACAAGCTATTTTGACTAACGCTATGTTATTTCTTAAGAAGTTATTGAACAAATTTTTACCTAAACAAGATCCCCTTGATACTTCGACACGTGTTCTTAATTATATTTGGTATGCCTTGGGCGAAGTGCTCCTAATTGTCATTGGTATTTTATTGGCTGTTAATATTAATGCTTATTCGAAAAGGCTGGATGATGAGAGGGCGTTTAATAAAGAGGTTGAGCAAATATATAATGAGTTAATCGATCTTAGTTTTGAAATTGAAGGTTATAATAACGGGATTTATCAACAAATTTATCTTATCGATTCACTACTCAATGATGAGTTTTCTTATGATCATGCTCTATTACCTCCTTTGTATTACTATCTCGATACGCCACATATTTTTACGGGGCAATTTGACATCAACTTCCAAGATAATGTTGCCAAGCTAAATCCAATAACCGTAAAACAAAAGAGAATAACCACTCAAATTTTCGATTATATCGAGAGCTCTGCATTGTATTTATTGGCTTCAGAGCAATCGAGTTTACATAAGGGAGTTATTTTTGATTATGTTATGGATAAAGGCATTCCAGTTGCTTATGTACAGCTTGGTTTTCACGGTTTGAATGATCTAGATAACCTAAGATTGCTTAACTCATACTATGAATATACTGAAAACGAAATTCGTATCGCTAAACAGTTAATGACCGATCCTGTATTCATAAATAAATTAAAGTCTCTTAAACTCAAAAAAGGTTTTATTTTATTTAAAACCGAAGAAATTATGCGTGGAACGACTACTGTTATAGAACAGATTGAGCAAAATTTTGTCTCTATAAAACAATACCTTCCAAATATAGGTATTATCGGGGATGCGATAAAAGGTCGGACTTGGCATGATGATTCTGTCGATATGACACTTATTGATCCCGTTAAAAAACAATGGCATGTTCGCTTAGAGTTGAATGATGGAGAAGTTAAATTTAGAGCGGATAATTTATGGAAAAGAGATTGGGGAGGAGTTACCTTTCCAAAAGGGCGTTTAATGTATCGAGGAGACAATATTTCTGTCGAAGAAGGCGTTTATGATATTTATTTTGACTTGAGCAAAGGTCTATATCGGTTTGAACCGGCAGATACACAATGAACTACAACAGTTTAACCTAATCTTTAATAAAGCTATTTAACGATTTTTTAAGCATAAAACTAAGCTTAACCCAACTCAATTTTCACCTATGATAACGTCCCTTCTAGCCCCCTCAATTGACAACCTACTTAAATGCCAGTGGTCTTACTGGTGTTGCATAAATGTTAAATCTTCCCTTGTGGTCTGGTATGACCACTGTTAAGGTGGTGCTGTCAAAGCAAAGAATGAGCTGTTATGAGTCAAGTTGAAATCAAGCACATTAAAATTACCTGTAAGGATAACTTCTTATTAGCGGCTAGCGTTTTTAAGCCTGCTGATAGCATAAAGGGCGCAGTATTAATTGGTCCCGCAACGGGGATAAAGCGATATTTTTATGCCAATTTTGCGGCGTATTTGGCTGATAATGGTTTTGCTGTTTTAACCTACGATAATCGAGGTATTTCTGAGTCTTTACATGGCAATATCAGAGACTGTAAGGCAAGTTTGCAATGTTGGGGCGAGCTTGACCAACCAGCTGCTTTAGATAAACTCATTGAGCTCTTTCCAGAGAGTTCTTACCATCTCATTGGGCATAGTGCTGGTGGCCAGTTGTTTGGTTTACTACCAAATGCAGATAAGCTTTCTTCTATTTTTAATTATGCTTGCTCATCGGGCCGTCTTTGGAATATGCGGCTAATCCATCAACTAAAAGCGCATTTATTCATGAACGTTTTTATCCCCGTCTCCAATGCCATTTTTGGTCATACTAAAGCGCAATGGTTAGGTATGGGCGAACCATTACCTAAATTAGTGGCTAAGCAGTGGCAAACTTGGTGTAACGGTCGAGGCTACGTACAAATGGCTTTTAATAAAACCATTAATACCCACTTTTACGATGAATTAACCATTCCATCAATGTGGGTAAATGCCACTGATGACGATATAGCAAATGACGCGAATGTGCAGGATATGTTGGCGGTAAGTCCTAATCTACAAGCGAAAACTTTAACCCTAAAACCAAGTGATTATGGTCTAACTGAAATTGGTCATATGAAGTTTTTTAGTCGAAAGTCACAATCATTATGGGATATCCCACTTATCTGGCTAGAAAATCAAAGTCTTTAATATGCCTAAACACATATCGGTTATTGTTCCAGAACCGTTATGAATACGAATGCAGCTGATTGAGCCCATATTAAGGTTTTAGGTACTATGACCCCTATACAATAATGTTTTGGGGAACAATATGAAAAAACCATTCTCACTTTCTGCATTAGCCAAGCAATCTTTACTGACGGTTGCGACGCTGTTGCCAATCTCTTATGCGCAAGCAGGCGGTATTATCGCTGAGCCAATGAATTGGTGGGTGGGTATGCAGTCGCCCAACTTACAAATATTATTGCGTGGCGATGATGTTGGTAAAGGTGATATCAAGTTGCAAGACTACCCGGGAGTTGTTCTTAAAAAGGTGACTTCGGTTGATAGCCCAAACTATGCTTTTATCGACTTAACCCTAAGTGAACACGCTCAGGCGGGTACGCTTACCTTTACCATTACTGAGCCTGATGGCGATAAAGTCGAGCTTGATTATGATTTATTAACGCGACGCCAGGGCAGTGCTGAGCGCCAAAGCTTTTCGCAAGAAGACGTTATTTACCTGATCAATCCAGACAGATTTGCTAACGGTGACACAACGAATGATGTGGTTGATAGCCTGTATAGTGACAAGACACCTACTAAAAAAGACAGCCGTTATGGCGGTGATTTAACTGGTATTATCAATAACCTTGAATATCTAGATGACCTTGGCATTACCCAGATTTGGTTAACTCCGCCGCTAGAGAATAATCAAAAAGCGTATAGTTATCACGGCTACGCGGCTACCGATTTTTATAACATTGATGCTCGCTTTGGCAGTAACGAACAGTTTAAAGAATTTTCCCAAAAAGCCGAAAAGCTTGGTATTGGGATCATTTGGGACGTGGTGCTAAATCATAGTGGCTCAGAGCATTGGTGGAATAAAGATAAGCCAACCAACGACTGGTTAAATTTTGACGGAAAATTCAGTGGCACCACCCATGCCCGCACCACAATGCAAGATATTCATGCAAGTAATGTCGACCGCAAACAATTTAATGACGGTTGGTTTGTACCAACCATGCCGGATTTGAATCAGCGTCAACAACTTTTAGCGAACTACATTACCCAAAACAACATCTGGTGGGTTGAGTATGCCAATTTATCGGGCATCCGGGTTGATACCTATTCTTATTCTGATAAAGCATTCTTGAGTGATTGGGCAAAACGTCTGACCGATGAATACCCCAATTTAAATATTGTTGGTGAAGAGTGGACCTCAAACCCTGTGGTTGTTTCCTACTGGCAAAAAGGCAAAGTAAATACGGATGGCTATGTATCGCACACCCCAAGTATGATGGACTTTGCCTTGCAAGAAAACATGGTAAAGGCCTTAAATGAGTCAGAAGAATACAACTCGGGATGGATCAACGTTTATGAGTCAATGGCGAATGATTTCTTATTTGCCAACCCAGATAACCTGCTTGTATTTGCCGATAACCATGATATGGGCCGTATTGCTACGCAATTAAAAGGCAATTTGGCCAATATTAAAATGGCGATGGCATTAACGTTAACCCAGCGCGGTATTCCGCAAATGTACTATGGCACCGAAATACTGGCCAATAACGATGGCGATGACTCTCATGGGGCGATTCGCATGCCATTCCCTGGCGGGTTTGCCGATAAATCGGTTAACGCCTTCACTGGCGAAGGGCTTAGTAAAGCGCAAGTCGAGATGCAAAGCTGGATGCGTACCTTGCTTAATTATCGTCAAACCAGTGATGCTCTAATCAACGGCAAAATGAAGCATTTCCGTCCTGAAAATGGCATTTATGTTTACTTTCGTTATACCGAAAAAGACAAGGTAATGGTTATTCTTAATAAGAATGATAAGCCAATTCAGTTAGACTTAAGCCGCTTTGCTGAAGCACTTGATGCCAACGCAAAAGGACGAAATTTAGTCACTAATGAGCCTATCGAGCTTAAAAACTTTTTAACGCTTAACGCTGCTGGACCATTGATTATCCAATTATAAGTTTAAGAAAACCCATTTGAAAACAGCCCCTGATTTAGGGGCTTTTTTGTCTGCAAATGTATAAATGGCTATGCTAGAATGGATTTTTAAAATTTAGACATATCCAGATACTATTGTGGTAAGCAACACTTCTTCCCAGTCAAAATTCTTCTTTTTTGCCATTCTATCCGCCGTTTGTATGGCAACCATAGGTGTGTTTGCGCGTTTTGCGGCATTACCTGCAGAGCATATTACTTTTTATCGCTTATTTCTTGGCAGCTTGTGTTTATTGCTGTATATGCTGGGTAGTAAGCGCCATCAGCAAATCGTACATCGTTTTGAAAAACGCAGCATTGCCAATGGTATGATGCTGGCCGGTTTTATGGTGTTTTATATTATGGCAGTGCAGTACACCAGCATGGCGATTGCGGTGATATTAATTTATATCGCACCACTTTTAACGGCGGGGCTTGCCCATGTGCTGTTTAAGGAGCGACTGAACAGGCTTAATGTGCTGGCAATATGTGTGGCATTGCTTGGCTTTGTGTTGATAATGCCGGATGTAAAAGATGTTGAAATCGCCAATAGCAGTCAATGGCTCGGCTTTTTTTACGGCTGTTTAGCCGCCATTACCTACAGCGGCTTTATGCTGATTAACCGTAAGCCTGGTAAGGCAAACGAATATCAAAGCACTTTATCGCAACTGATAATAGGTGCACTTTGCCTACTTCCTTTCGTATTAATGACCCCACAAAATATAAGCGTCGAGCAGGCAATATGGCTACTTGCCATTGGTATTATCCCGGGCTTTATTGCCATTTTATTTGCCGTAAAAGCCTTACGTCATTTACCGGCAGTCACCTTTGGTACGTTAGCTTACGTAGAGCCAGTTGCGGTTGTGTTATTTGCCTGGTTGCTGTTTGGCGAAACGCTGAATGTCATGCAATTAACCGGTTGCCTGTTTATTTTATCTGCGGGATTATTTCAGGGCTTCATTAGTAAACGGCAAGCCATACCCAATAGCCATCCCTAATAGTAAGGGGAAATTGCCTAAGCGAGTATTTTCACCAATACCTTTATCCATGTTGTTCAAACAATAACGCACTGAAAAAAGGTAGAAAAATATGACTGTTAGCGCCATCCCTGAAGCTTTCCATAGCCTGACCCCTTATGTAATTTGTGACGATGCCAATGCTGCAATTGCTTTTATAAAGCGGCTGTTTCGGCGACAGAGGTTTTTCGCTTGAGTATGCCTGATGGCAAAGTAGGGCATGCAGAGCGGTTATACCAGCCCCATTAATTGAGCAGCATGCATAAACAACATAAATATAGCCACGAGGGATTGAAGATAAAGCACCTAATCTAACATTCTCAGCGAGTCACATAATTAGCGGGATTGGTATAAAATTGTAATATGCACCGATTAGGTCAATATATTTGATTAACGGTGCTATTTAAACAGCAAAACTGTTGTTATAATGCCAGATTCCCTAACGTATAATTTTATTTTCAGAGGTTCTCTAGATGTCGGAAGATTCAAACCGTCCTAGCAATTTTATTCGTCAAATTATCGATGCAGATCTTGCCAGTGGCAAACATACGTCTGTGCATACTCGATTCCCGCCAGAGCCAAACGGCTACTTGCACATTGGTCACGCCAAATCTATCTGTTTAAACTTTGGTATTGCCCAGGATTATCAGGGTTTATGTAACTTACGTTTTGACGACACTAACCCTGAAAAAGAAGACATTGATTACGTTAATTCAATTCAAGAAGACGTTCGTTGGTTAGGTTTTGAGTGGGAAGGGGATGTTCGTTATTCTTCAAACTACTTTGATCAATTGCACGGCTACGCCGTTGAGTTAATTGAAAAAGGCTTAGCCTACGTAGATTTCTTAACACCAGAAGAAATGCGTGAATACCGTGGCCCGCTAAATGCGCCAGGTAAAAACAGTCCTTACCGTGATACACCCGTTGACGAAAACTTAGCGTTGTTTGAAAAAATGCGCAATGGTGAGTTTAAATCAGGTGAGTGTTGTTTACGTGCCAAAATCGATATGGCATCAAGTTTTATTTGTTTACGCGATCCAGTTCTTTATCGTGTTAAATTTGCTCATCATCACCAAACCGGTGACAAATGGTGCATTTACCCAATGTACGATTTTACTCATTGTATTTCCGATGCGATTGAAGGCATTACGCACTCTATTTGTACGCTTGAATTCCAAGACAACCGCCGTTTATACGACTGGGTTATTCAAAATATTAGCATCGAAACTGAGCCTCATCAGTACGAGTTTTCACGCTTAAACCTTGAGTACACGGTAATGAGTAAGCGTAAGCTAAACTCTTTGGTTGAAGAAAACTTAGTTAACGGCTGGGACGACCCTCGTATGCCAACCATTGCGGGTTTCCGACGTCGTGGTTTTACCCCGAAATCAATGCGTGAATTTGCCAAACGCATCGGTGTAACCAAAATGGATAACACGGTAGAAATGAGCGTGTTAGATGCCTGTATTCGTGAAGACTTAAACGACAATGCACCACGTGCAATGGCCGTACTTGATCCAATTAAAGTGGTTATTGAAAACTATGATGAAGCCAAAGTTGAAATTCTAAACGTTAAAAATCACCCTTCAGATGACTCACAAGGTACCCGTGAAGTACCATTTAGCCGTGAATTATTCATTGAAGCGGAAGATTTTCGTGAAGAAGCAAACAAAAAGTACAAGCGTCTTGTGATTGGCAAAGCCGTTCGTTTACGTGGTGCTTACGTTATTACGGCTGAGCGCTGTGATAAAGACGAAGATGGCAATGTAACAACGGTTTACTGTTCATACTTAGAAGATACGCTTGGTAAGAACCCATCAGATGGTACTAAGCCTAAAGGTGTTATTCACTGGGTAAGTGCTGAGCAAAGTTTACCGGCTGAAATTCGTTTATACGACCGCCTATTCACTGTGCCAAACCCCGCGGCCGAAGAAGATTTCCATAAGGTATTAAACCCAGGATCTTTAGTTGTATTAAACAACGCACGAGTTGAACCGTCGCTTGCTAATGCTGAGCCAGAAAAAGCATTCCAGTTTGAGCGCCAAGGTTACTTCTGTTTGGATAACAAAGAAGCCAGCAAAGACAACTTAGTCTTTAACCGTACCGTTGGTTTGCGTGATACCTGGGCTAAAATCTCAGGCTAAATCAATACCGCCAGTTTATTGAATAAAAAGGCTTACCATGTTTATGGTAAGCCTTTTTTGATTTCTGCCTTGTTGAACTAGACGTTGTTGAACTAGACGTTGTTGAACTAAGCCTTGTTGATCTAAGCCTTGTTGATCTTGGGCTATAGTGTCGTAAGATTACTTTTATGAAGATAAAAATGACACCAAAAGACATTGGCCAAGCTTACGATCAAATTACCTACTTATGGACGCGGCCTGAATTTAATAGAAACAATGGCATAGCAGAGCATAAGCAAGCGCTGAGCTTTTTGCATAATAAAGAGACGGCTCTGGATGTTGGCTGCGGTTGTACGGGCCGTTTTATTGATTTGTTGATAAGTGAAGGTTTAACCCCAGAAGGTGTTGATGTGTCTAAAGAAATGCTTAATCTGGCAAAACAAAAGCACCCCGATTTAGTTTTTCATCACCAAGATATATGCCAGTGGCAACCGAGCAAAAAGTACGACTTTATTTCGGCGTGGGACAGTATATGGCATATTCCTTTAACCGAGCAGACTCAGGTTATTGGTAAGTTAGTGGCCAGTTTGAATTCCAAAGGAGTGTTTATTTTCTCGTTTGGGGGCACTGATGAACCTGCTGAACATTGTGATGACGCAATGGGCGTTGAGGTATACTATTCAAGTTTGGGGACCAATGGCTTTTTACAGTTAATAAGACAACTTGGGTGCCAAATAAAGTACCTTGGCTCAGAGCCAATAGACTTACATTGCTATTTGATCGTGCAGAAAAATTGAGTAGAGCCTCGCGAATCCACACAATGTGGGCTCACTTTAGAGCACAGCTTAATTCACAATTACCACAGTCTGTATTTTTCGATTCAAAGGCGATAAATCTTCCGCCGCGATGGCAGCTGTTACGTGCTGAACAAAGGGGCAAATTTGAAAGCTTTTCTCAAACATAAACGCCCAAGCAACCAATTGAGCCAGTGCCTTGTTTACCATGTAAATGGAATAATTGATTTAGTTTCAGTGTTTTAAAGCGTTATTGTGATTAAGTTTGTAAGGTGTTTCTTGGGGCGTTTTCCCCGGTAAATGGTTAGGTATTAATGTGAATAGGAATGCGCTTTCGGCCAAAGCTTTGCTCATAGGCACAAAATCGCCCGGCAATTTGTTGCTGACACTGCAAGCATTGTCCTTGCTGGTTTAATTGGTATTGTTTTATTTCATACCAGTTGCGCTCAATCACGACAGAGTGGCAGTTTGGGCATCGTGTGGTGTCTGATTCACTATGAAGTACATTGCCACAATACACATATTGCAGCCCATAGCTCAGTGCTATTTGCCTAGCTTTTAACAGCGTTTCTATCGGTGTTCTTTCTTTATCTAGCATTTTAAAATCAGGGTGAAAGGCACTGAAATGGATTGGCACCTGCGTGCCTAACTTTTCAGATATCCACTGACACATTTGGTGTAACTCGTTTTCTGAGTCATTTTCGCCGGGAATTAACAAGGTGGTGATTTCTAACCAAACATCCGTTTCATGTTTTAAGTAAATCAAAGTCTCTAACACGGGTTGCAAATGACCATGGCATATCTTGTGATAGAAACGCTCCGTAAAGGCCTTTAAATCGATGTTCGCTGCATCCATGTGTTGAAAGAACTCTACTCGGGGCGCATCACAAATATAGCCGGCACTCACTGCCACACTTTTTATATCCTCGGCTTTTGCAGCTATGGCGGTATCGATGGCATATTCCATAAAAATGACGGGGTCATTATAGGTAAATGCCAGACTTTTGCAGTGGTGCTGTTTGGCTGTTTGCGCGAGTTGCTCAGGCATCGCCGTATCACACAGAGAGTCTTGTTTCCTAGATTTGCTGATATCCCAATTCTGGCAAAATTGACAGCTTAAATTGCATCCTGCGGTCCCAAATGAGAGTACTCTAGAACCCGGATAAAAATGATTTAACGGCTTTTTTTCAATGGGATCGATGCAAAAACCGGATGAGCGACCATAGCTGGTTAAGACAATTTCGCCTTGATGGTGCTTGCGCACAAAACAACTTCCACGTTTACCTTCTCTTAAGGTGCAATGCTGCGGGCACACGTCACAGCAAACCCTACCATCATCGAGTTTATGCCAGTATTGGGTGGGAAAGGTGTCTTTGCTTTCTCTAGCCATATTAACCCCTATTGCCTGTTTATAAAGTATAGGTAACTTATCTATACTTATTTAATATTTCCGGATAAGGGTAAATTGAGTGAGTGTGCGTCAACCAGCGGTTGCAGGGCGTTTTTATTCAGCCGATAAACAATCATTGCAAACTGAGGTAAAGCGTTGCCTCGCGGGCAATATTGATGCTGAAGAAAACATAAAAGCGGTGATAGTGCCCCATGCCGGGTACTGTTACTCAGGTAAGGTGGCGGGCGCAGCCTATCGTTTGCTTGCTCAACAAGCTAACAACTATAACCGCGCCATTATTTTAGGGCCTAATCACCGGGTCGCATTACAAGGATTAGCGGTAAGCCATCACAATGCCTTTGCTACCCCATTAGGAGACGTTGATATTGACACCAAGCTACGCAATCAACTACTCGAAAAAGGCCTTGTCAACCTAGGCGATGAAGCACATCGATTGGAGCATTCCCTTGAAGTACAATTGCCTTTTCTGCAAATGTGTTTACCCGATATAAAAGTCCTCCCCATCGTTGTTGGTTCGATGGCGACAGAGGCTATTGTTCAACTATTACAAGAGGTGGACAAGCCTGACACGTTACTCGTCATAAGCACCGATTTAAGTCATTTTCACGTCTATGAACAAGCACGACTCATTGATAAAGCAACGATAAAGCGCATGCACAACTTGGCAACAAATTTATCGGGGGAAGAAGCCTGTGGCAGCAATGTGCTGAATGGTTTTTTTACCTATTGCACACAGCAGTGCTGGCAGATGCATTTTATAGATTATAAAAACTCCGGCGATACCGGCGGTGATAAAACCAGCGTGGTAGGGTATGTCAGCTTTGTAGTGAGCGCTTAATTGGTAAAAGGCAAATGAAGAACAAATTAACGGATCAAAAGCGAAATGATGAACAATTTTAAATTAGGTGAAGCCGAGCAAGCTATAGCCCGAAACTTGGTTTGGCAAGTGTTAAAAAGTACCGTTACTCAGCACATGCTAGTCTTGCCAAAAGATCCTAGGAATATCATGTTGTCTCAACACGCGGCCTGTTTTGTTACCCTTTATGTAAGAGGCGAATTGAAGGGCTGCATAGGTACGAAAGCAGCAGATAAACCGCTGTGGGAAAACATCTGTCGATACACTTACAATAGCGCTTGTCGCGATCCGCGTTTCGAACCGTTAACGGAAAGTGAACTGGCACAGTTATCATTTCATATTTCAATATTGACCCCATTTAAACGGATTGAAAATCGTGGGGAGCAAGCGTTAATAGAGCAATTAAAGCGGGGGAAAGACGGCTTGGTTATCGAGCATGGTCACCGCAATGCGCTTTTTTTACCCTCGGTGTGGGAAAGCTTGCCCGAGCCTAAAAACTTTATTGGTAAGCTCAAGGTTAAAGCTGGCTTTGATGAAGATTATTGGCATGAAGATATGAAGCTGTTTGTTTTTCAAAGTGTGTCGATATCATCCTAACTAATTCAATAAGATGCTGTTTTACCTCTTTTAGTTTGCATGGATTTAAGGCGAATGATAATTTATTAAAAAAACACCTCATTTTCGGCAGGGTTGATGCAAATTAATAATGATGATGTGATTGCCACCGCTCATAACTGGTTAACACAAAAAAAAGATATTTGGCTCTGTACTATCTTATCGACCTATGGCTCAGCGCCAAGAGGTGTAGGTTCGGTATTTCTTACCGATGGCCACGTTCGGGTAGGCTCCATTTCCGGCGGTTGTTTAGAAGATGCGTTTGTTAAAATGATAGGGCAGGGCCGTTTTACTCATGATAATGAAATTTTTGTTTACGGCAATCATTTAAGTGATGCTGATATTGTGCGTGAGCTTCCCTGTGGCGGCACAATTCGGTTATTGGTTGAACGCTTTCAAACGGCCACATCGAGTCAGGACTATTTGGTCAAATGGGCTGAAATGCAAAAGGGAGAGAAGGCATTTAATCGCACCATTTCATTAGTATCAGGCGACAAACAACTTAACTTTATGCCCGACAAAACTCAGCTTAATGTGGAGGAAAACAAAGAACAGGTTGTTATTTCATACGCACAGGCATTTTCTTTGTTATTGGTTGGTATTGGCCCAGTGACTCAATACATTGCTCAATTTGGTTTACAAGCAGGCTTTAATGTTAGGGTGTGTGATATGCGTCGAGAACTTGCCGATAGTTGGGCCTTCGCCAAACTCGATGGTGGTGTCGATATTGACTGGATGTCGCCAGATTTGTTTGTTGAAAAATACGCAACCAGTCACAGTGCCGTATTGGCATTGGCACATGATCCGCGTTTGGATGATGCCGCACTCATGGAGGTGTTCGCAACAGACGCCTTTTATATTGGGGCAATGGGCTCAAAGCGCACCAGCGCCAATCGATTGGAGCGTCTAGAACGAATTTGTGAGATCACCCCAGATCAGCTTAACCGCTTGCATGCGCCAATTGGCTTACATATTGGCAGTAAAACGCCCGTTGAAATTGCCATTTCGACTATGGCCGATATTATTCGTGTTAAAAATCAGATTGATAGATGTGATGTTTAGCTAGGTCTAAGATGCCGGATGACGCTCCCTCTAAAAGGTATCGTCGTTCAGTTCCAAAAAGTTCGCATTGCTGAAAGTTTGTGTACAACAATAAAGCATTGAACGGTGCGTGTGTTAACGTCAGAGTAATACCGCAGTTATTTGCCGGAGAGTAGGCTGACAGGCAGTTGGGTGCCACTCAGAGTCATTCATAACATCATATAAAAACGCACATAATCAGAAAAAACACAGCGTCATCCCATCATGTTTTTGGATGGGATCTCCTTCAGTTTCGAAGTGGCTATGACTGGAAGGTGCCAATAACAGTCCTTTAGGGCTTTCTAATATAAATGGCGTTCAAAGTCCATTTCACTTCGCAAAACTCTGATTATGAGAATATCTGGATCTTGTTCTTGATAAAAAATGACATGAGAATTATATAAGGCTCGTTTTAAGCCTAAACATATTTCGTCTGCAGAGCGGCCTATGAATTTATTTCGAATAATAAACTCAAACTTATCATGTAATCCAAGCAAATAATTTGATGCTTGGTCTTTACCAAAATTTATGATCCCATATTCATAAATTTCGGCTAGATCACTATCAGCTTTATTAGAAAGAATATAGTTAGCCATGTAACCCTAGCTTTGAGTCGACGTCTTTCATTATATCTGTTACCGACCTTGTACTGACACCACTTGCTAGGCCATCTGCTATTGCTGATTGAAGCAGACGTAATTTGTCGTTATTTTGTTGATCTTTTCTGATTAGATCTCTTACGTACTCACTATCGTTAGTGTAGTCACCACAACTAATTCGACTTTTAACCCAAGCATCTTGTTGCTCAGTGAATGTAATTGTTTTTCTTACAACAGCCATACACACCTCTCTATAATGAACCAATGTTATTACTATTGGTTCATTATAGAGCAAATATCAGCGTAAAGGTAGGTGGATTAAAAGTGGGTTTTGTGTCAATTGCAGCCGTTCGATAACACCCACACCAGGAGTTTAAAAGCTGGCTATACTGTACCCCGAAGCGAAACAGAGCCAACCGTTAAAAGCCCCGCATTAGTTGCTTGTTATATTTTATTTTAAAACTAACTCTGAGTTTTTTCTTAGGGCTCTAGCGATAACAACCTCAAATGGCATCCATAAAGCAAAGATAATAAGTAACTCAACAAGTCGGTTACGCTGATATTGAATTACGTCAAGGTTAATTATCGCGACAATGATAAGTAAAACGTAAAGCGTTACACAAGTTAGTAAAATTAACCACGGTAAATTTTTATACTTTATTTTTACATTGCAATGAGGACATTTCATCATATTTGGCAAAGGAGCCTTGATAATAGATGCAACCCCTATATCTTTCGCGCAATTAGGACAATCCGTACCTACAGTCATTTTGGCTCCTAAAATATAAAAGTTTGGTATGTAGACGTTTCAGTAATGTCGAGGACATTTTCTTCCAACATCCTTACTTCGCTCTTTTTTGCCTTTGTCATTCAATGACCTTACGAGGGGCTGGCAAGAGTGCCACCAACGACCGTACAGTTACTATTTTCAATGAAGGTTTAAGTAAAACAATTTATGTTTATTGGTAATAGACTTCTTTAATTACACTTGTGAGACAGTCTTCTCCAAAAGATGCAACTACAAAGTGCCTTGTAATTTGACCTGCATCTATGTCATACCACGTATTAAATTTTCCATCTTCAAAATAAGTTTGTAATGGCGCAGCGAAGGTCGGCTTATCAATACTATCAGATAATAACAATACTGATTTAAACTTCTGATTATTGATATATTCAGGAAGGTTTATAACGACATAAAAACTTGAATCATTAAGTTTAGTTTCAATATTAATCTCGTTTTCATACTTTTCATTCCATTCTTGCTGCATTTCATCTGAAACAGAGCAACCTGCACTCACATAGAACGAAACTGTATAGAGCAGTACAAAAAGACATCTCAACTTTAAACCCTCCTGAAAAAGGTTAATGGTTCCGAAAGGATAAATTAAACAGTAAATTCAGCTTCAAAAGAAATCACTACATTTGCAGGTAACGATAAATTATGCAAAGAATAATATAATTCCAGCTTATTTGTAATGACTGTAGCTCGCTCGAAAGAGTCGTTGCTGTTCAATACCTTACGCTTGTTTGAGCCAACAGGCAAGATGGTGCCAGAAACGGAATATGAAGAGCACCCGAAATACACTTCTTACTTTTGTTCTTTGTCTTCACGTTCTTTAGGCTCATTTTTTTTATCCCGAACATTACAAGCCGCATAAATAAAGAAAAATACAAAAGCACAATATTTGAAGACGGCAGTCCAATAACGAGTTTCAGTATGTTTGTTCGCCTCGTATAGTTCACCCCGATATATATATTGCCCTGACGAAAGAATTTCATATAATTCAAAGACAAAAAATGAAGCAACTAACAAGAAAACTGTGACTAACGGCAAAATTAGTGGTTTGTTCACATAAATAATTAAACGTTTGATATGTTGCGACATTATATCTAACTCCCTAAGTAATAAGTTGCATCCATCTTGCTGAATCCCTTTTATTTATGAGTCTAGGTTTCTTGGGGGATTGAGGTTTTTGATAAATATAAGGTTTAATGGCCGTTTATCGCTCTCACAAGCCGTTCATAATCAATACATTACGCCTATTTAAGTTGACAGGCAAGGCAGTCCAATTATTTTAGTCTGAGTTGTAAGTGGCAGTTATTGACGATATCCCAGATACAAAAAAGCAGTGAATAAATTCACTGCTTTTGATTAAAGTCTTTGCTCAGCCTGCTTACTGATGCTCTGTTCGATATGCTTCACAGGCTTCTTCGTCTTCACATTCACCGTATAAATACAAGCTGTGGTTGGTCAGTTTGATTTTGTTCTTTTTGGCGATAACCAATTGTCTTTTTTCAATTACGTCATCTTCAAACTCAACCACTTTGCCACACTTTAAACAAACTAAGTGGTCGTGGTGGGTTTTATGAGATAATTCAAAAACAGACTTGCCACCTTCAAAGTGATGACGAGACACAATGCCAGCATCATCAAACTGGTTTAAAACTCGATACACCGTTGCCAGGCCGATTTCTTCATGCTGTTCTAAAAGAATTTTATAAACTTCTTCAGCGCTGATGTGTTGGTTGTCTGGTTTTTGCAGTATATCCAGGATTTTAATTCTAGGTAAGGTTACCTTTAATCCAGCTCTTTTTAATTCTTCGTTTTGCTCTGGCATTTTCATCCTAAATATCAAATAAGTTGCGGAAAATTATAAAAGCTTATTTTTAGAGTTTAAACCCCTAGATGAGAATTATTTACATTTAGGGGGGCTTTTATCTTTATTTTTCTTCTTTTTCTATAGCAGCTAGTTTAAAGCAATCTTAGAAACAAAAAAAGCCTCAAATATGAGGCTTTTAAAAGAAAATGACGGAATGATTAATCTAGCAACTCAGCCAGACACATTTCATCATTTAATTGTTCAATCCATGCATCAACACGAGATTCTGTTAATTCTGGCTGACGGTCTTCGTCAAGAGCTAAACCAATGAAAGTATTTTCATCGATTAATGCTTTTGATTCTTCAAATTCGTAGCCTTCAGTAGACCATGAGCCTACCATGATGGCACCACGAGCCTCAACGATATCACGAAGAGGAGCCATCGCATCAACAAAGTATTCCGCGTAATCTTCTTGGTCACCCAAGCCGAAAATTGCAACCAACTTGTCATTAAAATCAATTTCTTCCAATTCAGGTAAGAAATCATCCCAGTCACATTGGTTTTCACCGTAGTACCATGTAGGGATGCCAAGGATTAATAAATCAAAACCTGCAATGTCTTCTTTAGCACTTTTTGCAATATCTTTTACGTCGACATTTTTTTTACCCAGTTTTTTCTGGATCATTTTGGCTACGGCTTCTGTGTTGCCTGTATCACTACCAAAAAAAAGTCCTACTGTTGCCATTCTAATAAACCCTATATATTAAAACTTAAATCAATTAATTTTGTTTAGATAACGCATCAACAATCATCGACTCAATTAAATCGCTGCGACTGATGCCTTTATCTCTTGCTAGGTCATCTAGCTGTACAAAGACTTCGGTATGCAGTTTAAATTCTACCCGCTTTAAGCCTTTGTTTTTATCTCGTTTAACTTGATTACGTTTATTGATTTTTACCTGAACTTCGCGTGGAAATGGGTTGGTCTTTGGACGACCCGGTCGTTTTTCATCAATAAATAAATCTAGTGTTGTTAAATCTGCTGCTTCTTTTGCCATACTAGCCTATTCCATTACTTTCCCAAACCATCTGGATTACACCTTTGGCGATAAAGCCAGCACACCCTAGAAACAATACGAAGTAAACCACGTATCGGCCTTTTTTTGGTACATTATTTTTGTTCATTACGTCATGAATCGACATGCCAATGAAGAAGAAAATAACAACAAAGAATAAATTTAAGCCGATTGATTCGATTAATTCTATATTTTCGGAAAGCATACTACACCCTGCAAATTATCGGCGCACTATAGCACAAGGCGCAGCGATTTTCACATTAAAAAAACATCAACATTGTTAGGAATGAGCAATTAATTGCACCAAGCGTAAAAAAAGCCGTATTTTACAATATATGTTTGTTATTTTTTCATAAAATTTTCTACGATTTTGTTAAATACCACTGGTTTTTCTGCATGCAGCCAATGACCAACTCCCGACATTACCCGAGCCTTTGAGTTCGGGAAATAGCGCATTATTAGCTCACGGTGTTCACTGGTGATGTAATCAGAATTTGACCCTTTTATAAATAGGGTGTCGCCTAAAAATGGGCTGTCAGCAGCATTACCGGCAATGATGTTTTCATACGCGTTGGCGATGTTGTTAATGTTTGCTCGCCAAGTAAAGCCATGCTCAGATTTTACCAAATTTTTTAGCAGAAATTGTCGTACGCCAATTTCTTCAACATAAGAGGCAAGCTGTTGGTCGGCTTCCTTACGATTTTGCAAACTATCTAAGTGTATCGACTTTAATCCATTAATCACTTGCTCATGGCTGTGTTGGTATTGAACTGGGGCAATGTCGGCAATGACTAATTTGTCCACCATGTTCGGGTGATGCAAAGCAAATTGCATGGCAATTTTGCCTCCCATCGAATGACCAACAATATGCAGTTTTTCAATATTTAAATGCGCCAGTAACGCCAACACATCGTCCGCCATTAGTGGGTAAGTCATTTCATTGCTATGAAATGAGTTGCCATGATTGCGAACATCCATGCTGATCACATCAAAGTCATTACTAAGATGCTTGGCCAACGCGTTTAAATTTTCCAAGCCACCAAATAGGCCGTGAATTAATAAAACGGGAATGGGGGAGTTCGAGGTCGCACTTTTGCGAACGGTATAATTTACTAAATTGCCAGAAGTCATCTTATTGTCGTTGTTTAAAGCATATTTTGCTCGGTATATTAGCCCAACTTCATGATGAAACAAAGCCTACTCGCTTCTGTGTTGCTTTTGGCTGGGCTGGAACCTTGCTATTTTTGCCTCTAATCGTTTGGTTGTTTTTACTGGCTGATTAAGTAAGGGGATTTAGTTAGCCGGTGTTTAGACCGGTTTAATTGTTTTAGTGGGGTTGTATTTTTACAACGTCAATGACTAAATCTTGTTGTAAAACGCATGATTACGGCCATCGTGTAACTTTTTGCATGAACTTGATCAAAATTTTTGCAAAATTGCGCATAATTTACTAGAGAGTTATTTATCAATAAGTATAATTGATTCCTTTCTAGGAATTCTTTAGGGAAATGAATGAAAACCATCGAAGTAGATGACGAGCTTTATCAATACATTGCCAGTAAGACTAAATTTATTGGTGAAAGTGCATCGGATATTTTACGCCGTTTATTGGCCGTAGACCCAAATGCACCTCAAAAAGCAGTTGAAGCCGTTGAAAAGCAACAAGAAGACAATTCGCAAACCGTACAAACGACAACTAATATAAACGAAAGCGAAGCACAAGATACGGTAATTGCCGAATCAGAGAATGAGCCAGAGCCTGAAATCCAGATTGCTGCTGATGCAAAAGAGGTTGTGGTTGTTGATACGAAAACCTCATGTCAAAATATTTTTGATGTGATCAACAAAGAAGAGTTGGCCACTCAACGTGGTGCCGTTGGCAGGTTCTTATTGATCTTGTCTAATTTGTACCGTGTACACAGTGACAAATTTGAGTCGGTATTAGAAATTCGTGGCCGTAACCGTTTATATTTTGCGAAAAGCGAAAGCGAGTTATTGGAAAATGGCAGTTCCACCAAGCCTAAGCAAATTCCAGAGACCCAGTACTGGGTTATTACTAACTCAAATACAACCAAGAAAAAATTGATGTTAACAGATGTAGCAAATAAGTTTGGTTATACTGCACAGCAGACAGAAGCCATCCGTGATTTACTATAATTTAACTGTTTAACTTACTCGCTGTATGTTCAACTATTTTAAGGATAATTTATGAGTGTTCATCCTCATGCTGGCAAGCCAGCTCGCCCGTGCGATCGAATCAATATTGCACGTTTAACTAGTGATTACTTTTTATTAAAACCGGATGTGAATGTAGTATCACAACGGGTAAGTTTTGGTACCTCTGGTCACCGTGGCAGCACGACAAAAACCAGCTTTAATGAACACCACATTTTAGCCATTTCTCAAGCGGTAGCCGAATACCGTAAGCAACATAATTTTACTGGCCCATTATTTTTAGGTAAAGATACCCACGCCTTATCAGAGCCTGCATTTGCCTCTGCAATTAGCGTATTAATTGCCAACGATGTGCCTGTTGTTATTCAAGAAGATGAAGGCTTTACGCCAACGCCGGTGGTTTCTCGTCTAATTATTGAGCACAACAAGTATAATGAAGATCAGGCTGACGGCCTAATCATCACTCCTTCGCACAATCCGCCAAGTGATGGTGGTATTAAATACAACCCACCTCATGGTGGTCCTGCCGAAGGCGATATCACCAAGTTAATTGAACAACGCGCTAATGAAATTTTGGCAAACGGTTTAAAAGACGTGGTAACCATGGACTTTAGTGAAGCGATGGCGTCGCCTTTGCTTAAAAAATCCGATTTTATCGATTTCTACACTAAGCAATTAGCACAAGTAATTGATATGGATGCCATCAGTAAAGCCGGTATTAAAATTGGTGTTGATCCACTAGGCGGTTCTGGTATCGATTACTGGCCAGCTATTGCTAAAGAATACAATCTGAATATCGAAGTGGTTAACCCCGTTGTTGATGCCAACTTTGCCTTTATGACGCTAGATAAAGACGGAAAAATCCGCATGGATTGTTCATCGCCTTACGCCATGGCAAGTCTTATCGCCATGAAAGACGATTTTGATGTGAGCGTTGGTAACGACCCAGATTTTGACCGTCACGGTATCGTAACGCCAAGCGGTGGTTTAATGAACCCGAACCATTACCTTGCGGTAGCAATCAATTACTTGTTCACGCATCGTAAGCAATGGTCTGCGGATGCCAAAATTGGTAAAACATTGGTTTCAAGTTCTTTGATTGACCGTTTAGCGGACAAAATTCAAAAACCACTATCAGAAGTACCGGTAGGTTTTAAATGGTTTGTTGATGGTTTAGCCGACTCAAGCTATGCCTTTGGTGGTGAAGAAAGTGCCGGTGCATCATTCTTATCATTAGATGGTAGCTGTTGGACAACCGATAAAGACGGTTTTGTTATGTGTTTATTAGCCGCTGAAATGATTGCAACAACGGGTAAAGATCCACATCAGTGGTACCAAGAATTAGCGGCTGATTTAGGTGAATCAAGCTATGGCCGTGTCGATGCGGTTGCTAGCCTTGAACAAAAAGCCGTATTAAGTTCACTTTCTGCGGATGACGTAAGTCAAGACACACTAGCCGGTGAAAAAATCTTAGCGATTTTATCGCATGCGCCAGGTAATAATGCTGCTATTGGTGGCATAAAAGTGGTTACTGAAAACGGTTGGTTTGCTGCGCGTCCATCAGGAACGGAAGAAATCTACAAAATTTACGGTGAGAGCTTTATTAGTGATGAGCACTTACAAACAATTTTTGAAGAAGCCAAGGTGTTAGTTGGTAATGCATTTAAAAACGCTGGCTTATAGATTTTAAACTTACCACAACTTAAATATTTAAAGCGCCGTGATGCTTAACATCACGGCGCTTTTCTTTTACTATAACGTCATCATTTAATAACGATACATTAATGTGACCCCAAAATTACAAAAGCTACAACAACAACTCCAACAAGATGGTGATTTTCTTGCCATTACACGTCAATTTCCTAAACAACTTCCTGAACTATTCAACTTTACCCTAACGCACCCGCAAACTCAGGCTCAAACCTTAGTAAGTGTTTTAGACACCGGGGTGATATGTTTTGAGCCGATTAATCAGGAAACCGACAGCGATATCGTCTTATCTTGTGCCGTTCATGGCAATGAAACCGCACCCATTGAAATTTGCCAGCAATTAATTCGTGAAATCATTCAAGGTGAATTAGTGCTAAAACAGCGAGTGTTGTTTTTGTTTGGTAACCCGCCATCGATAAATATTGGTGAGCGTTTTGTTGAAGAAAACTTAAACCGTTTGTTCTCAGGGGCGCACAGCGATGGCGAAGGACTCTGTAATGATGAACGAATACGTGCCAAGGCGCTTGAAGATTATATTCGTGAATTTTTCGATCAAGGCTCACATATTTCAGGTGATCGCAGCCGCTACCATTATGATTTACACACGGCTATTCGAGGCTCTAAAAACGACAAGTTTGCCGTTTACCCTTTCCTTAATGGGCGTCGTGAGCACAGTAAACAACAACTGCAGTTTTTATTAAGTTGTGGCATAAATACCATTTTAATTTCCAACAGCCCAACTACCACTTTTAGCTACTTTTCCACCAACGAGTTTAATGCCCATGCCTTTACGGTTGAGTTAGGTAAAGTGATGCCGTTTGGTGAAAATGATATGAACAATTTTGCCAAAACGAAACAAGCCTTAAGCCGTTTGCTAGGCGATCAGGATTTAGTGCTGAGCGAGTATGACGAAACACAATTTAATTTATTTGAAATTTACAAAACCATAAATCGTGAAAACGAAGACTTTATTTTGCACTTCGCTGATGAAGCCGAAAACTTCACCGATTATCCCATGGATCATTTATTGGCTACCGATGGTGACATTGAACATCGGGTAACGGTACCCGGGGAGGCCATCATTTTTCCCAATGCCAATGTGGCCATAGGGCAACGTGCTTTACTTACGGTCCGACCAATAAAGTTGTTTTAGTTCAAAGCAACATTTCTTAACTATTGATATAACATATGTCGCTGCTTTGTGAACAACAGCGACATTTTGTTTTTTAGGGCAAAAAAAATTTTCTGTTCAACGTTACTAGGGAGTTATCTTGAATCAATTGCGCAATGTTTTCATTCTTACCGTTATTCTGTTTATTTTTACTGTGTTTTCTGCAAGTGCAAGAGAATACCTAGGGCATCAATTTTTAGATAAACGATTAATCATCCAAACCGATGATGGCCAATTGACGTTAAATGCTATACATTCCCAGGCCTTAGAAGTGGTATACCAACAAGACAAGCAATCGTCTTTTCCTTCTTTTGCCAAAGATGCGTCGTTGATCTCATCGCACCAAACGGCCGTTGCTTTGCATGATAATGAGCAATCTTTAACGTTTTCTACCCCGGTGTTAACAGCGGTGGTAAACAAAAAAACGGCACAAATCGCGTTTTATCGAAACGGCAAATTACTGTTAAGCGAAGAAATGGGGTACTTTAACCAATCAACGGTAGAAGGATTTCGTTTTAAACTTCAAGATGATGAAAAGCTCCTTGGTAGCGGTGAACGTGTGCTTGGCATGGACAGACGAGGCCATCGATTGCCATTATATAACCGTGCCCATTATGGTTACACCACCGAATCCTACCAGATGAATTACGGTATTCCGGCGATATTTTCGAGCAACAAATACATCTTATTGTTTGATAACAGCGCCAGTGCACATCTTGATTTAGGTAAGACTGAAAAAGATATTTTACAGTTTGAAACCAAGGGTGGCCGTCAATCTTATATTGTTATGGCGGGTTCATCTTACCCTAAGTTGATTGAAAGCTATGTCAACGTAACTGGCTTTCAGCCTATGCCACCTCGTTGGGCCTTTGGTAATCACTCATCTCGCTTTGGTTATCATACCCAGCAAGAAGTGCTGGATACCATTGCTACGTTTCGTGAAAAGGACGTACCGGTAGACTCAATCATTCTGGACTTATATTGGTTTGGTAAAGAAATTACCGGTCATATGGGCACATTAGACTGGGAAAAAGAAACGTTTCCTGAGCCAAATAAAATGATCCAACAATTAAAAGAGGATGGGGTAAATACCGTGCTCATTTCTGAGCCGTTTATTACCACCACATCTAAGCGTTGGGATGATGCCGTTAAGCGCAATGCACTAGGCAAAAACATCACCAATAAAGAACCGCAAATTTTTGATTTCTTTTTTGGTAACACCGGTCTGGTTGATGTCTTTAGTGAAGACGGACAACAGTGGTTTGGTAATATTTACAAAGATTTGGCCAATCAAGGCGTAACTGGTGTTTGGGGCGATTTAGGTGAGCCAGAAGTGCACCCTGACACAATGCTGCATTACTTAAGTGAACAAAACATTGTGGCCACAGGCGGTGAAGTACATAACGCTTATGGCCATAAATGGGCAGAAGTGGTTTATAACGCATTAATCGAACAACAAAGTGATGTAAGACCCTTTATGATCATGCGCTCGGGTTTTGCTGGCTCGCAACGCTTTGGTATGATCCCATGGACAGGGGATGTAAGTCGCAGCTGGGGTGGCTTAAAACCGCAAGTCGAATTAAGCCTGCAAATGAGCTTGTTAGGTATGGCTTATACTCATTCTGATTTAGGTGGCTTTGCCGGCGGCGAAACATTTGATCAGGAGATGTATTTGCGCTGGCTACAATACGGCGTTTTCCAACCTATTTATCGTCCGCATGCGCAAGAGAAAATTGCTTCTGAGCCGGTTTTTCACGATAAGCAAACCGTCGACATTGCCCGAACGTTCATTAAAATGCGCTATGCCTTATTGCCCTATAATTACACACTGGCTTACCAAAACAGCACAACCGGTATGCCATTAATGCGTCCGGTTTTCTTTGATGATGAAGCCAATCAAGATCTTATTGCGATTAAAGACCGATACTACTGGGGCGATGCGTTTTTTGTAAACCCAGTAACCGACCCCAAATTAAACAGCATAAAGGTAAACCTGCCTGAAGGAATTTGGTTTGATTACTTCTCTGGTAAACAATACCAGGGCGGACAAATCGTTGATTACCCATTAACACTGGCAACCATCCCTGTGTTTGTAAAGGGGGGCAGTATTATTCCAACCACAAGCGATATTAAAACCACCCGAGATTATGACGCATCGGTTTTAAATTTAGATGTGTACTACTGTGAACAGGTAAAAGCCAGTGCAAGGCAAATATTTGAAGACGATGGCAAAACAAGCCAGTCTATTGCCAACAACGCTTTTGAGTTAATCAACATCAATTCGATAAACCAAGATGAGCACTTTGAATTAACCTTTAACCGCGAGTTACCAGGCAAAGGTTATAAAGGAATGCCTAAGCAGCGTAATATAAATGTTGTTATACATAACTGGACTGGCGGGGTTGAAGGTATAGCGTTTAACGGTAAAACGTTAGATAATTCCGTCGTTGAGTATGACTCGGTCAATGACACTTTAACCTTAGCACTAAATTGGCAACATCAAGATACCTCTTTAGTAATCCGTAAGTAACAAAACCAATACCTTACGGCTATGTAATTGAAGCACTAGATTATTGACCTGAACTAGTGCTTTTTTATCACCTTAAAAAATACGATATGTTAAAAATACAACGTCAATTATGTGGCAATGGTGATGATTTACATCCCCGGCAGCAAAAATGTTCCCCTAAATGAAAGCTTTCAGTTGTCTGTAAAGCTAAATTTCCACTGACGTTTTGGGTTAATTGAGCGGCCTAATTGCATCACACGTTACCAAAGTGTAAAGTTCGTCAAATAATTATTATAAGACGCCATTTCAATTTTCTTTTTAATACAATGCGATACGTGGCTTGCTGCGCGTTTTCTAGCACTTGTGCTGGTTGCATTTAAGTATTTTTGAAATTGGCCAAAACTTTTTAATTTCCTTGCCATAATTATTATGACACTGAAATTGAGCAAGTTTGTATCGAAAATAAAGCACAATGCTTCTAATCAACCGTATTAGGGTAAGTGCCCCTATTAGAGAAACTTATGGACAAAGCAAAGTATCAATCAAGTCGAGTTATTCATTGCCCTGAATTTCTTGATGGTCATTCCGTTGAAATCCCTATTCTTAAAATCTTAAAGCAAGATGGTACTGTGTACGATACGGCCGAGATGCCCGATATTGATCAGGCTCTTGCGTTAAAAATGTATAAAACACTGGCGTTTCATCGGGTTTTAGATGAACGTATGGTGGCTGCACAACGTCAAGGTCGGGTAAGTTTTTATATGACCGCACTGGGTGAAGAAGGTGCCGTTGTTGGCAGTGCTGCCGGTTTGAATGATAAAGACATGATCATGGGACAATACCGTGAACAAGGTGCATTAATGTTCCGCGGCTTTAGTCTTGAAAACTTTATGAACCAAATGTTTTCCAATGAATTGGATTTAGGCAAAGGCCGTCAAATGCCGATTCATTATGGCAGTAATGAACTGCATTACATGACCATTTCCTCGCCGCTTGGTACCCAAATTCCACAAGCCGCAGGTTATGCTTACGGGCAAAAACTGCAAGGTAATGAACTTTGTACGCTCTGCTATTTTGGTGAAGGCGCGGCGTCTGAAGGTGACTTTCATGCGGGCTTAAATATGGCCGCAGTGCATAATGCACCGGTGATATTCTTTTGTCGTAACAATGGATACGCCATTTCAACACCATCAAGTCAGCAATATGCCGGTAATGGTATTGCCTCGCGTGGCGTAGGCTACGACATTAAGACCATTCGTGTCGATGGCAATGATATTTTTGCCGTGCTTAAAGCAACACAGGTTGCTCGTAAATATGCCATTGAACACAATCAACCCATCATAATTGAAGCCATGTCATACCGTTTAGGTGCGCATTCTACTTCAGATGACCCTAGTGGCTATCGTACCCGTGACGAAGAAGCAAAATATGCGGATCATGATCCTATTTTACGTATGAAAAATTGGCTGCTGGCGCAAAATTGGTGGGATGAAACGCAAGAAAAAGCCTTATTCGATACCTTACGTGAAGAGGTATTAGCCGCCGTTAAAAAGGCTGAAGTTATCGAAAAACCACCATTAGAAGAATTAGTTACTGATGTGTACGATGACGTGCCAGCTCATTTGCAAGAACAATACAACAACCTTAAAGAGCATATTAAGAAGTACCCGGATGCCTACCCAGTAACGGCAGGGAGAATAAAATAATGGCACAAATGAATTTATTACAAGCAATCAATGACGCGTTAATGATTGCCATGAAAGAAGACCCGTCGGTTGTGTGTTTTGGTGAAGATGTTGGCCATTTTGGTGGCGTGTTTCGTGCAACGAGCAACCTACAAGAAGAATTTGGTGAACAGCGCTGTTTTAATACCCCATTAACGGAGCAGGGCATTATGGGCTTTGCCAATGGGCTTGCTGCGCAAGGCAGTGTGCCAATTGCAGAAATCCAATTTGCCGATTATATTTTCCCGGCGTTTGATCAAATCGTCAACGAGAGCGCTAAATTCCGTTACCGCTCTGGTAACGAATTTAACGTTGGTAACCTAACCATTCGTACCCCTTATGGCGGTGGTATTGCTGGTGGTTTGTATCATAGTCAATCGCCTGAAGCTTATTTTGCGCATACTCCAGGTTTAAAAATTGTTGTACCACGCAACCCATACCAGGCAAAAGGTTTATTATTGGCGGCTATTCGCGATAAAAACCCGATCATCTTTTTTGAACCGAAAAAGTTATACCGTGCATCGGTTGGTGAAGTACCCGAAGAAGATTACCAATTGCCATTAGGCAAGGCTGAAGTGGTTAAAACCGGCTCTGACATAACCTTATTAGGTTGGGGGGCGCAAATGGAAACCATTGAAAAAGCCGCAGAAATGGCTGAGAAAAAAGGCGTTTCTTGTGAAATTGTCGACTTACGTTCCATTTTGCCATGGGATGTGGAAACCGTTGCCGCTTCGGTTAAGAAAACCGGTCGTTTATTAATAAACCATGAAGCGCCATTAACCGGTGGTTTTGCGGGTGAAATTGCTGCCACGATTCAGGATAAATGTTTCTTACACCTTGAGTCACCGATTGCACGTGTGTGTGGTTTAGATACACCATTCCCTCTGGCCCATGAAAAAGAATACATGCCAGATGAATTAAAAACTTTTGAAGCCATTATGGCCGCAATCAATTACTAGGGACCGAACATGACAATAGATTTTATTTTACCAGATATTGGTGAAGGCATTGTAGAGTGTGAATTGGTGGAATGGTTGGTTGCTGAAGGTGAGCACATTGAAGAAGACCAACCGGTAGCTGATGTCATGACCGATAAAGCGTTGGTTCAAATCCCGGCCATGCACAGTGGTACGGTAACCAAACTATATTATGCGCAAGGTGACATTGCCAAAGTGCATTCTCCGTTATTTGCCATGCAAAAAGAAGGTGACACCGCGACTGCACAGGCGGTAGAGCAACAAAGCGCACCAGCAATTGATGAGCAACCTGAGGTTTCAGCACCTCAACCTGTTGCGACAACAACTAACACGGTAGAAGACTTTATTTTACCGGATATTGGTGAAGGAATTGTTGAATGTGAGATTGTTGAATGGTTAGTTTCTGAAGGCGATATCATTGAAGAAGACCAAGCTGTTGTTGATGTTATGACGGACAAAGCCTTAGTGCAAATTCCCGCCAAACATTCGGGGCGTGTGGTTAACTTATACTATGGCAAAGGCGATATAGCCAAAGTGCATCAACCACTGTTTTCGATTGAACATCAAGGCGGTACAGCACAAGTTGTAGAGCCGGTTAAACCTGAACAAACACCAAAAGCAGTAGAAGCTAAATCAACAGAAGCTAAACCAGATTCACAAAGTTTGAAAGCGCAACCGGCTAAGATTGAGGCTGTCGTAAACAGTAAGGCGTTAGCAAGCCCTGCAGTGCGTCGAGTCGCTCGTGAATTGAATATAAATATCCACGAAGTTGCTGGCTCGGGTCCAAAAGGTCGGGTATTTAAAAACGATGTCCTAACACATCAAGCCCAGGGCACTGTTCAAAGTAGCCAAGTTCAGGCCGAACAACCAGGTGTTGTTCTGCCTCAAGCGGCAACGCGTACAGAGCCGATCCGCGGCATTAAAGCGGCAATGGCTAAAGCCATGGTGGAGTCCGTTTCAAGTATTCCTCATTTTACCTATTGCGAAGAAATCGATATGACCAAATTGATTGCTCTGCGCAGTGAGTTAAAAGAGGTGTATGCAAAACAAGACATCAAGCTGACAATGATGCCATTTTTTATGAAGTCGATGTCGCTGGCGTTAAAGCAATTTCCATTAATGAATACCAAAGTAAATGCACAGTGCACCGAGTTAACCTATTTCGATGATCATAATATTGGTATGGCGGTTGATTCAAAAGTAGGGCTACTAGTACCTAATGTTAAGAGCGTACAAAACTTATCCATTATTGACGTTGCCAAGGAAGTGGGGCGTTTAACCGATGATGCGCGTTCTGGCCGAGTTGCTAGCAGTGATATTAAGGGGGGCACCATTAGCATTTCTAACATTGGCGCTTTAGGCGGAACAGTTGCTACCCCTATCATTAATAAACCTGAAGTGGCTATTGTCGCGTTAGGTAAGTTACAAACGTTGCCACGTTTTAATGATAAGGGAGAGGTGGAAGCTCGACAAATTATGCAAGTCAGCTGGAGTGGCGATCACCGCGTTATTGATGGTGGTACTATTGCCAGGTTCTGTAATCTGTGGAAGTCATTCTTAGAAGAGCCGTCAAATATGCTAGTGCATATGAGTTAACGTTAATTTCTATATCGCAAAGACGAAAAAGGCATCAATTAGATGCCTTTTTCTTTGTGCGTTTTTAAAGTGAGCTAACGTTTAAAAACGCGCATTAATAATTGGCATTACGGGAAAGTTACTGCCTGCCATAGTGCCAGAGGCATCATAGTTAATTAGGCCAATTTGTACACCACGGTTAATACGGCCGGTTGCATTAACGAATCCAAACTGCAGGCCATCTAGAGTGCCCGCGTAATTGAAACCGCCAATTTGCACACCGGAAAAGTTGTTTTTAGTAAAGTTAACCGCACCTAATACACCACCTTTACTGGTATTGTCGTGCCAGTTTGCAAGCCCAATCGATACACCCGTAAACTCATTACGAACACGCTGAGCACCAAAAATATCAAGCCCTAAACCAGTAAAGTTGTTAATGTCAGAGAGACCAAATAAATTCCAGTCGATGCCTTTTACGGTGCTGGTGCGTCCATAAAGCAGAGACAGGCGCACACCTTCAACATTACCTGCTGGGTAATTATCAATTGGGGTAGCTAGTTGGAATACTTGGTTTGCATATGTTGGGGCAGAAAACATGGCCATTAATGCCAAAATAGAAATTTTTCTTTTCATGGGTAATTCTTCAAAAATAGTGGACAGAGGTCTTTGTCCTAGGAAAATATAAGGCTTCGCAGTATAATTAAAGCCAGTTTTAATAGCAACTTTATGCTTGTATGTATTACTTGGCTTAAGTTGTTAGCTTAATATAAATAATTAGTTTACGGCGATAAAAATTCGCTAACTCAGTGTAAAAAGACATAAGAAATAGCGTAAGAAAACATGAAAAAAACCTGTAACATATTTGCCTTTCTGGCTGTTCTCAGTGTAAGTCATTTTGCTTTGGCTAAAGCAAAGATCGAAAGTGCTAATATAGAAAAAGAGCAAGTGGCTAAAGTTGACTTGGTAAAAGTAGACAAATCAACTCGCAAAATGTACTTATATGCCGGCAATGAATTGGTAAAACGTTACCATATTGCTTTAGGTAGCAACCCAAAGGGGCATAAGCAGAAAATGGGCGACAAACGTACCCCTGAGGGACGTTACTTATTGGATTATACCAAAGAAGATTCGGCCTTTTACCGAGCCATGCACATTTCCTATCCAAACGAGAAAGACATTGAACTCGCCCGTTCAAAAGGTCTAAATCCAGGTGGTCAAATTATGATCCATGGGCAAAAGTCTGGCAAAAACATCAATCCGAGTATCGCTCAAAAGCTTAATTGGACCAATGGTTGCATTGCTTTAAAGAATCATGAAATGGATGAATTCCTAGCCCTTGTCGAGCCGGGCACCGAAATTACCATTCAATGGTAATGGTTTTATAGAATGAGCCCTATGCTACACGTGTCCTAATATAAATCAGAAGGGCGCAATGCATATTGAAATATACGACTTACTGTTATCTCTCTGTTATTGGTCGCTGATGGGGATATTTATTGGGGGGCTGTTTCAGCATTGGCGACGCGCAAGGTACTGCAAAAATGGAACATTTTGAAGTGCTTATTAAGGCGGCTGACCGAGCGGTATTTGAGGCTAAACACGTCGATAAAAACAGTCTTAAAACGTTAATCTAAATAACAGTCCACTTTAAAAGCGCTATACGTGGGCGCTTTTGCTATTTGTGTTTAATGGCGTATTATGTAACTTGGTTCTTAAAAAAGTACATATAAAGGGGAGGGTGTATTAAAAAGGCTGCATTCGCACTTTGGTCACTTACTATGATGATTGCTTGTCAATCCACTGAGCCTGTTTCCCAAACAGAGGTGGAAGAAGACAACTATACCTTTAAAACAAATATAGAAACGCCAGTTTATCCCTCCAACATCAGCATCAACACCGAAGATACCGTTAACGAAGTAACGTTACCGCCTTTGCCTGGGGCTCAATCGAGTCAATCATTACCTCCCAACGATTTGAAGGCTCAAGCAACCAACGCGGTTGTCACTAAAAACACGTCCACCATAAAAGCCTCAACGTTTTTAAACAAAGAAGTGTGTCGTGACAACGTACAGGTTACTTATAAAGTAACCGACCAAAATGGCGTTACCGGCGTATATAAAGCCAAAGTACAGGCACAGGGGATCATTGTTTTAATCTCTGAAGACCGAAAGCACATAAAACTTCGTGCTACGGGTTGGTATACCCAAAATGAGAACCTATATCACTGGCAACCTTATTTAAAGAACCCACCCATTGCCAAAGATATTTCCATCGCAAAAGGAAGCGAGTATTGGGACGAAGTTGAAAATTGGTACCTATGCGGCGCAATAAAAGCGTAAAAGCCATCGTTAAAGAAATTACTATCTACACCCAACCAAAACTACCCCCCGTATAGCCAAATTTAATCGATAGAAGTGCCGTTAATTGACCAATCAATATCTGAGTAAAATACTCGGGTATTGATTTTGATCAAAAGCCTTAGTAAATCACTCAGGTATTATCGCCACCATTATTCAGCTAGGTTAATGGAACCGCTGATTTGTTTCTATGATAAAAGGAAAACAAAATGTTCTGTATTCAATGTGAACATACCATTCGTACTCCAGTGGCTAGTGGCTGTTCTTACACACAAGGTATGTGTGGTAAAACGTCTGACGTTTCAGATTTACAAGACGTATTAATTTATGCTTTACAAGGCACTTCATTTTACGCCGAGCAAGCGCGTAAGTTTGATATTATTGATGCAGAGGTTGATGCTTTTGTACCACGTGCCTTTTTTGCGACATTAACCAATGTTAACTTTGAACCAGAGCGTATTATTGGTTATGCACGTCAAGCGCAAGCTTACCGTGATCAACTTAAAGAAAACTACCTTGCAGCATGTACATTAGCAGGCGAAAAACCAGTTGAACCGACTTTGGTTGCCACATTTGAGTTAGCTGCTGATGAAGCGGGTATTCTTGCCCAAGCTGAACAAGCGGCAGCAAACCGTGGTAAAGACCTAGTAAATGAAGACATCATGGGTCTGCGTTTATTATGTTTATACGGTTTAAAAGGTGCGGCTGCTTATATGGAACATGCTTATGTTCTAGGTCAGACAGACAATGACGTTGCTGCGCAATTCCACAACATTTTTGCTTGGTTAGCAACCGACTCTGACGACATGGGTAAGTTACTTGAAACAAGCATGACCATTGGTCAGCTGAATTACAAAGTTATGGGCATGCTTGATCACGGCGAAACAGCTAAATTCGGTGATCCGGTTCCTAGCAAAGTTAATGTTAAAACCGTTGCTGGTAAAGCCATTTTAGTTTCTGGTCATGACTTATGTGACTTAGAAATGATTTTGCAACAAACCGAAGGCAAAGGCATTAACGTTTACACCAATGGTGAGATGTTACCGGCACACGGTTACCCAGAATTGAACAAGTACCCACACTTGGTAGGTAACTATGGTTCAGCATGGCAAAACCAGCAAACTGAATTTGCGTCTTTCCCTGGAGCCATCGTCATGACGTCAAACTGTCTGATCGATCCAAACGTTGGTCAATACGCAGACCGTATTTTTACGCGTAGTATTGTTGGCTGGCCTGGTGTTAAGCACGTTGAAGGTAACGACTTTAGCGAAGTTATCGAATGTGCCCTAGCGCAACCAGGTTTTAAATACGCTGAAATTCCACATGAAATTACCGTAGGTTTTGGTCGTAATGCGCTTATGAATGCCGCCCCTGCGGTTATTGAGCAAGTTAAGGCTGGCAACATTCGTCATTTCTTCCTTGTTGGTGGTTGTGATGGTGATAAAGCGGAACGTAGCTACTACACCGACTTAACAAAAGCGATCCCTGAAGACTGTGTGATCCTAACCTTGGCTTGTGGTAAGTTTAAATTCAACAAACTTGATTTTGGTGATATCAACGGTATTCCTCGTCTTCTAGATGTTGGTCAATGTAATGATTCTTACTCGGCGATCCAGTTAGCATTAGCTTTAGCGGATGCATTTGACTGTGGTGTAAACGACTTACCGTTAAACCTTGTATTAAGCTGGTTTGAGCAAAAAGCGATTGTTATTTTATTAACGTTATTATCATTAGGTGTGAAGAACATTCGCGTTGGACCTACAGCCCCTGCCTTTTTAACGGATAACTTATTATCGGTGTTAAATGAGCAATTCGGTTTAACCTTGATCAGCGATGTCGAAACTGATCTAAACACCATGCTAGCTAGCTAATACAGCATTTCTATTTCCTTTCTGCACCGGTAGTAAATTCGTTTACTACCGGCTATCTTGAGTTTTTTATGTCAAAATTTACGCCTTTATTTTGTATTAACCGTATTGAAGAGACGGCTGATAGCGCCACGTTTGAATTTAAACACCTAGAAGATTTCCCCTTTGAGTATCAAGCGGGACAGTTTTTAACGTTTGAAGTGGAAGTGGCTACGGTTAAAGAGTACCGTGCATATTCGATGTCTTCCGATCCAAGCTTTCCACAAAGTGTTTCGGTTACCATCAAGCGAGTTGAAGGTGGTAAAGTGTCTAATCATTTATTGGATCATTTACAACCGGGTATGGCATTGCCAGCAATGCCAGCTGAGGGGGAATTTACCCTTTTGAAATGTCAGACAACCCCCGATATTTTGTTTATGAGTGCTGGTAGTGGTATTACCCCATGCTTGTCAATGGCTCGCTGGTTATTATCAAGCAAGCAGCAAGTAAACATTGACTTTGTATACAGTGCGAAAAGTCCACAAGATATTATTATGGCACCGCTACTTAACGAGTTAGCTGAGCAGCATGATAATTTCAACCTGCACTATATTTTAGAGCAGTGTGCAGATATGGACGCGATTGAAGGACGTTTAACGTGTGAAAACTTCACTCTGTTAATTCCTGAGCTTAATGGTAAAACCATTTTCACATGTGGCCCACAGCCTTATATGGAAGCGGTTCATGCTTTTGCCCAAGCGCGTGGCTTTGACATGGCATTATTTCACCAAGAAAGCTTCACCCCTGTTGAAAGCGAACAAGCGAGTGAAGATAGCGTAAACTACCAATTATTTGCCCCACAATACGCAAAAAGTGGTTCGGTAAGCAGCAGCGAAAGTTTGCTAACGGCCATGGAACAATCAGGCGTACCTATTGTTGGTGCTTGTCGCACCGGCGTTTGTGGTTCGTGTAAGTGTAAAGTGGTTGGTGAAGTGGAAAGTACAAGTCAATCAACATTAACGCCTACTGAAATTGAGCAAGGTTACGTACTCGCCTGTAGCAGCAAAGCAAAGTCGGATTTGGTGGTTGAGATATAATCGGCTGAATTTTAAAAGGCTAAGTAAAAAACTGAGTCATAATTAGCACACTTCTTCAGCAGGGTATTGCTACCATACCCTGCTTTACTCCCCTCGGTAAGTCATTATTTGATCTAGCCTAAAACGGCTTAAGTTATCAATTTAGTTCGCGTACAGATGGTTGCCACGTTTATCAATAACCGTTACTGTTCTAACTCCTTACTAATCATGATAATTTTTAAAAGGCAGTTTATGTTTAACGCTCGACTTCTTGTATTTATTTCACTCTTTCTCTCATCAATTGGTGTCGCTTATGCGCAAACCGAAAAAGCACCTGAAAAAGTCCTGTTTGTTGGCAACAGTTATACCTATTTTTGGAATTTACCATTGCAGGTTGAAGCCATGGCAAAAAGTAAAGGCATTGAGCTATCGGCACTGCAATCCACCGCTGGAGGGGCTAATTTAAATGAGCATTGGCAAGGCGAAAAAAACTTAAAGACGAAAAGCCTTATTGAAAACGGCAATTTTGATGCGGTTATTTTGCAAGATCACAGCATGCGTAGTATTAATGCGCCTGCCAGTTTGCATGCTTTAGGTAAAAAGTTTGATGAGTTAAACAAAAAAGTCGGTGCAAAAACCTTTTTATACCTGACCTGGGCTAGAGTGTTTGACCCTTACATGCAACAAACCATTACTCAAGAATATAGCAAACTCGCTCAAAGTATCGATGCGACCATTGTACCCGTCGGCCCGGCTTGGGAACGTGCTAAATCGTTAAGGCCTGAATTGGCATTACACGATGGTGATAAAACCCATCCATCACCACTTGGTTCCTACTTATCTGCCTGTGTGTTTTATGGCGCATTAACAGGGCAGTCGCCTTTGGGCTTACCAAACGTACTCACGATTGAAAAGAATGGTGAAAAGGTTTTCTTAAATTATCTATACCGAGGTGATGCCATTTTCCTACAGAAAGTTGCTGAAGAAATATTACAGGAATTCAAATAATCTATTAACTAGACACCCACTCAAATAAGCACAATAAATCTGAATGTTTAAGGTGGATGTCTATATAAGAATACTTGCTGTTACTTTGTAAACGTGGCTTTATGGTTGTGTATTTGCCTTGAAACCACTTTATTGCGTCCGGTTTTCTTGGCCATGTAGAGTAGGGCATCAGCACGTCCTACCGTTTCATCAATACGTTCATCCTTTGCTCGAACGGTCACGCCAACCGAAATGGTTAGTTTGTCGTTTATTTCATCCCTTATTTTTTGGCTTTGTTCAATTTTCTGGCGCAGTCGCTCTGCCAAAATGGCTACCCCTTCTAAGTTTTCGTTTATGCAAACGATCAAAAATTCTTCACCTCCAAATCGATAAATAAAGTCACTGGTTCTGGCTGTTTGCTTTAATATTTCGGCGGTTAATTTAAGCACTTTATCTCCCTTGCTATGACCAAAGGTGTCATTTACGTGCTTAAAGTGGTCAATATCTATGGCTATGACCCCAATGTCGCTAATTTTGCTTCGTGATTGCAATTTAACGTATTCATTAATGTGCGAGGTATAATGCACTCGGTTTAACAAGCCTGTTAACGTATCGTGGTTGGCAACGTACTTTATTTTCAAGTGATAGTGCAATAAAAGCAATATAACTGCGAAGGCTAAGTTATTAAAAAAGAATTTGGCGAATAACTCGTATTTTTCTTCGGCGACCTCTTCAATCAATTCTGCCGCATCAGTAAATATCAATAGTTTGGCATTGAGTGCCTCTATAACAAATTGATTTAATATAAACTTTTGCTCTGGCGCAATAGATAGCTGTAAATAGCTAATCTCATTTTCTTGATAATGGCTGATTTCAACCGTATTCATTGAGTTGGTCTGTTGTTTATTTGTTGGCGCATTCAGTAATGTAATGGAGTTGGCGAGGTTGTCTAGGGAAATACTGATATTTTCTAGATGGCCATCGTGAGCTAATACGCCTTTATTATCGTCTTGCAGTAAGATGATTTTCTGGTTTGGGTCATAAAAATGACTGCTTTTTAAAGGTTCTTCGAAGCGTAAAACAACGGTTACCGAATCCTCTGCAGCCAGCTTAAACAAATTGAAGTAGTAGCTTTTATTGTTATTGGTATCGATTTGAACTTGCCAGTCATAATCTGTTGCGGCATCTTTTGCCCAGCTGTGTAATTCTTCTTCAGATAGAGCAAAGGGGCTTTGGTATTTAGAAATATTCTCGTGTAAAAGCAAATGACCATTGATATTCGTATAAATAATTGAAATGTTATGTTGCTTAAGGAGTCTCTTATTCAATTGCTTAAAGTGCTCTTTAAGCGTTTGCAAGTCAGGTTTTTTTTGCCAATATATTTGCAGTTGACTGGCTAGAAAACTGGAAAGTTGTTCGCGTCGTAAATGCTGTGCTGAAATCACATTGTTGAGTTGGTGAGCAATATGATGTGCACCTTGCTTATAATTAGCAAGTTGGTCGACAAGCTCTTCTTGTTGATCATCAACGTATTCAAAGACTAAATAGCCGTTTATAAGTAAGGCAAAAATACACGTGGCCACATAGAAAAGTTTTTTGTTAAGTTCAGCCATTGTATTACCCTTTATTCTTCTTATTTATACTCACCCCATTAACTTGGTGCTATTTGGGCATTAATGGTGCTGCTTATAGTGTCAGATTTTTTGGAGCATTGGATCTTGTGTTAAGTCAAACAGGGCAATAAAAAGGCCAGAAGCGCTTTGCTTCTGGCCTTTAAATGTTTCTTTATTGACAAGTCGTAATTACATTACGCGCATGCCAGGCTCGGCACCGTTATCAGGGCTAAGGATAAAAATATCTTTACCACCAGGGCCTGCCGCAATGATCATGCCTTCAGACATACCAAAGCGCATTTTACGAGGTGCTAAGTTAGCAACAACAACCGTTAATTTACCAACCAAATCTTCAGGTTGGTAAGCCGATTTAATACCGGCAAAAATTTGACGTTGTTCGCCGCCCAAATCTACCTGGATTTGCAGTAATTTGTTGGCTTTTTCTACGTGCTCAGCTTTGATGATTTTAGCCACACGTAAATCGACTTTAGCAAAATCGTCAAAGCTGATTTCTGGGCTAATAGGATCATCGGCCAAGTGTGGTGATACTGGCTCAGCAGCAGGCGCTTGTGCCGCAACTAAGTTATCTTTTGAATCGTCTACCATTGCGTTTACCTTGTCCATATCGACACGTTGTAATAGGGCCTTAAACTTGTTGATTTTATGGTTTGTTAATAGGGCTTTATGACCTTCCCAGTTTAACTCGTCATTTAAGAAACCAGCGGTTTTAGCTGACAGCTCTGGTAAAACAGGTTTCAAGTAAATCATTAAGATACGGAACAAGTTAATGCCTAAAGAACAAATGTCTTGTACTTCTTGTTGCTTGTCAGCATCTTTGATTAATTGCCATGGTTCTTTAACGGCAATGTATTCATTTACTTTGTCCGCCAGTGCCATAATTTCACGCATCGCTCGGCCAAACTCACGGTTTTCATAATGAGCGGCAATCGAATCACCTGCATTCATTACTTCATCGGCAAGTGCTTGGTCATCGATGTTGGTTGATAGCATGCCATCGAATTTCTTCGAGATAAAGCTTGCACAACGAGAGGCAATGTTTACTACTTTACCGACTAAGTCAGAGTTAACACGCTGAGCAAAGTCTTCAAGGTTTAAATCTAAATCATCAATACGGCTGGTAAGTTTAGCCGCAAAATAATAACGTAAGAATTCTGGGTTTAAGTGGTCAAGGTAAGTACGACCTTTAATAAAGGTACCTTTTGACTTACTCATTTTAGTGCCGTTTACCGTAACAAAACCATGAGCAAAAACGTTAGTAGGCTGGCGGTAATTCGCGCCTTTTAACATTGCAGGCCAAAATAACGAATGGAAGTAGATGATGTCTTTACCAATAAAGTGGTAAAGCTCAGCTTGTGAATCTTCTTTCCAAAACTCATCAAAGTTAATGCCTTTTTTGTCACACAGGTTTTTAAAGCTACCCATGTAACCAATTGGGGCATCTAACCATACGTAGAAGAATTTACCTGGCGCATTTGGAATTTCAAAACCAAAGTAAGGCGCATCACGAGAGATATCCCACTGTTGTAAACCTGACTCAAACCATTCGTTAAGTTTGTTGGCCATTTCTTCTTGCAAAGCGCCACTGCGAGTCCAGTCTTGCAACATATCGCCAAAAGCTGGCAAATCAAAGAAAAAGTGTTCAGAGTCTTTAAGAACTGGCGTAGCACCTGAAACAACCGATACAGGATTGACTAAATCAGTAGGTGAATAAGTTGCACCACAGCTGTCACAGTTATCGCCGTTTTGGTCTTCGCTACCACATTTAGGACACGTGCCTTTTACGAAACGATCCGGTAAGAACATTGCCTTTTCTGGATCGAATAACTGCGAGATAGTACGACGTTTAATGTGACCATTTTCATCAAGACGCGTATAAATTTGCTCAGCAAAAGCACGGTTTTCATCACTGTGAGTTGAGTGATAGTTATCAAACTCAATGTTAAAATCAGCAAAATCAGCCATGTGTTCTTCACGAACTTGGTTGATCATTTCTTCTGGCGTAATACCCAACTGCTGTGCTTTAAGCATAATAGGCGTACCATGTGCATCATCGGCACATACGTAGTAGGCTTCATGGCCACGCATTTTTTGAAAACGCACCCAAATATCGGTTTGAATGTATTCTAATAAGTGACCTAAATGGATAGGACCATTGGCATAAGGTAACGCACTGGTCACCAGGATTTTGCGATTATTGCTAGTCATTGACGAAATTTGCCTAAATAAAATAGATATCTATGGAAATAATGGCACAGATAGTACAAAATTTGAGGTCAATTTTCATTAAAATTCTTAACTATCGCCTCGAAACCTTAAGAAAAAAGCGGATATGTTTAAAAAAGTGTTTAGTAATAACAAAAATGTAAAAGATTTAACGCCCAAGATTAAACAATACCTTAGTGATTACCGCTCTAAGGTATTTCCTCAAGGCGTTTTAAATTCAGTTAATGAATTTTCGATGGCAAATAAAAACGGTGTGTATTGGCTAGAATTTGAAACACCATTTCCCTGTCAGGGAGAGCTGGAACAAATCGGTCAAGCGCTAAGCGTCGAGTTTGATATTGATTTGGAAATGTCCATTGGTTTAAATATTAAACCAGTGCGAACTCATAGTATTAAAGGCATTAAAAACATCATTGCCATTGCCTCGGGTAAAGGTGGCGTAGGTAAATCGACCACCGCGGTAAACCTAGCGTATGCGCTAATTGCTGAAGGTGCCAGAGTCGGCATTTTAGATGCAGATATTTATGGCCCGTCTATTCCGACTATGCTGAATTTACACAACCAAAGACCAACATCTGCCGATGGCAAATTAATGCAGCCTCTGCAATCAAATGGTTTAACGGCCATGTCGATTGGCTTTTTAGTTAGTGACAGTGAAGCGACTGTTTGGCGAGGCCCTATGGCTAGCTCGGCGTTTTCACAAATGTTAAATGAAACCGCCTGGCCAGATTTAGATTATTTAATTATTGATATGCCGCCAGGTACCGGTGACATTCAATTAACGCTGGCACAAAAGGTACCAGTAGCGGCCGCAACGGTTGTTACCACACCACAAGATATTGCCCTAGCGGATGCCGTTAAAGGCATAAATATGTTTGATAAAGTACAAGTGCCGGTGTTGGGCGTTGTTGAAAATATGAGTTTTCATCAATGTGAAAATTGTGGGCATCATTCACACTTGTTTGGCCAAGGGGGAGCAGAGCATATTAGCAACCAATTTAAAGTCGAATTATTGGGTCAGTTGCCTCTAAACATAACCATACGAGAAGATGGTGATAACGGAAATAGTTGTGTTAATGTAAATTCCTCTGGTGAATTGGCTATGTTATATCGTAAGATAGCTCGCAATATGGCCTCGACGTTATATTATCAACTGGATGCCAATAGTCCTTATACGCCGCAAATAACAGTAAAAGAAGAATAAAGATGAGATTATGTGATAAAGATATTCAAGCCTTACTTGATAAAAAAACAATCGTCATAGAGCCTTGCCCTGATGAGTCCATGATTTCAGGGGTGAGTGTCGATATTTGTTTAGGCAACAAGTTTCGGGTTTTTCAGGATCATAACGCGCCTTTTATCGACTTAAGTGGCCCTAAAGATGACGTTCAGGCGGCCATGAACACGGTAATGAGTGACGAAATTTGTATTGAAGACGGCGAAGCATTCTTTTTACACCCTGGTGAATTAGCCTTAGGGGTAACGCATGAGTCGGTTACTTTACCTGCTGATATTGTAGGTTGGTTAGATGGTCGTTCATCATTAGCCCGTTTAGGTTTAATGGTACATGTTACCGCGCACCGAATCGATCCGGGTTGGTCAGGGCAAATTGTGCTCGAGTTTTATAATTCGGGTAAATTGCCTTTGGCTTTACGCCCTAAGATGAAAATAGCGGCACTAAATTTTGAAACCATGTCTCAAGCCGCCGCACGCCCATACAATAAACGTGCAGATGCCAAATACAAAGGGCAAACTGGTGCTGTAGCCAGTCGCATTAGTGAAGACGATAGCTAAACTTTAGCACGTAACAAATACTTCAAATATAAAGGTGCCTGTTTTTTCAAGTGCCTTTTTTTATACCTTTGTGGCCGAATATATGTTGTCGCGCACAAATTAGAACCGTGTAAAATCAAGAAGGGGAAGCACAATAATGTGCTTCCCCATTTCGTTTCTGCTTTATATAAGGATATTGGCCTCGTTTAACTTGCTACGTGCTCCGCTAAACATAGCTCAAGCGCATTAACCAGTTTGTCTCTATCATGATAATGTTCAAAACCGTCGCTGCTTAGGTTTTGCTGCATTATATGAACCAAATCACTTTTCGCCTGCTCATCGCCCGTTATAACCGTGTCAATCGGTTGGCAACCAATATTTTTGCTTAACCAGTTTAGCTTCTCATCTATGTTTAAATGCCCCGCAGGGCTGTTTTCAGCCACTAGGTTATCAATAAAGACACAATGAGCATTACTTTCGATAATGGCCTTACAAATATCGCGAACAAGCAGGGAAGGGACCACGCTTGTTAAAAAACTCCCTGGGCCCAAAATAACCAAGCTAGCTTCTTTAATCGCTTTTATTGCTTCGGGTGTACTTTTAACCAAAGGTGCTAACATCATGCTTTGCGGCATGGCTGGCATATCGTCGACAGAGACTTCGCCAACGCGAATGCGTCCTTCATCATAAAAGGCCATTAAATCGGTTGGTACTTCCGACATAGGCAGAAGTGTTGATTTAACTCTTAATATATGTCGAATTAAATTTAAAGACTCAGTTGGTCTGGATTGGATTTCATTGAGCGCATAGAAAATTAAATTACCAATGTTATGACCTTTAAGCTCATCTTTGCCATCAAACCGGAAATTAAAGAGTTTACTGCCAATCGATTCTTCATCGACCAGTTGCGTTAAACAGTTGCGTAAATCGCCCCAAGCAATCGAGCTGGTGCGTCTGCGCAGCTTACCTGTTGAGCCGCCGTTGTCGGTTGTTGCTACAATACCAGTAAGGTTTCCTTCTAAGAAGGATAGGGAAGACATTACTCTGCCAAGCCCATGGCCACCACCGATAGCAACGATATTGTGATTTTTTAACTGCATAAAATTATTTTTAGTTTAATACAGGCAATTGCAAGCCGAATTATTCCGGTTAAATCGCCATTAATCATTTAATTGTACTTCTAAATAGAAACTCAACACCATAAATATTTTATGTTTGCTGATTTTGGGGGAATTTATTGGCTACAGCCATAATCATTACCAACCTCATTATGTACCTGAAAGTAACCGATTTGTAGTCAATTTCAAAATAACTAGCTATAAAATAACCGTTACGTTTGATATTTGAGCGAACGAACTTGAAAATGTCTTTTTTTCCAATTTTCTTTAAAAAAGGTGTTGACACTTTAAGGGGGGATGTCTATTATTCGCCTCGCTTTCACGGAGACTAGGTCACTCCTGAAAGTGGAAATCAAATAGAGGGGCCATAGCTCAGCTGGGAGAGCGCTTCGCTGGCAGCGAAGAGGTCTGCGGTTCGATCCCGCATGGCTCCACCATCTTTCTGATTTTCTTAGGTTTTGGCAAAAACCGACACAAATCTTGGTTTGTGAGAAGGTGCTTTATAATTAAAGCCATGCGATGTTAACAATAGTTAACGCAGCGTCCCCTTCGTCTAGAGGCCTAGGACACCGCCCTTTCACGGCGGTAACAGGGGTTCGAATCCCCTAGGGGACGCC
>CANMZP010000020.1 GCA_947502355.1 uncultured Thalassotalea sp. | reverse complement strand
TTGCTACCTAAGTAGCTTGGTAAATCAATCTCAATGTGAGTGCCCACACAAATTGCATGATAACTAATTGTTAAAGAACTAAACGTTAATCGCATTCGTCAACGTTATTCGCTTTAGGCTTTGCTAACCGTGTTGGCTGCCCCTCAAAGCGAGATGCGCATTCTACGCATTTAAGTTTTAATGTCAACTCTTTTTTGAAATCTTTTTGAAAAAGCTTTTCAAGTTATTGTTGACCGTTTAGCGGTAAATCTTACAACTAAACTTATCAAAACACTTCGTTGGGATGTCCCGTGGAAGTGGATGCGCATTTTAGGTTTTTTTGCGCTCGCGTCAACACCTTTTTTAAAATAACCTGAATTAATTTGATTTTCGTACAACTTATGCCCATATCGTGTATATATTGAGCTTGGGGGCATACTACAGGCCTTGTTTCCTACTATATAGGCGCTAATTCCCACTCATAGGGCCAACTTGTATGAATGTAATCAAATCGTGTTTTTGTTGGAGTTTTATCTTATTTTTATATTTAAATTTGCTAAAGTTAATGAGTATTTCAAATTAAAGGCTCATTTATTATGGTTAGCAATATAAGACCCTATCAAAGTATCCACCCAAAACTTGCCGAAAAAGTATTTGTCGATTCCACCAGTGTTGTCATTGGCGATGTGCAATTAGATGATGATGTTAGCATTTGGCCAATGGTCGTTATTCGAGGTGATGTTAATTATATACGTATTGGTAAGCGCTCTAATATTCAGGATGGCAGTGTTTTACATGTAAGCCGTAAATCGGCGATGCATGTTGAAGGCTTTCCCACCATTATTGGTAATGATGTTACCGTAGGTCATAAAGTCATGTTACATGGCTGCACCCTACACAATCGAATCTTAGTCGGAATGGGTGCGATTGTTATGGATGGTGTTATTGTTGAGGATGATGTGATTATTGCAGCGGGCTCTTTAGTGCCACCAAACAAGACGCTTGAATCGGGTTACTTATATGTGGGTAACCCGGTAAAGCAAAGTCGACCATTAAAAGAATCGGAGCTTGGGTTTTTAAAACAAACCGCCGCGAATTATGTGTTACTTAAAAATGAATACCGAGAAGCCGAAGACTAACCCTTAAAATCTTACCCCTTAAAGGGTGATGGTATTTTCTTCTGGTTCGTTATCTTCAAGCCAGTCTTCCACTAACGCTTCTAAGTTAAATTTTAAATCATTATCGATTTGCTGGTTCTGCCCAGCAATTTCGATGGTGATCAGCTCCCCTGAGAGTAACCCCGTAAACAACCAGCAGGCTTTTTGTTTGTCGTATTTTAGGTCGTCATTAAATAAAATGCTCTGATTCATCCGAGTTTTCCCTACTTTAATTGTGCTCTTAGTTTATTTAATACGGGTTGAGTATCTGGGTTCACCTTACGCCAAATATGAAAACTCACCGCCGCTTGATTGACCAGCATGCCCAAGCCATCAATGCACTGTTTTGCCCCTTGTTCCTGACACCACGCCAAAAATCGAGTTTGCTGCTTACTATATACCATGTCATAACAAACGGTATTTTGGGTAATGCAGTTACCTGAGATAGGTGGCAACTCCGCGCTTAAGCTTGTTGAGGTCGCATTAATGATCACATCAAACGCTTGGTTCTCTGTCTCACTAAAGGGAATGGCACAAAAATGTGAGGCATTAAACTCTTTAACAAGATTTTCTGCTTTGCTTAAGGTGCGATTAGCAATGACCAACTGCTCTGGCTTTTGCTCTAGCAAAGGGAAAATAACCCCTCGAGCTGCCCCACCAGCCCCCATCAATAAGATTTTCTTATTTTTAAGCGCGACATTCTGGTTTAACAAGTCCTGGACTAATCCGGGGCCATCGGAATTGTCACCTAGAATTTTTCCATCAATAAAAGATAAGGTGTTTACTGCGCCTGCTAGTTTTGCCGCCGGACTGAGCTCATCACATAAGCGTAATGCTTCTTCTTTAAAGGGCATGGTTACATTGACCCCTTTTACCCCACTTTGCATCAGTTGAGTTATGGTGTGATTAAACTCATCCAGGCCGACAAGTAATTTGCCGTATTCAAGAGCTTGATTGGTTTGCATAGCAAAGTGTTGATGAATGAACGGTGAGCGAGACTGTTCGATTGGATTTCCTAATACGAAATAACGATCCATGACACAAATAGACTTGATGAGTTTGTTATAGACTACCCAATTATTGAATTAATGGGTATAAAAAAAGCCACTTGAGCGTATCACCCAAATGGCTTTATAGGGAGTTACTGCTTTTTAGAAGGTGTAACCTAACATGATTGAGTAAACCATAGGGTCTACGTCAACATCGGCCTTACCAATATTTTCACCGGCAACGTCGAAAGTTGCATCGGTACTAATATCTATATAACGCGCAGATGCATTTACGTGCCATTGGTCATTAATTTGATAATCAGCACCTACTTGCAGTGCAAAACCGAATGAACCATCAAGCTCAAGATCACCAAAACCTGCATCTTCAAAGTCAGAATTAAATTCTTCATCAAAGAAGATAGTGTAGTTTAGACCTGCACCTACATACGGCATAAAGTTTGAACCCGTATCGAAGTAGTAAAGTGCACTAATCGTTGGCGGTAAGTGTGTCACTTCAGCAAGTGTAGTACTTCCTTCAGGTGTATGAATTTTAACATCGTGCTTAAAAGGTGTAGCAGCTAATACTTCCACAGCCCAATTTGAGTCATAAAAATATAAGAAATTTAAACCAAGTTGAACATTATCATCCACACTAAGCGTTAAGCCGGAATCTTCGCCAGCTAAATAAACACCCGCTTTATCGCTATCAGGATCAACCATTGTAGCACCGCCGCGAACGACATAATCGCCGGCTTTGTGCGCAGCCATTGCAGAACCACAGGTTACAAGTGATAATAATGCTAAACTCAAAAGTTTCTTTTTCATGGGACATCCCTTAGTAATTTGAAATTGTTATGTAACAAATTGTACGTTGTTACAATGTTGAAACCTTGATCCAAAACAACCTATTGCATAATTGTAAAATTTTTATTGAGCTTTTTTAAAAAGGAATTTAAGTGTCACTAACGATTAAACAGCAGACCACACACTGGTTACATAGATACATTTTTATTAATTTTTTACTGGCTTTATTAATATCAAGCCGATATTTGGCTCCACACGAACTCAGTGAAAGTGTTATTGCCAATGTCTTTATAGTGAGTTTTACCATCAATCAGATAGGATTGTTCACTTTATTGATAACAGCACTCCTTCGCTTTATCACGATATTTGTGCATAACATCAAGCTGATTAAACCACTAGCCATATTCGTCAGCTCTTTAGCGCTTTGCGCATTAATTACAGACACTTTTATCTACCAACAGTATCGATTCCATTTTAATTCAATGCTGTTGGAATTACTGATTGAAGGCGGCACCGAAATCTTTAGCTTTACCTGGGCAATGTGGTTTCAAATGGTGGCCATGGTTATCGCCTTTTTTGGTCTGCAGATTTTTATCTGTGAATTTATCTGGCGTAAGCAAGGCAGCCATGATTTCAAAATAAGAACGTTAATAATGGCTTGGTTAGCATTTTTCCTGATCAGTAATAGCATTCATGCTTGGGCAGATGCGATGTTTAAACGTGAAATCACCCAGCAGGCACGTTATTTACCATTAGCCTACCCTTTAACAGCCAAGAGCTTTATGGCCAAGTTTGGCTTATTGAATGTTGAAGCGCAAAAGCAACAAGCATTATTAAAACAGAAGAAAATTAAGTCGGATTTACATTACCCACTTAATACTTTGCAATGTGCATCCGAGCAGCAGCCACTTAATGTCGTTATGGTTGCCATCGATTCATGGCGAAACGATATGATGGATAGCAAAATCACACCGGCAATTCATGCTTTGGCCCAATCAGGCTTTAATTTTAGCCAACACTACAGTGGCAGCAATAATACACGCCATGGTATGTTTTCCTTATTTTATGGCTTGCTTGGTCACTATTGGCCAACAATGTTGGACTTGCAACGTGCGCCAGTATTAATGGATGAATTACAAAAACAACAATACCAAATGGGGATTTTTGCCAGTGCTAAACTCACTAGCCCAGAATTTGATCAAACCATTTTCCGAAATATCGGCAATTTAAGAACCCACTCATCGGGCAGTGAACCCTATGAAAGGGATTTGGATATTACCGAAGACTTTATTAGCTGGCACCAAGACCGGGATAACAAAAAGCCATTTTTCAGCTTTTTACTTTATGATGCAGCCCATGGTTTTTCACTACCACCGGGTTATCCGATGCATTTTCAGCCATCATTAGAAGGGGCTGACTATTTAGCGCTTGATGATGACTACGACCCAGTGCCTTTTATTAATTTATATAAAAACGCAATTCATTTTGCCGACTCGCAAATTGGTAAAGTTTTAGCGCAACTCGATTTAAGCAATACCATGGTGATTATTACCGGCGACCACGGCAAAGAATTTAATGAAAGTAAGAAAAACTTCTGGGGCCACAATAGCAACTACTCCCCATATCAAACTCGAGTACCTTTGATTGTTTATTTACCGAATAAACAAGGCGTAGATACCAATAAGGTAACCAGCCACTACGATATTGCACCAACCATTTTAACGGAAGTATTGAACTGTGGTAATGACAGTAAAGACTACAGCAGTGGTCACTCTCTCTTTAGTGATAAACAGCACGGCTGGTTATTGCTTGGTCGCAATGGGTATTACGCCATACAAACTGATGAACAAATAAGCGAGCTGGACCGATACGGTAATTTCACCATTTTTGATAAAGGCTATCAAAAGAAACGCAACGGAAAGTTAAATATGAAAGTAACGCTTGAAGCGATGGATGAAATAAAACGCTTTTACAAGGACAAAGCTAAGTAATACCAAGTGCATTAAATATCCAGTCACAAAGTAGGATTTATACATAGCATAAATCCTACTATTCTGGAGTTTAGTTTGAAGGTTATAAATTCAACCAATTTTGTGGCTTTAAGTAGTCACAATATAACACCGACTCAGGACTGCCCTCTTGTGGTTGATAATTATATTCCCAGCGTGCTAACGGAGGCATCGACATAAGGATTGATTCCGTTCGCCCCCCAGATTGCAGACCAAATAACGTACCACGGTCAAACACCAGATTAAATTCAACATAACGCCCACGACGATATAACTGAAAATCACGCTGTTGCTCGGTATAAACATCGTTTTTGCGCTTATTCATAATGGGCACATAGGCATCAATATAACCGCGACCTACCGCTTTAATATATTCAAAACAAGTATCAAAATCCCACTCATTTAAATCATCAAAGAATAAGCCACCTACGCCTCGGGTTTCATCACGATGTTTTAAATAAAAGTACTCATCACACCATTGTTTATGCTCGGCATAGACCTTCTCGCCAAATGGCGCACAAACATTAGCGGCGGTTTGATGCCAGTGCAACACGTCTTCTTTCACAGGGTAAAATGGGGTTAAGTCAAAGCCACCACCAAACCACCACACCGGATCTTCACCTTCTTTTTCCGCAATAAAGAATCGGACATTGGCATGAGATGTTGGAATGTGTGGATTTTTAGGATGGATAACCAAAGACACCCCGCAAGCTTGCCAAGTTCTACCCGCCAATTCGGGGCGATGAGCCGTCGCCGATGGTGGTAATTTATCACCACTGACCGTAGAGAAGTTTACTCCGCCTTGTTCAATAACCGCACCATCGGTCATTACTCGAGTACGGCCGCCACCGCCTTCAACGCGTTTCCAGTTGTCTTCGATGAACTTACCTTGTCCATCTTCCGTTTCTAAAGCGCCGCAAATTTCATCTTGTAGTTGTTTTAAAAAATCGATAACGCTGTCTATATTGATTTGACTCATGCGCGATAAACCTCTCCCGTAAGGGCATTTATTATTGTTGACGGGTTAGTATAACCCAATGTTTCGCCTTTGATGGTATGTTCGACTTTGTCGCCTAATTTCGCTTCTAATTCCTGCCAAACCCGAGCGGGTTCATCACCCGATAAGTTAGCGCTGGTAGAAATAATCGGACGATTAACCGCATTGCAAAGGGCCACTACATCCGGTTGCTCGGTAATTCGAACCGCTATGGTATCAAAGCTTCCGGTAAGCAAATTGCTGATGTCTTGTTTAGCAGGTAACACTTGCGTGATAGGACCTGGCCAACGTGACAGCACAGTAAACTTTAAATCCTGAGGAAGTTTGTCATCGTCTATATAGGGTAATAGTTGTGAATAATTACTGGCAATGAGTATCAAACCTTTTTGCGGGTCGCGCTGTTTGATGGCCAGTAATTTATTGATCGCTTGCTCGTTATCGGGATCGCAGCCCAAACCAAAGACGGCTTCGGTTGGGTAAGCAATGATTTGCCCGTTGTTAAATGCATCAACGGCAGCTTGTAATTGGGGGTCAAATTGTTCGGTCATTTGGGCTCAGCAATAAAAACAGCCATTACAAATGGCTGTTTCGTATAATACAGAAATATTTTTATGGTATTAGTGTATTTATTTTATGCTGATTGATCCATTAAAAACAGTTCTTTCACTTTTTCACGCAGTACAAACTTTTGAATTTTACCGGTTGAGGTTTTTGGTAAATCCATAAACACCACGTTTTTAGGGCACTTAAAGCTGGCTAAACTGCTACGGCAAAAAGTAATAACCTCATCTTCCGTTAAAGACATTCCGGGCTTTAAGGTAACAAACGCACAAGGTGTTTCCCCCCATAGCGGGTCGTCTTTAGCCACAACAGCCGCTTCCATAATGGCCGGATGACGATACAACAATCCCTCCACTTCAACAGATGAGATGTTCTCACCACCAGAGATAATGATGTCTTTTGAGCGATCTTTAATTTCAATATAGCCATCGGGGTGTTTTACCGCCAAATCACCCGAGTGGAACCAGCCATCGGCAAATGAATCTTCTGTTGTTGATTCATTCTTCAAGTAACCTTTCATGGTGGTATTACCGCGGAACATGATTTCGCCAATGGTCTCGCCATCATTATCTACTGGTAACATGGTGTCCGGGTCAAGCACATCGCACTCTTCCTGAGTAGGATAACGGATCCCTTGTCTAGCCTTTAAGGCGGCGCGCTCATCTTCTGGCAAGCTGTCCCATTCCTCTTTCCATTGGCTAACCACACACGGTCCATAAACTTCGGTAAGACCGTAGCTTTGGGTAATTTCAAAACCAAGCGCTTCCATACCTTTAATAACCGCAGCGGGTGGCGGAGCACCTGCTGTCATTGCTTTAATGTTGCCCGGTATTTTGGCCAATAAGTCTTCAGAGGCATTTAAAATCATGTTCAACACAACCGGCGCCCCGCATAAATGCGTTACCTTGTGCTTATCAAAGGCTTTAACAATGGCTTCCACTTCAACATTACGTAAACACACGTGCGTACCACCTACGGCTGTAATGGTCCAAGGAAAACACCAACCATTACAGTGGAACATAGGCAGCGTCCAAAGATACACGGGCTTATCACCTAATGGCCAAATCATATTGTTGCCCATGGCATTTAAGTAAGCACCTCGATGTGAATATACCACCCCTTTTGGATTACCTGTGGTCCCCGAGGTATAATTAAGAGCCATCGCTTCCCATTCATCAATAATGTCATGCTCGACGTGTTCAGGGCTGCCTTCTTTCAGTAAATCCTGATATTCAATTTCACCAATACATTGGCCACCATCAAACTCAGGATCATTAATGTCGATAACCAAACGCTTACGTTTACGGGTTGATAACGATACGGCTTTTTTCATCACTTCATAATATGCGGTGTCCGTTAGCAGCACTTCACATTCTGCGTGATCCAAAATAAACGCTAAGGCTTGGGCTTCAAGACGGGTATTTAAAGAGTTTAATACCGCACCAATCATAGGCACCGCAAAATGCGCATCCAAAAAAGCCGGAATATTGGCCGCCATAATACTCACCGTTGCACCTTTGCGAACGCCTCGTGCTTTTAATGCCGATGCCAAGCGATATACATTGTCTGAAAATTGCTTATAAGTGTATTGTTGCTGACCATGAATAATCGCCGTACGCTCTGGGTATAATTGTGTGGTTCGTTTTAAAAATGAAATGGGTGTTAACGGTTGATAGTTGGCTTCGACTTTATCAAGGCCATAAATATATTTGTATGACATAGTGGCTTCCCTAATACTTTTCTCGTTCTGTTAATCATTATCCTTGAGTGTGTTTTTGACAATAGAACTTTAGTCGAACATTTTTTAAACAAACCGCTATGGCAGTTGCTAACCAGATGTAAATATCGACTGTCTAAATTGTGTGATATTTTCGCTCTGTTGTTGGGAATTTCGTTAAAGAAAGGTATAATGCGCCTTTCAGTTCATCTGCCCTATCTAAGAGGTTGCGGGTGTTCACAAAACACAAAAATAAAAAGGGTTTTATTGATGAAAGTGGGAATTATCATGGGGTCAAAATCAGATTGGCCAACAATGCAACACGCGGCCGAAATGCTTGACTTGTTAAACGTTCCTTATGAAACCAAAGTGGTTTCAGCTCACCGCACACCGCATTTATTAGCTGAATATTCAGAAACCGCTAAAGACCGTGGTATCAAAGTGATCATCGCAGGTGCCGGTGGCGCTGCTCACCTACCAGGAATGGCAGCAGCCTTTACTCCGCTGCCGGTTTTAGGTGTTCCAGTGCAATCTAAAGCGTTAAGCGGTAAAGATTCTCTTTTATCAATCGTGCAAATGCCAAAAGGCATTGCTGTTGGTACCTTAGCCATTGGTACAGCTGGTGCAGCGAACGCGGGTTTATTGGCCGCGCAAATCTTAGGTACACATGATGCTGCGATTATGGCAAACATTGAAGAGTTTCGTCGTCAGCAAACACAGAACATCCTGGATAACCCTAACCCGGCAGAATAATAAAACATGAATAAAGTATTGGTATTGGGTGCTGGTCAATTAGCACGAATGATGGATTTAGCGGCCACTCCGCTGAATTTAGAGACAAAAGCATTCGACGTTCGAATAGACAAGGTGGTTCACCCACTAGCAAACGAGCACACTTATGGTGACCTTGCTCAAGGTATTGCAAATTGTGATGTGATCACCGCAGAGTTTGAACACATTAGCCATGACGTATTGGCCGAGTGTGATGCCTCTAATAAGCTATTCCCTAGCAGTGAAGCCATCAAAATTGGTGGCGATCGCCGCTTAGAAAAGGCCTTACTCGAGTCGTGTCAAGTAGCCAATGCCAAACACAAAATCATCGAAACTCGCCATGATTTTGACGCGGCCATTGAGTATTTACAACTTCCCATCATTTTTAAAAGTGCCCTTGAAGGCTATGATGGCAAAGGTCAATGGCGTTTAAAAGAAATGAGTCAGGCCGATGCCATCTGGGCCGATATGCAAGCCTTTGTCGAAGGCGCAAAAACCTCTGTTCCTCAAGGTATTGTTGCCGAGCAAATGGTTCCATTTGAACGTGAAGTATCGATAGTGGGTGCGCGTAGCCGTAATGGCGAAATTGCCGTTTACCCAATAACCGAAAATCATCACACCAACGGTGTATTGAGTGTCAGCTTAGCCATGCCGGTTAGCGAGAAACTGCAAAAACAAGCATTTGAAGTTTTCGAAAAGTTAACTCGTAAGCTGGATTATGTGGGTGTATTGGCTATTGAGTTTTTCCAAGTCGGTGAACAATTACTGGTAAACGAAATTGCTCCAAGAGTGCATAACTCAGGGCACTGGACTCAGCAAGGTTGTGATACCTGTCAATTTGAAAACCACATGCGTGCTATCACGGGTATGCCACTAGGTAATACACAATTAATTCGCCCTACCGCGATGGTAAACATATTAGGCGAAGATAAGGTAGATGACGCTGTCTTAGCAATTCCAGGTGTTGCAATGCACTGGTATAACAAAGAGAAGCGGGCTGGTCGTAAAATGGGACACATCAATGTCTGTGGTAACACCGAGCAAGAGCTAGCAGACAAGCTGTCGAGACTCGCAACCTTACTTGACCCACAAGCCTTTGAAGATTTAGCAGATTTTGCTGATATGCTGCAAAACAGAGTTAACCCCAAATAAGCTGTTAATCTGATACGAAAAAAGCCGACAAAACATGTCGGCTTTTGTGTAATGTTAGAAAATATTATTGCTTTTGAAAATGACCACATTTTTTTGCCGCACATTGCAGCTTTTCACCCGCGGCCATATTTCGTTTTACCAATAAAGAAAAGCCACAGGCTTCACAGTGCCCAGCAACCGGTTGATGATTGACGACAAATTTGCATTTAGGGTAATTGGTACAAGAAAAGAAGGTTTTGCCATAACGGCTTTGTTTTTCCGCTAAATGGCCTTTTTTACACAACGGGCAGTCAACCTCTTCCAGCACTTGTTCTTCTTCATGCTCGATATGATCACAGTCAGGAAAGTTTGTACAGCCAATAAACAACCCATAGCGGCCTTGCTTTACGGCAAGTTCATGCTGACATTTTGGACATTCACTGCCTGATAAAATTTGCGCTTCAAATTTTTCTTGTTCAACAATGGGACGGGTGTATTTACACACAGGGTAACTAACACAACCGAGAAAGGCACCCGCTTTTGAGTTTTTAACCTGAAGCTCAGAGCCGCATTCAGGGCACACTTCATACTCTCTTTCCAAAGCATGTTCATGTTGGCTGAATAAGGGTTGTTTGTCTTTACTCATAATATAAGTAACCTAATAGAAGATACTCATATTATGGCATAGATTGGCACTGAGTATTAATTAAACACGTTAAGGTATTGTAACCTATCGTATTGTCAAAATACTCTTATTCTATTTGAATGGCTTCAGTGTAAGGGCCCTTCCGGCTCCTCAAAAATCAAATCTTCCATTTGCGAATAATTTGACTCTTTACCCGGCACGTTAAACAGCACCATTAGCACCACCCACTTCAAATCGTCAATGTTAATGTCCTTAGCATCTAATTCCATCACACGATCAATGACCATTTCACGCGTGGTAAAATCAAGCACATTGATTTGCTCTAAAAACATCAAAAAGCCCCGGCACTCCACATCGAGTACCGCCATTTCAGGTTGGGTGTAAATTCTTATCCCGGCATTTGGGCAACGAGATAAGTATGGATTGGCATCGGTTTGCTGTAAAGCAGCCAACTTCTCAATCCAAGCAAGAGCTTTGTATATTTGGTCTTGGTGAAAACCAGCACGAGTCAGTTCATCGGTTAATTCATCATGATCAACCATGACCTCGGCTTCGCTATGGATATAGTTTTCAAACAGGTACATCAAGATATCGAACATAATTAACTCCCTAAACATTTGAAAAACAAATAATTGTTAATTCAATCGAATATAGCCACCAGGTACCGCAGCTACCAATCCATTCAGCTCTAGTGTTATCAACCGAGTTATCACTTCCTCTGTGGGAAGCTTACTCCGGGAAACAACCCGATCTACCGGCGTTGCTTCATAATCCACACTACTTAACAATGGGTCGATAAACAAGTCTTGCTGGTCGCTTTTTTGCGATTTTTTTGCGTCACTACAAATAAGACCGTCCGATACCGGTATTTCTAACACCGAAAGTATGTCGTCGACTTCATCCACTAATATTGCGCCCTGCTTAATGAGGTAGTGGCAGCCCTTACTTTGCGGGTTATGAATAGAGCCAGGCATGGCAAACACATCTCGGTTTTGCTCCAGCGCTAGTTTCGCAGAAATAAGCGAGCCACTTTTAATGGTGGCCTCCATAACGAGGGTACCTAGGCTCATGCCGGTAATGATTCGGTTACGTCTAGGAAAGCAGCCCTTATGGGCGACGCTGCCAGGCAAATATTCACTAACAATTAAGCCGTCTTGTTCAACAATTTGCTTCGCTAGCGCGGTATTTCTTTTTGGATACACTCTATCAAGTCCGGTGGCAACGACCGCAATGGTTGAACCATTCACTTGTAAAGCTCCTTGGTGAGCTGCGCTATCTATCCCTATAGCCAATCCACTGGTGATCACCAACTTGGAGCGAGCAAGGCTGCTCGCAAACCGTTTGGTTTGCTCTAGTGCAGACATCGTTGCAGAGCGTGAACCAACAATGGCCAGCTGCGGTTGATTGAGTAAGGCGACATTACCTTGAAGAAATAAAATCAAAGGCGGGTTATGAGTATGCAATAACAACTGCGGATACTGGCTTTGTTCAATATGAATGACCTCAATGCCTTTTTGCTGGCATTGAGTAAAACAGTTATCAATAACACCCCAGTTCGGCTGGGTAATGGCTTGTATTTGCGAGCTAGATAAGCCCATTTTGTGTAAAGAGGTGGCACTCATTTGAAACAGTTCGCTTAAACCAAACTGTTTTACTATGGCCAATTTTTTGCTTGTGGCTAACCTTGGGATCCGTTCTAAGGCCAGCCAAAGTGAGAGTATTTGTTGCTGTTGACTCATTCTTCTCATCCTTAAGAATTGAGCCCACAATCAGGTATTGTTGTTATTATTTCCCGCTTATGGGGTCGTAATTAAATCTTCAATTTGTACCGGTTTGCTTGTTGCTAAAACAATCGCAAAACTGGTTTGTTCTTGCACTTTAAACACCATTAAGTGACCAATACCTTCTTTTGGCATTGAGATACGCTTATCACTGGTATTTGGCCTTGTTAATCGATACCACCTTGAGGCATCTTCTTCGTAAATAGGGCCGTCTTGTGTTTCGATTACATCCGGGCTCTGACGTTTGATGGCTAGCACATTACCTAAATCTAAACCCGCATCGGCACCTTTGTTTAGCAACACAACTTCAAACTTACCAAACTCACGAACTTCATTATACGAGCTGATCATTCTCGCCTGAATATCATTACCGGCTATATTCTGCATTCGATAAAATGCTGGCAACGTCTGGTTATCATTAACAGGTAAGATAATATCACCAGCTCTAACTTCACGCTTTGAGCTTTCTAACTTTAAGGTAGAAGGCATTTTATTGTCTAAATCCCCTGCTCTGATGGCTTTTGCGGTACCCGCTAATACGCCATAATAGCCAAGTTTTTCTCCTGACTCAGGATCAAGTATCGCATCTCCTTTATGGTATATACCATAGTTTTGACCTGGCACTGTGTCCCCTTTAACGTACAACAAGGCACCTTCCATGTTTGACTTGTATTTTTCATCGCCACCTAAAATATACGGTGACTGGTCAAGAACTTGCTCAGTCAGGACATTAGAGTAGTTTAAATAAGGCGCTAATACTTCTAATGGAATGATGGTTATTGGATTAGCATCTTTCATATCTTTGCGAATATTAGGCGACCATTTCAGTTCTGGTTTGCCTTTTACCAACATAGGCTGACCGTCAGCATCGAAAACCAAACGAAGTTTGTCACCAGGGAAAATTAAATGCGGATTATTGATGTCCGGGTTCATACGCCAAAGTTTCGGCCATAACCAAGGTTCTTTTAGAAAAATGCCCGAAATATCCCAAAGGGTATCGCCGCGTTTTACCACATAAGTTTTAGGCGCATCTTCTTGTAGCGTTAACTCATCAGCAAATGCAAAAAAGGCACAGCTTGAGCAAAGTATTGTTATTAGTATTTTCTTTAACATGCTGATCAGGTCCGTTTAAATCAATTTAAACCACACTGTTGATGATAAAATCGTTTAAGTGTGTATAAAGCCTATTATTAATAATAAATTATAGCTAAAATTAAAACATAACACTCAATCTCAATTATCGCTAATTGTTTTATTAATATTATGACTATTTTAAATGTATTACGCTTCCCAGACGAGCGGTTAACAACCGTCGCCAAAGAAGTTACTGAAATTACAGACGAAACCCAGAAAATCATTGATGACATGTTTGAAACCATGCATGAAGAAAATGGGGTTGGTCTAGCCGCTACACAGGTAAACATTCACCAACGTATCGTGGTAATGGACACCTCCGAAGACAAATCGAACCCAATTGTTCTTATTAACCCACAAATCACCGACAAACGCGGTGAAATCGTAATTAATGAAGAAGGCTGTTTATCGGTTCCTGGCTGTTACGCCAAAGTTGAAAGAAACAGTGAAGTTACGGTAAAGGCGCTCGACCGTCATGGTGAAGAATTTTCATTAGATGCCGATGAGCTACTCGCTATTTGTATACAGCATGAGCTGGATCACTTAAAAGGCGTATTGTTTATCGACTACCTGTCACCTTTAAAGCGTCAGCGCATTAAAACCAAACTTGAAAAAGAAGCCCGATTACAAGCCAAAGCCTAATTGGTTGCTTTTAATCGGACTGAAGCCTGAAGGTTAACCCAGTTTGTTATTAACTTATTTTCATTGGAATCTATCATTTGTCTAAACCATTAAATATTATTTTTGCCGGAACCCCTGATTTTGCCGCCAAGCATTTAGAGGCCCTGATCCACTCAGAGCACAATGTTATTGCTGCCTATTGCCCACCAGATAAGCCCGCAGGTCGCGGTAAAAAGTTAACAGCCTGTGCGGTAAAACAACTGGCCGAGCAACACGATATAACGGTTGAACAACCAGTTAACTTTAAAGACGAACAGGATCAGCAAAAACTGGCCAGCTATAACGCCGATGTTATGGTCGTAGTCGCTTATGGTTTATTATTGCCAAAAGTAATATTGGACACACCACGTCTTGGTTGTGTCAACGTACATGGTTCGATTTTACCGCGCTGGCGTGGTGCTGCACCAATCCAACGCTCTCTTGAAGCTGGCGATGCCGAAACAGGCGTAACCATCATGCAAATGGATATTGGCTTAGATACCGGTGATATGCTGTTAATAGCCAAATGCCCTATTTTAGCTACAGACACCAGTGCCACGTTATATAGCAAACTTGCCGAAATAGGCCCACAAGCCTTATTGGACACCATGGCGCAAATGGCCGATGGTAACCATACCGCAACACCACAAGATGATGCCTTAGCCAATTACGCCAAAAAGTTAAGCAAAGAAGAAGCGGAGCTTAACTGGCACTTGCCAGCAAACGAGCTCGATAGAAAAATTCGAGCTTATCAACCTTGGCCATTTGCACAAATTACCCACACAGATACGTCAAACAAAGAACATCGCATTAAAGTTTGGCAAGCCAATGTACTTGAGGCAAACCAAGGTAAGCAACCAGGTAAAATACTGGAAGCCAACAAACAAGGCATTACCGTTGCCTGTGGCGAAGGTGCACTGCAATTTACGCAATTGCAACTACCGGGTAAAAAAGCCTTATCTGCAGCCGATATTCTTAACGGCCGTGCACAATGGTTTTGTGTCGGCAACTACATTAATGGTTTAATAGATGAGTAAAAACATTCGCGCTTTAGCGGCACGCTGCCTATATGCGGTGGTAGATCAGGGGCGTTCATTAAGTGACGAATTACCTAAACAGCAACTCTTAGTGGAGTCGGGTAAAGACAAAGGCTTGTTGCAAGAAATTTGCTACGGCGTGTTACGTTACTTGCCCGAACTTGAGCATCATGTTCGTCGCTTTGTGAATAAGCCTTTAACAGGCAAACAACGCGTATTCCACTTTTTAATGTTGGTGGGTATTTACCAAATTAAATACACTCGCATTCCAGATCATGCCGCGGTAGCTGAAACAGTGGCGGCCACTGGTGTGTTAAAAAATCGACACCTTAAAGGCTTGGTTAATGCGGTATTACGCAATTATCAACGCCAACCTGAGTCGGATGAAACCTTAGCCGATCCAGTAAAATATAGCCATCCGGGCTGGTTTATCAAAAAAATCCAAGCTGGTTACCCACATGATTGGGTACGTATTTTAGAGCAAAACCAACAACGACCACCAATGTGGCTGCGGGTAAATCAGTGCAAAACCAGCGTTGATAAATATCTTGAGCTATTGGCAGAAAAACAAATTGAAGTCAGCTATCAACATCCAGTAAGTCATGCCCTACTGTTAAGTAAAGCCGTTGATGTAAATAGCTTGCCTTTCTTTAGTGAAGGTTGGGTATCAATACAAGATGGCGCGGCGCAAATGGCTGCCCCGCTTTTAGCAAGCCAAGCTGGTGATGTGGTACTAGATTGTTGTGCCGCTCCTGGTGGCAAAACCTGTCATATTCTGGAATTAACACCCGATCTTGCCAGTGTTACCGCCATCGATGTTGAACCACAACGTTTAACTCGCGTAACCGAAAACTTAGCGCGCTTGGGTTTACAAGCCAACGTGATTGCCGGCGACGCTGCCAAGCCCGAAGATTGGGCAAATGGCCAGACATTCGACCGCATTTTGTTGGATGCCCCTTGTTCTGGCACCGGTGTTATTCGAAAAAATCCGGACATCAAATGGTTAAGGCGTGCTAGCGACATTGATCAATTGGTTATTTTACAGCAGCAGATATTGGCGGCCATTTGGACGTTATTAAAGCCCGGCGGAACCATGATATACGCGACTTGCTCGATTCTTCCTGAAGAAAATACCGAACAAGTTAAAGCATTTGTGCAAAGCACAGATGATGCTACTCTAGAATGTATTGATGCAGGGCAATCAAGCAAAGACTGGCAAATATTACCGGGTGACAATTCAATGGATGGATTTTATTATGCAAAGCTCTCTAAAGCTTTATAATAAAATTAATCAAAACAATAATAATTGGCGTTAAATTAAATACATGAAAATCATCATACTCGGTGCAGGACAAGTTGGCGGTACACTGGCAGAAAATTTGGTCGGTGAACAAAACGATATTACCTTAGTGGATATCAACACCGAAAAGCTACGCGAATTACAAGATAAAATGGATTTACAGGTGGTTACCGGCCACGGTAGTCACCCCGATGTACTGGAAAAAGCAGGCGCCGAAGACGCCGATATGCTTATTGCCGTAACCAGTGATGACGCTACCAATATGTTGGCTTGCCAAATCGCCTTTACGATTTTTAATACCCCAGTAAAAATCGCTCGAATTCGATCTGAAGCCATTCTTAAATACAAAGCCCAACTGTTTCATAAACAGGATATTCCGGTTGACCATATTATTGCCCCAGAGCAATTGGTCACCAAAGATATTGCCCGATTAATTGACTACCCAGGCGCTCTGCAAGTTCGCGACTTTGCTGATGGTCGGGTTTCACTGGTTGGCATTAAAGCCTATTACGGTGGTTTGTTAGTTGGTCATTCATTATCGACTTTGCGTGATCATATTCCAAATAATGATACCCGGGTCGCTGCGATTTATCGTCAGGGGCGCCCTATTCGACCATTAGGCACTACGGTAATAGAAGCCGATGATGAAGTCTTCTTTATTGCCGCAACGGGCCATATTCGTGCGGTAATGAGTGAGTTGCAAAAGCTAGAAGCCTCCTATAAGCGCATCATGATTGCCGGTGGTGGTAACATAGGTGCCGGTTTAGCACGCATTTTAGAGAAAAACCACAAAGTTAAATTAATCGAAAAGAAACCACACCGCGCTGAAATGCTTGCCAACAATTTAAACAATACCACGGTATTTATTGGCGACTCATCAGACAGTGAATTACTGATTGAAGAGAACATTGATCAGGTCGATGTATTTTTAGCCGTAACCAATAACGATGAAGCCAATATTATGTCCTCGTTAATGGCGAAGAAATTAGGGGCACGAAAAACCATTGCCCTAATCCAACGTGGTGCATACCAAGATCTGGTACACGGTAGCAGCAGTTTAGATATTGCCGTATCGCCACAACAAGCGACCATTTCCGCCCTTCTTACCCATATTCGTAAAGGTGACATTGTCAATGTTTACAGTTTACGACGTGGTGCTGCTGAAGCCATTGAAGCTGTTGCCCATGGTGACGAGCAGTCATCAAAAGTAGTCGGCAGAGAAATCCAAGATATTAAGTTACCACCGGGGGCAACCATTGGTGCTATCGTACGTGGTGATGAAGTATTAATTGCCCACTCAACCACCATCATTCAGTCTGATGACCATGTGATTTTATTCCTGGTGGATAAAAAGTACATCCACCAAGTAGAGAAGTTATTCCAAGTAAGTGCGATGTTCTTTTAGCGTTAGTTAAAAAACTGAGCACGTGTAGTCGATGCTTTAGCTTCAGGATGGGCCTGTGGTGTATGAAATGGACAGCCATTAAGGTTAATTTGAATGGCTGTCCATGCTGTTTATTTTTTAATCTCTCCAAAACGCAGGGATAAACAACACCAACAAAGTAAAGATTTCCAGTCGCCCAAACAACATGGCAATGATCAACACCCATTTACTGAAATCATTAATGTAGGCAAAGTTAGCTGCCACCTCGCCTAAGCCAGGGCCTAAGTTATTTAAACAAGCCGCAACGGCGGTAAATGACGTCATTTCATCAATGCCACTGGCCATCAGTAAAATCATACAAACAATGAAGATGGCCGCATACGCCGAAAAGAAGCCCCAAATCGCATCAACTATCTTATCAGGTAAGGCTTTTTTACCCAGTTTAATGGTAATAATGGCCTTAGGGTGAATTAACCGATTTAGCTCTCGAATGCCTTGCAGGTACAACAACAGTATGCGCATTACTTTCATGCCGCCGCCGGTACTGCCCGCACATCCACCAATAAAGCTGGCAAAAATCAATAGCATAGACAAAGTAACAGGCCATTCTGAGAAGTTGGTTGTAGCAAAACCCGCGGTGGTACTGATGGATACCGCCTGAAACATTGCATCATCTAAGGCTTGTTCATAAGATGAGGTAACGCCCCAGCTCATCAAGCCAATAAAACACAATAACGTTAATACCACCTGAATAGCTAAAAAGGTCTTAAATTCAGGATCATAAAAATAGGTTCTAATGCTTTTCGAACTAAACGCCGCAAAGTGCAAGGCAAAATTCACCCCGGCAATAATTAGGAAAAACACACAAATCATATTGATGACCGGACTATTAAAGTAACCCATTGAAGCATCGTGTGTTGAAAAACCACCAATTGCAATAGTGGAAAAGGAATGGGTAATGGCATCAAAACCTGACATGCCTGCCGCCCAATAGGCTCCAGCACAGGCAATGGTTAAAAGCATATAGATATACCAAAGGTGTTTAGCGGTATCGGCTATCCTTGGTGTCATTTTAGAATCTTTAACCGGCCCAGGGGTTTCAGCACGATAAAGCTGCATACCACCAACCCCTAACATCGGCAATACAGCAACCGCTAAAACAATAATACCCATACCGCCAAGCCATTGTAATTGTTGACGATACCATAATACCGCATGCGGTAAGCCATCAATTTTAGTCAGTATGGTGGCCCCTGTGGTAGTTAGGCCAGAAAAAGACTCAAAAAAAGCATCCGTTACCGATAATGACGGGGTTTCCATAAAGATAAAAGGCACCGCCGAAACACTGGCCAATACGGTCCAGAACAGGACAACAATTAAAAACCCTTCCCGAGCCCTTAACTCACCTTTTTGGTGGCGATTAGGGTACCAGGCAATAAAACCGGTAACTAAACAAAGGATAAAGGCCGTTAAAAAGGCAACACCACCGCCATCTCTATACAGTAGTGAGACCAGCGCAGGAAATAACATGGTGGTACTTAAAATGGCCACCAGTAACCCTAAAATACGGATAATATTACGGTATTGCATTGTAATTGGAAAATTCTTTTTAGATTATAAACAAATGGTAGCATAACCTGATTCGAAACCAAGTGATATCGCTATCTAAGCACCTCAAACGAATGACTTTATTCTGGTTTAAGCCATTTGGGTATGACGCGCCCGGCGGTATGATCAATAATGCATTGCTTAAATGCTTCAATCTGAGGAATGGGTAATCGGGCAATGAGCACCACTTCAACGCCATAATCTTGACTGATCACCACACCATCAAATTGCGACAAATGATGTTCAATATCTTGCACTTGCTGATACCCGCAATGGATTTGCACGTCGTTGGTTGGTGTTTTAAGTTCGGTTTCAAGTTTTATCAATGCTTGACGAACGCTATTACCATAGGCTCTTTGCAATCCACCCGTACCGAGTTTTATGCCGCCAAAATAGCGTGTCACCACCGCGCAAATTTCACCTACGTTGCTGCCTTGCAGTACCGCTAACATCGGCCGACCCGCTGTGCCACTTGGCTCGCCATCATCACTAAATCCATAGGCCTGACTATTTTCAGGCCTTGAAGAGACAAAGGCATAGCAATTGTGAGAGGCATCCGGGTATTGCCCCCGGATTTCATCAATAAATGCTTTTGCTAACTTCGCATCACCGCAATGCTTTATCGAGCAAATAAATCGGCTTTTATTTACTAAGATTTCATCTTGCAAATCGGCTTTAGGGATCAGGTAAGGCGTTGTATTTTGTGACATGTTATTTCTGTTGATTAAGCCAGATTAAAGTCACGTGTCATATTTTCTAATCTGTCCTCATGGACAATGATATTATCTTCAATACGAATGCCACCAAACTTTCTAAAACGGTCTACTTTTTGCCAGTTGACTAAGTGAGCGTGCTCAGACTTTGATAAATCGTTTAAAAACTGGTCAATAAAATAGATACCCGGTTCAATAGTAAACACTTGCTTACTTTCTATGCCGCGTGTCGTTCTTAAGAATGGATGGGCTTTTGGCGCTTTAATTAATGTGCCCTGCTCATTGGCCATAAAACCGCCCATATCATGAACCTGAAGACCTAAATGATGACCAATACCATGCGGGTAGAAATACGCAGTAATGCCACTTTCAACCATTGTTTCTGCAGGCAGATCGACAAAGCCAAACTCGCGAATAATTTTGGCCAGTTTAACGTGGTTTTCAATGTGCAAATCAACATAACTACCACCCGGCTTTAAGCCCTTACCTAGCAATAACTGCATCTCATTCATGGCGTTAATTAACTGTGCGAACTCATCATCTTCAAAAGAATAGGTTCGAGTTATGTCGGCCGCATAACCATTAAAGCTTGCTCCGGCATCAATTAAAAACGAATGGTGTTGCTGCGGTGCATTTTGCTCTAACGCCGTGTAGTGCAAGATTGCGGCATTCTCATTTAATGCCACAATGTTACCGTAAGGCACCTCGTTTTCACCTTGTCCAACCCCTTTTAAATACGCCAACTGAATTTCAAATTCAGAAGCCTTGGCATAGAACGCTTCTTTGGCTGCAAGATGACCATTAACCGCCAAGCGGTTTGCTTCTCGCAAACAAACAAATTCATAATCGGTTTTATAGGCACGGTGGTAATGGAAGTAATTTAGAATGTTTTCTGGATTACAGTGACGAAAACCTAATTTGCTCGCCACATCATCATGCGCACCAAGGTAAGCCATTGTAGATTTGTCTTGCGGTAAAATCTTTTCAACTTCATCCGCATTGGCCATCAATTTGATATCGAAAAACTCAGTCCAATATTCATCTTTGATTTGGGTGACTTTATGCCAAAAATCTAGAGGTTGATAAAACGCTAATACCGGCTTGTCCTGACCGTTAACAATTAACCAGCAATTTGGCGTATCAACAATTGGCAACCAAGCCTTAAAGTGTGGATTGGTTTTAAATGGGTAATACATATCGTCCAGAAACACTTTGCCCGCGTGGCCAGAATGAATGGCTAAACTGCTAATGTTTTCTTTACCAAGAATGGCTCGAGTACGTTGTTGTAGCTCAGCGATATGAGCTGGATAATGAGTTGCTAAATCAGACATAAGATATTATTTGTAAAAAATTTGCCTAAATCATAGCACACGCCATTAGTTGATAATAGCCAATAGCGGCGGACATGAGCCCGCCCTTTTGATTAGTTTTCGGTTCGTTGTTTTTTATCAATAAGCCTGTTCGTATTTTTGACTAATCAATTTCCATGGTCATCAGCTGTTTAAATGGTGACGCGCCTTTGTGATATTTTTGCTGATAAATTTCGGTATACGCTAATACGCTCTTAACGTAATTACGGGTTTCTTTAAATGGAATGGTTTCTATCCATTCATCCGCAGGTAATTTGGGCTGTGCTTTAAGCCATTTATTTACATTGCCCGGGCCGGCATTATAGGCCGCTGTAGCCAACACAATATTATTATCGAAACGATTTAGCAGTTGCTTTAAATACTGAATCCCCAATTTAACATTGGTATCGATTTGCAAAATATTCCAGTTGTTTAATTTCTTCTTAGCAAGGTTTTTCGCCGTATTTGGCATGAGCTGCATAAGCCCAAGTGCGCCAACAGAAGAACGCGCATCTTCCATAAAGATGCTTTCCTTACGCGCAATGGCATACGCCCATGCAACATCCACTTTATATTGCTTGGCAAACTTATTAAAGATGGCCTGATGCGGTTGTGGAAATCGAATGTCGGTATCATTTAGTACACCCATTTTGCCAAGGGATGCAATGCCTTGTGAATGCCAACCGACGTTATGAGCTAACTGCACAGCGGCCAGTTTTTCATCTTCAGTTAAAGACCGTAACCAAAAATCCCACTCTCTTCTGGCGGGCGTTAACTGCTCAATGGCAAAAAGCTCAAAGGCCCTTCGCGCACCGTCTTCTTGTGCCAATCGATTTAGCAAATCATCTTCAATTTTTAAAGGTTGATGATTTAGTGACTTTTGTTGCCCGACTCTTGCTGCGGCCAAAAATCCATAGTAACTACGTTCTTTCCCTAATCTCTGATACGCATCAGATACGTCTAAATCGGGGTTTACCTTTTGTTTTGCTCGTGTTTCCCAATAACGCCATTGTCTGTCTTTTTGCTCTTCTGCCGACATCTGTTGGAGTTGGTTAAGAAAGGTTGAGTAATCTTGTTCACTCAGCTCTTTGGCTAATTGCCATTGCTTGGCCGAGTCACTAATAAGTGCCGGTGATAAAGACTGGTACCATCGAATCACTTCCGACTCTTCTGAGCGCGCAGCTGCAACCGTTAACCTTGATAGAATACTTTTGCGTTGTGCCTCAGTAAGTCGATTTTGTTTTTGTACTTTTTTAAACACCGCTAAAGCCAGCTTTTCATCTTGCCACACCAGTCGCTTTAGTCCGTAACTCAGCACGAGCCCTTCTTGCAGATTTTGCTTTTTAAATTTATCCAGGTGAGCAACCCGTTTTGGTGCTTGTCTTATGGATTTATAAAGGTCTAATAAATACTGCTCTTCTTTGGGCAATTGCTTGCGTAAATATTTAGCTAATAAATACTGACGTTTTTGTCTGGCCATCATCATACGTTGCCAGGTTAATTCGACTGATTGGTATCCTGCCTCTTGCCATTGTTTAAACACCGGATCACATTCATCGGGTTGTGATTTGGCCGATAACCAGACTTTGCTAACCTCATTAAAAATGGCATCTTGATTTTGTCCATCTTTAAGCTGATATTGCCAAGCGATACAACTTAATTTATTTGACAAATTTGGTTGGTAATATTGCATAAAACGATTTTGTTTATTGCTGATATATAAATGATCTAACCATTGAGCGCGTAATTTAAATGACACTGGCGTGCCGTTATACGTCTCAAGAAACTCGCGGATCTTATCTTCATTACGCAACGCCAAATTTCGTCGTAATTGCTTTTGTTGAAAATATGGTAGTAATGGATAATTTTCCAGTTTGTCAATAATGCGCTGATAACTCTTCGAATTAACATTATAGCGTTGGCTTTCATTATCCTGATATATTTGCCGTTGTAATTGCAATGCATCTACCCCTAATTCTTCGGCATTTGTACTCGCAAAAGATAAAGACGAAACGAACAAAGCCGAGATAAAAGCCAGGCTGATTTTTGGAAAAGAAGGCATACAACAATTACTCTACAGAAAATCCATTCGATACTTGATATACTTAGCAAATTAACAACGCAATTACCACGACCTTTTAAAGATAGACCATAATGAGTGACAATATTTTCCAATCCGCCGATCACACCCTTGATGCCATAGGCCTGCGTTGCCCTGAACCGGTAATGATGTTAAGAATGAAAGTTCGCAAAATTGCCGTTGGCGAAACCCTTTTTGTGATCGCAGACGACCCTTCTACGACCCGAGATATTCCAAGCTTTTGTGAGTTTATGGAACATAAGTTAGTTCATAAAGATGTGGCAGAAACCCCATACCAATATTTAATTGAGAAGTGTTAACGTTCTTTTCTGTTTAATTTGTAGTAATCAACTTTCCATCCTATTTTTGGCTGGGACCCCTTCGGTTTGATGTGGCTTTTCAACATCAATATGTAGACATAAAAAAAGCGCCAAAAGGCGCTTTTTAAAGAGATAGCTTATTACACGCTCTTATTGTAGTAACGAGATATCAGCAACATTAAAGAAAGCCGCACGTAACTGGCTTAGTAAAGTTAAACGGTTAATTTTAACCGCTTCATCATCTGCCATCACCATAACGTTATCGAAGAACTCATCAACTGGCGCTCTTAGCTCAGCTAATTTCGTTAGTGCTAACTGGTAATCTTTAGCGGCAAATACTGGCGCTAATTCTACCGTTAATGCATTAAACTTCTCAGCAAGCGCAATTTCTTGTGCTTCACTGGCTTTAGCAAAATCAAACTCTGAGTAAAGCTCACCGTCAAATTTAGCCAAAATATTACCTACACGTTTGTTCGCGGCTGCTAACGCTTGTGCTTGCTCTAATGTTCTAAAATGACTTACGGCTTTAACTCGTTGCTCGAAATCTAGAGGCGCTGTTGGCTTGTTCGCTAATACGGCCTGGATCACATCAACGCTGATGCCCTGCTCTTGGTAATATGCACGGAAACGACCCATGATAAAATCAACCACATCAGCGGCTACGTTTTCGTTTAATAGCTTGTCACCGTATGAGTCGATACTAACTTTTAATAAGTCGGCAATATCAAGGCTTAACTCTTTCTCGATAATAATACGGATTAGACCAATGGCCGCTCGACGCAATGCAAATGGGTCTTTATCACCTTTTGGTGCTTGGTTAATACCAAAGATACCGACTAGCGTATCAATCTTGTCGGCAATGGCTACACTGGCACCAATGTTACCCTCTGGTAATGCATCACCAGCAAAACGAGGACGGTATTGATCTTCTAGCGCTTGCGCTACATCGGCAACTTCGCCATCGTTTTGGGCGTAGTATTTACCCATAGTACCTTGTACTTGTGGGAATTCTAATACCATTTCAGACATCAAGTCGGTCTTACTTAATAAGCCCGCTCTAAACGCATTGTCAGCGTTTTCATTCAATAATGAGGCTATGGCCTTACTTAGCTCAGCAATACGCTCAGATTTGTCTTTAAGGGTACCCAATTGTTTCTGGAACAATACGTTACCTAGGCTTTCTAAGCGACTTTCAAGAGTCTGTTTTTTATCTGTTTTAAAGAAAAACTCAGCATCCGCTAAACGTGGACGAATGACTTTCTCATTACCATGAATGATCTGTTGTGGGTCTTTCGACTCAATATTAGTGATAAAGATAAATTTCGCTAATAGCTCACCGTCTTTACCCATTACCGGGAAGTATTTCTGGTGATCTTTCATAGAGTATATTAATGGCTCAGCAGGTACTTGTAAGAAGTCTTCATCGAAGGTACCAACAAGTACTGATGGCCATTCATTAATGCCGGTTACTTCATCCATTAATTCTTCGTCGATTAATGCCGTTGCATTTAGCTCTGCAGCTGCACCGTTAACTTGCTCAACAATCATTTCACGACGCTTGGCAAAATCTGCGATAACGTAAGCGTCTTTTAATGCCGCTTCGTATTCATCAGCATGCGCTAATTCTACTTTACCTTCAAAGTGGAAACGGTGACCTTGTAACACGTTAGCCGATTTAACACCTAAAATCTCACCTTCAATTACATCGCTACCAAACATCATTGTAATGGTGTGTACCGGACGGATAAATTGAATGCGGCTGCTGCCCCATCGCATTGGCTTAGGAATCGGTAATTTTGTTACGGCTTGCTTAACCATATCTGGTACTAAGTCATTTACCGCTTTACCTTGGACGGTGGCTTTATGTAATAACCACTCGCCTTTATCGGTAACTAAACGCTCAGCTTCTTCAACGGTAATACCATTTGAACGAGCCCAACCTTGTGCCGCTTTTGTGGCAACGCCTTCACTATCAAAAGCTACGTTTACCGCAGGACCACGTTTTTCAATTACTTTGTCCGCTTGATTTGCTTGTAGAGCATTTACTTTAACTGCTAAACGACGCGGAGACGCAAACCATTTTGCATCGTCAAACGTTAAGTTTGCCGCAGCTAATTGTTCAACAATAGAGTCATAGAAAGCCGTCGCTAATTTCGTTAGTGCTTTCGGTGGTAATTCTTCAGTACCTAATTCAATAAGGAGAGTATTGTTGCTCATTATTTTTCCTCGCCTTCTGATTTGCAAAGTGGGAATCCAAGTTCTTCACGTTTCGCGTAATATGCTTCAGCTACCGCTTTTGCTAATGTACGAACACGTAAAATATAACGCTGACGCTCTGTTACTGAAATAGCGTGACGTGCATCTAACATATTAAATGCGTGTGATGCTTTCATTACCTGCTCATAGGCTGGTAATGGTAAACCAAGCTCAATGAGCTTTTGGCTTTCGCTTTCACAGTGATCAAACTGTTTAAATAGCGCATCAACATCGGCGTGTTCAAAGTTGTAAGTAGACTGCTCAACTTCGTTTTGATGGAATACATCACGGTAGTACACTTTACCTAACGGTCCATCTGTCCAAACAAGGTCGTAAATACTGTCTACGTTTTGAATGTACATCGCAAGACGCTCAAGACCGTATGTGATCTCACCCGTTACCGGTGCACACTCTAAACCACCTACTTGTTGGAAGTAAGTAAATTGGCTGATCTCCATGCCGTTTAGCCAGATTTCCCAGCCTAGACCCCAGGCACCTAATGTTGGTGATTCCCAGTTATCTTCAACAAAACGAATATCGTGAACTAATGGGTCAATGCCCAGCTCTTTTAATGAACCAAGGTATAACTCTTGAATGTTCAAGGGTGATGGTTTTAATACCACCTGAAATTGGTAGTAATGTTGTAAACGGTTCGGGTTTTCACCGTAGCGGCCATCGGTAGGACGACGACATGGCTGCACATAGGCACTGCTCATTGGCTCTGGGCCAATTGAACGTAGGAATGTCATTGGGTGGAATGTACCTGCCCCAACTTCGAGATCTAGAGGTTGTACGATCACACAACCCTGCTCAGACCAATACTCTTGTAACTTAAGTATTAAGCCTTGGAATGTTTTGATATCAAATGTGCTCATGAATACCGTTTACTGTTGCTTAAAAAATTTGGCGGTAATTATACCTTTTGCTTAGATATTAGCCTAGTCCTATTTCGTGGATATCAACAGGCAAATATGCTTTCAACGCCATTGTTCTGTAATTATTTGTATCTGAACCCGATTCTTGATGCTTTTTCCTTAATCTATAAGTGATTGATAGCTGATGTTTAAAAGTTTCATCTAGGCTGTAAGCTTCAAGGCTGCACGCTGCAAGTAAGAGCAGCAAGACTTTTAATCAAAATATTTCAGTTATCCCCAATGTATTTGTACACAAATCCCCTTCTCGAATAAGGTAGACAGCTTGTAGCTTATAACTTGTAGCTTATAACTTATAACTTGTAGCTTGTAGCTTGCAGCTTGCAGCTTGTAGCTTATAGCTTATAACTTGTAGCTTGTAGCTTATAGCATATAACTTGTAGCTTGTAGCTTGTAGCTTGCAGCTTGCAGCCCCAACTCCAGAAACAAAAAACCCAGGTTTAAGGCCTGGGTTTTTATTGATAATTTACGCTGAGTACGCTTAACGACTATACGTCTAAGTTCGCAACATCCAATGCATTCTCTTCAATAAAGTTACGACGTGGTTCAACGTGATCACCCATTAAGGTATTGAACAACTGGTCAGCACCAATCGCATCTTCAATGGTAACTTGCAACATACGACGTGTTTCAGGATCCATTGTGGTTTCCCACAATTGCTCAGGGTTCATCTCACCCAGTCCTTTATAGCGCTGTACGTATTGGCCACGCTCTGCTTCTTTCATTAACCAGCTACGAGCTTCAACAAATGAGTTAACGGGCTTAATTTTCTCGCCACGTTTCACGTAGGCACCGTCTTCCATTAAGCCGTTGATCGCTTCGTTAAGGCTCATAATTGCCTTAAATTCACCCGAATGGATAAAGTCATAACTGAAGTTATAAACATGGTCTATGCCGTGCATACGAATCGTAATTGATGGGTAGTAGATGCTACGTTCGCTATCAAATTCTACAGAGGCAGAATAAAGTGATCCGTTCTCACCTTCTTCTTCCAACAATTCTAAATAACGCTCAGACCAAGCTTCAATTTTGCCTTGGTCAGAGAAATCTTCACTGGTAATAAATGGCGCGTAAACCAATTGATTTAATAATGCTTCAGGGATTTGACGAGCAACACGCTGGATAATCGCCATTGTTTCACGATATTGATTAAACAACGACTCTAGTGCTACCCCAGATAAACCTGGCGCATCTTCATTTACATGAATAGACGAGTTATCTAATGCTAGCGTTGTGAAGTATTCTTCTTTTTGCTCATCATCTTTTAGGTAACGTTCTTGCTTACCTTTTTTCACTTTATAAAGTGGTGGCTGCGCAATATAAATGTAACCACGTTCAATTGCTTCTGGCATTTGACGGTAGAAGAACGTTAATAATAACGTACGGATGTGAGAACCATCGACATCGGCATCGGTCATGATAACGATTGAATGGTAACGCATTTTATCTGGGTTATATTCATCACGGCCAATACCACAACCTAATGCGGTTATTAATGTACCAACTTCTGCTGATGAAATCATTTTATCGAAACGTGCTTTTTCAACGTTCAGGATTTTACCTTTAAGTGGCAAAATGGCCTGGTTTTTACGGTTACGGCCCTGCTTGGCAGAACCACCGGCTGAATCACCCTCGACTATGTATAGTTCAGATAAAGCTGGATCTTTTTCCTGACAGTCGGCTAGTTTACCTGGTAAACCAGCGATGTCTAACACACCTTTACGACGTGTCATTTCACGCGCTTTACGAGCCGCTTCACGAGCACGTGCTGCATCAATGATTTTCATGATAATGGTTTTAGCCGTACCAGGATGCTCAAGTAGGTACTCACCTAACTTCTCACCCATGGCTTGTTCAACTGCCGTTTTCACTTCACTCGATACCAATTTATCTTTGGTTTGTGAAGAGAATTTTGGATCAGGTACTTTAACAGAAATAACCGCCGTTAAACCTTCACGCGCATCATCGCCGCTAGCGTTTGTTTCGCCACCACCTTTGGCTTTTTTGTTTAAGCCCTCTTTACTCATGTAGCTGTTTAGCGTTCGCGTAAGTGCGGTTCTAAAGCCACTTAAGTGAGTACCACCATCGCGCTGTGGAATGTTATTGGTAAAACAGAAAATGTTTTCTTGAAAGCCATCATTCCATTGCATTGCAACTTCAACAACAATACCGTCTTCACGCTCTAGGTCAAAGTAGAAGATTTCTTCATTAACTGGAGTCTTGTTGGTGTTTAAGTAATTTACGAATGCCTGAATACCACCTTCGTAGAAGAAGTGATCTTCACGACCATCACGTTCATCAAGTAAACGAATAGAGACACCTGAGTTCAAGAATGATAATTCACGAATACGCTTCGCTAAAATATCGTAGTGAAAAACGGTATCCGAAAATGTTTCTGAACTTGGCCAAAAACGGATCATAGTCCCTTTTTTGTCGGTTTCACCAACTTCTTTAAGTGGCGCTTGTGGTTCACCCATGGCATAGGTTTGCTCATGAACTTTACCCGAACGACGAATGGTCATTTCCAATTTTTCACTTAGTGCGTTTACAACAGAAACACCAACACCGTGCAAACCACCTGATACTTTATAACCAGAATCTTCACCACCAAATTTACCACCGGCGTGAAGTACGGTTAAGATAACCTCGGCTGCAGACACCCCTTCTTCTGGGTGAATGTCGGTTGGAATACCGCGACCATCATCGCGCACTGACACAGAGCCGTCGCCATGAATGGTTACAGTAATCTCGCTACAATGACCGGCTAGTGCCTCATCAATAGAGTTATCTAGTACCTCAAACACCATATGATGCAGACCGGTACCGTCATCGGTATCACCGATATACATACCAGGTCTTTTACGTACAGCATCCAAGCCTTTTAAGACTTTAATACTGGATGAATCGTAATTATTTTCTGTCATTCTTTTTGCCTATTGTTTATATACCAACAAATTCTTTGCTGAATATGAGATATCAATCCCTCTATTCTATTCTTTTACTGCTTGTTAGTCTTCTGAAATAACACCATGTTCCACGTGAAACATTTTATAATTTTCTTGTTCCGGTAACGTCGCTTCAATTACCGACTTATCAATGGCGGTAATAAATAATTGACAGGTTAACTGTTCAATCGCCACCGATAATACCTTCCTTGAATGCTTATCAAGTTCAGCACCCATATCATCAATTAAAATAATTGGTGATACTTGTTGCTTATTAAAAATCAAATTTGCTTGGGCAATGGTTAGTGCCATTAAAAATAGCTTTTGTTGCCCTCGTGATAATACCTGATCTACGCTTTGCTTTTGATAGGTAAATTTCACGTCAAATTTGTGTGCGCCAAATAAACTATGACCATACATTTTTTCACGGTCGACATTTTCACTTAACACCACTTGTAATGATTTTTTATTATGCCACCCTTGCGAGTAACTTAACTGAATATCATTTGCTAAATCCGGCAATAAAATGGCTAACCATTTTTGTAAATCCTGTTGCAACTGATTTACGTACACTGCCCGGATATCGGAAATTTTTTCTGACAAAACACAAAATTGTTCTGTCCAATAGTCCAATTGTTGCCCGACAATGCGATTTTTTAAACACGCATTGCGTTGCAATAACACTTTCCTAAAGTCACGCCATAAGTCTGAAAATTGATGTTCCACGTGGAACAATCCTAAATCGACAAACCGACGACGCTCTTTTGGACCACCAAAAAACAAACGAAAGGTTTCCGGTGTTATCACTTGCACGGCGATGTTTTTAGCTAGGTCCGATAAACGAAACTTGCTATCGCCATTAATTTTAATGTCGATACTGCCAGAGCGATCACGCTTTACTCCGAGTTGGTAATCGCGATCATCTTTTACGCTTACCACAAAGTTATCATTGTCAGTTTGAACCAATGTATCGACTTTACTGGTACGAAACGATTTTCCATGGCCTAAGAAAAATATACTTTCAAGTAAGCTGCTTTTTCCGCTGCCATTGCCACCAATAATAAAATTGAGTTCAGAATGAAATCGTATATTGGCGTACGCTAAATTTCTAAAATTACTGGTGGTGAGTGTCTTAATACTCAATTAGCTATTCTCATGCCACTTACAAACGCATTGGCATAATCACGTATAATGCTTCGCCAGATTCATTGCCTTCAATAACCACACTGGAATTGGCATCTGATAACGTAAACTTGATTTGGTCTTCCTTAACGGCACTTAATACATCAAGGATATAACTTACGTTGAAACCAATTTCTAAACTGTCGAATGGAAAGTCTATTTCCAAATATTCAACCGCTTGTTCTTGCTCAGGGTTATTGGCCGTGATTTTTAATTCGTTTGGTGCAAAGTTTAAACGAACACCTTTAAACTTTTCATTCGATAAAATAGAGGCTCTTGATAGCACCTGTTTTAGCTGATCTTTATTGGTGATGAGTACCTTGTCACCGTTTCTTGGTAACACACGACGGTAATCCGGAAAACGACCATCGACTAATTTAGAGGTAAACGAAAAATCGTGATCGATAATACGAATGTGGTTATTACCGAGCAGTACTTGAACTTCTTCATCAATCGGGTCAAGCAAACGGATAATTTCCATAATACCTTTGCGAGGTACAATCACCTGACGCGCTGGTAAGCTCAAGCCTTCGGCTGCGATTTTGCAAATAGCCAATCGATGACCATCGGTTGCCACTGAGCGAATTTCATTATTTTCAGTTTCAATGGACATACCATTTAAGTAGTAACGAACATCCTGGTTGGCCATTGAAAAATGCGTGCTTTCAATTAAACGCAATAATTGTGACTTAACCAGTTTGAATTCAACTTCGCCTTGCCATTGTTCAATATTAGGAAAATCCGATGCTGGCAAGGTAACCAGTGAATATCGACTACGACCCGATGAAATATTGATGGTATCGTTATCTAGTGCAAATTCGATTTCGGCATCATCAGGTAAACTTTTACAAATATCGAGTAATTTACGCGCCGGAACAGTAATACGACCATCTTCGCCCTGATTGTTCACTTGCGTAGATGATACCATCTCAAGCTCTAAATCTGTGGCAACCATGGTAAGTGACTGCCCACTTACGTCCAATAAAATATTTGCCAAAATTGGTAATGTGCTTTTGCGCTCTACAGCACCAGAAACCAATAAAAGCGGCTTTAAAAGTAAATCCCTAGTTAATGAAAATTTCATTCTTCGTTACCCTGTTACGATGATAGTGTTCTTATTAGATTCGAATAATCTTCTTTTATATCATGTGTTTCTTCTCGTAAAGCCTTCACCTTACGACATGCATGTAATACGGTAGTATGATCCCTACCACCAAATGCATCACCAATCTCAGGCAAACTGTGATTGGTCAATTCTTTTGCTAATGCCATGGCAATTTGCCTTGGTCTTGCTACCGAACGATTACGACGTTTCGATAAAATATCAGCGACTTTGATTTTATAATACTCAGCCACTGTTCGTTGAATATTGTCTATAGTAACAAGTTTGTCCTGTAAAGCTAACAGATCTCGTAATGCTTCACGGACAAAATCGATGGTTATCTGTCTGCCAGTAAAATTCGCATTAGCAATAACCCGGTTTAACGCGCCTTCTAGTTCACGAACATTACTGCGTAAACGCTTGGCTATAAAGAATGCCACTTCGTCGGCTAGGTTAATATTATGCTCTTGTGCTTTACGTTTTAAAATCGCTACTCGAGTTTCTAATTCAGGAGGCTCAATGGCTAAGGTTAAGCCCCAGCCAAAACGTGATTTCAAACGATCCTCTACCCCGGTAATTTCTTTAGGGTAACGATCACTGGTTAAAATGATTTGCTGATTGCCTTCTAATAGCGCATTAAAGGTATGGAAGAATTCTTCTTGTGTACGCTCTTTATTAGCAAAAAATTGAATGTCATCTATAAGTAACGCATCAACGCTGCGGTAATACGTTTTGAACTTTTCAATTTCGTTATTTTGCAATGCCTTTACCATATCCTGAACAAATCGTTCCGAATGCATATAAGCAATTTTTGCATTCGGCTTATTAAGCAGAATACCATTACCTACGGCATGCAATAAATGGGTTTTACCCAAGCCCGTACCACCGTAAATAAACAACGGGTTGTATGCTTGACCAGGGTTGTCGGCAACTTGAGAAGCGGCCGCTCGAGCCAATTGGTTCGATTTACCTTCAACAAAGTTATCAAACGTATACTTATCACGCACATTAGTGGCTTTCGTGACATTTGGCACAGCCTCTGGTGCAGGAGCGGCTTGTTTTGTTTGTGATGCTCGGGTATCAGAAATAGACGCACTATTCGCTGGTGCGGCTGCCGGTTTGCTGCCAACATCAAAGCGAACCTGCAATGGATTATTGGGCTCCTGTAAGGTAACCAATTGATTGATTCGACCAATGTATTTTTCTCTGACCCAATCCAACACAAAACGATTTGGCGCATAAAGGGTCATGGTGTTATTACTAACAACACATTGTAGTGGTCTGATCCACATACTAAATTGTTGGGCAGGCAGCTCTTCTTCAAGGACTGATAAACAACTTTGCCAGAGTGAGTCTTCCACTCAATACTCCTGTTTGGATCCTAATTAACGCGCCGAAATTGAAAAGCATGCCTTTAAAGACATGATCAGCGATAGAAACGATAAAAGAAGGATCTTTATTTATAATGATTATATTTGAATTAACCCCATTATCTCCCTAGTTATCCACAAGTGCAACAGGACAACTGAATAAATTTTAAAGCAAACCAACAACACAAAATAAAATGTTGATTTTAAAGTATAATATTTAACTTTAATTTTATTGTTACAGAGCGTAAATCTGTGTAGTTATTAACCGCTACATAGGCTAAAATAGCGACAGTTATTAACGGCCAACCACGCCTTTGTTATAAAACTGTGGATATATTAACGGCTTGCAATAACGATCGACGTCAACGGTAAAAGATCATTGCAATTTTAAAAGGATCTTTTACATATCTTTTAATAAAAAGCGTTGACTTAAGCCGAATAAACACTTAGAATTCGGCCTCAATTTTTTATCAATGCTCGAAAACGTTTGTTTTCGCATAGCAAACAAACAGACGGATTAGCGTAATGAAAAGAACATTTCAACCTAGTGTACTAAAACGTAAGCGTAACCACGGTTTCCGTGCTCGCATGGCTACTAAAAACGGACGTGCAGTTCTTGCTCGTCGTCGTGCTAAAGGTCGTGCTAAGCTTAGCGCTTAATACTTAACGTCAGGTTAAGTAACCCAAATGGGTAGCTACGAATTTAATCGGGAGCAACGCTTGTTGACTCCCGGTCATTTTAAAAACGTTTTTGATAAACCTTCCAGATATGGCTCTAGCCATTTCACCATCCTTATTACTCCAAATTCTGATTCCAATAATCGATTAGGTATGGCTATCGCGAAAAAACGCGTTAAACTTGCTGTGCAAAGAAATCGAATGAAACGCATCGTGCGCGAAAGTTTTCGCAAAAATCAACACAATCTTCCTGCCGTTGACATCGTAGTTATGGTAAAGTCAGGGATTGATCAGCTCGATAATGCTATCATTAATCAACAATTGGAAAAAATATGGCGAAAAATAATTCAACGGCACAAAAGTTAATTATTGCACCCATAAAAGCTTACAGGCGTTGGCTTAGTCCACTGTTAGGCAATAATTGTCGATTCAACCCAACGTGTTCTGCTTATGCCATTGAAGCAATAAATCGCTTTGGCGTCATAAAAGGTAGTTGGTTAACAATTAAACGTATATTAAAATGCCATCCACTGCATGCGGGTGGAGAAGATCCCGTACCAAAATCTAAACAAGAGAATTAACACATTATGGAATCACAACGCGGTTTATTATTTGTCGCATTGCTTGTTGTAACCTATTTACTATTTAACCAATGGCAGTTGGAAAATGCTCCACAGCCTCAACCGCAATTGGAAGAAGTAACGGTACCAAGTGAAGTAACACCTTCGGCAAATGATAATGAATTTGTACCAGCTGGTCAGCAAGATAACACAACCATAGCTCCAGTAGCTTTGGCAGGTGACACCATCACAATTACTTCAGATGTATTGGAACTTGTTGTTTCAAAACAAGGCGGTGATATTGTTTCAGCAAAACTTCGTCAATTCGATACCGAACAAGGTAACGGTATTGCCATGCCAATCCTGACACAAACAGGTTTCACTTTTATCGCTGAAAGTGGTCTTGTTGGTGCGAATGGTCCGGATAGCACTCGTTCAGGTTTACCAAGACCAACGTACGTTGTTTCTGCGAACGAGTTCGACATGGGTGACAATGACCAACTTGCGGTTGAATTAAACTACGCAAAAGATGGCATTACTTACACCAAGGTATTCACATTAACCAAAGGCAAATACGACTTAAACGTAAGCTACAAGGTAGCAAACAACAGTCAATCAGCTGCTAGTATGCAATTGTTTGCCCAGTTAAAACAATCGGTTAACGTAGATACGGGCTCGGCAATGATGCCAACATACCGTGGTGCCGCTTACTCAACGTCAGAAACTAAGTACGAAAAATACGATTTTGATGACATTGAAGATGAAAAACTAAACCAACAAACCGTCGGTGGTTGGGTTGGTATGCTACAGCACTACTTTGTAAGTGCCTGGGTTCCGGGTCAAGATGACACCAATACCCTATACACAAACTTCTCAAATGAAAAAGCAACCATCGGCTTTTTAGCACCAACCATTAATGTGGCACCGGGTGAGACCCAAACCACTTCTGCACAACTTTATGTGGGTCCTAAAAACCAGGCCGAACTTGAAAAAGTAGCAACAGGTTTAGAGCTAACGGTTGATTACGGTTTCTTATGGTTTATCAGTCAGCCATTATTTGCCTTATTACTTTGGATCCAAAGCATCGTAGTAAACTGGGGCTTAGCGATTATCTGTATCACGATTGTGGTGAAGACATTCCTATACCCACTGACCAAAACGCAATACACCTCAATGGCGAAAATGCGTAAAATCCAGCCTAAAATGACGGCACTTAAAGAACGTTACGGCGATGACAGACAAAAAATGTCACAAGCCATGATGGAGCTTTACAAGAAAGAGAAAGTAAACCCAGCTGGTGGTTGTTTACCACTGTTACTGCAAATGCCTATCTTCCTTGCGCTTTACTGGGTATTTATGGAAAGTGTGGAATTACGTCATGCAGAGTTTGCCTTATGGATCACTGATTTATCATCACAAGACCCATACTACATCTTGCCTATCCTAATGGGTGCTTCAATGCTACTGATGCAGAAGTTACAACCAACGGTAGCACAAGACCCAATGCAGCAAAAAATGATGCAATGGATGCCGGTATTCTTTACGTTCTTCTTCTTATGGTTCCCTTCAGGTCTAGTACTTTACTGGTTAGTGTCTAACGTAATCACTATCGTACAAATGCTGATTATCTTCCGCTCGATAGAAAAAGCAGAAGAAAAAGAAAAGCTGACCAAAAAAGCCAGTAAGTAAAGCACAGTAACTAATTAAAATGATAAAAAGCGACTCATCGAGTCGCTTTTTTTTCATCAACTGTCCCGTCCTTAAACATAGTCCCGCCTATGCTCTTTGATTTGTTTATTTGAGTTGCTTATTTGTGAAAGCTAATGAGAGTAAAATCTAACCGTTAACATTTCATTTAGGTTTAAGGCATGCTATAACCTTGCTTAGTAGCCCTAATTAACCAAGCCTGTGTCCAATAGCGATCATACAATTCTTGTCGAACAACTGTTAGCGTCATGCGCTGAACATTTGGCTCCTATTGCCGATAAAATGGATCTTCCACGGCAAATATTTAACGACCCGAGCTTTGAATTACCCGAAGCAAAGTTTATTGAATTATTGGAGCATGCTGCCCAACAGTCACAAACCAATGTCGGCATCAATATTGGTAGTCAAGTGATCCCTGCACACATAGGCGCCATCGGCTACGCATTTATTAATGCCGGGAATATCCAACAAAGTTTAACCTTATTATCTGAATATATTGTTACTTACAGTCATTATTCAGAAATCACTTGGCAACAAAAAGAACGTATTATTACGGTTAACTACCGCATTACTGAACCGACCATAATCCATAAACAACAAGATGCTGAATTCGCATTGGCAGCGATTTGGCAATTAATACGCAACCATATCGACAGCACCTTTATGCCGCTAAGAGTCGAGTTTGCCCATCCCCGACCAACTAACGTGCATGATCATCGGCAATTATTTAAATGCCCTATGCGGTTTAACAGTAAGATGAATCGGTTGGTGTTTGATGCCAAGATACTTAACAGCAAATTACGCCATGCTGACAGCCGTCTATTTGATGTGTTAATGGTGCATTTACAGCAGCAAAAGCATTTACGAGAAACCGACCGCTTTAGACAGCAACTTAGTCAATTAGTAGCAGAGCAATTGCCAATAGGTGATTTTTCTATTTCACATATTGGTAAGTTAATAAATTTAAACCCGCGTACCATTCAGCGCCGATTAGCAAAATTAGATATCGAATTTAACCAAATCGTCATTCAAGTTCGGCATCAATTAGCCCTAAATTACATTAAAGAGGGTCAGTTAAGCATTTTGCAAATAGCGGAAAAACTGGGTTACAGTGAAACCAGTTCATTTACTCGAGCGTTTAAACGCTGGACAGGACAATCACCAAACAACTACCGAAAAAATACGTTTTAATGCGGTCATTTCTAGAATAAATAAACGCCCCTTCAATAAAGTTGACAACATAGTGTCGCATAATATCAACCACGCGTCGTGTGCTGACGATTTTCTGTGCATTTAACATGCTACTTTCAATTTACTTACAAAAACAACACAAGTAAGATCAGAGGGAAGTTATGCAAAACATAAAAACAAAAATAAAAACAAACTTTACTAAAAATAAACTCGCCAACATTATCTCAGCAAGTTGCTTATTACTGGGCACAGGTGCCATAGCAGCACCAGCTGATATAGAAAAGATTGAAGTAACGGCACAAAAACGTACACAAAACATTCAAGAAGTACCAATTGCAATCACCGCCTTTAGTGGCGATATGATTGCCGATATGGGCTTAAATAGTTCAAACGACTTAGCCGAAAAAACACCTAATTTAACCATTGGTCAACCAACGGGTGAAGGCGGCGTGGTGGCGGTTGTTATGCGTGGTGTGGGTCTATCGGATTTTGCACCAAACAACCAAGCACCAATCGGTTTATACGTAGATGGTGTGGTTGCTGGTAACTCAAATGCGCAAATAACGACCATGTTCGATGTCGAACGCGTGGAAGTATTAAAAGGTCCACAAGGCACACTTTATGGTCGCAATACCACAGGTGGTACCATTAATGTGGTATCGCGCAAACCAACCAGCGATACCGAAGGCTATGTAAAAGTAAACATGGGTAACGAAGGTTTACGTAAAGTTGAAGGGGTTTTTAATACCGCCTTAACCAATAACTTAAACGTACGACTGGCGGTTGTCGATTACCATTTAGACGGTTACATGAAAAACCTCGTTACTGGCAATGAGGTTGAAAAAGAAAATACCGCTTTTCGATTATTAGCCGACTGGCAAGTAAATGACAATTGGTCGGTACTATTTAACGTACATGGTAATGATAATGACTCAGATGCCGACTTATACAATTCGTCACTTGATGAAGACTTTTATGAAGGCACGTCAGAATATGATCCTAAAATATCAACCGAAACCATTGGTGGTTCAATAACGATTGAAGGGCAATTAACCGACTCAATTAGCTTTACCTCAATAACCGCATACGATGAATTAGAAAAGCGTCAGCAAGAAGACGCCGATATGCTGCCACTTGATTTAATTACCAACGAATACAATCCTGATACGGAAACATTCTCACAAGAAATTCATGTAAATGGCGATTACGACAATGGTCATTGGATTGTCGGTGCATTCTACGGTAAAGACGATATTGACTATCACCAATCGGTTCGAGTTTACGGTGATGCAGAATTAATCTTTGAAACAGACTTTGATGAAAATGGTGCATTAGAGCCGTACTCCGTAAATCAATTACCTGGATTCTTCTGGAATTATAATAACGATCAACAATTAACCAGCATGGCATTGTTTGGTCAAGTCGATCACAAACTTAGCCCAGATGTGGAACTAACGGTTGGCCTGCGCGTTACTAAAGAAGAAGTCGAGTTAGCCTCAGAAGCCGATTTAACCGGGGTTGGCATTATCTTACCTGCTGAGCTTGGTGGCTTAGGTATTCCTGCCGAGATGGCACCGGATTTATACCTACCAGGTTATTATGCTGTTGTAGGTATGAACGAGAACGTTGATGCTAATGGGCGCTATTTTGACAAAGTAGATGATACCCAAGTGTCTGGTAAAGTAGGTATTAACTGGCAAGTGTCTAACGATATGATGCTATTTGCTAGCGTAAACCGTGGTTTTAAAGGTGGTGGCTTAAATGGTAACTTCATTTTTAATCCAGATGCTTTGAGTGAATTTGATTCAGAAACCATTAACGCTTATGAATTAGGTATTAAATCCGATTTATTAAACAAGCAATTACGCTTTAATAGCAGTGTGTTTTACTACGACTATCAAGATGCACAAGTATTTAATAACGCACCAGATCCCGTATTTGGTTTACCAGCACAACGTGTTATCAACTCCGATGTATCCTTATACGGTTTAGATGCTGATTTAACGTGGGCTGCAACCGAAGCGCTAAATATCCAAGCATCTGTAGGTTACGTTAGTTCTGAGTACGATGAAAATCCAGTTGATCCTGTCACTGGCGAATTACCAATTAAAGGCAACCAACTGCAAAACGCACCTGAGTTAAGTGCCAGCCTCGTTGGTATGTATGAATGGAACTTAGAGTCAGGCAACCTTAAGGCCATGCTTGATATGAGTTTTACCGATAAGACCTACTTCTCACCATACGAAGATGATGCCATCGCAATGGGCGCATACTCGTTAACAAACTTCCGCCTAGCTTGGACAGATAATGATGATGCTTGGGGCGTCGCCTTATGGAGCAAGAACTTAACCGATAAAGAAGTTAAGACGTATTCATTCGACTTACGACCGGATTTTGGTTTTGTTGAGAACATGCGTGGCGCACCTCGTACCTTTGGTGTCGAAGTAACTTACAATTTCTATTAAGGAAGATAAATGAAATTACAACCTATTTCTAGACGGTCATTTTTAAGAATAGGTGCAACTTGTACAGCGGCTACTTCAGCCGCTGTTATGAGTGGCTGTTCTTGGCTTTCGGGTGAAAAACAAGAAACTAACATTACCGACTTTGGTACATTGTTAGTAATGGATAATGCACAAGCAACCACGTTATACGCATTTGCTGAAACTATTTTACCCAATAAACCGGGCTTGCCCGATGTAAAAACGGCAAGGGTCATTAATCGTGCCGATGAAGAGTTTTATTTTGTCGATGAAAAAATTAAAAATGACTTTAAAACCATGCTAGATGTTATGGAATACTTACCGGTGTTCTACGGTGAATTTTCAAGGTTTAGCAAGATGGACAGTAAAAATAGATTAACGTTCCTGAACTCACTGAACAATACCAGCAATGAAACCGTCCGTGCCGTAGTAAATAACTGCCGAATGATATGCTACAACATGTATTACGGTCATGAATCAACTTGGCAAGCAATTGGTTATGACGGTCCGTTTTCTAAACGCCCACAAGTGATGAGTGAACAACGTAAGCATTATGCAAAACTGGTTGGAGAGAAGTAGCATGAGAGATGGAATTTTTGAGTATAGTGATATCACTGAAGATCAAGTTATTAATACCCAAATTTGTGTTATTGGTTCAGGCTGTGGTGGCGCAACGGTTGCGAAAAAACTCACTGATGCCGGTTTAGATGTCGTTGTCCTTGAGCGAGGCGGTTATTACCCGGCTGGCGATATGGATCAAAACGAACTAAATATGGCAGGAAAAATATCAGCAAATAGAAATTTAGAAACCAACCAAGATGGTGGTAATGTTTTAGTAAGTGGTCACAACATAGGTGGTGCATCCGTTCATTATTGGGCAGACAGCTATAGAACCCCACAATTTAAATTAGATCAATGGCAATTTGATTTTGGTATTAAAGGTCATCAAATGGCGGACTTGGTTCCTGCATTTGATGAAATAGAGCGTGATTTGCATATCCACCGTGCTAAAGACGAAAGCTTTAACACCATGAATAAACTGCTTAAGCAAAGTTCTGAAGAATTGCACTGGCATGGACACCGAGTACCGCAAGCTCGTCAACACTGTCAAAAATCTGGCCATTGTATGCAAGGCTGTATGTACAATGCTAAGCAAAGCCAAATGATCACTAATATACCAAAAGCAATAAGCCAAGGCGCTAAAGTTTTTGCCGATGCTGAAGCAGGCCAATTTATTTTTGAAGATGATAAGGTAACAGCTCTAACGGTGAATATGATCGATCGCCGCACCAACAAACCTAATGGCATTAAAATGATCGTAAAAGCAGAACAATTTGTGGTCACCGCTGGTGGATTTAATTCATCATTCTTTTTAATGCAGCAAGGTTTAAAAGATAAATTGCCACAGCTAGGTCAACATTTTTCCATGAACCCTTCGACTATGGTTCATGGCATTTATGATGAAAACATCACATTATGGCGTAATATTCCAGCAGCTTACGGTATTGACCATTTTATGGAGCGCAGCTTCAAAGATGGTGAATACCAAGAAGGTGGTTACTTATTAATGCCAAACCAAATTCAACCGGCTCTATTTGCAGCTTTTTTACCAGGCTATGGTGAAACACACAGTGATTTAATGTTACAAATGCCAAATATTGGTGGCACCATCAGCTGGGTTGATGACGTAGAGTCAGAGCTCGGTGAAGTACTTTTAAATGATGACGGAAGTAAAACGGTAAATTATGAATATGGTCCTTTAACGAAAAAAATATTAAAAGACTCTATTCTTAAGCAAATAATATTACAGTTTAAAGCTGGCGCTAAAAAAGTTATTGTCGGCGGACACCAAGGCATTACCTTAAATTCATTAGATGATTTAGCAAAGCTAGATGAGTTATTAGTCACCGCTGGCGGATTATTTTTAGGTTCACCACACCCTGGTGGCGGCTGTCGCATGGGTAAAGACTCAACAGACTCTGTGGTTGACTCAAATCATAAAGTACATGGCTTAAGCAATGTCTTTGTTTCTGACAGTTCGGTGTTTCCATCAAGCTCTGCACTTGATCCAAGTCTAACCATTATGGCATTTAGTCATATGGCTGCTAAAAGCATTATTGAAGCACGAAACCAAAGCGTTTAATGGTATTGGTAATGGTGTTTAAGCTCTATTCTCCCATATGAGTTTAAATGCCATTACTTCCCCCCCCCTTCTTTTACCTTACAAATTATTGGCGCAATTGGGCCAGACAAATAAATTCGCATCCATTTTCCACAATCGTTTATAATATTACGTTGAATCAACGCCCTATCAACTTTATTGGATAAACCATGTCAGAAAGCAGCTTATCGACAAGCCATTTGGAAACCATTGCCGCCCAAGCCACACCTCCAGGCAGAGGTGGCGTTGGTATTATTCGCATATCAGGCCCTTTGGCGAGCTTGGTTGCAGAACAAGTGCTTGGTAAAGTCCCGGCAGTACGCAAAGCCGAGTATCTGTCATTTAGAGATGAAAACCAAAATGTGATTGATCAAGGCATCGCCCTATTCTTTAAAGCGCCGAACTCCTTTACCGGTGAAGACGTCCTGGAATTGCAAGGCCATGGTGGCCCGGTAATTCTGGATATGCTGCTTAAGCATGTGGTTTCCATTAATAAAGTGCGCATGGCTCGCCCTGGTGAGTTTTCCGAGCAAGCCTTTTTAAATGACAAACTCGATCTTACCCAAGCCGAAGCGATTGCCGATTTGATTAACTCGAGTTCTGAGCAAGCGGCTCGTTGTGCCCTACACTCATTACAAGGTGATTTCTCCAAGTTAGTACATCAACTAGTGGATGATGTGATCCATTTGCGCATGTATGTCGAAGCGGCCATTGATTTTCCCGAAGAAGAGATCGACTTTTTGGCCGATAGCAAAATAAACAACGACCTTAAAGCAATCATCGCCTCGGTGGATGGTGTAATGGCCAAAGCCCAACAAGGGGCGATTATTCGCGAAGGTATGCGGGTGGTTATTGCCGGTCGCCCTAATGCCGGTAAATCCAGCCTGTTAAACGCCCTAAGTGGTAAAGAATCAGCCATTGTAACCGATATTGAAGGTACCACACGTGATGTATTGTCAGAGCAAATTCACATTGATGGTATGCCACTGCACATTATTGATACCGCCGGTTTACGTGAAAGCCCAGATAAAGTCGAACAAATCGGTATCGAACGCGCTTGGAAAGAAATCGAACAAGCCGATCGGGTTTTATTGATGATCGACTCCACAAAAGAAGCAGGCGACAACCCAAAAGCGTTCTGGCCAGAGTTTTTTGAGCGCATCCCACAAAATATGGGGGTAACCATAGTAAAAAATAAAGCGGATGTAAGCGGCATAGCAACAGGCCAAACCCTAGAACATGGCGCCCCAACCATTAATTTATCAGCCATGACCGGTGAAGGTGTCGACCTTTTAACGGCTCATTTAAAAGAGTGTATGGGTTACGAGGGCAGCACTGAGGGTGGCTTTATGGCCAGAAGGCGTCATTTGGCGGCATTAGAAAGCGCTCATCAACACCTAGTAAGCGGCTTAGATCAATTAGAATCATTCGTTGCAGGCGAAATATTAGCGGAAGAATTACGCATTTGTCAGCAACATTTAAATGAAATTACGGGTGAATTTACCTCTGATGATTTATTAGGCCAGATCTTTTCATCTTTCTGTATTGGTAAGTAGGAAGAGGTTTTAAAGGCTGCAAGAAAGAGCGGTTTGCGTACGGTATTAATAAAGCTGTGAGTGATTAAGCAAAGCGTTTAAATCAATTATTTTCATATAAGATCTATACTGCAAGTGGCTGAACAATGTAGCTTGCAGCTCCTTCCCTTTACCTATTTAATTAAGTACTGATTCACTTTATCCGTTTATTTAAAACAATGTAGGGTAAAGTAAAGGCACACAAATCCACCATCGAGATAAGACGGACAGCTTGTAGCTTGCAGCTTGCAGCTTGTAGCTTGCGGCCCTTTCCTTTTTCCTATTTAATTAAACTTATATTCAATTAACCAACATTGGGGTTACGTAACCTCAATTCCGGAGTAAAAATGTCATCATTTCAAATCATCGTAGGCAGCATGTTAGGTGGTACAGAGTACGTTGCCGAAGCTGTTGAAGAGGTCTTAAACGAGTTTGGCCACCAAACAAAATTGCATTTTCAGCCCAATTTTTCTGAGATCGAGAAAAAAGATCAGACATGGATTTTTTGCACATCCACTCACGGAGCCGGTGATTTTCCTGAAAACATTCAAAATTTTATACATGATCTAAAGGGCTGTGATCAAAACTTTAATGATCATCCTTTTGCGGTGATCGCGGTAGGTGACAGCAGTTATGACACCTTTTGCCTTGCAGGAAAAACCTTAGAAAACATAATGTTAGACAAGGGAGCGACGAAGATCATCGACTTATTTACCATTGATATGATCAGCGTTGATGATCCAGAAGAAGCGGCAAGCCTGTGGATTAGATCGAATATTGATCACTTATAAAGAAGTTATTCACAGATTACGATCGACAAAAGCATGATTGTGGATAAATATGGGTAAAACATATTAATTTTCTATTATTATTCAGAGTATAAAAAATCGTTTCGATCTCCTTGTGGATAACCAGGCCTTTTGATCATAGGTTATAAGGCCGTTGATCAAGCTTTGATCACAGCAAACGATCCTTTAAATGTTATTGTTTTAAAAGGCTTTTATGTACTTATCAACAAAGATCGTGATCTCTAATAAGAAATAATAATAAGATCTATATATAGATCTTTATATTTTATTTAGGATCCGAGTTGAGATCATTTTAACATTTTGATCGTTTCCCTAACGGCAAAATAACGGTAGAATACCCCTCTTATTTTCCATTTAATTTTTTAGAGGTGCTAAAGCATGTGGTATCAAGATTCCTTTGACGTAATCGTAGTTGGAGGTGGACACGCAGGCACGGAAGCATCTTTAGCCGCAGCTCGTATGGGCTGTAAAACATTATTGCTTACCCATAACATTGACACCCTAGGGGCAATGTCATGTAACCCCGCGATTGGTGGTATTGGTAAAGGTCATCTGGTTAAAGAAATCGATGCCCTAGGTGGATTGATGGCTGAAGCAATTGATCATGGAGGGATCCAATTTCGAACATTAAACTCTTCAAAGGGTCCAGCTGTTCGTGCAACTCGTGCACAAGCGGATCGCTTATTGTATAAAAATTATGTTCGTAACTACTTAGAAAACCAAGAAAACCTAACTATTTTCCAACAACCATGTGATGACTTGATCATGGAAAATGATCGTGTGGTTGGTGTATCAACGCAAATGGGCTTGAAATTTAAAGGTAAATCGGTGGTATTAACCGTTGGTACCTTCCTTGCAGGCCAGATACACATTGGTTTAAACAATTATGAAGGTGGTCGTGCTGGCGATCCGGCTTCGCAAAATTTGGCGGATCGTTTACGTGATATGCCATTTAGGATCGATCGATTAAAAACCGGTACACCGCCTCGTTTAGATGCCAGATCTTTAGACTTTTCAGTCATGCAAGCACAACCGGGTGACTTCCCTACGCCAACGTTCTCGTTTATGGGCAAACAAAGCGATCATCCACAACAGATCCCTTGTTACATCACGCATACTAATACGCAAACGCACGATATTATTCGCAGTGGTTTAGACCGCTCACCAATGTATACCGGTGTGATTGAAGGTGTTGGCCCACGTTACTGCCCTTCTATCGAAGATAAAATCATGCGCTTTAGTGATAAAGACTCGCATCAGATTTTTGTTGAGCCAGAAGGCTTAACAACCCATGAAATTTACCCGAATGGTATTTCAACTAGCTTACCATTTGATGTGCAAATGAATTTGGTTCGTTCAATCAAAGGTTTTGAAAACGCTCATATTACCCGTCCTGGTTATGCAATTGAGTACGATTTCTTTGATCCTCGCGATCTTAAGCAAACTCTGGAAAGCAAATTTGTTGAGAATTTATTTTTCGCAGGTCAAATCAACGGTACCACCGGTTACGAAGAAGCCGGTGCACAAGGTTTAATTGCTGGTTTGAATGCCGCGCAGCGCAGCCAAGGCAAAGAAGGTTGGACGCCAGGTCGTGAACAAGCTTACATGGGCGTGTTAATTGACGATCTTTCAACCTTAGGTACCAAAGAGCCGTACCGCATGTTTACATCACGCGCCGAATATCGATTATTGCTTCGTGAAGACAATGCCGATATCCGTTTAACGGAAAAAGGCCGTGAACTTGGTCTAGTTAGTGATGAGCGTTGGCAACGTTTCAGTGAGAAACTGGAAAATATTGAGCAAGAACGTCAACGCATACGCGGTTTATGGGTGCAAAAAGATCACCCGGCAACTGAGCAGCTAAACCCGATGCTGAAAAACCCAATCAGCAAAGATGCCAATGTGGAAGATCTGTTACGTCGACCTGAGACACGTTATGACGATTTAATGACCATTGAAGCATTTGGCCCTGGCTTGAACGATAAGCAAGCGTCTGAGCAGGTTGAAATTCAAGTAAAATACGCGGGTTACATTGATAGACAACTTGATGAAATTGATAAGAAAAAGCGTCACGAGAATACTTTAATCCCTGGTGATTTTGATTTCTCTAAAATTTCTGGGTTATCAAACGAAGTGGTTGCCAAATTAACCGAAGCTCGCCCGGAAACAATCGGTAAAGCATCGCGAATTTCAGGTATCACACCTGCGGCAATTTCTTTATTATTGGTTTATTTGAAAAAACATGGCTTATTACGCAAATCTGCGTAGTTGAAAGCTGGTTAATATATTTACCGTTCATCCATGAACCCTTCGGCATTGGTACATCCATGTACGTTACCGAAAGAAAACGTTCATCCATGAACCCTTCGGCATTAGTACATCCATGTACGTTATCCCGGCATGTAATTGGCCGGGATCTCCAGAAACAATAATGTGACTAAAAATATGGCATTACATGAAAAACTTACCGACCTGATTGCAAAATCGGGTCTTGTTGTTAATAAACAGCAAATTGACCAATTGGTTGCATATGTGCAATTATTAGACAAATGGAACAAAGCATATAACCTGACATCGGTACGTGATCCACAGGAAATGTTGGTAAAACACATCCTTGATTCACTAATGAACGGACCGCATTTAAACGGTGAAAACTTCATTGATGTTGGGACTGGTCCTGGGTTACCGGGCATTCCGCTAGCCATTTTGTACCCTGAACGTAACTTTGTGCTGCTTGATAGCCTTGGTAAGCGTATTACGTTTTTACGTCAGGTTGTTTTTCAGTTAAACTTAAAAAATGTGACACCAGTGCAATCTCGGGTTGAAAAATACCTTCCCCAAACCCCATTTGACGGGGTGTTAAGCAGGGCTTTTGCATCGCTTGAAGATATGATCAATTGGTGTCATCACTTAATTGATGAAAAAGGACGTTTTTACGCATTAAAAGGATTGTATCCAACAGATGAATTGGCCGCACTTCCTGAAAATATCGAGTTGGTGAACAGCGTTGAAATAAACGTACCAGAGCTTGAAGGTGAACGTCACTTAATAGAATTAAAGAAATCACAATAACAATAAAATTTTTGCAGTAATACCAAGTGCTTAAATTCGTGATTAACTGATTAAAACATAACTTGGTATAAAAATTGTCGGTGAGGACATTGTGGGAAAAATTATAGCAATTGCCAATCAAAAAGGCGGTGTTGGTAAGACAACAACATCGGTGAATCTGGCTGCGTCATTAGCGGCGACCAAGCGCAAAGTTTTATTAATTGATCTCGATCCACAGGGCAATGCCACCATGGGTAGTGGAGTCGATAAATATGAAGTGCATGCGACCAGTTATGAACTGTTAATTGATGAAATGCCGTTACCAGAAGTCATTTGCCCTGAAACAACCGGTAAATACGACCTTATTGCGGCAAACACCGATGTAACAGCGGCTGAAATTAAACTTATGGAAGTCTTTGCGCGCGAATTGCGTTTAAAAAATGCATTGGAAAAATACAAAGATCAATACGATTACATCTTTATTGACTGCCCTCCTTCGCTAAACATGCTTACCGTTAATGCCATGGGCGCTGCCGATTCTGTACTGGTGCCTATGCAGTGTGAATATTACGCTCTTGAAGGCTTAACAGCATTAATGGACACCATTTCTAAACTGGCTTCGGTAGTAAATAAAGATTTACATATTGAAGGCATTTTAAGAACCATGTACGATCCGAGAAATCGCCTGGCCAATGATGTTTCTGAGCAATTAAAGCGTCATTTTGGTGATAAAGTCTATCGTACCGTGATCCCTCGTAATGTACGCTTGGCTGAAGCGCCAAGTTTTGGCTCGCCGGCGATGTATTATGATAAATCCGCATCGGGCTCTAAAGCATACTTAGCTTTGGCTGGTGAGATTTTAAAAAGAGAAAAACAACAATTACGCCAACACGCGTAAACACAACAATAACCAAGGAACGCCATGAGCAGCTCGAAACGTCGCGGTTTAGGTAGAGGTTTAGATGCCCTACTGACATCGGCACCTAGAAAAAGTCCAGGCAGTGAACATGCCTCAGCCGATGCGCCGAATGTTGAAAAAAGCGAACTTCAAGTCTTACCCATTGAACAATTAACGCCAGGTAAATACCAACCTCGTAAAGATATGTCAGAGGAAGCTTTGGAAGATCTGGCCAATTCCATACGTTCGCAAGGTATTATTCAGCCCATCGTTGTTCGCCCAGTTGCAGAGCAAACTTATGAAATCATTGCCGGTGAACGTCGTTGGCGAGCTTCACAGCGTGCCGAATTAAGCGAAGTTCCTTGTCTGATTAAAGATGTTCCGGATGAATCTGCTGTTGCGATTGCGCTGATCGAAAATATTCAACGTGAAGACCTTAATGCTATGGAGGAAGCCATCGCATTAGATCAATTATTAAACGAATTCGAATTAACCCATCAAGAAGTTGCCCAAGCCGTTGGTAAATCTCGTACCACGGTAACCAATTTACTGCGTTTAAACAGTCTTAACGATGAAGTAAAAACGTTTTTAGAAAACGGCGATATTGAAATGGGCCACGCAAGAGCCTTGCTAAGCTTACAAGGCGACTTACAAACCACCACGGCTCGTGTTGTGGCAGCAAAAGAACTAACGGTACGAGATACCGAAAAGCTGGTTAAAAAAGCCCAAGATCCTGTTATTGAAAAAGAAATTCAGCAAACAGACCCTGATACCATAAAGTTACAAGATACCCTTGCTTCCCGCTTAGGTTCGCCTGTGCAAATTAAGCATAACAAGAAAGGGAAAGGCAAAATGGTGATTAGTTATTCATCTCTTGATGAGCTTGATGGCATTTTGGCGAAAATAAATTAAAATAGTCACAAAACCTTTACATTATTTAGTTACAATACAGTTGCACTTTCCCCCGTATTCTATGCTATAAAGTTGCATTAGGTGGATAAATCAGTATACTTGCCGAAGTTTTTGAAAACATTTTTTTACAATTACGAAAGATTGTACAAAAAATCAAAAAACAGCAAGGTTTGAATAAGATTATAAAGGGCTTTTCCGGTGGTAAATAAATTAACGCAATCCGGTAGAGCGTATGCCTTGAGATATATATTGACACAACTGATTATCATAGTCTGCTGTTGTGTTACAGGCTATATAGTGGAAGGTCAAAATGCGGTAGTGTCTGCTTTGTCGGCAGGTATCGTTGTTTTGCTCCCAAACATCGTCTTTTCTGTGAAAGCATTTCAATATGCCGGTGCAAGAGAATCAAAACGAGTCGTAGAGTCGTTTAATAAAGGTGTAAAAATAAAAATGCTGCTCACGGCAATCTTATTTGCGTTGAGTTTTAAATATCTGGACATTATTCCAGCCGCATTTTTCATAACTTTTTCCTTAACAATGGTAGCGCCTTGGTTGACTGCTGTTGTTAATAAAATTTACTTTAATCAACAATAATTAGGATCGTAAGATGGCTGCAGATACAGGCTCTTATATCAATCACCATTTAACCAACGCAAAAATGTGTATGGCTGACGGTGGCGTTGCTTTTAACCACGCATGTGAAAATGCCGGTTTTTGGACGCTTCACGTGGACACATTAGGTTGGTCAATTGCGCTTGGATTGATATTTTTACTAACTTTTCGTTCAGTTGCTAAAAAAGCAACAACTGGTGTCCCTGGAAAACTGCAATGTGCAGTTGAAATGATCATCGATTTTGTCGATTCGAGTGTGAAAGAGACATTCCACGGCAAAAACGCGTTAATCGCACCATTATCATTAACCATTTTCGTATGGGTTTTATTAATGAACGCGATGGACTGGGTACCTGTTGATTGGATCCCAACTATTGCAGGCCAAATTGGCGCATTAATGGGCATGGATCCACACGATGTATATATTAAATCAGTACCTACAACCGATATGAACATGACGTTCGCATTATCATTAGGTGTTTTCTTCCTGATTATATACTACTCAATCAAAGTAAAGGGTTTAGGTGGCTTTGTTAAAGAGCTAACTCTACAACCGTTTGGTCACTGGGCATTCATCCCGGTAAACTTCATCTTAGAAAGTGTTACACTTCTAGCTCGTCCAGTGTCGTTGGCTCTGCGTTTGTTCGGTAACTTATACGCCGGTGAGTTGATCTTTATTTTGATTGCGACAATTGGTTTATTCCAATTGCCAGTACACTTTTTATGGGCTGCGTTCCATTTACTAGTAATTCCTCTTCAAGCGTTTATTTTCATGATGTTAACCATCGTGTACTTAAGCTTGGCGCATGAAGACCACTAAATTTAATTTTTTATTAAATACTTTTTTTTAACAACTTTAACTAACTAAAAATAACTGGAGATACACATGTTATATATTGCTGTTGCTCTACTAATCGGCTTAGGTGCATTAGGTACTGCGATTGGTTTCGGTCTACTAGGTGGCAAATTCTTAGAATCAGCTGCTCGTCAACCAGAATTAGCACCACAACTACAAGTAAAAATGTTCATCGTAGCGGGTCTTATCGATGCGATCGCCATGATCGGTGTTGGTATTGGTCTATATCTACTATTCGCTGTTGGTGCATAAGACAACCCTTAACCCTTGCGAATTAATTAGATATTAGGAGCTACGAATATGAATATTAATGCTACCTTAATCGGTGAATCTATAGCATTTATCGTATTTGTTATCTTTTGTATGAAGTTCGTATGGCCGCCAATTACGGCTGCTATCGAAGAACGTCAAAAGAAAATTGCTGACGGCCTAGCTGCTTCTGACCGTGCTGCAAAAGATCTTGAGTTAGCTCAAGAGAACATTGCAGCCAAATTGAAAGAAGCAAAAGCACAGGCAGCTGAGATTATTGATGGCGCGAAAAAACGCGAAAATCAAATCATCGAAGAAGCTGCTGAAAAGGCACAAACTGAGCGTGATAAAATCATTGCCTCAGGTCATGCAGAAATTGAATCAGAGCGTAACCGCGCACGTGAAGAGCTACGTCAACAAGTAGCTGCTTTAGCCGTAAGTGGTGCTGAGAAAATTCTTGAACGCTCTATTGATGACGCTGCGCACAGCGACATCTTAGATAAACTAGTCGCTGAACTTTAAGAGGATTGAGCTATGTCTGAATTGACAACCGTTGCTCGTCCTTATGCTAAAGCAGCGTTCGAGTATGCCGTAGAAGCAAAAGAAGTCGACACTTGGTTAGAAATGCTAGTGTTTGCTTCTGAAGTGAGTCAAAACGAAACCATTGCTACCTACTTATCAGGTGGTATGGGTACGGAACAAGCGAAAGACTTATTCCTTAAAGTTTGTGGCGAACAGCTGAACGACAAAGGTCAAAACTTTATTAAAGTAATGGCTGAAAACGGACGCTTGTTGGTGCTACCACAGGTAGTTGCTCAATTTGTTGAATTAAAAGCAGAATTTGAGCAAGAAGTATCTGTAGATGTAGCGTCTGCTGTTGAACTAACAGCAGAACAAGTTACTACATTGAGCGCCGCGCTTGAAAAGCGTTTGGCTCGTAAAGTTAAGCTTAATTGCACAGTAGATGCTACCGTGGTTTCGGGTCTTGTAATCAAGGCTGGTGACATGGTAATTGACGGGTCCGTTCGTGGTAAACTGGACCGTTTAGCAACTTCAATGCAATCCTAATTGGGGAACAGAGCATGCAACTGAATTCCACTGAAATCGCCGAGTTGATCAAAAATCGTATCGATCAATTCGACGTTGTTAGTGAAGCTCGTAACGAAGGTACTATCGTTTCTGTAACAGATGGTATTATTCGCATCCATGGCCTTGCTGATGTAATGCAAGGTGAGATGATCGAACTTCCTGGCAGCCGTTTTGCTATCGCCTTAAACCTTGACCGTGATTCGGTAGGTGCGGTAGTAATGGGTCCTTACGCGGACCTTGCTGAAGGCGTAAAAGTTAAAGGTACTGGCCGTATTTTGGAAGTACCAGTAGGTCGTGGCCTATTAGGTCGCGTAGTAAACACTCTAGGTGAGCCTATTGATGGAAAAGGACCTATCGACAACGATGGTTTCTCTCCAGTAGAAGTAGTAGCACCAGGTGTTATCGATCGTAAATCAGTTGACCAACCAGTACAAACTGGTATTAAGTCAATTGACTCAATGATCCCAATCGGTCGTGGTCAGCGTGAGCTTATCATCGGTGACCGTCAAATTGGTAAATCTGCGATCGCACTAGATGCAATTATTAACCAAAAGAACACAGGTATTAAAAGTATTTACGTAGCAATTGGCCAAAAAGCGTCAACTGTTGCTAACGTTGTACGTTCTCTAGAAGAGCACGGCGCGTTATCAAATACTATCGTTGTTGTGGCATCAGCTTCTGAAGCTGCCGCACTACAATATCTAGCACCTTACTCAGGTTGTTCAATGGGTGAATACTTCCGTGACCGCGGTGAAGATGCACTAATCGTATATGATGATTTATCTAAGCAAGCTGTTGCTTACCGTCAAATCTCATTGCTATTACGTCGTCCACCAGGACGTGAAGCTTACCCAGGTGACGTTTTCTACCTTCACTCACGTCTACTAGAGCGTGCAGCTCGTGTAAACGAAGAGTACGTAGAAAAGTTCACTAACGGTGAAGTGAAAGGTAAAACGGGTTCATTAACAGCCTTACCTATCATTGAAACTCAAGCTGGTGACGTATCTGCATTCGTTCCAACTAACGTAATCTCTATCACTGATGGTCAGATTTTCTTAGAGTCTAGCTTATTCAACGCTGGTATCCGTCCTGCTGTAAACGCAGGTATCTCGGTATCTCGTGTTGGTGGTGCGGCACAAACTAAGATCATCAAGAAGCTTGGTGGTGGTATCCGTTTAGCATTAGCTCAATACGCAGAATTAGCGGCGTTCGCACAGTTCGCATCAGATCTTGATGACGCAACACGTGCACAGTTACAGCACGGTGAGCGCGTAACTGAATTAATGAAGCAAAAGCAGTACAGCCCTCTTTCTGTGGCTGAGACAGCAGTTTCATTATTTGCAGCTGAAAAAGGTTTCTTAGCTGACATCGAACTGAACAAAATCACTGATTTTGAAGCAGCGTTGTTAACTTATGCAATCAATGAGCATGCTGAGCTTATGGCTACCATTAACGAAACTGGTAACTACGATAAAGATATCGAAGCGGGTTTAAACACGTTGTTAGAAACGTTCAAAGCAACGCAAACCTGGTAATTAATAGTTTCGGAGTGAATAGTCATGGCCGGTGGTAAAGAAATAAAAACTAAGATTGGAAGTGTAAAAAACACACAGAAAATCACTAGCGCAATGGAAATGGTTGCAGCAAGTAAAATGCGTAGAACGCAGGATACTATGGCTTCATCACGTCCATACGCTGAAAATATTAGAAACGTAATTGGTCACATTGCATGTGGTAAGCTTGAATATCGCCATCCTTATTTGGAAGAGCGCAAGGTTAACCGTGTAGGCTATATCGTAATTTCTACCGACCGTGGTCTTTGTGGCGGCTTAAATATTAACTTGTTCAAATCTGTATTAAAAGATTCTGCCAAATGGCAAGAACAAGGTGCTGAAGTTGATTTCGCAGTAGTAGGTTCAAAAGCTGCTGCGTTTTTTAACAACTTGGGTGCAAATATTGTTGCGCAAAAATCCGGTTTAGGCGACACACCATCTTTAACGGACCTAATTGGTTCAGTTAAAGTGATGTTAGATGCCTACGACAGCGGTGAAATCGATAAATTGTTTGTGGTTTACAACAAGTTTGTAAATACCATGGCGCAAGAGCCAACAATTGATCAATTGTTACCTTTGCCTAAGTCAGAAGATGACGCTATTACCCATCGTTGGGATTACATCTACGAACCAGATGCACAAGCATTGCTTGATACATTATTAGTTCGTTACGTTGAATCTCAAGTATATCAAGGCGTGGTTGAAAACCTAGCCAGTGAACAAGCCGCGCGTATGGTAGCAATGAAATCTGCAACCGAAAACGCCGGTAACTTAATTGATGATTTACAATTGGTATACAACAAAGCTCGTCAAGCAAGTATCACCCAAGAATTGGGTGAGATCGTTGCAGGTGCAGCTGCGGTATAGGGCACAGGTTCTAGGTTCCAAACAGAACCTAAGTACCTAAGTCCATTTAGGCAGAGATTAATTAATAGTTTAGAGGAATAAACATGAGTGCAGGTAAAGTCGTCCAAATCATTGGCGCAGTTGTGGACGTTGAGTTTCCACAAAATGCTGTACCTCAGGTATATGACGCATTAAATGTAACTGAAGGTGACCTTGCTGGTCTAGTACTAGAAGTACAACAGCAATTAGGTGGTGGTGTAGTTCGTACTATCGCTATGGGTACATCTGACGGTTTGCGTCGTGGTCTGAATGTAGAAAACACAGGTAACGCAATACAAGTACCAGTAGGTGTTAAAACACTTGGTCGTATTATGAACGTATTGGGTGACCCAATTGATGAAGCAGGTGAAATCGGCGCTGAAGAAAGCTGGTCAATTCACCGTGAAGCACCTTCTTATGAAGAGCAAGCGGCATCAAATGAATTGCTAGAAACAGGTATCAAAGTAATCGACTTGGTATGTCCATTCGCTAAGGGTGGTAAAGTAGGTCTATTCGGTGGTGCTGGTGTTGGTAAAACCGTTAACATGATGGAACTTATCCGTAACATCGCAATCGAGCACAGTGGTTACTCAGTATTTGCTGGTGTTGGTGAGCGTACTCGTGAGGGTAACGATTTCTACCATGAAATGAACGATTCAAACGTACTTGATAAAGTATCGCTTGTTTACGGTCAAATGAACGAGCCACCAGGAAACCGTCTTCGTGTTGCGATGACTGGTCTTACTATGGCTGAGAAATTCCGTGACGAAGGTCGTGACGTACTATTTTTCGTTGATAACATCTACCGTTACACACTAGCGGGTACAGAGGTATCAGCACTACTAGGTCGTATGCCATCAGCGGTAGGTTACCAACCAACTCTTGCAGAAGAGATGGGTGTACTTCAAGAGCGTATCACGTCAACGAAGAAAGGTTCAATTACATCAATCCAAGCGGTATACGTACCTGCGGATGATTTAACGGATCCATCTCCAGCGACTACGTTTGCTCACTTGGATGCAACTGTTGTACTTTCTCGTGACATCGCTGCACAGGGTATCTACCCAGCAATCGATCCACTAGATTCAACATCTCGTCAGCTAGATCCTCTAGTTGTTGGTGTTGAGCACTACGAAACAGCTCGTGGTGTACAGCAAATGCTACAACGTTACAAAGAACTTAAAGATATCATCGCTATCCTAGGTATGGACGAGCTTTCTGAAGAAGATAAGCAAACTGTTGCCCGTGCCCGTAAAGTTGAGCGTTTCTTATCTCAGCCGTTCTTCGTAGCTGAAGTATTCACTGGTTCTCCAGGTAAATACGTATCGCTGAAAGATACGATTTCTGGCTTCCAAGGCATTCTTGCAGGTGACTACGATGAACTACCAGAACAAGCGTTCTACATGGTTGGTTCAATCGACGAAGCTGCTGAAAAAGCTAAAAGCATGTAATTTGGCCTTTTAGGCTCAGGAGACGAATATGGCTGCCATGACCACACATTTGGATGTAGTAAGTGCTGAAGAGAGTTTATTCTCTGGTCGCATCGAATCATTACAAATTACAGGTAGTGAAGGTGAACTAGGCATTATGCCTGGACACGCACCTTTATTAACTGCGTTAAAACCTGGTATGGCGCGTATTGTTAAACAACATGGCGAAGAAGAGGTAATTTACCTTTCTGGCGGTATGTTGGAAGTTCAGCCTAACTCTGTAACTGTATTAGCCGATGTGGCTACTCGTGGTGCTGAGTTAGATGAACAAGCTGCTTTAGATGCTAAGCGACGTGCAGAAGAGCAAATTAGCAACCCAGGTGCGGATGTTAACTTTGCAGAAGTTGCGGCAGAGCTTGCCAGAGCGGTAGCGCAATTACGTGTTATCCAAGAAGCGAACAAGTTTAAAAAGTAATCACTTACTTACTTGTAAAAAGGCGCCGTTTGGCGCCTTTTTTGTTTTTGCTTCCAGTAAAAACTAAAGGCGCTAATGCTTTAATGCGGTAAGGAAAAAGCCTTGATAATTTATTCCTTGGTTTTATTCTCTTAGCTACAGCACTACAGCACTACAGCACTACAGCACTACAGCACTACAGCACTACAGCACTACAGCACTGCAGCCCCTAAACTATTTTTTTAAGCAAAGTTCTTCTCAATGGCATTAGCCAAACCCTTACATTATTCTAAATAATAAGTTCGACTACACGATAAGGACGCGCACCAAATTATACTTTGTTAAGCTGTTTGCCATTACAACAAAATGAGTTTATTCAGGAGTTCTTTATGAAGTATGTGTTCCCTTTGCTACCTATCGCTTCCGCGCTTATGCTGGCAGCTTGCACGAACGGCAGCGACACCAGCGAGCAAAGTGTTATTGAAGCCAGCCAGACTGGCTGGCAAGTTGATTTTTTTGATGATTTTGACACCTTTAATACTGATAACTGGCAAGATCAACGTATTTGGGTAAATAACGAAACCCATTGTTATGTGCCGGATGGTCAGTATGGTACACGCGAAGTGAGTGATGGTTCGTTGAAAATAAAAGTGGTAAACATTGGTGAAAAAATCAATTGTGACAACTTAGATAAATTCGGCAAACAACACCCGGATACTCAGTATGTTGCCGGTAGAATTGCCTCTAAAAACCGTAAAGAATTTATCAAAGGCAAGTGGACGGCACGGCTAAAGACCGGTAACAATGGTCAAAAGAGTCAGTTCCCCGCTTGGTGGATCTTAGGCGCACAAAATAATGAGTCACCAGTGCAAGAAGCCGATGAAAATGTTTGTTGGCCAATGACTGGCTCTGGCGAAATTGATATCTTCGAACACCATGGTGATCATGATCCGGATCATTTTACCACTGGTGCCATCAAGAACTTAGGCAACTGTGACAAAGGTGATTGGTGGAGCAACCGGACTAGTGTGGCAATGAACCTAAATGAATACCATGAATATTCTGTTGAATGGGCTGGTAGCGATTTGGTTTACCGGGTGGATGGTAAGGAAGTATATCGCAATAAAGATCTGGGTGATAATTACCCGGAACCTATGTTTGCGATTTTAAACTATGCAAAAATTACCGACTCACCAATGGAAGGTGAATGGGTAATGGAAGTGGATTGGGTAAAACACGAATATAGAAACTAACCTATTGTTACTTAAATTCCATGCCTAATTTTTTAAAACGCTCCTTAATTAGGAGCGTTTTTTATCACTGTTTTTTAAATGCTACTTTTTAAACGTAGCCGTATTTTATTTGAGCATACTCTTTGCTTAAAAACCCACCAGTAACCCACCAGTAACCCATCGACTGTAAATATTATTATCCCTAATCAAAGACCATAACCTTTAACCTGATATTGTTTGGTTGCATTTTAGTGACAAAAGTAACGCTTTGCTTGTTGTTGGTAATTATTGGTAACCGAGCTGTAAACCAGATTGTTACAGGAGTTTTCATAAAAACTGTTTAGTCGAACTCTATTTTTTTAAATTTTTTCTGTTCGACTGCGTCATCAGGACGACAAACCATTGCATCTTTTTAAATGATGTAGACATGAAAACTTAACGAAGGTAATCATCGGTTACATTTTCAATTTAACTAGATAAATATCAGTCGTTTTATCTCAATAGTACAACAAGCATTAAATACAAAACGAATTTCAAAAATAATAAGTAATCATAAATGGGGTTTACAATGAAAAGAAATAAACTACTTCTCGCATTGTCCATAAGCATTGCCACCACCATGACAGGATGTGGTAGCGATGGCGATGCAGACAAGAACGTAGTCCGTGATTTGTTTGCCGTTGGTGACACTTTTGAAGGTGTTGAAGATGGTGATCCAATTACCGGCAATGTGGGTGAAAATGATCAGGGTGAAGGACTTACTTTTGCTTTACAAGATGGTGAAAACGTACAAAACGGAACGCTAGAATTTAACGCTGACGGTTCCTTTATGTATACACCGAACCCAGATTTCTATGGCGTAGAAACCGTTACCTACATTGCTACGCAAGAATCTAGCGGCCAAACCGATTGGGCCAAACTTAATTTTGACGTTGAAAACGATTTTGAACATATCGGTGAATATGGCTGGAATCTGGTTTGGGCTGACGAATTTGATGGCGAAGATATCGATTATGATAGATGGACTGCAGATAATGCCAGCTTGGCCGATGGCAGTATCATCATCGATGCTATCGCTGGTAACCCTTCCACACTAGCTTCTGTTGAAGGCATCCGTTCTGGTCGAGTAGAAGCAAGAATTATGATCCCTGAAGGGGGTGATTTAACTTCCGTATTTGCCTTAATGCCAATGGCTGATATGTACGCCGGCTATAACGCCCTTACCCTTCTTGAAAACCGTGGCAAAGACATTATTGCCGGTGCTCATTACGGGCTAGATATTATTAACGCGGTTAAATTTAACGATGTATCAAAAGCGGGTGCTTCTGCGGATTACCATACCTATGCGGTTGAATGGAACGAAGAAGAAATTCGCTGGTACATTGATGGTATTCACAGTCTAACGGTGAACACCCTAAATACTTGGGCGTACACAGATAGCGGTGAATCGTTGACTATCGATAATGACGGGCCGTTTAATCAAAACTTACAAATTATGTTTAACTTAACCGGCGAAGGTGATGCACCTGTCGGTCAAATAGCGATTGATTACGTTAATGTGTATGCCTGTGATCTGACGGTTGCACCTGATGTCGATAATTGCGCATCTTATGTCGACAAATCCATCAGTAAAGAAGCTTCTGATCGTATTGAATCACTTGGGCCAATAAGCACAGAACTATTCGCTGATGGTTACTTTGACAAGAAGTCGGATGAAAAATTATCAGACCTTACCCCATTACAATGGCACTACACGGATGAAATTGGTGAATTAGCCATTGCGGGTTACAACGATCCGCAAATTACAGCAATTAATCTAGATAATGACCGTGATTTGGTTCTTGATGTACTGAATGAGTCGGGTGATGCCAATATCGCCATTACCGCGCCAGGTGTAGAGCTGATCGGCCGCGATGCCGTTGTTACCTTTGATATGTTTATTGACAGCACCCTAACGGCGGCTGAAACCATTGATATTAAGATGGAAACTGGCTGGCCTTATTTAGGCATGCTTACCTGGAACCTAGCCGATCTTGAGTTAGATACCTGGGTAACATACAGCGTACCGGTAAGTGAATTTGTGAATAACCCATTTTTAGCACCAGATTGGTTAACTTGGATCCCAGGTGTTGGTGAAGGCGACCCATTACCGCTAGATACGAACAACATTAATGCCTTATTGGTTATTGAATTCCAAGATGCCATTCATTTGCAACTGGATAACGTATCGGTTGATTGTGTGTCAAACGAGAACTGTTTCCAAGGTCCTATGGCCATTCAACCAGATTTGGCGCCTGAAGCACCTAGTACCCTTTATGAAGCCGAAGATTTCATCGCCTCTGGTGATGTTGCCCTTGAAGATACAGCTGATGAAGGTGGCGGTCAAAACGTCGGTTGGATTGATGCTGGCGATTTCCTTGAGTACACCATTGTTGCGGCATCAGATGGCGAATATAGCCTAGATTACCGTATCGCAAGCTCTGGTGGCAGTGACGGCTTTGAAGTGTCTATTGCCGGTACCTTAGTTGATGGCCAAGATGTACCTGATACCGGCGGCTGGCAAAACTGGGAAACCATCTCTTCAGACAAGTTTACCTTAGCGGCGGGTGATCACACCATGCGCATCGACTTTGTTGGTGGGGCAATCAATTTTAACTGGTTCAAGTTGTTTGAACCTGTATTTGAAATCTTAGTAGAAGCGGAAAACTACCTTGATGCTGGCGACGTCGCCCTAGAAGACACGGCTGATGAAGGCGGTGGTCAAAACGTAGGTTGGATTGATCCAGGCGATTTCTTGGAATATACGGTTAACATCCCGGCCGATGGTACCTACAAAATTACTTATCGTATAGCGAGCTCTGGTGGTAGTGATGGGTTTGAAACCTCTGTTGGTGGTGTGGTTGTTGATAGTCAATCGGTAGCCGATACCGGCGGCTGGCAAAATTGGGAAACCCAAACCTCGACGGTGGACTTACTTGCCGGTGAGCAAACCTTACGTCTGGACTTTGTTGGCGGTGCCATCAACCTTAACTGGATAAAAATTACCAATTAATCGCTGTCTGCTCTGCAGTCTGTAAATAATGCAGGCTGCAGCATTGAGCTTAAAGCATAACAACAGAATAAAAATTACCGCTCTAGATAAGGGTTATTGATTATGTACAAAACAAATTTTAAGCGCAGTTTGCTCGCCATGAGCGTGGCAACTGTATTTGCTTCAAGTGCCTACGCAGAGGTAACCGAGAAAGCAAGCAACAAGTTACTTGATGAAGAAATTGAAGTTATTGAAATTACCGGTATTCGCGGCTCACTATTACGCTCCATGGATTTAAAACGTGAAGCGAAAGGGGTTGTTGATGGTATTTCGGCTGAAGATATGGGTAAATTCCCGGATACCAACCTAGCCGAATCGCTGCAACGTATTACCGGTATTGCCATTGAACGTGACGACGGTGAAGGGTCTAAAATTACCGTGCGTGGTTTTGGTCCAGACTTTAATATGGTGACCTTTAATGGTCGCCAAATGCCAACAACCGGTGGTCGCTCGTTTGACTTTGGTAACATTGCCTCTGAAGGCATCTCTGCCGTTGAAGTATACAAATCGGGTCGAGCCAACGTACCTACTGGTGGTATTGGTGCGGTTGTTAATGTAAAAACAACCAAGCCTTTAGAGCGACCTGGTCAACAGGCGGTATTTAGCACCAAAGGTGTATATGATGATGGCACCATTAATGGTGATAAATTAACGCCAGAGTTTGCAACGCTTTATAGCAATACGTTCTTTGATGATACCTTTGGTATTGGCTTGTCATTAAGCTATCAAGAGCGTGACGGCGGCTCACAATCTGCAACAACGCAAGATTTTATGAGCCGTAACTTTGTCTCGCAAGCCGATATTGAAGAATGGGAACTCGCTAACCCGGGGGAAAGCCACCCAGATAATGAATGGGGTTCAATTATTGTTGGCGATCCGGATGCCGAAGGTTTCCCGACCGAAGTGGTTGATGGTATTTATGCCGTGCCGACCAACATTCAATACAATATTGATGATTTCCATCGCGAGCGTATCAATGGTCAATTTACCATGCAATGGCGACCTATCGATGATTTAACCATCACCTCCGATTACACCTACGCCGAAAATCAGGTAAAAACCGAACATAAAGATTTATCGGCCTGGTTTGAACCAACCTGTGCCAATCGTGAAAGTGAGTGGGTTAGAGAAGGGAACATTTACTCGCCGACAAGTTATAGCGTGAATTGTTCTGCCGATAGAATTCAAGGTGTTGGTCGCTTTGCTACCGTTTCAGAAAATAAATCGTTTGGTTTGAATTTACATTACCAACCAAGTGATGATTTCTGGATGAAGGTCGACTTCCACGACTCTAGCGGTGTGGAAAAACCAAACAGTAAATGGGGCTCCAGTGGTTTTGTAGCCGTAGCATCACAAAACCGTATTAGTGCGGATGGCTATTTTAGTAAAGATGGCATGCCTATCTTGAATATTGGTATGGGTGAACGTAACTCACACGGGCAAATCATTCGTGAAGATGAGCTTGATGTGAACGACATGCAATTATCTGGCTCTGGTTTTGGTTCGTTCAATAACCGCATGGACGTTAAACAGCTGCAATTTGACAGTGAATACCTGTTTGATGAAGGCCATTCTATCTCTTGGGGCTTTGGTGGCGTTGAAGTGAAGAACCGTGGTCAGAATGCTTGGAACCCGCGTAATGCTTGGAGTGGCTTGGGCGACCCTGGTGATATTGCCGATTTACTGCGCATTGAAAACATGGATGGTGTATTTGATGGTATTGAAGGCAGCGGTGACCCACGTCAGGTATCCGAATACATCACTTGGGATTTTGAAGATCTAATTGAGCGTGGTGAGCAACTGCTTAAAGAAGGTAAACATGGTGACGTTGAAAACGGTGGTGGCCCATGTATGACCGGTTTTTGTCCTACCTATAATTTTGATGTTGATGAAGTTGTAAAAGAAACCTCGTTCTCGGCGTACTTGCAAGGTCATTATGTGGGTGAAATCGGAGACATGCCATTTAACTTGTTTGCTGGTATTCGTTATGAACGAACGGATGTCGAATCTCAAGCCTTAGTGCCTTTATATGATCGTATCGAGTGGACCATTAAAAACGGTCGCTTCGACTTATACAAACAGTTAGACGAAGATGGCAACAGTGTGCAAGGCTTCTCACAAATCGATGGTGATTACGATATGTGGTTACCAAGCATCGACTTTGATATTGAGTTAATCGAAGATGTAATCTTCCGTGCGGCGTACAGCTTGACCATTACCCGTCCAGTATACAATGACCTTAAAGGGGCATTAATCATTGACTGGTTTGGCTCTGACGGCGGTGGTGGCCGTCGTGGTAACCCGCAATTGCTACCAATGGAGTCAGAAAACTTCGACCTGTCACTAGAATGGTACTACGACGAGGTAAGTTACGCATCGGTTGGTTACTGGAGTAAAGATGTTGAAAACTTCATTGTAAACAGTGAGTTTGAAGATCAGCCTTTATTCGATAACTTAACCACGCCAATCGACGGTGACTTATACAATAAAGCGGTTGAAGACATTACTGGTGGAGACCCGTTCTTCGAATACGACAACGACGATTTAAATGCCTACTTCGCAGAACATTTTGGTGAAGAGGTAAACGTTGAGGTAACAGGTGAAGGTGATGATATAGAAGTTATCGTAACCGGTTTACCAAGCGATCCTGTTGCTGAGTTTAATGTTTGGATCCCGGTGAACGAGCGAGATGCCGCCGTTGATGGTTGGGAATTTGCTTGGCAACATGCCTTTGCGGATACCGGTTTTGGTTTCATTGCCAACTACACCATTGTTGATGGGGATTTAAACTACGACATTAATCTTAATGAAGATCAATGGGTTGTTCCGGGTATGAGTGATACCGCTAACTTGGTTGTTTTCTATGAAAAAGATGGTTTCCAAGCGCGAGTAGCGTATAACTGGCGTGATCAGTACTTACAATCTTCTGGTCGCGACCCTCGATTTGTTGAGGAATACTATCAGGTTGATGCGAGCGCCAGCTACGAAATCACCGAGGAATTCTCTATATTTATCGAAGCGATAAACCTGACAGAAGAAGATCAGCGTATTCATGGCCGTTCTAAATACCAAGTTCGGGAGTACTCAGTTGGTCACTCTCGTTACAACTTCGGTGCCCGCTACGTGTTCTAAACGGACTTAAGTTAGCTCTTTACTAGCGCTTAATCGATAGCAAAAGGTTTCCAAGTAATTGGAAACCTTTTTTCGTTAGGGGGTGTTTGTAAGAACGGTTTTTCTGAGCCCATTTGAGCTTAAATGGTTAGAGCTCATTGGTTTGGTTTGTTTTTATTTAAGCAGACTCATCATGTTTTTCTGGGGGCTGAGATAATTTTTCGGCGGTTTACTTACAAGAGATGGCATTTTTAATATTGATAACGCACTGTTTAACAAGGTTTTAATTTGTTCTGTTGGCTTAATGCTAAACAAACATAGAAAAATATCGTGTTTTTGGGGTTCGAATACATCATCAGGACGACTTACATATCGAGCATTGGCAAACTTACTCCAGAATTAATATTGAATTGGATAATATCTGGTTTGTAAAAACTAGCGATTAAAAAAAAGAGAAGAGAAGTTTATATGAAAACAACTAAAATTATGGGGCCGGTGTTATTAAGCTCATTTGCCGCAGCCATGTTTTCACCTGCCTTGCAGGCCGCACTACAAGACGGGCAACACGTTCAGGTTTATACCACCGCTAAAGATACCGATAAGCGCTTGAGCTTAACCGATACCAAAACGTTTAAGCAAAAAGTACAGCCAACCGAAGGTGAAATATCGGTATTTGTAAACTCCGATAAGCGTTTTCAAAAACTGTTTGGAATTGGTGGTGCGATTACTGATGCCAGTGCTGAAGTATTTGCCAAGTTGTCTAAAGAGAAACAACAAGAGTTTTTAACCGCCTATTACGACTTGGAAGAAGGTATTGGTTACTCTTTGGCTCGTACGCCAATTCATTCTTCAGATTTTGCTAGCAAAAGTCACACCTATGTACAAGAAGGTGATAAAGACTTATCAACGTTTAATATTGCACCCGATCACAAATATCGTATTCCGCTCATTAAGCAGGCTATTGCGACGGCCGGTGGCAAGCTACCGCTTTATGCGAGCCCGTGGTCGGCGCCAGCATACATGAAAACCAATAACAATATCCTCCAAGGTGGTAAGTTATTGCCAGAGTACTATCAAACTTGGGCAAACTACTACACCAAGTTTATCGAAGCTTACGAAAAAGAAGGCATGCCAATTTGGGGTATTACCATACAAAATGAGCCAATGGCGGTACAGCGTTGGGAGTCAATGATTTACACCGCTGAAGAAGAGCGTGATTTCTTGAAAAACTACCTAGGCCCAACCATGGAAAATGCCGGCTATGCTGACAAGAATATTGTGGTTTGGGATCATAACCGCGACTTAATTGGTAACCGTGCAAATACCATTTTTGATGACCCAGAAGCGGCAAAATATGCTTGGGGTATTGGTTTTCATTGGTATGAAACCTGGGCTGGTGGTGAAACCATGCATGATAATTTAGCCTTGGTTAATGAATCTTACCCAGATATGAAAATTTTGTTTACCGAAGGCACTAATGAAGGTTTTAGAGCCGATCGTTACCAATATTGGCCAAATGCTGAACGTTACGGCCATTCAATGATTAACGACTTTAACCGTGGCACGGTTGGTTGGACGGACTGGAATATCTTGTTGGATCAACACGGTGGGCCAAACCATGTAAGTAATTTTTGTTTTGCACCTATCCATGCCGATACGGACAGCGGTGAGTTAATTTACACACCAACCTATTACTACATTGGTCATTTCTCTAAGTTTGTTCGACCAAACGCTGAGCGAGTGAGCACCAGCAGTAGCCGTAGTGTATTAATGGCAACCTCTTTTATTAATGAAGACAATAAAAAGGTGACGATTGTTATGAACCAAACTGATGATGATATTAAATATAATTTCATTGTTGATGAAAAACAAACGGTATTGAACATTCCAGCTCGAGCGATTCAAACCATTGTTTACTAGAGAGTGAATTAATGTGAACAATTAACGTCTCTCCCCCAAAATACCTTATCTGTGGGTAAATGCACAGATAAGGTGTTTTACCTCGGATCATTTTTTGATGAGAGAATACGTTATCCAGGTTGGGTTTTCCCGATTGTGAAAAGGTTACCTCTTTTTGATTTTTAAACCTGGTCAATGTACCACCTTTCCCCAAAAGCGCCTTATCTGTGAGAACATTCGCATATAGGGCGCTTTTTTTTACTCTCTTTACCTTTTGTTACGACGCCTAAATAGCGCTCTGTTGCGCTTTTCGATATTGAGAAGGGGTCATTCCTTCAGATTTTTTAAAGAAGGTATAGAACACCGATTTACTGTTAAAGCCGACGGCCAAATAAATATCGGTAATGGTGGTTTGTTTATGATGGCTATCAGCGAGCATTCTTTTTGCTTCTTCAATGCGATACTGATTGATAAATTCATAGAAGTTGATACCAAAATGGCGATTGATCAGCATGGATAGATCGCGTGGCAATATGGAAAGGGAGTCTGCTAACTTCTCCAGGGTAATATCTGGATCCATATAAAATTTACTGTTGTGCATCGCCAGCTTTATGTCATTGGCCATTTCAGGATTAACAAATTGATCTTCTGCGCTGTTTTTTGCCGGTGCCTTATCCTCAACCTTTTTAATAATGGTAAAGTTACGTACCGCGGTAAACACTAAAAAATTAACCAAGAAAAAGGTTATGTAGTTGCCTGTTAACCCAATAATAGAAAAGGTTTCTGGGCTAACCGTAATATAATAATTAAGCACTTTAGAACCAACCAATATCACTTCAGATGTCATCACAATCAAGAATCCAACAACCAAAAATTTCAGCCAGTTAACATGGCTTTGTTCAAAGTTAGATTCGGTATCTTGCAAGCGTTTCTGATAGCGGCTGATCAAAACTAAACAGGCTATCACATAGCAGACTCGCAAAATTTTCGAGAACAATTCTAAGCTCACAAAGCTGGCGCTATAGACAAAGGATTCAGAGTAGATCAAGTCAATACGCTGTTGTTGGGTATGGCCGAAGAAAGTTAAAGCTAGAAAGACCATAAACATGGCCAGCGGGAGCAAGTGCAGTAAATCTCGCTTTTTTAGGTGAAAATTTTTAAACACCAGCGCTTCTATGCAAAACAACAACAATACGGCATCGACAAAATAGGCCAGATAAGGCCAGAAATATAAGAACATCCAGTATTGACGAACTTGAAATTTAAACGTATCAGCCCACATGATCAGCTCGTTAATTGGAATAAGCGCATGCGCAAATAAAAAGCCAGTTAAAAACAGAATGTATTTTACCCGTTGATTATTGGTAATAAATAACATACTGCCGAAAAACAGACATTGCATGGCCGTCATGATTAAGATCACATCATGAGAATTGAATAAAACCGACTGGAATTCAAAAGGTGACACGAAACTATCCTTTGTTTTGTTGTTGGTTATTTTTTAGGGATTTTATATTACGCAAATTATGGATAATTTACTTGCCCTAAAACAATTTTTTTTTTGTTACTAATCACGTTGTTTAATCAATGGCGTAGTGATCAATTCCCTTCCCTTAGTTTTACTCAGATAGTTGTTCTAAAACAATGAGTTCGAAAGAAAAAAGCTTAGCCGAACCTATTTAAGGTAAAAAAAGAGGTACGAGTGCATTATTCGGACGCGGCTATCAACAAGATTCATTAAGGTGTTTTTAACAAAAGTACAACAAGGTTGGATCTAGATGGGTTTGACCTAACAATAAGAATTTCATATTTATCAGGAGAACATAATGGCAAAACATATTTTGCATAACAGAGGCCCTAAAATAGGACGACTGCTGGCAACCATGTTATTAAGTTTAGGCTTACTTAATACCACAGGTTGTTTTGGCGTAGACAGTGACAATGATGAGCTGAAAAACGAAGAAGAAATTATTGAGCCAAGTCCAGAGCCAACCCCAACCCCTACTCCGGATCCTGATCCAGAGCCAACACCGGAATATACCGGCTTATCACCTTTACACACCGATGGCATAAAATGGGTAAATGCCGAAAATGAAACGGTTATTTTGAAAGGGACAAACCTGGGTAACTGGTTATTGCATGAATTTTGGATGATGAACCAGTCGTCAAATACCGTTGCAACCGACCAATGTACGTTGGAAGCGACTTTTGATGACCGGTTTGGCTTTGCCGAGCGTGAACGGTTAATGGATATGTTTCGTGATAACTGGATCAGTGATCGCGATTGGGACATTATGCAAAGCTTTGGCATTAACACCATTCGCCTGCCGTTTATCTGGAACTTGATTGAGGATGAAAACAACCCGAATAACTTGCGCGAAGATGCTTGGCAATACCTTGATTTGGCAATAGAAAAAGCAGAAGAGCGTGGCATGTACGTTATTCTAGACTTACATGGTGCAGTGGGTGCCCAAGGTTGGAATGATCATGCCGGTTGTGCGGGTAAAAACGAATATTGGAGTACAACAGAATATCAGGAACGTACGGCCTGGTTATGGCAGCAAATTGCTGAGCGCTACAAATTAAACGGTACGGTTGCTGCCTATGGGTTGTTAAATGAGCCTTGGGGAACCAATCCCAATAGCATGGCGGCTGAAATTTTGAAGTTGCATGATGCGGTTCGAGAAGTTGATGAAAACAAAATTGTGCTGTTACATGGTCACCATGAAGGCATCGATGCCTTTGGTCATCCGGATGATTTTGGTGGCACGAATGTTGCGTTTGAAATGCACTTCTACCCAGGTATTTTTGGCTGGGGCGACCCGACTTATGAAACCCATCGGGATTGGTTAACTTGTGGCGAAAGTGGCAAGGATGGCATTTGTACCTGGGCGGATAAAATGGAATCCTTGCAGGCCCCTATGCTCGTTGGTGAGTTTCAGCCATGGCAAAGTCTTGGTTACGAATTTGGTGGTGCCAATACCCATGCAACCCATGACAAATTTGCCGAGTTAAATTGGGCGGCGACAAACTGGTCGTATAAAATCATTACCGGTAATGGTGGTCAGGGCTCTGGCACCTGGGGCATGGTTACCAATGTTGAGAATACCATGGGCTTAGTTGCCAGGGGATCGACTTGGGATTGCGCTGGCTGGGATAACAGCTTTGCGAACTCTTGCGTAAGCGGTAAAGAGACCATTACGCCAAGCATCCCTGACGAGCAAACTTATTACCTCGTAGTGAAAGCCGGTGCGTGTTGTGGTGGTAATCTGGATGTGAGCCTTGATAGCATCACCTTAAAGGATGAAGACGGCAAAGAGTTGGTTGTAAATGGCGACTTTGGTAGTGACAGTGGTTGGACGCGTTGGAGTGCGGCCGAAGCGGTAACCTTCGACTTTAACAATAACGATGTTGCAAAAATGCCTACCGGCAGTGAAGGTGCGGTGCTTAATTTAACCGGCAGCTCTGATACGAATGGTGGTATCTTTCAGGCGATCACCCTTGAAGGTGGCAAAAATTACGCTTTTAACGGGGTGTTTAAAGATAATGGCAGTGCCAATAGCTGGACTGAAGTTTACCTTGTCGAAGACATGCCTGTTGATGGCGATGACGTAACCGGTAAAGATGCCGTACCAGCGGTAGATTTTGCCAACGCGCCAATTGAAGATATCGAAGCCATTTTCAAGCTTTATGGTAGTGTTGAGTATCAAATTCACCAACCGCTTAAAGATGCTTTAACAGCAACTGAGTCATCGCCTTTGTACACCTTACCAGCTAAACCTATGGATTTTGCGGTAATTATTGATGAACATGGCGCGCAACTGAGTTGGACAGCCAATCAAGAAGACGATGTAACCGGTTATCATGTTTATCGCAGTCGCAGCAATAATTTAAACTATGAACTGATTGCTGAAAATATCGATGCCATCACTTATACCGACGATACCATCTCAAATAGCAGTAATTACTTCTACAAAGTAGCCGCTGTTGATGCTGATGATATTAGCTACCCGAGTGTGGAAGTAGAAATTGGCGAAAACGTCATTGTGTTGCCCGGCACCGTTGAAGCGGAAAACTGGACCGGGATGAGCGGTTTTGAAATTGAAACAACAGAAGATGTTGGTGGTGGCAATAACATTAGCTGGGCTGACGCCCGAGACTGGGTTGAGTATCAGGTTCGTGTTGATACGGCTGGCGACTATCAAGTTGAATATCGTTTGGCAACGGAATCGGGTAGTGAAGGATTTAATGTGTCATTAAACGATACCTTGATTGATTCGGTAGTGGTGGATGCAACCGGCGGTTGGCAAACCTGGAAAACGCAAACCAGTACGGTTAGCTTACCCGTGGGAACCCATACCCTTAAAATTACCGCCGTTGGTGGAGCCTGGAACCTTAACTGGATTAAGTTCAGCCAGATCCAATAACATAAGCTAAGGATGAAAAATGGTCGATGTTTATCGACCATTTTTTTTGTGCATAGGTAAAGCTCTTAGGCGGTTATGCTTTAGTGCGGTTTTATCTTGCTAAAGCTTGCTCGTCCGTCGCTATTTGCTGTTGCACATAATCCAATTCCAGAAAACGAGCAAAAAACGCCGCTAAATTTGGCCATTTATTGGCATCAATACCATAGCTGGCGTGTTTTAGGCTGATCAAATTACTGCCAATACACAAATCAGCAATTGATAATCGATCACCGAAAATCCAAGTGTCGGCTTTAACAACCGTTTCTAAATAATCAAGCACCGGTGGCAACAGCTTAGTTATTATCTCTTCTACGCGTTCATTATCGGTAACATGCTTAAAGTAAATAGGCCCTACAACACGTTGAAAGTACAAAGCATTGGTGGCTTCCGACATTTTAGTGTCGGCGTATTCTTCTAACCATAATGCCTGCGCGTAATCGTCATTATCTTCAGGATAAAGGGGGTTAACGGCGCACGTTCGTTCCAAGTAGGCAACAATAACCGAAGAATCTGAGAAACCTCGAGCAGAGTCGGGTTTAAACGCTGGGATCTTACCAATCGGGCTCGATTCTCTAAATTCAGCATCATCAGAGCCAGGGGCTGTTGGTTTAAGTGAATACTCTACGTGCTTGTGGGCAAGCGCTAGCATGGTTTTACGAACGTAAGGTCCTGGTGGTACCCCATAAAGAATAGGCATTTGTTTTCCTTCAGTTTTTGTTTTTGATTTGTAAGAATATGAAAATTACGCGGTTATGCCAATGTAATTGTCTGTTCATAGTTAGGAATATTTAATGAAATCCACTAAGGAACACAGTAAAATGGCCGCCAACGTTGACCCTAACATGGAAAAAATATGTCTCTTTCAGTTGTTATCTTAGCCGCGGGTAAAGGTACCCGAATGCGTTCAAGCCTACCAAAGGTATTACACCCAGTTGCTCACCAGTCAATGGTAGAGCACGTAATCGATAGTGCCCGTTCCGTAAACGCCAGCAACCTGTATGTTGTATACGGCTTTGGTGGTGATGTATTAAAAGAGCGTATCAACGGTGATGACTTATCGTTTGTTGAGCAAAAAGAACAATTAGGTACTGGCCATGCTGTTGATATGGCAAGCCCACACTTAAAAGACGATGAAGACGTATTGGTATTATATGGAGATGTACCATTAACGAAGGTTTCAACACTTGAAAGCCTAATTGCGGCAAAGCCTGAAAATGGCATGGCGCTGTTAACGGTTAAATTGGCTAACCCAACCGGCTATGGCCGAATTGTGCGTCTTAATGGCGACGTGGTCGGCATTGTCGAGCAAAAAGATGCCAATGCCGAACAACTGCTTATTAATGAATGTAATACCGGTATTTTGCTTGCTAACGGTGGTGATTTAAAGCGCTGGTTAAGCAACTTATCTAACGATAATGCCCAAGGCGAATACTACCTAACCGATATTATTGCCATGGCCCACAACGAAGGTAAAGCCATAGCCACCGCCCACCCAGAAACTGAAATTGAAGTGGAAGGTGCGAACAACCGAGTGCAACTTGCTAACTTAGAGCGTGCTTACCAACTAAGACAAGCCGAAGAGCTTATGCTAAACGGCGCCAGTTTACGCGATCCAAATCGCATTGATGTTCGCGGTCAGGTAGAAGTAGGTAGCGAAGTACAAATTGATGTGAACTGTATTTTTGAGGGTAAGGTAAGCTTAGCGGATAACGTTACCATTGGGGCGAACTGTATTATCATTAACAGTCAAATTGGCGAAGGCGCAGAAATTAAACCAAACAGCATTATTGAAAATGCCATTATTGGTGAACAGTGTTCAGCAGGGCCATTCGCTCGCATTCGCCCAAATACCGAACTGAAAGCCAATTCGCACGTCGGTAACTTTGTTGAATTGAAAAACACCACCATGGACGAAGGTGCGAAAGCTGGGCACTTAACTTATTTAGGTGACGCTGAGGTTGGTAAAAAAGTAAACATTGGTGCCGGTACCATCACGTGCAACTACGATGGTGTAAATAAATCAAAAACCATTATTGGTGATGGTGCATTTATTGGTTCAAATGCGTCTATTGTGGCGCCAGTTAAGATTGGCAAAATGGCTACAACGGCGGCAGGCTCGGTATTAACCAAAGATGTCGAAGACGATGCCTTAGCGGTAGCTCGTGCCAAACAGCGCAACATTTCTGGCTGGCAGCGTCCGACAAAAAAGTCATAAGATAAACACGTCAAACGTCATCAAAAGCGCTTAATTTATTGAGCGCTTTTTTGCATTTACAGCGCTTTTAAAATAGTCTGGACGCATGACTTATGATTCCAGATACACCATGACATCTCCCACAAAACTATTTACCCAATTTCCCGTCATTCTAGACGGAGGCTTAGCAACAGAGCTTGAAGCTCAAGGTCATGACTTAAATCACCCCTTATGGTCAGCAAAACTGCTGCTAGAAAACCCAAAAGCAATCGTAGATGCCCATTTAGCGTATTTAAATGCGGGCGCCGAGTGTGTGATAAGCGCTAGCTATCAAGCCAGTGTGGAGGGCTTTACCTCGCTTGGCTTGAACAACCTACAAGCGGAGCAAGCCATTGCTGATTCGGTTGCATTAGCGCGCCAAGCAGTTAATCAATACCAAGAAAACCACCCCAACAATAAGGCACCAATCGTTGCCGCAAGTGTTGGCCCTTATGGGGCCTATTTAGCGGACGGCAGCGAGTATCATGGCAACTATCAATGCACAGAGGCAGAGCTTTATGACTTCCATAAGCAACGACTGAAGCTGTTAACCAGCACCAGTGCCGAACTTCTTGCTTGTGAAACCATTCCGTCATTACTTGAAGCAAACGTACTAAGTAACTTGCTAAGCGAGTTAAACAAGCCTTTTTGGCTAAGCTTTTCGTGCCAAAATGGTGAGCAAATTAATGATGGACATTTGATTAAAGATGCAGTGAATGCCATTAAAGGAAATCCGAACTTAGTGGCTATTGGGGTAAATTGTACCTCGCCGGTTTATATCGAGGAGTTAATTGGCAATATCAAAGAGCAGTGTGATATTCCCATTCTTGTATACCCAAATTCAGGGGAAGAATACAACCCTCAAACCAAAACTTGGCATGGAACAACCAACCCAGACGATTGTGCACTTGCCGCAAAAAAATGGCTGCAAAAGGGCGCACATATCATTGGTGGCTGTTGTCGAATGGGCCCGGATCACATCAAAGCAATCAAGGCGAAGATCAAAGGCTAATGTAGGGACATTTAGCCTGTACTTTACAGTTTTTGGGTAACGTCTTCTACTATGTTGGTTTCACTCATCGGTGGTCGTTGATAGCCGCTATCAACAACCTCTGGCAAGGTAACTTCTTCATACTCTAGCTCTTGATATTCTATTTTCGATAAAATATGACTAATGCAGTTTATCCGGGCTGCTTTTTTCGAATCGGCTTCCACCACAAACCAGGGGCAAAGCTTACTGTCGGTAAAGTTAACCATTTGGTCTTTGGCTTTCGAATAATCCACCCAATGTTTACGCGACTCAATATCCATGGGGGAGAGCTTCCAGCGTTTCATTGGATCATTAATGCGTTGCATAAAACGTCGCTCTTGTTCTTCAAACGATACCGAGAACCAATATTTTAATAAGATAATGCCAGAGCGCACCAAACCGCGTTCGAACTCAGGACAGGCGTGTAAGAAGGCGTAGTATTCATCCTCGGTACAAAAGCCCATAACTTTCTCAACGCCGGCGCGGTTATACCAACTGCGATCAAATAAAACAATTTCACCTGCCGATGGCAAGTGCGCTGCATAACGCTGAAAATACCATTGGCTTTTTTCTTTTTCTGTCGGCGTACCAAGCGCGGCAATACGACATACCCTAGGGTTGAGTTTTTCCGTGATCCGCTTAATTACTCCGCCTTTACCGGCCGCATCACGCCCTTCAAATAATATAACAATGCGCATACCGGAGTGTTTCACCCATTCCTGCAGTTTGACTAACTCGGTTTGCAAGCGTGCCAATTCATTTTCATAAGCTTTATTCGTTAACTTTTTCATGTGGTTACCTAAACCCATCTGCCTTATATTAAAGGTAATCGCTAACCTTAAAATCTACAAATCAAGAGCAAAAAAAAGTCATTTAAAAACCATCATAACTTGCTAAAGTTAATGTAATTCATCGAGATAAAGAGCTTAAAGGCAAAATGAAAACCATAGGATTATTAGGCGGTATGAGTTGGGAGTCTACCCGCAGTTATTACAGCGCCATAAACGAAGGCATTAAAAAACAAAAGGGCGGTTTACACAGTGCCAAAATTAGCCTGTTTAGTGTCGATTTTGCTGAAATTGAATCATTACAGCATCAGGGCAACTGGCAACAAACGGCGGTTATATTGTCTGAAGCGGCCAAATCTGTTGAGGCTGCTGGCGCCCACTTTTTATTAATTTGTACCAATACTATGCATAAGGTTGCCCCTGACATTGAAAAGCATATTAATATTCCTATTTTGCACATTGCCGATGCAACAGCAGAAAGGTTGCAACAAGATGGCATAAGCAAAGTCGGGTTGTTGGGCACCGCATTTACCATGGAGCAAGACTTTTATAAAGGGCGCTTGCAGGACAAGTTTCATATTGAGGTTATTACCCCAAACCAAGTTCAACGCCAGCAAGTACACAACATTATTTATAACGAACTCTGCCTTGGTAACATCAAAGAAGAATCGAGAAAGACCTACTTAAACATCGTTGATGACTTAGCATTAAATGGCGCCCAAGCGGTTATTCTTGGTTGCACCGAAATTGCTTTACTTATCAACCAGAAACACACAAAAACGCCGTTATACGACACCACGCAAATCCATGCTCAGGCCGCGGTAGATAAAGCCTTAAAATAAGCGTAGTAATATAAACGTTCACACTAAGTCAGACAATGGACTTAATACACCATTAGCACCACGTTCAATAACGTGAGTGTAAATTTGCGTGGTACGCACATCACTGTGGCCCAACTGTTCCTGTACCGTGCGAATGTCGGCACCGCGTTCTAACAAATGGGTCGCAAAAGAATGCCTTAATGTATGGCAAGTTACCCGTTTTTCAATATTAACGGCCTTGGCGGCCAGTTGTACGGCTTTGCGTAAAGAGCTAGTGTCGACATGATGACGCCGCATTAAACCACCATCGGGATCAACACTGAGTCGTGAAGAAGGAAACAAGAAATGCCAGCCAAAGGTTTTGGGAGCATGAGGGTATTTTCGAGATAAAGCATAAGGTAGCCAAACGCCAGCATACTCGGGATTATCCACATCAACATCAAAGTACTGACGAGCGATGAGTATTTGCCGTTGCAAAGGCTCAATTAACTCTTTCGCTAACGTCACTCGGCGATGTTTGCCGCCCTTACCATTCCATACTTGGACACTTTGATAGTCAAAATCGATATCTTGCACTCGTAAACGAGTAACTTCCATCAGACGTAAGCCACTCCCATACATAAGCTTACAGGCGAGGGATTGATTGGCTCTGATCACCGAAAACAGGGCTTTAATCTCGGCACGAGTTAAAACGACAGGTAACTTGCTTTGGTTGGTGGATAAATTGAAGTTCAAACTCAATGTAAGTGGTTTTTGTAATATCTCTTTGTATAAAAAAACCAAAGCATTCAAGGCTACGGCTTGGGTTTTTGGGGTGACATTTCGCTCATTGGCCAAATACGATAAAAAGTATTCAACATCCAAGTTGTGTAAGTTTTCTGGGTGCTGTTTTTTGTGAAATAATATAAACGCTTTTATCCAATAAAGATAAGTTTCAATGGTGCGCTTAGCATATCGGCGGGTCCACATCTGTTTTTCAACAGAAGTTAAAAACGGTGATTTCATCCTTAAAATCCTTTTCAAAAATAGAATAAAAAGTATAGAAACAACCAAAGAGAAATGCCAAAACGTGATAGAAGGAAAAATAAAAACTTTCTACAACCAAAATCAACTTAAGTCACTTTTCCAAATAAGATTTTTCTGATAAGTTAAATCACATATAAAGAAATATTCCTGATTTAAAAAGGGATTTTTCAGAACTAATAAATTGTTATACGTAAGGAGTTACCGTGGTTGATATTGCAATATTGGGCTCTGCTTTAGGAAGTATCAAAACAGCAACTGACATTGCTAAATTAATCAAAGATAGTGGTACTTCACTTGAGCAAGCTGAAGTGAAATTACAAATCGCTCAGTTAATAAGTTCTTTGGCTGATATAAAGATGGAATTAGCCGATGTTCAAACTCTACTTATAGACAAAGATCAAAAGATTTCTGAGCTACAAATTGAATTAAAAACGAAGCAATCTGTCACCTGGTCAAAGCCATACTATTTCACTGAAACAGATGGAGAAAAAGATGGGCCGTTTTGTCAGCAATGTTACGACAATGAGCAGAAACTAATACGCCTTCAAGGTGGCGGTACAAAGTCATGGAATTGTTTAAGCTGTAAAGGTTCTTACAGAGATTCAAATTATGTTTCTCCAAGGCCAATAAACTTTGTGTAATTTACGTATAACAAGGCGCTTAATTGGACGTAAAAAGCATGGCTTGCGTTCGTGCCTCACTAATTATAGCCATGCTTTTTACGCCACTTAGCTTGGCGTTATGTGTTTCAGGAGTTGTGAGTGTCGAAAAGGTTAGATGTAATATCAAAAGCTGACTTGGAAGATTTGCACACAGGTACTTTGATGAGTCGAAGAAATGCTTTATTAAAGTGCGAAGAGTCGTTCGAATTATCAGATCAATTTCAATCGACGAAACCCGATGGAATTGAGTTTAAGAATACTCCCCAGTGGAAACAGGCATATCAAGATTTAAATGCTGTTTTATCTACTCGTGAAAATATTCCTAACAAACAGGAACGTAAGGCTTTACGTCAGGCAAAGGCAAAACAGACAAGGTAAGTGTAAAAACACATAACACATATGAGCCTTTTCCTGTCAAATAGGCACTAGAAATTCCTTGGCTGCGCAGCAGCCACTTTAGTATCAATG
>CANMZP010000019.1 GCA_947502355.1 uncultured Thalassotalea sp. | reverse complement strand
GACAAATTAATATACGCTCGCTTAGGCTCCCATATATAAATTTTCCAGGATGACGGAGTATTTTTTCTAAATGAGTGACGGGCAGAAAGCGTTAACATAGACCGTTAACATAGACAGTCTATGTAATTCACCTTAATAAAAAAGATACACCGTCATTCCGCAATGCTGTTGTGCGGAACCTCCTGAATTTAAATGTGCATTGAAACAATAAAATGTATCGAATACCTCATGTGTTATAAGGTTGAATCAATAAACACACAGAACGCTCATTGGGATCCCGGACAAATTAATATACGCTCGCTTAGGCTCCCATATATAAATTTTCCAGGATGACGGAGTATTTTTTCTAAATGAGTGTCAGGCAGAAAGCGTTAACATAGACAGTCTATGTAATTCACCTTAATAAAAAAGATACACCGTCATTCCGCAATGTTGTTGTGCGGAACCTCCTGAATTTAAATGTGCATTGAAACAATAAAATGTATCGAATACCTCATGTGTTAGATGCCTGAATCAATAAACACACAGCACGTTCATTGGGGTCCCGGACAAATTAATATACGCTCGCTTAGGCTCCCATAAATAAATTTTCCAGGATGACGGAGTATTTTTTCTAAATGAATGTCAGGCAGAAACCAAAAAAGCCCAATCTTTCGATTGGGCTTTAACTTTTATATGGCGGTGAGATAGAGATTTGAACTCTAGAAGGGCTACAAACCCTTGCCGGTTTTCAAGACCGGTGCTTTCGACCACTCAGCCATCTCACCTAAACTGTTAAAACTGGTTTAAAAATTAAAATTTCACCAATTTTATAAAATATGGCGGAGAGATAGGGATTTGAACCCTAGAAGGGCTACAAACCCTTGCCGGTTTTCAAGACCGGTGCTTTCGACCACTCAGCCATCTCTCCTGAATGTGTTGCGCATATTAAGGACTGTTTCTTAAGTTGTAAAGCAATAATTTTAAAGAAAAGTTTGTTTGCTAATTATTTGTTCAGTTCGTATGCTTTTTCTGCTAAATATAACACTATCTAAACATTTACTCTGGAAGTATTCCCTATGAGCGAGTCAAAGTGTCGCTGTCCCTGGTTGGATTTGACCAAACCCGATTACGTAAAATATCACGATGAAGAATGGGGCGTGCCCGTTAAAGATGATCAAACCATGTTTGAGTTTTTAACGTTGGAATCCGCACAGGCTGGATTAAGTTGGTATACAGTATTAAAAAAACGGGACAATTACCGTAACGCATTTGCCAATTTCGATGTACAAAAAGTTGCTCAATTTACCCCTGAGTATATTGAGACCTTAATGCAGGACTCCGGGCTCATTCGTAACCGTTTAAAATTAAATGCCGCCGTAAACAACGCTCAACGATTCATTGAAATCCAACAAGAATTTGGCAGCTTTTGTGAGTATATCTGGGGGTTTGTTGAACAGAAACCGATAATAAGTCGTATTAAAACACTAGAAGACTACCCTGCTACGACGGAAATTTCCGATAAGCTAAGCAAAGATCTCAAAAAGCGCGGCTTTAAATTTGTAGGGCCAACGATTGTTTATGCCCACATGCAAGCCTGTGGCATGGTCAATGACCATAGCGAGGATTGTTATCGAAAAACTGAAGTTGAAGCACTAACGAAATAATTTAACGTTGTAATCACGCCTTTCTATGTCATAATATGTCATAAATCGGTTTACCAATCCCTTGTATTGGGTTATAACTAATAATAAATATATTTATGGAACAACAACATTTACTAAAATTAAGTTGAATTTTTTATAAATGCCCATATCTAAACAATAGTAATTAATTTTGCAGAGGATAATATATGCAATCTCAGATGAACTTTAATGTTGCGAGTCAAAGCTCAGCAATTGAAATCAATAAAGTTTTACGTAACACCTACATGCTTTTGGGTATGACATTAGCGTTTAGTGCGGTAACTGCCGGCATTTCAATGGCGATGGGGTTATCTCATATTGCAGCGTTAGTCATGACTCTGGTAGCATTTGGTACGTTATTTATCGTCCACAAACAAGCTGACAAAGCAAACGGCTTATTCTGGATTTTCGCATTCACGGGCCTTATGGGCGCCTCTTTAGGCCCAATGCTTAACATGTATGCATCACTACCTGGTGGCGGCGCATTAATCATGCAAGCGCTAGGCGGCACAGCGTTAATCTTTTTTGCCCTTTCAGCATACGCGTTAACAAGTAAGAAAGACTTCTCATTTATGGGTGGCTTCTTAATGGTTGGCTTAATCGTTGCTGTCATTGCTAGCTTAGCAAATATCTTCTTGGCAATCCCTGCTTTATCTTTAGCGGTAAGTGCTGCGATAATCATGATTATGTCTGGTCTAATTTTATTTGATACAAGCCGTATTATTCACGGTGGTGAGCGCAACTACATTCGTGCAACCGTATCGTTATACTTAAATATTTATAATATTTTCGTACACTTATTACATTTATTAGCGGTACTTTCTGGTAACGACGATTAATAAATGAATAAAAATCATTTATAATAAAAGGCTCCTTCGGGAGCCTTTTTTAATCAAAGCCAAAATGTTTTAAGGAATCAAGTTGAGCCGTTATGCCCTCATTGTGAGTACGCCACCCTTTGATAACAAAACCCAAACCGCACTCGATTTTGCCAAACAGTTGCTGCAATCAGGGCATCAGTTACTTGGGGTGTTTTTTTATCAGGACGGTGTTACTAATGCCAATGCATTTGTTCAGACCCCATCGGATGAAACCAACCTACTACACGCTTGGCAATCTTTTCAGCAACAAAGCGATACACCTTTGCACTTGTGTATTAGCGCCGCAGAGCGACGTGGCTTAACCGACTCTAATGAAGCCCCCTTAGTACACAATATTAGTGAAGGCTTCACCATTTCCGGTTTAGGTGAGCTTGTCGTATTAACCAGTAAAGCAGATAAGACGGTTCAATTATGAGAGAACAGTCAATTATGAGTGCACAATTAAATCACAGAGGCACATTATGAGCAGCAGCCAAAATTCAGCCACCAATCTGCAGGAAATGAGCCCAATTACGGTTACGCGTTACGCAATCATTAACACCTCAGCCCCTTTCGATCGCCTTAAAGGCAAGGAATCGCTTGATGCGGCGTTAATTTTGGCCAGTTACGAAATGGACGTGAGTTTGTTCTTTATTGGCAACGGTGTTTATCAAACCCAAGCCAACCAACAAGCCGAATCTATCGCTCATAAAGATTATTTAGCAACATTTAAAGCCCTAGAATTTTACGACATTGAAGACATTTACCTTTGTCAGGATTCATTAACCGAACGTGGTTTAGCAACTGATTCGGTTTTTGACGATGCCCAATATTTGAGCGCTGAGCAGATAAAAGCCCTACTGCCCCAGTTTGATGTGGTTCTTACCTTTTAGGATATTTTATGAGTATTTTACATATTGTGCGCAGCAATGGTTTTAATGATGATCGGTTACAACAATGCCTTAACTTATTAGCCGAAAATGATAAACTCCTTCTCATAGACGATGGCGTTTATAATGTGAGTCACCCAACATGTGCCTCTTTAACACAAGCCATTTTCGCAATAGATAGCCATTGTCAGGCGCGAAACATTGTAGAGCAAGGAAACGTTAAACAAATCAACATAGAAGAGTTTGTTAACCTTAGTGAACACGCAGAGAAAGTAATAACATGGCAATAGAATTTAACAACCAGCAAATAGACACCGACAGTCAGGGCTATTTACTTAATATCAATGATTGGCATAAAGATTTAGCTTGTATTATTGCCAAAGAAGAAAACATTGAGCTAACCCCTGCACATTGGGAAGTGGTTAATTTTGTGCGCGACTTTTATATCACCTATAAAACGTCTCCCGCCATTCGTGCCTTAACCAAAGCCTTAAAAGCCGAATACGGTGAAGAAAAAGCCAATAGCCGTTATTTATATCGTTTGTTTCCAAAGGGCCCGGCTAAGCAGGCAACCAAAATTGCCGGCTTACCAAAACCTGCGCGCTGCATTTAACTCAGGCTTTAACTCAGGCTTTATTTTAGCCATCCAGCTCTGTTCAAAACACTTCTGTTACCATCCGTTTGTTAAATACAGCAAGCGGATTTCTCCTCACATTCTTCACTCTTATTTACCCAACTAATTGATTTAAAAAAGATCCGTTAAATTCTGGCCATTCACTTACTTGTCTTCATAAAAACTGTTATGTTGTATACTTAACAAATCGTTTACAAGCAACTGGCAAATATTATGAAAAACACCATTACTATCAACGACGTTCAATATCCAATCGATGTCCCCGATGACATGCCATTACTGTGGTTTCTAAGAGATAAACTTGAACTGACCGGGACCAAATACGGTTGTGGCGAAGGTCTTTGCGGCGCATGTACCGTGCATGTAAATGGGTTTGCCACCAGAGCTTGTATTACGCCAATAAGCGCCATAGCTGGCTCTAACGTTACTACCATCGAAGGTTTATCTGAACAAGGCGACCATCCTTTGCAAAAAGCTTGGTTAGAACACAATGTGCCGCAATGCGGCTATTGTCAGGCGGGTCAAATCATGAGTGCGGCCAGTTTGCTTAAAACAAACCCAAATCCAACAGATGATGACATTGTCTTAGGCATGCAAGGCAATATCTGTCGTTGTGGTACCTTTCAACGCATCAAAAAAGCCATTAAGTCGGCCTCTTACGATTTAGCCAAGGAGGTTTCATAATGAGCAATTTAACGTCTGAGCAAATGATCAAAAATAAATTGGGGTCAGATGACAATTTAAATCAAAGTCGAAGAACGTTTTTAAAAGTTGCTAGCGTTACCTCCGGTGGTTTAATGATTGGCATAGGGTTTGGCGCAACTGCAGCGCCAAAAACCAATGGTGAAGTGTTTAACCCCAATGCGTTTATTCATTTGCATGAAAATGGCGACACCACCATTTATTGTGGCCGCTGTGAAATGGGGCAAGGGATAAGTACCGCCCTGCCTGCTGCCGTTGCTGATGAAATGGAAGCCGACTGGGCAAGAGTCACCGTAAAACAAGGTGAAGGCAATAAAGATAAATATGGGCCGCAAGCCACCGGTGGCTCAGCCAGTATTCGCGTAATGTATGTGCCTATGCGTGAAGCAGGTGCCGCAGCAAAACTCATGTTAGTTGCCGCAGCGGCCAAAGTTTGGAAATTGGCTCCAGAACAGTGTTTCGCCAAAAACCATGTCGTTTATAACACTGTAAACAAGCAGACCCTTGGTTATGGCGAGTTAGCATCGTTGGCGAGCAACAGTGAAGTACCACAAAAACCGCAACTTAAAAATAAAGAAGAGTTTCGATACATTGGTAAAGCGATTAAACGTCACGATCAAAATGCCGTTATTGTCGGTAAGCGTACCTATGGCGTAGATACCAAAATACCGGGCATGAAATATGCCGGTATAGTGCACTGCCCTGTGTTGGGTGGCAAACTAAAATCATTAGATAAAACCGAAGCCTTGGCCATGCCTGGTGTTAGTGACGTCATTGAAATCCCACGCATGAACGTGCCTTTTGGCTCAGTTGGAGGTGTTGCCGTTGTTGCCGATAATACTTGGACCGCTCAACAAGCCGTTAAAAAGCTAAAAGTGGAATGGGATCATGGCCCAAATCAGGTTTACAACACCAAAGAATACAAACAACAATTGGTTCAAAATGTTGAAAAACCGGCACAACTGGTCACCGAACGAGGCGATTTAGACGCCGCCTTTGCCAGTGCCAAAGATAGGGTTAAGGCTACTTATACTGGTGGGCATTTAGCGCATGCGCCTATGGAACCCAATGCCAGTGTGGTTTCCGTTACCGATGACAGCTGTGAAGTGTGGGCCTCAACCCAAAGCCCAGAAGACATTCAAAAGGTTTTGGCTCAATACTTAGAAAGAGATCCAAAAGACATTTTAGTGCATGTCATGATGGCCGGTGGTGCATTTGGCCGAAAATTTAAATGTGATTACGTACAAGAAGCCGCGGCCATTTCAAAAGCCATTGGCGCGCCCGTACAACTGACTTGGTCACGTCCTGAAGATATGCGCACAGGCTATTATCACTCCATTAGTGCTCAACATATTGAAGCGTCACTTGATGACTCGGGTAATGTCAGCGGTTGGCTGCACAGAGCTGCTTTCCCATCCATTGCGTCATTATTTGACCCTTCTTTAGACCGCGCACCAGGATCAAGTTTGGCGAGCATCGACAACCACCCTTTCAATGTGGCCAACTTTCGCAGTGAAACAGGGGAAGCCAAAGCCCATACACGTATTGGTTGGTATCGAGCCGTTTATGCGATTTTCTATGGTTTTGCCTTTTCAAGCTTTGCTGATGAATTAGCGCATAAAGCCGGCAAGGACAGTTTAGAGTTTTTAAATACCTTATACGATGCTAATAAAGATCCTAAGCAGGCAGAGCAAGTTAGCCGTTCGAAAGCGGTTTTAAACCTAGCCGCCGAAAAATCCGGTTATGGTAAACAGTTGCCTAAAGGCGAAGGCATTGGTTTGGCGGTGCATTTTAGTTTTGAAAGTTATGTGGCAATGGCCGTTCATGTCAAAGTGGATGGCGATAACATCAAAGTGCTTAACGTTGATTGTGCCATTGATTGTGGTCAGGTGTTAAATGTTGATGGTGCAACGGCCCAAATGGAGGGCGCCGTAGTGATGGGCATGTGCTTATCACTCTATACTGAAATCACCTTCAAAGATGGCGCGGTCGTTAACGGTAATTTCAATGATTATCCGGTATTACGCATTAATGAGATGCCAAATGTGGATGTTCACATTGTTGACTCGAACATAAAACCGACAGGTTTAGGTGAGCCGGGTGTATCACCATTTGCGCCTGCACTGTGTAATGCCATTTTTGCGGCAACCGGCAAACGCTATCGTGATTTACCCATTAAACCCTTGTCGATTTAACGCGCTTGTTTAAATCATTTTGGTTAAATCATTTTGGTTTTAGTGATGTCACATTGATAAATCGGCTCTAACAAGGAACAGTCATTGAAAGTATTAGTCTTTGGCGCATCCAGTTATATTGGCACCTACTTAGTGCCAACACTGGCTAAACAGGGTTTTGATGTAAGAGCTTCAGCACGTCATCGTCGGGTATTATATGCCCGAGGGTGGGAAAACATCGATATTGTTCGAGCCGACGCCTTTAAACCAGAAACCCTAGCAACGGCATTAGATGGCATTGATGTTGCTATCTATTTAGTGCATTCCATGGCCGCGGGTAAACATTTTGATAAACTCGATAATTTGGCCGCCAGAAACTTTGCGGTGGCCGCCGAGGATGCTGGGGTTAAACACATTATTTACTTAGGCAGCATGGTGCCGAAAAACCCCACGTCGAAGCATTTTATATCAAGACAACAAACCGGTGAATATTTACGCCATACAGACGTACCCGTTACCGAGTTGCGTGCCGGTATTGTGATCGGCCCAGGGTCGGCCGCTTTTGAGGTGATGCGCGATTTAGTAAACCACCTCCCTATCCTATTTACCCCTAAATGGGTTTACTCTAAAACCAAACCCATTGCCATTGATAACCTACTCGACTATTTTGTCGCCTTAATCCAACTGCCAAACCCTAAAGATCATATTTATGAAGTGGGCGGACCGGAGGTGCTCAGTTATGAGCAAATGATGACCGAGTACGCTAAGTTTACTAAACGCAAATTTAGGTTAATTAAAATACCGCTTCTTACGCCAAAAATCGTCTCTTATTGGCTTAGGGTGGTTACGTCAGTTTCAACCAATATTGCAAAATCCCTTATAGAGGGGCTAAAGCATGATTTAATCGCCGATGATAGAGAAATTAAAGCCCTTGTACCCCTCACATTAAAACCCTTTCAACAAGCGTTAGCCGACAGCTTTGCAGTGGAAAAAAACAACGCCAAAGTAGCACACTGGGTAGATGGCTCGATTTCCTGTCGTGATTACGATCCTTCTTACAGCTATTATGCAAAAAGCACCAGTGACGCCTCTACATCAAAGGCCAGTACACAGGCCATATTTGATCAAGTTAAAGCTTTTGGGGGGCAGCACGGTTATTACTATGCCGATTTTCTCTGGTATATGCGCCGCGCCCTAGACTGGGTTTGCGGAGGGCCAAGCTTTCGCCGTAAACGACGTCACCCAACCGATGTAAGGGTTGGTGATGTAGTGGATTCTTGGCGTGTAATTGCCGTTGAGCCGGCCAATGTACTCACCCTAAAAATGGAAATGAAAGGCCCTGGCTCTGGCGTACTTGAATTCATCATTCGCGATAAAGGCGATCATCGTGTGGTAAGGGCCACAGCGTATTGGCACCCGGCAGGGCCTGCCGGGTTATTTTATTGGTATGTCTGCCTTCCGGCACATTTGTTTTTGTTTAAAGGGCTAACCCAACAAATTGCCAAACGCGCCGAACAATCAGAATCTTTATAGTGGGTAATAAACCAAGCTATTTTGCTATGCGAGTAGCAAAGCTATTTGGCTTAACCTGTAATTGTGTTCCATCACTAAAGGAAACCACTTTTTCAACGCTATCGTAGTTATAGGCCACATAAATCAGTTTGTTGTCCTTTTTAAACACCATGGTAGCTGGATTATCCGCCGTAATGCTGCCTGAGCCGGAAACAAGTTGACCTAGATTTTTCCAGGTATGAAGCCAATGATAAGTATGTGCCTTGGTTTCACCTTGCTCCGGAATATACGAGTCAACCGTGTTATAGTCAGCCAAAGCAGCTTCGGCATCCACCATCGCCCATAAGCTCCACCAAATATCTTGCCATTGACCATGCGCTAAACCAGACGGTTTACCATTACTCGACTCCTTTAAGCCAAGTTTTACATAGTCTTTCATATAATCGTGATATTGCGCGACATGGACTATAAGCGGGTTTGTCGGTAAGCCCTGAATGCCTAATATATGCGCATAGCGTCTGCTAAACCAGGTATCGAACAGCGCACCATCGCCCCATATAATCGATGTGGTGATCTTGTCGTAATCGGCCGGGAAATTATCCGCCTCTTCCCTGTCCCCTTTATAACCATCAATATTATTCCAATATTGCCAGTAGGTTTCGGTTGTTGATGCATGCAAGTAGATGCCCCTGTCGGTTAGCGCTTGGTCTTTGGTAATTAAGCCATATAAGATCATTGCGCCGTAAGCGTTTGCCGCTTCAGAAGTCGACTCGTTGTTATTGCCTCGCGAATAGGGTGCTGCGCCAGAAGCCCAAGAAAACCCATTGGCGGGATCAAAGTTACGCAGGTATGGGAACATAGGATCGTTTTTAGCGCCAGCAAAGTCACGGATCAACAACTCAACCATAGGGCCATATTGCTCACTGCTACACCAATCTAAATCGATTCGGCAGATTTCTGCCGCAGCGCGAACAAAATAACCATAATGAAAATGATGATCGTTAAGCATAAACTGACTACCAAATGATGCCTCAACCCCAAGTAAGGTGTGCCACTGTGCGTCATACACAAAGTATTTATTGGTATCCAGTGCCCCACTACTGTTCGCGTTAAACCAATCTTCTAGCTCGAGCTTTAACCAAGCAATAAATTTATCGGCTTCCTTATTCATGCCAATGGAACGGGCGATTGCAGCAAGCTCAGCGACCTTGCCGTAGTTTTTACCTGCCCAATAGGTATCGGTAGCCCTATTCCATTGACTTTGCTCTTGGGTCATAAAATCATTGATATAACCACGTAGACGCGGCATATCATAATCGCCTAAATCAGATGGCATTAAAGGCAGAACACCGATAAATGGCAAGGCATAACTAAAGCGGTTGGTATTGGCAAACTTTGTCACACCGCGCGCACTGCGCATCTTATAAGGGCTAAAGAATGCGGGGCTTTCTTCATTCAAGTTTTTCCAATGCAATGGCTGTAAACCTGCTAGCGTGTCAATTAGCTCACCGTTTTGGTCACGATAGTGATGAGTTACCGTCACTTCGTTAGTTTGATTATTCACCGCGTAGCTTACATCCACAGCTGAAACCACATTTCGTGCCTTGCTAGCAAAATCTTTTATGGTGTTTAACGTATGGCTCTTACCTTCGGATTTCGGTAACAATACCAACGTCATTTCATTGCGGTTGTTGTCGATAGTTATTTCACGGCCGGTGATATTGCGATAAGTGGTGTCGCCTTCACCCACAACTAAAAAGTCCTGACGGTCGCCAGAAACATTCGTCCATATCCCTATTGTATTATCTTTCTCAAAGAAAATGCCTTTGTGTTGGCCATTATCATGTAACGTTTTTAGTACTGGCTTACCACGAAATGCTTTGACAAAAATGTAAGGCGAGCCATGCACAAAAGTCGCTTCCATTACCGACTGCCCTGCCGATTCCCATTCAATCGTAATGCTCGCATCGCTGCTTGCTTTCATATTGGCATTTAAATCATCATACATCGAATTTGCAATAGCGACGCCATTAACCACTTCAGCATCTAAATCAGGATTAAGGTATTGAAAGTTGTTTTCGTCAACCGTTTTCATGCCCACCGAAAGGTTGGTTACCCTGACACCTTTATCGTTCACCATGGCCATTACTGGATCAGGCGTAATGTAGGCGGTACCACTTGGGCTACTATCTGGCCCACGCCAAGCTTTGTCAGGATTATCGACTTTCATTTCACCTAAAAATGGTACCGAGCCCCACCAACGGTGTGTTGCCACCGGCTCTTTATCAGCCGGACCTGTAACATGAGGAATTCGCGTCTTTGGCTTACCGACTAACTTACCATCTTTAGTACAAGCATCTCCGGCAGGTAATGTAACGCCAGCATTAATGATCCAATAGGTATGATCGAGCTTACATTCAAAAGCTTTAGGGTTAAATACCGTGGCGACTTTGCCTGCGCCGAACGTTAAGTACTCATTACTACTATTCTCTAGTGCTTGTGTTTTTTGATTTTGTGATTGGGCTGAATCATTAGCTGGGGTGTTGGCCGAACCGCAGCCAAAAACAAGTAAGGAAAGCATGGTTAGGATGGCTGTTTGCTTCGCCTGCTTAATTTTAGTTAACTTTATTTTGGATGGCATGCCTTTTAAGTCTCTTTATCAAAGGGAAATTTATTTTGACTAACCACTAAGTGTATATGCTAAATTTGATAAAAAGCGCTGAACTGCGGTAAAGCGGTTTACTTAATAGATGAAACGTCCCTTGATAACAGGTAAGACGCGAGTGTTGGCCTGAAAATAACGTAAATCAGAGATGAAAAAAAACCTGATGTAATCACATCAGGTTTTTCATTTATGCAACCGTGGATTTAACGTTAACCAATCTTGGTTAAGCCACCCATGTAAGGTTGTAATACCGTTGGTACAGCGACACTGCCGTCTTCTTGTTGGTAGTTTTCAAGGATTGCTACCAATGTACGACCTACCGCTAAACCAGAGCCATTTAAGGTATGTAATAACTCAGGTTTGTTCGCGTCATTTCGGTAACGAGCTTGCATACGACGTGCTTGGAAGTCACCCATGTTTGAACAAGAGGAAATTTCACGGTAGGTATTTTGCGCCGGTAACCATACTTCGATATCGAATGTTTTGGTTGCACTAAAGCCAATATCACCCGTACACAAGTTTACCGTGCGGTATGGTAATTCAAGTAACTCGAGTACCTTTTCAGCATGACCTAATAATTGATCTAGGGCATCGAATGAATCTTCTGGCTTAACGATTTGTACCAGTTCAACTTTATCAAATTGGTGCTGACGAATAAGACCACGCGTATCACGACCAGCAGAGCCGGCTTCACTGCGGAAACAGCTTGATAATGCGGTAAACTTCATTGGTAATTCTTCTGAGTCAACGATTTCATTACGCACTAAGTTGGTTAGTGGTACTTCGGCCGTTGGGATCAATGAGAATTTACGATCACTTAAATCGGTGTGGAATAAGTCTTCACCAAATTTTGGTAACTGACCTGTGCCGTATAATGAGTCGTGATTTACCAATAATGGTACGTTCATTTCATTGTAGCCATGCTGCTCAGTGTGTAAGTCCAACATAAACTGACCAATAGCACGATTTAAGCGGGCGATTTGACCACGCATTACAACAAAACGTGTACCAGATAATTTAGCACCCGATTCAAAATCAAGACCTTTACTTAGGTTGTACGCTAAATCAACGTGATCTTTAACATCAAAATCAAACTCTTTAGGCGTGCCCCAACGACGAATTTCAACGTTATCGTCTTCATCTGCACCATCTGGTACCGAATCGTGTGGGATATTAGGAATGGCACTAACGATGTCATCAATTTTAGTCAGTAACTGCGCTAATTCTTCTTTCGCCGCATCTAATTTATTACCAAGCTCACCTACTTCAGCTAATAAAGGCTGAATGTCTTCGCCACGCGCTTTCGCCTGACCAATGGATTTGGAACGGGTATTACGCTCGTTTTGTAATTCTTGTGTGCGAACTTGCAGTTCTTTACGTTGTTCTTCTAGCGCTGTAAAAGCAGCGGTATCTAATTTAAAACCACGACGGGCTAGCTTTGCTGCTACGCCATCTAGGTCTGCTCTAAGCATTTTTGAGTCAAGCATGATTTGTCACTTGTTATTTATCTATTACACAAAAACATTCCGAAACTCGCCGCTAATACACACAGCAGCACGTTTAATAGAATGTTTAACATGGCTTTTATTATCTCACCTTGTTGAATTAATAACAAAGTGTCTAATGAAAACGTTGAAAATGTCGTTAACGCCCCTAAAAAGCCTACGCCAATTAAGGTTCTGTAAGGCACAATTTCGATAATGCCTTGCTCAATTAGGCCGTATAACGCACCCATAATTAATGAACCCGTTATATTAACGATCAAGGTGGCAAAAGGGAATCCCTTTCCAAGCCAATTTAACACTAAATTACCAATAAAAAAGCGTAAACAGGCACCACTGGCACCGCCAATGGCAATATACAGGTAGGTTAACCCACTATTCATCAATAAAATCTCCTGCCTGGGCGTTTAAATCATCCAGATATTGCTGTTTTTCTTTTAATTTTCGTTCAAGCCCGCGGTCGGTGGGTTGATAAAACCGTAAACGCCCAAGAGCGTCCGGTAAGAAGCGCTGCCCCGGTGAAAACGCACCGGGTTCATCATGGGCATAACGATATGCTGCGCCATGGCCCATAGACTCGGTAAGTTTGGATGTGGCATTTCGTAAATGGATTGGCACTTCCATATGGCCGGTGTCTTTGGCTAATTGTCTTGCCGCTTTAAACGCGGTGTAGACGGCATTGGATTTTGGCGCCAAGGCCATATAAACCGCCGCTTGGGCAATGACCCTTTCCCCTTCACTTGGGCCGACTCGATGGTAGGTATCCCAAGCGTTAATGCCCAGTTGCAGGGCTCTTGGGTCGGCATTACCAATATCTTCGCTCGCAATGGCCAATAAACGGCGACACACATACAGAGGGTCGCCACCGCCTTCTAATATTCGGCTATACCAATAAAGCGCTGCATCAGCATCTGAGCCACGCACCGATTTATGAAAGGCACTGATTAAATCATAAAAGTGATCGCCACCTTTATCATATAAAGCCTGTTTCTCTCCGGCCACCAGATTAACGGTTTCAAGGGTAATCGAAACATTTTGCCCTTCATGATCACTGATATCAAAACTGTGCTCAAGTAAGTTTAATAACCGACGTGCATCACCATTGGCTAATGCCAATAACGATAATCGAGCCTTTTCTTCCATTGCAATGGTGTATTGACCATAGCCATTTTCGCTATCCTCAAGTGCTTGCGTTAACACTTGTTCAAGATCAGTGTCGGAAAGCTTTTGCAGTAAATACACACGAGCACGAGATAACAAGGCATTGTTCAACTCAAAAGCCGGGTTCTCGGTTGTTGCCCCGATGAACGTGACAGTCCCGTCTTCAATAAAGGGCAAAAACGCATCTTGTTGCGATTTATTAAAACGGTGCACCTCATCAACAAACAAGATGGTGCGCTTGCCTTTTGCCTGAGCGGTCATTTTTGCGGTTTCGATGGCTTGACGAATTTCTTTAACGCCTGAGGTTACCGCTGAAATGCGTTCAATTTCGGCATCGGCATAATTGGCAATTAATTCGGCTAAGGTGGTTTTTCCACTGCCCGGTGGTCCCCAGAAAATAAGCGAGTGGCAAAGCCCCTGCTCAATGGCCTTTTTTAACGGCTTGCCCGGGCTTAATAAATGCTGCTGACCAATATACTGGTCTAGGGTATGCGGCCGCATTCGTGCAGCCAATGGAGCAAAACCGCTACTAACCTCGCCTTGTTGTTCAAAACCAAAAGAAAAAGAATGATTATCTTTGGTCATCTAAGTCGACGCCCTCTGGCAAAGTAAAGATGAACTGGTTGTCCTTTGGTGTTGTCGTATCGACATTTTCTAACGTAAAGTGCGATAACTGCCCGGTGGCATCTACAATGGTAAATTTGCTAATGGCACTTTTGTTGATGTCATTGGTTGTAAATTGCAGCTCTAAGCTTTTCACCTGCGCTTCCCCATCTAAAGACACAATGCGGTAATACCCTTGTGACACTTTTTCTACGTTGTAGTCTTGCCATGTTTGTGCGCGGGTATCACTTAATAATAAGATGGGGGTATTGGCAACGGCATTTTGCACTGAAAAGGCCGACACTTGTTCTACAAATGGGTTGTAAAACCACAAGGTATCGCCATCACTAACCACAAGCGTTTCATCGGGTTGTTCGGTTTCCCAAAAAATAAGATTAGGTCGTTTTACAATTAACGCGCCTTGTGTTTTTTGCAGGGCATTGCCATCAACATCAACCACGTCTTGTACAAACGTCGAGCTAAAACCTTCAAAGGTATTGAGCTTTGCAATCAATTCCTGCTTTATAGGGTGCGGCGTACTGGCCAGCTCACTTTCGTTAGCGGAGACAGTAAAGGATGATAAAGAAAAACAAACAGCCGATAAAAACGATACAAACTTCATATAAAAAATAGTTTCCTAAAACCTTAAGTAATTATAACAACAAACATCTAACCCTCACCTAAAACCTTTCTATCACCAACTAAAGACAGATTATGATTTTACAGGCGGTGGTGCGAGTACTTCGCGATTGCCATTATGACCTGGTGTACTTACGACACCACTGGCTTCCATTTGTTCAATCAAACGGGCGGCGCGATTGTAGCCAATTCTAAACTTTCGTTGTACGCCTGAAATTGATGCACGTCGTGATTCCGTCACATGGGCTAATGCTTCATCGTATAATACGTCCATTTCCTCGTCGTCGCTTTCTGAGACTTCACCAGGTAATAGGTTATCTTCGGTGGTTTCACCCGATAAAATTTCTTCGACATATTGTGGCTTACCACGTGCTTTCCAATCGTTTACAACCGCATGAACTTCATGGTCATCAACAAACGCACCTTGTGCACGGGTTGGGATGCTGGTGCCTTGTGGCATGTATAACATATCACCGTGGCCAAGCAATTGCTCTGCACCTTGTTGGTCTAAAATGGTTCGAGAATCGACTCTTGATGAAACCGTTAGTGCCATTCGGGTTGGGATATTCGCTTTGATCAAACCGGTGATAACATCAACCGATGGGCGTTGAGTTGCTAGGATCAAGTGAATCCCCGCGGCACGTGCTTTTTGGGCAATACGGGCGATTAACTCTTCAACCTTTTTACCAACAATCATGATCATATCGGCAAATTCATCAACCACAACCACAATGCTTGGCAGTTTTTCTAAGTGCGGTGCTTCAGAAAGCATATTATCGCCTTCTTTCCACAATGGATCGGTCAATGGCTGACCATTAGCAATAGCTTCTTCAACTTTATGGTTATAACCTTTAAGGTTACGCACCCCAACCGCTGACATTAATTTATAACGGCGTTCCATTTCACCCACACACCAACGCAGCGCATTGGCGGCATCTTTCATATCGGTTACCACTTCAGACAGTAAATGCGGAATGCCTTCGTAAATTGACAATTCCAACATTTTCGGGTCGATCATGATAAAACGCACATCTTCTGGCGTCGATTTATACAACATTGAAATGATCATAACGTTGACCACAACCGATTTACCGGAGCCCGTGGTACCTGCCACTAATAAGTGAGGCATTTTAGCTAAATCAGCAACAATGGGCTCACCGGCAATGTCTTTACCAATCACCATAGCCAACGACGACTTAGAGTTAATGAAGCCGTCACATTCAATGATTTCACTTAGTTGCACCATTTCACGGTGTTTATTTGGTATTTCTAAACCAATGACAGACTTACCAGGAATGACCTCAACAACACGTACACTAGCCGCCGATAAGGCACGGGCTAAATCTTTCGATAAATTGGTAATTTTACTGACCTTGACACCTGGCGCTAAATCCAGCTCAAAACGGGTAATTACCGGCCCGGGTAATACGGCCACAACCTGTGCTTGCACGCCGTAATCTAATAACTTGGCTTCTACCAATCGGCTTACCGCGTCAAGTTCATCTGGCGAAATAGGGTTCTTGGTACGATTCGGTTTATCTAATAAATCGATGGTTGGCATGCCTTTGTATTTATCAAAAGGCATAACATTTGGTGATGCAGTAACTTGTACCGGTTCGACGATTTCAGAGTCATCTGGCACTTCTATCTTGTCAACTTGCGTAAATGCTGCATCCAATTCTTGCGCGGAAATGGGTTCTTCACTAATGTTTGATGCGGCTTCATCCATCAAATCATCAATGTCGACAAATGGCTCATTGTCATTCGCAATGAATGGGTCCATTGGATCATTCATCTCATTATTAAAAGGTTGGTCTTCAATGTCAGCAAAAAATTGGGCGGCTAAATCGGTTTGTTGGGCTTCCGCTATGCTTTGCTCTAGGCCTTGCTCTAGCGACTCGATTGGCATTGAATTTTCAATACTTTGCTGTGTTACAGCAGCTTCAATGGAGTTGACACCTTGCGAATGCTTCTCATGCGAATGGTTCTCTTGCGCAAAAGGTGATTGTTCAGTTTCCATTGGTACTAACTCATCAAAACTTTGTTGTTGAGTGGCTTTTACTTTCTCCGCTTTAGGCTCCGGAGAAGATGAGAATTTATCTGGAATGCTAATAAGTAAAGACTGCAGCCAAGTGCCTGCTTGAATGGTGTATTTACCTATGGTGTCGATGATCAAAAAGATTGACCAACCACTAAACAACACAAAACCAGAGCAGGTTAATAACAATAATAAAAGGCTTGAGCCAATATAATTAAAGTATGGCAATATCGACAGGGCGATAAAATTGCCCATGACTCCACCGGCAGAAAATTCATAAACGTCGTTAAAATTCATACTTGCAATGGCCGTTAGACCAATATAAAGCATGATAAAACCAATCAGCTTTAACCCAAGGGTAAAAAAGTCGATTTCTAAAATAAAGTGGATTTTTTGGAACAACAACCAGCCGCTTACCGCAATAATAAACGGTAAGGTGTACGCTAAACCACCAAAGGAGAAAAACAATATATCGGAAATGTAAGCACCAAAAGCACCTCCGGCATTATTTACAAGGGCATGATAAGCCGTTTGTGACCAACCAGGGTCGGCGGGATCAAAGCTTAATAATGAAACAATCAGGTAAATTGAGAAAATGCTCGAGAAAATTAAACCTGCTTCAAGTAACCGTTGGGTTCCGGATAATTTAGTAGTATCTGTACCTGACAAAGTAGATTCCATGACGTTTTAAAAGATTATTATTTATATTATTCGTATCAAAATAGCAGAAAATGCTCTGAGTTTACATACTGTATAAGTCTAAAACAGGCCTAAAATTAACTAATCGGTAGTTTATTACCACTTTTCACCTCTTCCATAACCACATATGTGCGACTTTCACTTACAGCAGGGAGTGTCAGTAAGGTATCGCCAAGTAAATTACGATACGCCTGCATATCGGATACCCGAGTTTTCAGTAAGAAATCAAAATTTCCAGAAACTAAGTGACACTCTTGAATCACATCTAAATTCATTACCGCCTTAGAGAACTCCTCAAACACATCTGGAGAGGTTCGACTTAAGGTAATTTCCACAAAAACCAATAATGCGGCATTTAAATACTGCGGATTAAGATCGGCACTATAACCGGTAATCACCTTATCTTGTTCAAGTCGCTTTACCCGTTCAAGACACGGTGTTGGGCTTAACCCTACCCGCTTGGATAATTCCACATTCGATAGCCTTCCATTATTTTGTAATTCATGAAGAATGTTTCGATCGATACGATCAAGTTGTTTATTTTTTCCCCAAGTCATTAGACGATTACTCTGCAGATTTAAATTTTTACAATATTATCATCTACAAGTAGCCAAATAACAACAGGTTAATCTAGATAATCCCATATATACTAGCCGTTCATAAATAAACACATTCAGGTAGAGAGAAAAATTACAATGATTATTGGTGTACCAAAAGAAATTAAAAACCATGAATACCGCGTTGGTATGGTTCCAGCGAGTGTTCGTGAGTTAATTCACCATGGCCATGAAGTTTTTGTAGAAACAAATGCAGGTAATGGTATTGGTTTTAGTGATGAAGACTACATCATTGCCGGTGCGTCTATTTTAGAAACCGCCAGCGAAGTGTTTGCGAAAGCTGACATGATCGTGAAAGTAAAAGAACCGCAAGCCGTTGAGCGTGCGATGTTGCGTGAAGGTCAAATCTTATTTACCTACTTACACCTTGCCCCAGATCTTCCTCAAACCGAAGACCTTATTAAATCAAAAGCCATATGTATTGCTTATGAAACCGTAACAGATAATCAAGGTGGCTTACCATTATTGGCACCAATGTCAGAAGTTGCTGGTCGTATGTCGATTCAAGCCGGTGCACAAGCCTTAGAAAAATCAAATCAAGGCCGTGGTATGTTACTTGGTGGCGTACCAGGTGTTGAGCCAGCTAAAGTGGTTGTTATTGGTGGTGGTATGGTTGGTAACAACGCTGCACAAATGGCGGTAGGCATGGGTGCCGAAGTGGTTATTTTAGATCGTAACATTAACGTATTACGTCGTTTAGATGCACAGTTTGGCAACAAGGTTAAAGCGATATACTCAACAGCAGATGCCCTTGAAAAACACGTTCTTGAGGCCGATTTAGTGATTGGTGGTGTGCTTATTCCTGGTGCTGCAGCACCTAAGCTGGTTACTGCTGAACACATTAAAAATATGAAACCTGGAGCCGCAATTGTTGATGTTGCCATTGATCAAGGCGGTTGTATTGAAACATCAAAAGCAACAACCCACGCAGACCCAACGTACATCGTAGACGACGTGGTGCATTACTGTGTTGCCAATATGCCTGGCGCTGTACCGCGCACATCAACCTTTGCATTAAATAATGCCACGTTGCCGTTTATCATTAAACTGGCAAACAAAGGCTACAAAGAAGCGTTATTAGCCGACGAGCACTTCTTAAATGGTTTGAATGTTATTGACGGTAAAGTGACTTGTGAAAGCGTTGCTCAAAATCTTGGTTTTGATTACGTAGAGCCAAAAGTGGCACTGGCGTAAACGCCTTGCAATTGAATTAAGAAAGCTCTGCAACATGGTTGCAGAGCTTTTTTTATGTTTAAAATTTTTGCCTATGATTGCTGTTTAAATTGCTTTGAGTTTCGTCAGCCGTTGAATTTCGTTAGCGGTTAACTTTCTGACGCATTGGTTTTATTAATAAGAATTGCTAAGGTTAAATTAATTAAGCCGGCGGTCATCAGTGAATAACCTAGAAGCTCTATACTTTCTTCCATCATCATTTTTATGCCATACATATAATGTTCACCCTTGGCACTTTTCCAAATTTGCTTCATCCCTAGCAACCGCGGCAATCATCCACAAAAACTCACGCCAGTTCTTTTTAAAAGCACCGGTAAAAAATGCCATGGCGATCATCAAAACAATCTTTTATATAGACAGGCACTGTAACCATACAAATTTTTGCAATATTACATAGACTGTCTATGTAACTTGAAGACTTATTAAGCTTTGATGCGCTCGGAAGGATTTTCTAATATTGAAACGGTTTGCGAGAAATCGGCTTGCTCATCAAGGGCAAGTGGAATAAGCCATTTTAAGTTAGGTATCAATTTGGTCGGCAGCGCCTCTACAGGAAAGATGTTTACCTCTTCCTTTTCAATCGTTTGTACCTGATAGGCGTTATCTGAATGGGCAAAGAATACATCCATGTCGTATTGCGCAGGCCTATATACGTTGGCATACATGGTCCATTCATTCACCGGGATCAATACTCCTGTTTCTTCTAAAAACTCTCGGGACATGGCATCGACGGGTTGCTCGTCTTTTTCAACTTTGCCACCTACCCCATTAAAATATCCATTTTGCCAAGCCGGGTTAATCTTTTTTATCAAGACGACTTTGGAAGCGTTTTGATTAAATAAAAACCCTACGACGTATTTCTTCATTTGTATGCCTTGTATTTTGTGAATCCATGAAAATTACATTAATTACATCATTACATAGACAGTCTATGTAACAGGTAAAAAAATCGATAATCATAAGAATTCAACTTCTCGTTATTATATTAATGATTGCTATATTTCGGTAATTACATAGACAGTCTATGTAACTGGTAAAAAAATCGATAAACATAAGAATTCGACTTCACGTTATGATATTAATGATTGCTATATTTCGCTGCCAAGTTGGGCCATAAACGCCTGCATGAAAGCTTTACGCTTTGCGCCTTCTTTTATTGCTGACGGGGTATGCAAGGTATCGCAAATTTTAAACAGTTTTACGTAAAAGTGATCAACGGTAAAGGCTTTATCATCAGGCACTCGGTGTTGACAAAATGGATCGTCATGACTGTAGAGCTGACTATCAAACTGACTACTCACCTGAATACAACGAGCAATACCGATACTACCAATCGCATCTAAACGGTCGGCATCTTGAACAATTTTTGCTTCAATGGTTTCGGCGGCTATTTGTGCACTAAAGCTGTGGCTAGCAATGGCATGTTTAATACCGGCAAAATATTGAACTGGATAGTTTAATGTTGCTAAAAATTCAATGGCTTTTTCAGCCGCTAATATTGAGCTTTGTGACCTTTGCGGATGATTTTTAGGAAGGCTAACGCAATCATGCAAATAAGCGGCAGGAATAACAACATTTAATTCACCGTGCTCGTTTTTAGCAAGACGTTTTGCCATTTTTACCACCCGGTCTACATGATTAAGATCGTGTGCGGGGTCGGTTTTCATTTCTTGTTTTATAAAACTTTTTAACTCTTGCTCAATACGTTGCCAATGCTGCATACACTACCCTAGCGCTTTTATTAGGTGTTAATTTAGGCATCATATCATTACGATATTTAAGAATACGACGTTAATTACAAATTATTAAAATAAACGGTTATTTTTTATTGTTTCCCTTGTTTTATTTGCATAGAATCCCAATCAAGTAATTATAATAAGCGACTTGGATCGATTTGATATTAAGTTGCATTCTTCTTAAAATTTTACCGTTGGAGTATCTCATGAGTGATGCAAGACATTGCCCTCTTCTTATTTTAGGCTCAGGACCTGCAGGCTACACAGCTGCCGTTTATGCCGCTCGCGCTAACTTAAACCCAGTAATGATCACGGGTATGCAACAAGGTGGTCAATTAACTACAACCACTGAAGTTGAAAACTGGCCAGGCGATGCTGAAGACCTTACAGGACCAGCATTAATGGAGCGTATGCAAAAACACGCTGAGAAATTCGATACTGAAATTATTTTCGACCACATCGATGACGTAGATTTTTCACAAAAACCATACACATTAAAAGGCAGCTCGGGTACATACACCTGTGATGCATTAATTATTTGTACCGGTGCATCTGCACAATACTTAGGTTTAGAGTCGGAAACCGCCTTTATGGGTAAAGGTATTTCGGCTTGTGCAACCTGTGATGGTTTCTTTTATCGTAATCAGAAAGTTGCCGTTGTTGGTGGTGGTAATACCGCCGTTGAAGAAGCCCTATATCTTTCTAACATTGCTTCTGAAGTACACGTTGTTCACCGTCGTGATGAATTTCGTAGTGAGAAGATTTTAACCAAACGCTTAATGGATAAAGTGGAAAACGGCAATATCGTATTACACACTGACCGTACCTTAGATGAAGTGCTAGGTGATGATATGGGCGTAACCGGTTTACGTCTTAAAGATACCAAATCAGATAGCACCGAAGAAATCGAGGTTGCTGGTTGTTTTATTGCCATTGGACACAAACCAAACACCGACATTTTTAAAGGTCAGCTAGACATGAAAGATGGCTACTTAACCATTCAAAGTGGCACCAATGGTAATGCAACACAAACCAGCCTAGAAGGTATTTATGCGGCTGGCGATGTTGCTGATCACATTTACCGTCAGGCAATCACCTCAGCGGGTGCCGGTTGTATGGCCGCCCTTGATGCTGAACGTTACCTGGATGCATTACACGCTAATGTAAAATAATCAGGTAATATATGATGAGCCAAGTCTTAACCGCTTTATCGCCACACGACTTGGCTTTTCCTGATTTACATAACGCCTTAACAGAGCCTAATGGCTTATTAGCCGTTGGTGGTGATTTAAGCTGGCAACGACTGGTTAATGCCTATAAACATGGGGTCTTCCCATGGTTTAATGAACAAGACCCGCTGCTTTGGTGGTCGCCCAATCCAAGAGCCATCTTGAGTCTTGATGATATTCACATCAATAAAACCCTCAAAAAATTTATCCGTAAACAACCTTATCAAGTTACCATTAATCACGCCTTTGACCGAATCATCAACATCTGTGCTGATGCGCCGTTTCGTGACGATGATACCTGGATCCTCGATGAGATGGTCGACGCCTACCAAATCTTGCATCGCAAAGGCTATGCCCATTCGGTAGAGGTTTGGGAAGGCGATGATCTGGTCGGCGGCTTATATGGGGTTGCTATAAATGGCTTGTTTAGCGGCGAGTCGATGTTTTATTTAAAAACCAACGCTTCTAAAATTGCATTAATCGCTTTAGGCCAACATTTAAAGTCGTTTGGGGTTCGTTTTATTGACTGTCAAATTCAAAATCCCTTTTTACAATCCATGGGGGCTATTGAAATTGAACGTAAAATATTCATACAATTAAAAGAAGTCGAGTTAAACAGACCTATGGCGCCGAGCTGTTGGCAACCACAGCGTATAGATTATGACAATAAACAATAACTTTAAATTTGGGCAAACCAAAGCATTTCAATGCAACTATCTTCCAAAACAACAGGAACGATTAATTGTATTGATGAACCCTGAAGAGCTGACATCACAGGCTTACAATAGTTTATTAACGGTGGGCTTTAGGCGCAGCGGCGAGCAAGTGTATCGTCCACACTGTGAATTTTGCCAGGCTTGTGAATCGATACGCCTTGAAGTCAAGAAATTCAGTCCATCTAAAAGCCAAAAGCGCATTCAAAAAAACAATAAGTGGTTTTCCATCGTGTTAACCAAAAAGCCAAAGCCTAGTTATTACCCACTCTATGAACGATATATCAACACCGTTCATAAAGAAGGGTCGATGTATCCGGCTAACAAAGAGCAATATGAAGGCTTTATCTTTAGTAATCAGGTAGCACAGCTGTTTATTGAAATATACGATGGACAAAAGCTGATTGCGGTGGCGGTATGCGATAAATTAAAAAATGCCCTATCCGCACTTTATACGTTTTACGACCCCAAATACCAGAAGTATTCCTTAGGCAAGTTTTGTATATTAAGCCAAATCGACATCACCCAGAAACTCGGTTTACAGTATTTGTACTTGGGCTATCAAATAGATGATTGCGCTAAAATGAATTACAAACAGCAATATCTGCCCCATCAGCGATTACGTAATAATCAATGGCAAGAGATCAAGCAAATCAAGAAATAGGCACTAAATTTATAACCCACAACGCAAACGAACACAAAGCGACCAGCTGTTAACCATCTTTTCTTTATTTTATATAACCCATTGTATTTGATATTAAATTACCTACCAATCTGCTTTTAACTTTGCCACCTTTTATTTAGGCACCATCGGATGGCCGTTATTTTGTAGGCTTAAATGAAATAAAAAAGCGAAATTAACCCCGTTGGGGTATAATTCACTTTACAAATAGGCCAATTTTCGGCATTATCTGCGCAGAATTTTATTAATCGTAATTATTTAGAGGTTAAACGCCCAATGGCGAAAGAAGAAAATATTGAAATGCAAGGTACTGTATTAGACACATTACCTAATACAATGTTCCGTGTTGAATTAGAAAATGGACACGTTGTTACTGCTCACATCTCTGGCAAAATGCGTAAAAACTACATCCGTATTTTAACGGGTGATAAAGTTACGGTTGAGTTGACACCTTACGACTTATCTAAAGGTCGCATTATTTTCCGCGCCAGATAATCATTACGAGATTTTGATGATTGGCACAGTATGCTGATTATCTATCAGGAAATTAAAAAACCTCGCAATTGCGAGGTTTTTTGTATTTGGGTGTTTTTTTAAACGTTGATAAAACCTAGATAAAACGCATAAAGTGAATTGGCTGATAAGTTACTTTCTAAAATAAGTGGCCTTCTAACTAAAGTAAAAAACCACCGTATTAAGCAATAAACTTATGACACCAGTTCCGTTTTCTCTTCAAAAGTGATTTTTAATTCATCTTTCTTCGAATTTACATCAACCTTAGCGGTACCACCTTGCATTAACGCACCAAATAGCAATTCATTGGCTAGTGGCTTCTTAAGCTGCTCTTGAATAACACGCGCCATTGGGCGTGCGCCCATGGCTTTATCGTAACCATGTTTTGCAAGCCATAGACGAGCTTTCTTGCTTAGCTCTAATGAAACGCCTTTTAAGTCTAATTGTGCTTGCAGCTCAACGATGAACTTATCAACTACCTGCTCAATCACCTCCATTTCAAGATGATTAAACCAAACAATCGAGTCTAAACGGTTTCTAAACTCTGGTGAGAACGTACGGTTGATTTCTGACATCGCATCATGAGAGTGATCTTGCTGTTGGAAACCAATCGACTTACGGGTGGTCTCTCTAACGCCAGCGTTAGTGGTAAGTACAAGGATAACATTACGGAAATCCGCTTTACGACCGTTGTTATCGGTTAGCGTACCGTGATCCATTACTTGCAGCAAAATGTTATAAATGTCGGCATGCGCTTTTTCTATCTCATCAAGCAGTACCACCGAATGAGGATGTTTTATGACCGCATCGGTTAATAATCCGCCCTGCTCATAACCAACATAACCAGGAGGCGCACCAATAAGACGACTCACCGCATGTTTTTCCATGTACTCAGACATATCAAAACGCAGCAGCTCAACCCCTAATTGTTTGGCCAATTGCTTGGTCACTTCGGTTTTACCAACACCCGTTGGACCCGAGAATAAGAACGAACCCACCGGTTTTTCTTCTTGACCTAAGCCCGAGCGCGAAAGACGAACAACAGACGTTAAACTATCAATGGCGTTATCTTGACCAAAGACCACCATTTTTAAATTACGGTCAATATTCATCAGGCTGTCTTTCTCAGTTGAGGAAACAGATTTTTCAGGAATTCGCGCAATATTGGCAACAATGCCTTCAATATCACCGATGTTAATCACTTTTTTACGTTTAGTGGCCGCAACAAGTTGTTGCTTAGCGCCGGCTTCATCGATGACATCAATGGCCTTATCCGGTAAAAATCGATCATTAATGTATTTAGCCGATAATTCTGCAGCGGCTTGTAACGCTTTGTTGGTATATTTTACACCATGGTGATCTTCATAGCGGTCTTTTAAGCCTTGCAAAATTTTGGTTGTTTCATCAATGGAAGGCTCATGAATATCAATTTTTTGAAAACGTCTGGCCAAGGCACGATCTTTTTCAAAAATGGTTTTAAATTCCTGAAACGTTGTTGAGCCCATGCAACGCATTTTACCAGACGACAGCAACGGTTTAATTAGATTAGACGCATCCATCATGCCGCCCGAGGCAGCACCCGCACCTATAATGGTATGGATTTCATCGATAAAGAGTATGGCATGTTGGTCTTTTTCTAAATCTTTAAGTAACGACTTGAAACGCTTTTCAAAATCACCCCGATATTTGGTACCCGCAAGTAATGCGCCCATATCTAACGAGTAGATGGTGGCATCGCTTAAGACTTCAGGTGCCTGACCTTCAACAATGAGTTTTGCTAAGCCTTCAGCGATCGCGGTTTTACCGACCCCAGCTTCACCTACAAGCAATGGATTATTTTTACGACGACGACTCAATACCTGTACCGTACGCTCTAATTCTTTGCTGCGGCCAATAATGGGGTCTATGTCTCCATTAATGGCAGCATGGTTTAAATTGTCTGCGTAAGTGTCTAGGTTTGTCTTAGCTTGCTCTTCGTTAACTTGTTCAGGTTCGATGGATTCTGCACCTGAAGAATCGACACTGGATGCTTTTGAAATACCATGTGAAATAAAGTTAACAATGTCTAAACGGGTAATATCAGACTTTTTCAATAAATACGCGGCTTGCGATTCTTGCTCACTAAAAATGGCCACCAACACATTGGCACCATTGACTTCGGTTTTACCAGAAGACTGAACATGAAATACCGCGCGTTGCAGAACACGCTGAAAACCAAGAGTTGGTTGCGTTTCCCGGTCATCGTCCCCTTCTGGAATGATGGGGGTTGTTTCGTTAATAAAGTTCAGAATTTCGGTTTTAAGCTTACCAAGCTCTGCACCACAGGCATTCATGGCCTCAACCGCTTCCGGGTTCTCCAATAGTGCAAGCAGCAAGTGCTCTACCGTCATAAACTCGTGACGAGAATCTTTAGCCTGACGGAAAGCTAAATTTAACGAAATTTCCAAATCTTTATTCAACATAGGCACTCTCCTGAAAAACGTTACTGCAAGTTGCTTTACGAATTACTCTAGATCACAAATTGGCTCACTGCATTTATGCAGGTTCCATGGTACACATTAGCGGATGTTCATTATTACGAGCAAACCGACAAACTTGATCAACTTTAGTTTCAGCTATCTCACTGCTATACACACCACAAACGGCTTTCCCTTTATAATGTATTGTTAGCATAACTTCGGTGGCTTTATCACTATCCATGTTAAAAAATTTTGATAAAACCTCTATTACAAAGTCCATAGGCGTATAATCATCATTCATTAATACTACCTTGAACATCGATGGACGGCGAAATTTACTTTTTATATCCTCTTCTAAGAGAATATCGCTGTCCAATGAATCTTTTACATTAGCCATTTTAAAATAATAGTCCTAACTTTAACTCTACAAAACCTTTTTTCGTAAAAAAAATGTAAAAAAAAGAGTTATATCTCTTGACTATTTTCCCAATTTATCTAAATTTTAAAAAGTGACTAATAATTAGTCACATACGAGTTGTTTATTTTATCAAATTTTCAACTCGGACAGAATTTTTATTTATTAAAAATAAAAAACCAATTATTTAATAACAATAACGCTAAATTGGTTAATACCGACTTACAAAGAAGGAAGTAGAAGTATGGCAAACGGTACTGTGAAATGGTTTAACAATGCTAAAGGTTTTGGGTTTATTCGACCTGAAGCTGGCGGTGATGACATATTTGCACACTATTCAACAATTCAAATGGACGGATACCGAACCCTAAAAGCGGGTCAAAGTGTCGATTATGAACTCAACCAAGGACCAAAAGGTCACCATGCCGCAAGCATAAAACCAGTAGACGTGGATTAAACAAATCTGAAGTATTCATAAAAAAAGGTGATAATGTCGCCTTTTTTTATGCCCAAACTTTCCCTTCTTTTAGTAGGACCGCCTTTTTATCATTAAATTCCCAACGCAATATTTAAAACCTAATAAAAATTTATTTATGAAGCGTTTGAATTGATTTCCCCACCTCTACGCTTTTTTTTAAACCTTGAGGTAAAAATATATTAGCCCCAAAAAAAACACCAAACAGCTCAGGCCATTTGGTGCTTTTAGATTAGGGGTTAATGCGTTTTATAAATTTAATTATAAGGTGTTTAACGCTTCATTTAATAAAGCACTAGGACGCATTGCGGTGCTAGCAAGTGCGACTTCTGGTTGGTAGTAGCCACCAAGTTCATTGGCTACACCTTGTGCTGAGTTTAATTGCTCAACGATGGCTGCTTCATTTTCACTTAAGTTAGCCGCTAAACCACTAAAATGCGCTTTTAATTCAGCATCTTTATCTTGTGCTGCAAGCTCTTGTGCCCAGTAAAGTGCTAAGTAGAAGTGAGAGCCACGGTTATCAATTTGACCTACACGACGTGCTGGAGATTTATTTTCTGCCAAGAACGTTGCGGTAGCCGCATCTAAGGTATCTGCTAACACCTGTGCTTTAGGGTTATCAGCAAAACCACTTAAGTGCTCAAGCGAAGCCGCTAAGGCTAAGAACTCACCTAAAGAGTCCCAACGAAGGTAGTTTTCTTGTTCGAATTGTTGCACGTGCTTAGGAGCAGAGCCACCAGCGCCGGTTTCAAATAAACCACCGCCATTCATTAGTGGTACAACAGAAAGCATTTTCGCGGAGGTACCTAACTCAAGAATTGGGAATAAATCGGTTAGGTAGTCACGAAGTACATTACCGGTTACCGAGATAGTATCTTTACCTTCTTTGATGCGCTCTAATGAAAAACGGGTTGCTTCAACAGGCGATAAAATACTTAGCTCTAAGCCGTTAGTATCATGGTTTGGCAAGTAAGCTTCGACTTTCTTGATAAGCTGAGCATCGTGAGCACGATTAGCATCTAACCAAAATACCGCTGGGTTGCCTGTTGCACGGGCACGGTTAACAGCCAGTTTTACCCAATCTTGGATTGGCGCATCTTTTACCTGACACATACGCCAGATATCACCTTGCTCAACAGCATGTTCCATTAATACGTTTTCATTTACATCAATAACGCGTACGGTGCCGTTAGCTGGGATTTGGAAGGTTTTATCGTGTGAACCATACTCTTCCGCTTTTTGTGCCATTAAGCCAACGTTTGGTACGCTACCCATGGTTTTAGGGTCGAATGCACCGTGTTTTTTACAGAAATCAATGGTTTCTTGGTAAACACCAGCGTAACAACGATCTGGAATAACTGCGATAGCATCTTGTAGCTTGTCATTTTTATTCCACATTTGACCAGAAGAGCGGATCATGGCCGGCATTGAAGCATCAATGATCACATCTGAAGGCACATGTAGGTTTGTAATGCCTTTGTCTGAGTTTACCATCGCTAAATCAGGGCTATTGGCATATACATCGGCAAAAGCGGCGTTAATTTCATCTTGCTTTTCTTGTGGAAGGCTAGAAATTTTAGCGTAAACATCACCAATACCGTTATTTGTGTCTACGCCTAGCTCTTCAAATAGCTCGCCGTATTTAGCAAATACGTCTTGGTAAAATACCGAGACACAGTGACCAAAAATGATAGGGTCTGAAACCTTCATCATCGTCGCTTTCATGTGTAAAGAGAATAAAACGCCCTGCTCTTTCGCCGCTTTAATTTGCTCAGCTAAGAAAGCACGTAATTTGTTTTTATTCATGCAAGATGAATCAATGATCTCACCCGCTTGTAGAGCTAAACCTTCTTTTAGCACAGTAACCGCGTTGTTGGTGTCGGTGTGTTCAATGCGAACTTGCGTTGCTGCATCGATGGTTACCGATTGCTCGCTACCGTAGAAATCGCCTTCAGACATGCTGGCAACATGCGATTTTGAATCGCTTGACCAGGCGCCCATTGAGTGTGGGTTATTGCGAGCGTATTGCTTTACTGAACCAGGTGCACGACGGTCCGAGTTACCTTCACGTAAAACCGGGTTTACCGCACTGCCTAGTACTTTAGCGTATTTGGCTTTAATGGCTTCTTCTTCAGCCGTTTGTGGCTCTTCAGGGTAATTTGGTAATGCATAACCATGTGCTTGTAATTCTTTAATTGCGGCTTGCAATTGAGGAATTGAGGCACTGATGTTTGGTAATTTAATGATGTTTGCTTCAGGTGTTTTAGCTAATTCGCCAAGCTCTGTTAAGGCATCAGAAATACGTTGCTCTTCTGTTAAGCTTTCTGGAAAATTAGCAATAATACGCCCAGCTAATGAGATATCTTTGGTGGTAACTTCAATCCCTGCGCTTTTGGTATAAGCTTGAACAATTGGTAAGAATGAATGCGTTGCCAGTGCTGGCGCTTCATCTGTAATTGTATAAATGATTTTTGAATTATTTGTGGTCATATCATTTCCTTTATTATGCTCACCGTTAAAAACGACGATGAAATTTTTATAATCTGGTCTGTGCTGACAAAATTAAATATAAGAAAATGTGCTTTGTCAGCCTTTATTTTATCTCTGCATTATAGATTGCAGTTGCTTTTAAAAAGCCATTAAATGTATGAAACGGCGGTAGTATATCAGTCCTTAATCGATTAACATAGCACTGTGTAACTATCTGTTAACAGCGTTAGCTTATACTCATTATTAATATTCTAAATATTCAATTTGGTAAGGAATATTCGTTGGCAAATCCCAATTCTAAACGACCATCAGCTAAGCGATCATCAGCAAATAAATCACACTCGAAAGCACACGGTCAGAGCCCCAGTAAAAACCAAGGTAGAAAGAATACGCCTTCGTTCTCAAATAAAAGACGAGTGACAAAAAGTTTCAGCGAGCCAAAACGTAAACCAGATGAGCCTATAAAAGTGGTGTTATTTAATAAGCCGTTTGATGTGTTGACGCAATTTACCGATGACCAAAATCGCAAAACCTTGAAAGATTTTATTGATATTGAGCAAGTGTATGCGGCAGGCCGTTTAGATAAAGACTCCGAAGGCTTATTGGTATTAACCAATGATGGCCAACTGCAACATAAATTAGCCAATCCCAAAAACAACAAGAGAAAGATTTATTGGGTACAGGTTGAGGGGATCCCAAGCGAAGCGTCACTTAGTCAATTGCGTAAAGGGGTCGAATTAAAAGACGGATTAACTAAGCCAGCTCACGTTAGAATTATAGATGAACCGGATGTTTGGGCACGTGTACCGCCCATTCGTGAACGTAAAAACATCCCGACAACCTGGCTTGAAATCGGTATTGGTGAAGGCAAAAATCGACAAGTCAGACGAATGACCGCCCATATCGGTAATCCAACCCTTCGTTTGATACGTTATTCTGTAGGTGATTATACATTAGGTGACTTGCAGCCAGGTCAATACCGGCTAATCGAGAAAGCCGCTACGTAATGACAAACGCATGCTATTGAAAGTACAAGCTAACTAAACCTCAACTTTTCAGGGATAAATATGAGCGAACAATTTAAACCCAATACCACGGTTGCGGCCATCATTCATCATCAGGGGAAGTTCTTAATTGTCGAGGAAATCGACGATGGTAAAGTGGTCTATAACCAACCCGCCGGCCACGTAGAAGCCAACGAAGACATTGTTCAAGCGTGTCGACGTGAAGTGTTTGAAGAAACCGGATTAACGGTAGAGCCACATTATCTAAGCGGCATTTATTACCATTATCGAACCGAATTAAACCTCTATTACTTGCGATTTTGTTTTGTGGTTGAATTAGAAGAATGCGCTCAAACGGCTCCAAAAGACAGCGATATAATTCAAGCACTTTGGCTCACCAAAGAAGAATTAGAAGCCAAAGGCAGTCAAATTCGCAGTCCCTTGGTACTGGATTGTTTAACCGATTACTTAAACGGTGAACACTATCCATTATCTATTTTGCATAGCAATATTAAAAACATTTAAAAGAAAATAACATTACATCGTTACTAAATCGGCTCTCAATTTCGCTCTATCGCAGAGCAGCACTGACTATCCCTTATTACGGTTCAGTCTATTTGATTACAAATTGTGCACGTATTTTTTAATGCCTGTCACAAATTTCTATGGTAGAATTCGCGCCATTTAAAACTGTTAGGAAAATAGGCTCCTTGAGTACTGAAATCACCCCTGAATCAAATTCGAATTTAAAAGTTATCGTCGGCATGTCTGGCGGTGTCGACTCATCTGTATCGGCATACCTGCTTAAACAACAAGGTTACCAGGTAGAAGGTCTTTTCATGAAAAACTGGGAAGAAGATGACGATGAAGAGTATTGTGCAGCAGCAGAAGACTTACGTGATGCCCAAGAAGTGTGTGACAAGTTAGGTATCGAATTGCATACCATTAACTTTGCAACGGAATATTGGGACAACGTATTTGAATATTTCCTTGAAGAATACAAAGCCGGTCGTACGCCAAATCCGGACATCATGTGTAACAAAGAAATTAAATTCAAAGCATTCCTAGAGTTTGCTTGTGAAGATTTAGGTGCAGATTATATTGCCACGGGCCACTACGTACAACGTCGTCAAAATAGTGATGGTGAATTTGAAATGTTACGTGGTTTGGACAATAACAAAGATCAAAGTTATTTCCTTTACACCTTAAGCAATAAACAAGTTGGGCAAACACTTTTCCCTGTAGGCCACATCGAGAAGCCAGAAGTTCGTGCCATCGCCGAACGTGAGGGCTTAATTACTCACGACAAAAAAGATTCTACCGGCATTTGTTTTATTGGTGAACGTAAGTTTAAAGACTTCCTTGGTCGTTATCTGCCAGCACAACCGGGTGTGATTGAAACAGCCGAAGGTAAAGAAGTGGGTCGTCATGAAGGTTTGATGTACCACACATTAGGACAACGTAAAGGCCTGCACATTGGTGGTCTAAAAGACGCTGGTGAAGCACCTTGGTATGTTGTCGAAAAAGATATGAAACGCAATGTGCTTATTGTTGGCCAAGGTAGTGACCACCCAAGGCTGTTTTCAAAAGGTTTGCTTGCCAGTCAATTGCACTGGGTTAATCGTAAAGGCGTAGCGGTAAACGACAGCTTCGATTGCACGGTTAAAACACGCTACCGCCAGCAAGATGTAGCCTGTACGGTTACTCGTCTTGATGAAGAAAACTATCAAATCATGTTCAAAGAGCAACAAAGCTCGGTAACACCAGGTCAATCTGTGGTGTTTTATAGCGATGAAATCTGTTTGGGTGGCGGTATCATTGATACCTTAATCCGATAATCATTCTCTAAGCGTGTATCAATAAATTAGCATAATAAAAATGAACAAACTTACTGAACAAACAATGACTTTTGCTGGTATTTGCCAAGTTGGCCAAATGGTCCAAGGCATTGCCAGACAAAATCAACTCGATGAAGCGCTTTTTGAAGTGATGTTAAAAAGCGTCATCAATTTAAATCCTACTTCTACCCTTGCGGTATACGACGATGCATTGGCTAATCTGCAAGATGGCTTATCCGCCGTGGTAACACAGCTAGGTGATCAAACCGTTAATAAAGATCCTGAGCTCACACGTTACATCGTTTGCCTTTTAAACCTTGAACGTAAGTTAAAAAGCAAGCCCAAAGTAATGGCCGAGCTAGGTAACCGTCTAGAACAATGCAACCGACAGTTGGCTCATTTTGAATTAACCAGTGATAACATGGTGGCAAACCTTGCTAGCATTTACACCGACATCATTAGCCCACTAGGTACCAAGATCCAAGTGGCCGGAGAGCCGAACATCTTAAAGCAAGTGGGTAATCAACATCGAATTCGGGCGTTATTACTTGCCGGTGTTCGTAGCGCGGTACTATGGCGCCAAGTTGGCGGGAAACGACGAAATATTCTATTTCAACGACGCAAAATCGTATCGAATGCGTCGCAATTATTAAAACAAATTTAATTTTCATTTTGCCAGATAACACTTTGTTATCTGGCTTTTTAACATTTTGGGAAATCTTATGGAACTTTCGAGTATCAGTGCAATTTCACCTGTTGATGGCAGGTACGGTAGTAAAGCAGCAGCATTACGTCCTATTTTCAGTGAGTTTGGCTTAATTAAATACCGCGTTACGGTTGAAGTACGTTGGTTGCAAAAATTAGCGCAAACACCTCAAATTGAGGAAGTACCATCGTTTTCAGACGAAGCGAACGCAGCACTAAACGCCATTGTAGAAAATTTCTGTGAAGAAGACGCGCTTCGCGTTAAAGCGATTGAAGCAACAACCAATCACGACGTAAAAGCGGTTGAGTACTTCTTAAAAGAAAAAGTTGCTGACAACGCGGAATTAAACGCGGTATCAGAGTTTATCCACTTTGCTTGTACGTCAGAAGATATCAATAACTTATCACATGCTCTTATGCTTACAGAGTGTCGAGATAACGTATTACTACCAACGCTTGACCAAATTCTTGCAGAGCTTAAAGCCTTAGCGGTTGAGTACAAAACACTTCCAATGATGTGTCGTACCCACGGTCAGCCGGCAAGCCCATCTACCATGGGTAAAGAAATGGCTAACGTGTATGTTCGTCTTAAGCGTCAACGCGATCAAATCGCTAACGTTGAATTACTTGGTAAAATCAATGGCGCGGTAGGTAACTACAACGCTCACCTAAGTGCTTACCCAGAAGTTAACTGGCACGAATTCTCAGAAGAATTTGTTACGTCTTTAGGCGTTACATGGAACGCGTTTACAACACAAATTGAGCCACACGATTACATTGCAGAGTTCTTTGATGCGGTAGCACGATTCAATACCATTTTAATCGACTTTGACCGTGATATTTGGGGTTACATCGCTTTAGGCCACTTTAAACAAAAAACCGTTGCTGGTGAAATTGGTTCTTCAACCATGCCACACAAAGTTAACCCGATTGATTTTGAAAATTCAGAAGGTAACTTGGGCATTGCTAACGCCTTATTTGCTCACTTAGCCCAAAAATTACCGATTTCTCGTTGGCAGCGTGACTTAACCGACTCAACCGTTCTTCGTAACTTAGGTGTTGGTTTTGCGCATTCATTAATTTCATACCAAGCAACCTTAAAAGGTATGAGCAAATTACAAGTCAATGAAGAAAGTTTATTAAACGAGTTAGATAAGAACTGGGAAGTACTAGCTGAGCCGGTACAAACCGTTATGCGTCGCTATGGTATTGAAAAACCATACGAAAAGCTTAAAGAACTAACTCGTGGTAAGCGTGTAGATGGCGATTCAATGCGTGCATTTATCGACAACCTTGAATTACCACAAACAGCAAAAGATGAATTAAAAGCAATGACACCGGCAAGCTACATTGGCCGCGCTGTTGCCTTTATTGACGAGTTATAAGTCTTTCGGTTATTAAAAAACCAAAGCATTAACCCATTACCTTATATAAGGGCGCTTCGGCGCCTTTATTATTTCTATAGATTACACTTAAAAGATTATGAGCATTTCAATAAACTGGAAAGATTTAACCCCGGCGCTTTTTTTAGAACAATACTGGCAAAAGCAACCGCTTCTGATCAAAGGCGCGTTCAAACATTTTGACGATCCAATTGACGCTAATGAGTTGGCCGGGCTTGCGATGGAGGAGTTTATCGAATCGCGTATCGTCAGCAACAAAAATCAACACTGGGATGTCGCCCACGGTCCTTTCGAAGATTATAGTAAATATGGCAGCAAGGAATGGACTCTATTAGTTCAAGCAGTGAACAATTGGTTTGCCGGTGTTGATGAGCTTATTAAGCCATTTCACTTTATCCCCAATTGGCGAATTGATGATGTTATGGTCAGCTTTTCAACCCCGGGTGGTGGCGTTGGTCCACATTTAGATCAATACGATGTATTTATCGTTCAAGGCGAAGGCAAGCGTCATTGGAAAGTCGGCTTACCTGACTCAAGCTTGCAACAAGTATTGCCACATGAAGACTTAAAACAAGTATCACCATTTGCCCCACTTATCGATGAAATAACCGAACCTGGCGATTTACTTTACATACCGCCTAACCACCCACACGAAGGGGTAGCGATTGAAAATTCACTCAACTACTCTATCGGATTTCAGGCACCTAACCCACAAGAGTTGCTTTCGGCATTAGCGGATTTCGCAGTGGATAAAGACTTATTTACCAACCGTTTTGATGACCGACAAAGACAGGTTACTGAACAAAATGGGATTTTAGCCGAACACGACATTGATGCATTAATTAACACCATACAAGAGAGTCTTAGTGACCGAAAACTAATGGCTGATTTTCTTGGTAAGCACCTAACATCCGTACATCACAGTATGAATTTAATGGTTCCGGTAACTCCTATGACCAGTGAGTTTATCGAAGACGTCCTTAAAGCGGGCGAATCTTTATATCCGGTACTTGGCATCAAAGCTACTTACATAAACTCACCAAAAAACAAAATGTTATTCATAAACGGTGAAGGTTTTACCGTTGTCGAAGAAACAGAGAATTTGGCGCTGGCTTTCTCGAACAAGCATACTTTGACATATGATATGCTGAAAAGTTCATTTCTGTGTTTGAAAAACAAACAGTTGTTAACTAGTGTTATAAATATGGGTTTTTGGTGTTTTGAGCAGTAAGAGTGGGTGTATAACGGATGCCTTATCGACTAAACGTGGTAAAGTGGCAGCAAGCTGAGCGTGACTTAAAAATGGTTCGCGAGCGCGTGTTTGTATTTGAACGGCATATTCCTTATGACGTTGAGTTTGATAAGCAAGACCGGGTTGCCGATCACGTATTAGTGATAGACGATGAATCCAGAGAGCCGGTAGCTGCCGGCCGAATCACCCCAAATGGCGAGATCTCACGAATTTGTGTTGTAAAATCTCGCCGTAAATCCCCTATCGGACGCCAAGTCATAGAAGAGCTAATCAACATTGCCAAGAAAAACAATGTCGATGAAGTGTTCATAAACAGCTCCCTAGATGCTGTGGAATATTTTGCCCGACATAACTTTCAACCTATAGGCAATGTATTTATGGAAGCGGGAAGACCCCTACAAAAAATGACCTGTACCTTAAACAATATCAACTTCAAACGTTTCTACCTCTCCCACTAATCCCCCCCTTAACTAGACACCCACATTAACCAAAACTCTTCCCTTTAACTAGACACCCACTCCTACTCGCATTTTTATTGTTTCCAGCTAATATTTAATAACCTCAACATAAATTTCCAAGGAATGGAAAAATGCCTACACCAAGAAGTAAGCTAATAAGCCTGCAAGCTACTCCATACTACCATTGTGTTAGCCGATGCGTTCGACGAGCGTTTTTATGTGGCTACGATTCAATAACCAACAAAAATTTTGACCATAGACGAGCCTGGATTGAAGAAAGAATTCTGTTTCTAGCAAGCGTCTTTTGCATTGATGTATGTGCGTATGCCGTCATGAGTAATCACAGTCATGTTGTGTTACGCATAAATGACGCAAAATGCAATGAACTATCAGACATGGAAATTGCAATACGCTGGCTTAAAATATGTAAGGGAACCTTACTGGTGCAGCAGTTCGTTGAAGATGAGTCTATTGCCAATCACCTTGAGTTAACTTTGCAAGACACTTTAAAGGTATATCGACAGCGCCTCACAGACATTAGTTGGTTTATGCGAATGCTAAACGAGCCAATTGCTCGTATGGCAAATCAAGAAGATGAGTGTACCGGCCGATTCTGGGAGGGACGTTTTCATTCTCAAGCATTATTGGATGAAGCCGCATTAGCAACCTGTATGGCCTATGTAGATTTAAACCCAATTAGAGCCGGCATTGACCATACACCCGAAAAATCACAGTTCACAAGCGTTAAAAAGCGAATTCATTCGATGAAACAAGGGAAGCAACCTAATAACCTGCTCCCTTTTACTGGCAGTCTGAAAAATGATGGCACCGATGGGTTACCATTTAAAGTTGATGAGTACATAAATTTAATCGATCTAACCGGTCGTTGTTTTCGTTTAGGAAAAACTGGTTTTATCGATAATGATTTACCTACAATTCTTGAGCGCTTGCAGATCCCAGCAAAGAATTGGATGACGTTAACCTCGCAATTTGAAACCTCGTTTCAAGGCATCGCCGGTAGCAGTGCATCGTTAGATTTATTGATTGAATCCGGGCACAGAAAACGGCGCAGTAATTTAAAATCAAGTAAAGAGTTATTCAACTAAAGCCCAAAATTACATTGTTATAAATGAACCCGCTTGACGCTAATCCGATTTATATAAAGGCGGAGGGATAGGTACGTTCAAAATGCGTGTTTTTTAATGATTAAGTCCATATTTAAGCACTTAAAAGGTAAAAAGGTATTTCAATAGCATGAGTCATGGCTAACAAATGCAAAAGCAGTGTATTTAGAAAGGTATTTGATATGGGTGTCTAAATAAAGGGAAATAATTGTGGGTGGCTAGATTAGGAAAAGCCCTGGGTTCAGGGCTTTTATGCTTTTACTTTACTATGGCTTCTTGATCCCACAGTTCGTCGCGTTCGAACATTTGGTAGAGGCCTTCCGCTCGGCTTATCAATAAACGGGCGAAGTCTTGTTGGGTTTTATCACGTGCTGTGCGCATTACGTTTTCGGCTTGCATTTGCCATTTCATTGAGAAATTGCGAACCGCATCGCGAACATCTTTTGCCGCAGACAAGTCAACATGATCACAAGGTAAATCTCCACTGATCACCCAGTAAAATTTGTTGTTATTGTCTTGCAGTTTCCATACCGCTAACACCGGCACTAAGTAACGGCTTTCTTGTGTATTTACGGATTTGGTGATGATGCCTTTTTCAGCAAGGTATTTGGTGGCTTTCGCGTATTGTTGTTGCACCCATTCATTTGATTTTTGTTGTTGGGTTTGTTGTTCTTCTGACATATTACTTCTCATCAAAAAATTGTGAATTAATACTCGCTGATCTTTACATTAATGACAAGTAAAATTTGATATTAATCAGATTTTCGCTAGCGTATTTTGCCCTGTCAAAGTGTATCAATATCTTCACAATTCTTATTTTCTATAATTTGTCTATACAACTGGTCAGCCACCAAATTAGATGCTATGGTGCGCCAATAAATAATAAAAGAACAAGCCATTATCGGGGCTGGAACATTGGAGATCACTTTGTCTTTTTTCGATTTAACAGATTTTGATGATCACGAGCAGGTTGTCTACTGCAGTGATAAAGAAACGGGCCTGAAAGCCATTATAGCCGTGCACAATACCAATTTAGGACCTAGTGCGGGTGGTTGTCGTTTTTGGAACTACGATAACGATCAAGACGCCCTACAGGATGTGCTTCGTTTATCAAAAGGCATGACTTATAAAAATGCCATGGCAGGGTTAAAACTTGGCGGTGGTAAAGCCGTTATTATAGGCAACCCTAAGCAATTAAAGTCTGATGCCTTATTTAAAGCGTTTGGCCGTGCTGTAAATAATCTTAATGGTCGTTATTACACCGCCGAAGACGTAAATATTACCACGGCAGATATGGCCATTGTAAATCAAGAAACGGAATTTGTTTCTGGTCTTGAAGGCAAAAGCGGTAACCCGGGTCCATTTACAGCCCTTGGTACCTTTTTAGGTATTAAAGCCGCGGTTAAATTTAAGCTTGGTCGTGACGATTTAAACGGCATTCGTGTTGCTGTGCAAGGTCTAGGCAGCGTTGGGTATTCATTGTGTGAGCGACTGCACGAAGCGGGTGCAAAATTGGTTGTTACCGATATTAACCAAGCCACATTAGATAAAGCCGCGTCCGAACTTGATGCAAAAGTTGTTGGCCTAGATGAAATATACAGCCAAGACGTTGATGTATTTTCCCCATGTGCGTTAGGTGCAAGCATTAATGATGACACCATCTGTCAATTAAAAGCGGTCATTGTTGCTGGTTGTGCCAATAATCAATTGGCTCGTGCCCATCACGATCAAGCGCTAATGGATGCAGGCATTTTATACGCCCCAGATTACGTGATTAATGCCGGTGGTATAATTAATGTGGCCTTGGAAATCTACCCTGAACCATATTGCGCAACAGAAGCAACTAAACTGGTTGAAAACATTTATAATACGTTAATGAAAGTGTTTGAAAAAGCACAGCAAACTAAACAGCCAACAGGTATTGTTGCTGATGAGATGGCACGAGAGATCATCGCGCTAAAATAATAGCAATAACGAAACGCCAGTTAGCCTGCAGCAAAATGAAGCCCCGTGAATAGTCATATTCAAGGGGCTTTTTGTATCTGGCTATTTTAAGGAATGCCTTTTAGCAAATTGGTCGCAGCCGTTGCAACGATTTCCTCGAACGTTATAGGCTTCGATGATGATGAGTCATGTGCTTGGGTTAATTCCTCACTGGCTTCATAGCTTATGCGCCCATTTTCACTGTCCCATATTTGCATAAACAGACGAATATTGGTTTTATTAGTTTGCAATACCCTTAAACCAAGAAAGCTAAACCGGCTTTTACTGTCCTGATTAAACTGCGATAATTTCAATAGCACAATAAAGCGAGCATTCGTAGCCATTCCGATTTGCTTTAAGGTCGCTTTTTGAAGTATGCCGGTATCGCGATATATATCATACATGTGCTTGTAGTTGTCACTAAGGTTTTGCTCATTCAATAAACTTAACGTTTGAGAAAGCTTAACAAGCGGTATTTGCGGGTTATTATCTGCAAAGGTGGTGGCGAAGGTTAACGCTAGAGCTTGGGTGTCTTCTTCGTGTCCGGTAATGGTGGTGGGCGAAATGAGTGCCACACCATTGGCTGACAGGGTTGTCAATGTTAAAGAATCCGCATTATGAGAGGATTTGGAGTATTCCTGATCTAAGGCGCAAGAAAACAAGCTGGTTAACAACAAGAGATAGAGTATGCTTTTCATTGCGCTTCACCTGTTAGTTTCATTCCTTATCTTTAGTCTAGTTGAAATAATCCCATTTAATAACGCAAGCTCAAAAACTTAACTCCAAAAAACAAGCGGCTAAAACGGTTAAAAAAAATAAAGGCTAAATGGGCTCGACATAACGCAAATGAAAGACATTACCTTCACAATCAGCAACATCGACGACGTTAAAGAAGGGACTGCGGATCACCGGTTCAAACACATGCCCATTTAACGTATCAATTTGCTGCTTGGCACTTTGGTAATCATCGACACTGAAAAATAGCTTTATGGCACTGTCACGAGCCAAAGTGCTGTTTGAAGCGCTATGAATAGACGTTGGTGATTGTGAAATCACTAACTGAGTGTCCCTACCCGTTTTCAATACGACAAGATCATCCCTTTGATGTACCATGGTCAAGGCGCAAACCTGTTGGTAAAAATTGGCGAGGGCTTTAACGTCTTCGGCAAAAATAAACGCGCCTTGTTTTGCAGGACCTGACATAAGTTTCCTTGATTTGATGTGCCTAGACGCTATGAACCAAGACGCAAAGAGCCTAGACACTATTTGCCTAGACACTATTTGCCTAGACACTATTTGCCTAGACACTATTTACCAAGAGGCTATTTGCTTAGCCTAATATCTCAGGGTTACAAATGCTTAAGCAATATTTGCACCGGATGATTTACACGACGCTGCCCTAAACGTTTCACCTGGCTTCGACAGGAGAAACCCGTGGCCATTTGATAGTTGCTATCACCCGCGTCAATCGGCTTTTGCCAACTTAATTCGTATAACCCTTTGGAGTTTTCTTGATTTTGGCGTTCATGACCATAGGTACCCGCCATGCCACAGCAGCCAACGCTCTGTGCGGTTACGCGTAACCCAAAGTGAGTAAATATTTTCTGCCAATCACCTTCTGAAGAAGGTTTGGCCGTCTTCTCTGTACAATGGGCGAACAATTGGTAAATGGGTAGGTTTTTTGCGGGTAATGCCGGCACCGTTTCTATCACATTAAGCAACCACTCTTGGACCAACAACACATTAAAATCCCCCCTTTCTTCGCCCAGCGCTTCAAGGTACTCATCTCGATAACACAACACCAAAGAGGGGTCCATACCAAGCATTGGAATGTTTAGGGCGTGTAGCTGATTTAATAAATCGGCACTGTTTTTAGCGGTTTTGGCAAACTTGTCCAAAAAGCCTTTAATGTGCTGAGGCTTACCATTTGGTTTAAAAGGTAATAATACCGGCTTGTATCCTAAACCTTGGGCAAGACGCATCATATCGGCCACCACATTAGCATCATAAAATGACGTAAACGGGTCTTGTACTACCAATAGATAGTCTTTACGTTGTGCCTCGCTTAATGCTTGCAGTTTGCTTAAATCGAATTTTTCAAAGCCTTCTGTTTTAACTTGCTGTTTCAGGGTTGGTTTTGACAGCAGTGGAGTATCAACGTAACCCAAGCCATATTTGGCCGCGGTGGCAAATAACGGGTTATCGATAAAGAAGTTGATAACCGATGGCATGGTTGCCATTAACGGCGCTAGGTGTTCAATTTGGGCCACGAAGTGATCTTTAGCCGGCCTAAAGTAACGAGAATAATAAACCTGAATAAACTTGGCTCTAAAGTCTGGCACATCGACCTTAACGGGACACTGACTGACACAAGCTTTGCAAGCCAAACACCCCGCCATGGCATCCATGACTTCGTTAGAATAATCATATTGGCCAAACTTTTTGCCAATGGTATTGGCCGTTTTATTGACCAGTGCCTTGGCCGAAATGGTGGTACTTTGTTGTTCAAGCTTGGCAAAATCAACACCGCTCTGAGATAAAAGGCGCAACCATTCACGCATTAAACCGGCACGCCCTTTAGGCGAATGGCGACGATCTTTGGTAATTTTACTCGACGGGCACATAGGGCTTTTGCTATCAAAGTTAAAGCATAATCCGTTACCATTACAGTTCATTACCGATGGGAATGCATCGCGCACCTGCACCGGTATCTGACGGTCATAAGCGCCTCGTTTCTTGGCATCCACAGAAACCAACTGCTCTTGGCTATTAAGCGGCGTACAGATTTTACCGGGGTTCATTTTATTCAGCGGATCGAAGGCGGTTTTAATGGTACGCAGTTCATTAAATAATTGCTCACCAAAGAATGTTGGACCGTATTCACTACGATACCCTTTACCATGCTCCCCCCACATTAATCCGCCATATTTAGCCGTTAGGGCAACCACCTGATCAGAAATCTCTCGCAAAGTAACTTCCTGCGCCGGATCGCACATATCTAAAGCCGGACGAACGTGTAATACCCCAGCATCAACATGACCAAACATGCCGTAATCGAGTTTATGTGCATCGAGTAAGGCGCGAAATTCAAGAATAAAGTCGGCTAGGTTCTCAGGGGGTACTGCGGTGTCTTCAGCAAAGGCCAACGGCTTTTCACGACCTTTGGTGTTCCCTAATAAGCCAACCGCTTTTTTACGCATCCCGTACAAACGATTAATGCTGGCTAAATCATTGGTGTACTGATAGCCAATAATGCCCTGCTCAGCTTCAATTCGCTGTTTAAGCTCAACTTCGAGCGCGCTAATTTTCTGCGCGACCTCTTCGTCATCTTTACCGACAAACTCAACAATATTGAGGCCGTCCATAATTTTGTTTTCGACCGGCGTGATCAAATCTTGTACCGAATGCCACACAATGTCTTGTTTGGCTAGGTTTAACACTCGAGAGTCAATGGTTTCAACCGATAAGGCATTGGCCTCAACCAGATGCGGAGAATGACGCAGAGCTGATTCAAAGCTGTCGTATTTAATGTTTACCAAGGCTCTGGCTTTTGGCAGTGGCGTAATGTTTAACGTTGCTTCAGCCACAATCGCTAAACTACCTTCAGAGCCTGTGATAACACGGGTTAAGTCAAATTGTTCTAGCCTATCATCAAACACATTTTCTAAGTCATAACCGGTTAAGAAACGGTTTAACCTTGGGAATTTTTCTAGAATAAGTTGGCGATTATTAAAACATGACTCAAACGTTGTTTTGTAAATATGAGCAATGGCATCGTCTTGCTCTGCCAGCTGTTTTACCGCACTTACTGGCAAAGGCTTGGTATTGATTTCTGAGCCACTTGCTAATATGCAGCGTAAACCTAATACGTGATCAGATGTTTTACCATACACCAATGAGCCCTGCCCTGAGGCGTCGGTGTTGATCATACCACCTATTGTCGCTCGGTTACTGGTGGATAAATCCGGTGAAAAGAAGAACCCAAATGGTTTTAAGTATTCGTTAAGTTGATCTTTAATCACCCCCGCCTGTACCTTAACCCAACCTTCTTCAACGTTAATGTCTAAGATCTCGCGCATATGCTTCGATAAATCAACCACAATACCCGGCGTTAAGGACTGGCCATTCGTTCCTGTACCGCCACCACGGGCACTAAATTGAATGGATTGATACTCAGCTTCACTGGCCAGTTGGGTAATGAGTTTGATGTCTTCGACAGTTCTAGGATGTAAAACCGCTTGTGGCAGTTGTTGGTATACGCTGTTATCGGTGGCAACGGCCAATCGCTCGCCATATTGACAGGAGATATCCCCCGTAAACTGACGTTTTTTTAATGCTTGTAAAAATTGATGATAAAGTGGCGCAACAACATCGCTGTAATTAAGACGAGGCAACATAGAAAAGAATTCAAACCCATTAAAATTATTTGTTATATGATGCAAAAAAAGCCGGAACAACTCAATTGGTTTATCCAGACTTTGCAGAATATTTGCTTTGCAATAAATAAAAAAGGCTAAATCAATCGATCTAGCCTTTAAAATTATACTAATTAATCAGTTAATTAGCTGTGATGTTCGTTTAAATATAACCAAGTATCTAACACCGTATCCGGGTTTAACGAAACACTGTCAATGCCTTGCCCCACGAGCCAAGCGGCAAAGTCTTTATGATCCGATGGCCCTTGACCACAAATACCAACGTATTTACCACGTGCCTTACACGCTTTAATCGCCATAGACAATAAGGCTTTAACGGCATCGTTTCGCTCATCAAATAAATCGGCAATAATACCCGAGTCTCTATCTAACCCTAACGTTAACTGAGTAAGATCGTTTGACCCGATAGAGAAACCATCAAAATGATCCAGGAATTGGTCGGCAAGCACGGCATTTGACGGTAATTCACACATCATAATGACTTTTAAGCCGTTTTCACCACGAACCAAGCCATTTTCAGCCAAAATCGCAATCACTTGCTCAGCTTCATGTACGGTACGTACAAATGGGATCATCACTTCAACATTGGTAAAGCCCATGTCATTGCGAACGCGTTTAATGGCGTCACATTCCATGGCAAAACATTCACGAAAATCTTTTGAAATATAACGTGACGCACCACGATAACCTAACATTGGGTTTTCTTCTTCCGGCTCATAAATATCACCACCGACAAGGTTGGCGTATTCATTTGACTTAAAGTCCGACATGCGAACAATGACTCGCTCCGGCGAAAAGGCACAGGCAAGTGTGGCAATGCCTTCGGTTAATTTAGCCACATAAAACTCTTTTGGTGACTCATAACCGGCCATGATGTCAGAGATCTCATCTTGTAAGTCTTGTGCTTCGTTGGCAAAGTTAAGCAGCGCTTTTGGATGCACGCCGATCATTTTATTGATAATAAACTCAAGACGGGCCAAACCAATACCAGAATGTGGCAATTTAGCAAATGAAAATGCTCTATCCGGATTACCCACATTCATCATCACCTTAATCGGGATATCAGGCATGTTGTTAATTTCTGACTGGGTAACGCTAAAGTCCAATAGACCATTGTAGATATAGCCCGTATCACCTTCTGCACAAGAGACGGTTACTTCACTGCCATTAGCAATGGTGTCGGTGGCATTGCCACAACCAACAACCGCCGGGATCCCCATTTCGCGCGCAATGATGGCCGCATGACAGGTGCGACCACCACGGTTGGTGACAATCGCAGAAGCACGCTTCATGATAGGTTCCCAATCTGGGTCTGTCATATCCGTAACTAACACATCACCGGGTAAGACTTTATCCATTTCATCAATGGAGTTAAGAACTTTAACCACGCCTTTACCAATTTTTTGACCTATGGCGCGACCTTCACAGATGATCTCTGATTTACCCTGCAGCTTAAATTGCTCCATGATGTTGCCACACTCACGACTTTTTACCGTTTCAGGACGCGCCTGGACAATGTAAAGTTTGCCATCGAGACCATCTTTAGCCCACTCAATATCCATTGGGCGACCATAATGTTTTTCGATGATCACCGCCTGGCGAGCCAGTTCTTCGATTTCATGATCATTAATTGAGAACGTATCAGATTGTGTTTCCTCTACATTAACAATTTCAACTTGATTACCATGACTTAAATCATCAGCGTACACCATTTTAATGGCTTTCGAACCAATATTACGGCGCACAACAGCAGGTTTATCTTTGGCAAGGGTTGGCTTGTGAACATAAAATTCATCTGGATTAACCGCACCTTGTACCACCATTTCACCAAGACCAAAGCTTGAAGTCACAAACACAACGTCTTCAAATCCTGACTCGGTATCAATGGAGAACATCACCCCAGATGAGGCTATATCGCTGCGCACCATACGTTGAATGCCCGCAGAGAGCGCGACACCACGGTGGTCATAGCCAGAATGCACACGATAAGAAATGGCACGGTCGTTGAATAACGACGCATAAACGTGCTTAATGGCTACCATAACGGCATCCAGACCACGCACGTTTAAGAAGGTTTCTTGTTGGCCTGCAAACGAAGCATCTGGCATATCCTCGGCGGTGGCCGATGAACGTACCGCAAATGAAGCATCTTGTGAAAATTCGCCAGCAAGCTCATTGTAGGCATTTTCGATTTCCGCTTGCATTTCGGGCAAGAAAGGTGTGTCGATGATCCATTGGCGAATGTTTGCACCACATTCAGTTAACGCTTTGATGTCATCCACATCAAGCGTATCCAATACATCATGGATTTTATCGTTAAGACCGGACTGGTCTAAAAACTCATTAAACGCAGAGGCGGTTGTTGCAAATCCACCTGGGACTTGCACGCCCATGTTTGACAAGTTGCTGATCATTTCCCCTAGTGACGCGTTTTTACCACCTACACGGTCAACGTCACCCATTCCTAATTCCTGATACCACAGTACATGTTTCTGCACAATTCCTCCCCAAGAAATGTTAATTATTATGTTTATTTTTTATTAAATAAATGTACAACTATCGACATAATACACGGCAAAGGGATAAACTAAAACCCACTTTGAAAGTTTTTATTAGGAAAAACATATGCGCACAGCGTTTTATATTTCAGATGGAACAGCAATTACCTCCGAAGTGTTCGGACATGCCCTGCTGTCACTATTTCCAATGGAATTTGAACACGTTACCATCCCGTTTGTAGAAACAGTTGATAAAGCCGAGCAAGTAAAAGAGCAAATAAACCGAGCCTATGACCGTGATGGCGAAAAGCCGTTTGTGTTTCATACCTTCGTAAATCCAGAAATAAAAGACATTATTGACAGCAGCCAGGCTGATATTCATAACTTCCTAGAACAGTTTGTTAACCCGATAGAAAATAGCCTTGGTATTAAAGCCAAACCTAGAGCGCATCGAACTCATTCAATGCATGAAAACAGTTATGATTTTCGTATCGATGCGGTTAACTTTGCCCTTGCCAATGACGATGGCAGTAAAGTGACCAATTATGAACACGCCGATGTGATTTTAGTGGGGGTTTCGCGTTCGGGTAAAACCCCAACATCGCTTTATCTGGCGTTGCAGTATGGTATTAAAGCGGCAAACTATCCGTTTACCGAAGACGATATGGATGACTTAAAACTGCCCCATTTTCTAGCCAAACATAAAAAAAAGATCTTTGGCTTAACCATTGATCCTGCCCGCTTACATGAAATTCGTGACGGGCGTATGGCAAACTCAAAATATTCATCGGCAAGGCAATGTCGTTTGGAAATTCGCGAAGTTGAAAAATTATATAAGAAAAATAAAATTCCGTATTTAAATGCTACTACGCTGTCGATTGAAGAAATTTCAGCCAAAATACTGTCGCAAACCGGGCTGCAACGATATAAATACTAGCAATCAAGCAGAAGAAAAACGTTTCTATCAGACACAAAAAAAGGGCTCAACAAGAGCCCTTTTTGATGTTTTCTAGCTTAGGCCTGTGCAACCCAAGATAAGAAGCTTTTCGCTTCCGCAGAATTTTCAAAGCGAAATAACTGCGACTTTTCTTGGTCGGTTACCACAATATTGCGTTTGTTCACAGATATTGAAACAACCGGTGAGTTGATGCTAAGAACTCGACCATTATAATTATATGACATAATAAAACTCTTTATTAAATACCATCTACTTGACGGCATTACCTTTCTAAAAAGCTATATTATTGTTTGATTACCTCTAAAATATTTAAGCTGCACCCTAATCAATTAAACATTGATATATTTTACCCTCTTCTTTTGCAAGAGGATCCTACTAGGTGCACTATTCAACGAGCGGATACCAAAAATTCACTTCGCTGCGATAATATTGCAGAAAGTGACGTTAATAAGATTTTGCTCGATGTACCAGACAACAATTAAGCTTACTATTTGTTGTTATGACTGACTGTGAAATGGAAAGACAAAACATACGTTATGATAAATAAACGAGAGGCGAATATTTATACATGCGACTTTAATCCCCCCCGGCAGGCTTGTAAAGTTAAAGTTTGTAAAAATCAGCATTTATTTGTACAAACACCTAGTTAGGTAAGACATTTGTTAACAGAACATCAAAAAACGCTTATGGTGCGTCAGACAGCAATGCCATGAGTGCGACTAACAAATTTTTGTTGCGCGTACGTTTTAAACCATTTTTTATATCATCACCGTTGCCGGTATTGGATTTATATTCATTTGGTAAGTGTCTCTCACGCTGCTCTACATCTTGTCTGGCACTTTCTAAAGATTGTTCTACTGTATGACCAACATAATAATCATCAGGCGTGCTGCTGCACCCAGACACTGAGAACATGGTAAAAATTATAAGACTGCCTTTGATTACGAGGTGTTTAAGCATGCATTAACTCCGTTTAATTTGTGTGATGTTATTTATAGTACGATACATTTAAGAAAAGACAAGCTTTAAGGAGATGACACCATTTAATAATACCTAGCATGGCTTAATTATGGCTTGTCATTATTTGCCAATAACACCTCAAACCACCGCAACTCTTCAGGCCCAAGTGCGGCTTGCTGATGCTTGCTTTTATCTTTAAGAATATCTTGGTAAACGTGCTGCAAAGCTTTAATCGTTAAGGGTTGCCATATATGCCTGTCTATTCCTTCAATATCCAATTGAGATAAATCAAAGTCTAATAAGGGATCATGTTGCTGTTCATTGGTTTTAAGCGCTAAGTCCAATTCCATTAAAATCGGGTTTTGAACTTTAATCGTATTGGCTGCTGCAAAGTCTTGTTGAACTTTTTCTCGCGCGCATTCTACCTGGCTTTGTAATGAGGTTTTGGTCAGCTTTTCCCCCAGGGGTTTTAGACCATGTTTATTTAATAGGCCGGTAAAACTTGGTAATAAGGCTTTTGCTGCGATGGCGGCGCCTAATAATGGGTTAATCAAGGCCGATAAGCCGCCAATAAGGAGCATGCCGTAGGTGAGTTTATTATCGAGTGCGTCGATGTTATCCGCCAAACTCTCAATACTACTTACCTGTTGCTCCTGATTAAGCACCACTTCCTCGGCTTGCGCAAGCAAATACTGTTTGAGCTGACCTTGTGCGTGTTGATTGTAAAAATGAAAAACCCGACGCTTCGGTAAGTCATTTACCTCTGGCGCGCCAACAGGCAAAGAACGCATCGTGTGTAAGGCGATGCCATATTCCGATAATTTATAGGGAATGACAAAGTAATGCTTCTCATCAAATTCACTATTATTCACCTTTTCAAAGGATGCAACTATCGGTAAGCCCGCCACCATTTTTGAAATCACCGGAACTTTACCAACGAGATCCTGATAAGCCGCTTTGGCTTTATCTTGTAATTGATGCAACTTATCATTAAAAAAGTGATTCATTTATGGTGTATCCGGCGATTTAATAAAGATGAAGACGATAAAGGCACAATAATCCTTAGACAAAGAATGTTTTTGTTATTCTATTAGCCATAAATGCGGCACTAATTTGTAAGACACAGTAACCAGAGTTTAACTAAAAATCAATAAAGACGACACCTTTAGAGCTTAATACAACTTAATTTTTGCCATAGCTAATTCCTTGAAAATTTTACTATTCCTTTCGAATAACAGGGAAAACCAAGTGATAAACAAAATATGACCTTTTTATGTTTACTTTTCGTTAATCACAGGTAATTTTTATCATTTATTTTAGCGCACCTTTTATGTTACTGTGTTTTGCAAAGAGCAGAAGATTGATCATTAATTCAATCAATTATTATAAAGAACGGGGGTTCACCTCTGATCTGCTCGTATAAATAGATCTATAAGGACGTAACGAAGACCTGATGGCCTTTACCTTATAACAAGAATAACAATTCACTTAACAGGGTAAGAAAATGGATAGACGAAATTTTATCAAATTTTCCGGTATCGGAATGAGTGCTATTGCACTGCCGATGACGGGTAAAATTGTTTCCGCCGCCGAAATGCTCGATCAACCAATGGATGTTGCGTTTAAAAAGAAAATGGCAGACATCGCCTTAAATAAAGCAAAATCTCTTGGGGCAACCTATTGTGATGCCCGTATCGGTCGTTACTTAAATGAATTCGTCACGTGTCAGGAAACGCGTGTTGATAACATTGTCAATACCGAATCCGTTGGTATTGGTATTCGTGTTATTGCTAATGGTACATGGGGCTTTGCATCAACCTCCAACATTACCCCAGATAGCGTTGCCAACACAGCTGCTCAAGCCGTTGCCATTGCCAAAGCAAACTCTAAATTTCAAACCACCCCGGTACAATTGGCCCCACTAAAAGGTGTAGGTGAGCAAAGCTGGCGCACGCCAATGACCAAAAATGCCTTTGAAATACCAACCAAAGAAAAAACCGAATTACTGCTTGATGTAAATGCCGCTGCAATGGCTAATGGCGCTAACTACATTACCTCGGTGTTGTTTTTGGTTAATGAACAAAAATACTTTGCTTCAAGCGACGGCTCTTACATTGACCAAGACGTCCATCGTTTATGGTCACCGTTCTTTGCGACCGCTGTTGGTGCAGGTGGCTTTAAGCAACGTACTGGTTTGGGTAACCCAGTTGGTATGGGCTTTGAGTACCTTGATGGTAAAGAAGAAGACAAAATCCGCATTCAGGGCGCCAACATTGGTTATAAAAATTCTTATGACATGATTGAAGATGCCACCGAAGCCGGCAAACAATTGCAAGCGAAATTAAAAGCGAAATCTGTTGAGCCGGGTAAATACGATCTGGTTCTTGACCCTGCTCACTTAATGCTGACCATTCATGAGTCCGTTGGTCACCCATTAGAGCTTGACCGTGTATTAGGCTACGAAGCCAATTATGCAGGAACAAGTTTTGCAACCCTAGATAAATGGCGTTCGAAGAAATTCCAATACGGCTCAGACATTGTTAATTTGGTTGCCGATAAAACCCAAGTCGGTTCACTTGGCCATGTAGGCTTTGATGACGAAGGTGTGAAAACCAAAGAATGGGATCTGGTTAAAGATGGGATCTTGGTAAATTATCAGGCGACTCGTGATCAAGTGCATATGATCGACCAAAAAGAATCACATGGTTGTTCATTTTCACAAAGCTGGCGTGATGTGCAATTTCAGCGCATGCCAAATGTGTCCTTAAAACCAAATGAGAAACAAGACTTATCTGCCGAAGACATCATTAAAGATGTTGAAGATGGTATTTATATAGCAGGCCGTGGATCGTACTCGATTGACCAACAGCGTTATAACTTCCAATTCGGTGGTCAATTATTCTTTGAAATTAAAAACGGTAAAATTACTGAGCAAATTGAAGATGTTGCTTATCAGTCAAATACTCAGGAGTTCTGGAATAACTGTACTCAACTTGCGGGTAAATCAGATTACCGCTTAGGGGGTTCTTTCTTTGATGGTAAAGGTCAACCATCACAAGTGAGTGCCGTGTCTCATGGTTGTCCAACCACGCGCTTTAATAACATCAACGTTATTAATACCGCCCGTAAAGTGTAATTGGACAAGTTGATAAATAAGGAGACAAAAAATGAGTCTTTTAACCGAACAACAAGCAAAAGCGTTATTGCAAAAAGTATTAAAGTATTCGAAAGCTGAAAGTTGCCAGTGTAATTTAGACGGTCAGTTAAGTGGCAATATCCGTTACGCACGCAACACGGTCAGTACCGCGGGGCAAACAAGTGATGTGACCTTAACCGTACAATCGATTAATGGCAAAAAAACAGGCGTCGCATCGATTAACGAATTTGACGATGCATCGCTGTTAAAAGTGGTTCGTCGCTCAGAAGAGTTAGCGGCTTTAGCACCGGACAACCCGGAAACCATGCCATTATTTGGACCGCAAAACTACGTAAAAACCACCGGCTACTTTAAATCAACCGCCAGTGTCACCCCTGAAGATCGCGCCATGGCAGCTGAAAACTCCATCGCCCCTTCGAAAAAGAACAAACTGATTTCATCGGGTTTCTTAAATGAAACCGTGGCGTTTACGGCCATGATAAATTCGAAGGGTTTATTTGCTTACTACCCGCAAACGAGCGTTGATTTTACGGTCACCATCCGCACAGAAGATGGTACGGGCTCTGGTTGGGTTACGCGTGATTTTAGCGATTACAGCAAACTCGATACCGCTGAAGCATCCATGGTGGCGATTAATAAATCGATGAAAAGTGTCGATGCCAAGGCGATGGAACCCGGTAAATACACGGTTATTCTTGAGCCAGCGGCAAGTATCGGCCTGTTAGGCAATATGGCTCGTTCATTAAGCCAACGTAGCGCCGATGAAGGTCGTAGCTTTATGAGCAAAAAAGGCGACAAAGGTGTTGAAGGTAACCGTCTTGGCGAAAAGATGTTTGATAGCCAAGTAAATATTTACAGTGATCCTACTCACCCAGATGTGCCTACGGCACCATTTGCTGAAGACGGTCACCGTGTTGAACGCACCGACTGGATAAAAGATGGTAAGGTTGTAAACTTGTTCAATTCGCCCTATTGGGCTGAAAAAACCAAAACCCCTTATCGCCCTAGAGCGATGGGCAGCGGTCAGTTTATTATGGAAGGTGGCAATGAATCATTAGAAGAAATGATCAAAAATACCCGCCGCGGCGTCTTGGTTACTCGTTTATGGTACATCCGTCAATTGGATCCACAAACCTTGCTTTACACAGGTTTAACCCGTGATGGTACTTTCTACATTGAAAACGGTAAGATTAAATACCCAATCAAAAACTTCCGTTTTAATGAAAGTCCAATTGTGATGTTAAATAACATTGAAGCGTTAGGAAAACCGGTTCGTATTAATGGCTGTATGGTTCCGCCAATGAAGATCCGTGACTTTACCTTCAGCAGTTTATCTGACGCGGTATAGTCGGATAGAAAGGGCATCAGTATACTGGTGCCCTACCTGTGTTTTATTGAAGTAAACAGAGAAACACCGTGCAAAGACGTGCTTTTATTAAAGGATTAACGCTGGCCCCACTTGCCACCTTACCTGGGGTAAGCTTTTTCAGTTTGGCCGAAGATTACGATTTTTTCTTTACCCGCTTAAGCTACGAGTCCGGCGACTGGGATGTCGATGAGCGTATGCCGGCTAACGTACTTAACTCACTCATCGAATACACCACCATTAAAGTTGACACGCGAGAGCGGGTCATACCCCTTGCTGATCCCGCGATGCTGTCCGTGCCATTTTGCTATTTAGCTGGTCATCGTCTAGTGCAATTTAATGAAGATGAAAAACAAAACTTTAAGCGCTATGTAGAAAACGGTGGTTTTGTTTTTGTCGATGATTGCAATCATGACATCGACGGCTTATTTGCGCGCAGCTTTGAGCGACAAATGGGCGAGATCTTTGGTGAACAAGCATTAAAAAAGATCCCCAATGACCACCCGCTTTACTCGGCTTTTTTTGATTTTGACGGACCACCTAATACCGGTCTGGAATTAAATGGCTGGGGTGATGATTTAGTCCATGATTATTTAAAAGCCATTGAAATTAATGGCCGCATCGGCGTCCTCTATTCCAATAAAGACTTGGGATGTGAATGGGATTATGACTTTCGCAATAAGCGTTGGTTAGCCAAAGATAACACCCGCTTTGCGGTCAATATTGTCGTTTATGCCATGACGGCTTAACAGGAAGTGACATGTTAGAATTACAAGAACAACAAATAACCGATACGCTAAATAACCTGCAACACCTAAAAGCTGAAATAGGCAAAGTGATTGTTGGTCAGCAAGACGTGGTAGAAGAATTATTGATTGCCATTTTTGCTGGCGGTCACTGCTTGCTTGAAGGGGTACCAGGTCTTGCGAAAACCTTAATGGTTAATACGCTAGCACAAACCATCAACTTAGACTTTCACCGCGTACAATTTACCCCCGATTTAATGCCCAGTGATATTATTGGTACGGAAATACTCGAAGAAGATCACGCCAGCGGCAAACGCTTTTTCAAATTTCAACAAGGGCCGGTGTTTACCAATATTTTGCTCGCCGATGAAATTAACCGTACCCCACCGAAAACCCAGGCGGCGCTCTTAGAAGCCATGCAGGAAAAGTCCATCAGCTATGGCGGTAAGCATTACGACTTACCAAAACCATTTTTTGTTTTAGCGACTCAAAACCCAGTGGAGCAATCGGGCACCTACAATTTGCCAGAAGCACAACTCGACCGATTTTTAATGTTGGTAAAAGTGGGTTACCCAAGCAAAGAAGAAGAAATAGAAATTCTTAACCGCACCACAGGTAACAGCTCAGTCACCCTGAAAAGTTGGTTAACCAGTGAGCAAGTCATTACCATCCAAAACTTGGTTCGCGAAGTTGAGATTTCTAGTGATTTAATCAGCTATATCACCGATTTGGTTCGTGCGACACGCCCTTGTGATGTGCAACTTGATGGTATTAGCGAATATATCCATTGGGGTGCAGGTCCTCGTTGTGGTCAAGCCTTGGTTATGTGTGCTAAAGCCAAAGCACTGCTTATGGGCCGTTTTGCGGTCACCCTTAATGATATTCATTTTGTTGCCAAAGCCGTGTTACGACATCGAATTTTGTTAAATTTTCAGGCTCAAGCGCAAAAGTTGGATGTCGACGCGTTAATTGACACCTTAATAAGCAAAATCGATACACCGAAGAGCCCGTTGCTCTAACCAGCGGATTTACTAATCCGTTTTCGTGGTTCGCCGTCAACCTTAAAGAAAAAGAGCAAGTTAGAGAAACTGCATGGAATCATTTATTGACCCAAAAGTATTGGCCCGCATAAAAGATTTACCTTTTATTGCCAAAACATTGGCGCAGGGATTTTTACAAGGGATCCATCCAAGCCAAATGCGTGGTACTGGTATGGAGTTTAATCAATACCGCAGCTATGAACCAGGCGATGAGTTAGCCAAAATTGATTGGAAACTGTTTGCGCGTTCCGATCGCTATTTTGTCCGTGAAGCCGAACGGGAAAGCGAAACCAGCATTTATATTATCATCGATTGCAGCAAGTCTATGCAAATGCGTTCGCTGTTTAGCGGCCAACAAAGCAATAAACTGCACAGCCCAAAAGAGCCCCTTTGCTGGAACAAATTCAATTATGCTCAGCACCTAGCCGCTACCCTCGCCTACATTGCTTTAAACCAAGGGGATAATGTTGGGCTCATTCAACTTTGTGGCAAAAACATGCAAATTTTACCGGCCGCAAATAATAAACACCAGTGGTTTGCCTTTACCGAGCAGTTAAGCCAGAGCACAACACAGAGTCATTTTCAAAACGCTACTGAATTTACCGATAAATTAGCCCCATTAACAAGCCAAAGTACGGTCATCTTTCTGTCAGACTTTTATCAAACAGAGGATGAGATAGTTGACTTTTTAACCCCGCTTGCAGCCACCGCCAGCGAGCTTGAAGCATGGCAATTATATTGTACGGATGAAATTGCCTTTCCTTACGATAAAACCCTAACCTTTGTTGATCTTGAAACCAATGAAACCGTGCTTATCGATTCAAAATTGGCAAAGAGTCAATATAAAAAGGTTTTAGAAGATCATAACACCACCATCGAGCAACAATTAAATGATGCCAACATTCAAGTCAATAAAATCAATATTGACGAGCCATTAGACAATACACTGCATTATTATTTGCAACGTCGCTTGCGGGGGATGAGTTAAATGTTTTCACTGCTTTCCCCCCTAGCCCTGCTCGGTTTGGCCTGTTTAGCCATACCAATCCTGATCCATTTATCGAGGCAAAATAAAACCCAACGTGTGGTTGTGGGCAGCATTGAGCTGTTAAAAAAACTGCCTAAACACAGCGTTAAGCAGCGCAAACTTAGTGAGTTGTTGTTATTACTGATTCGATTATTGATTTTTTTACTCGCTAGCCTTTACTTTGCCGAGCTCGTGTTAAATCAAAAAGGCAATAAAGACCTGCCAACGTCAATCGTAACGCAAGCTTGGCTAGCGCAAACAAGCGAAACGCAAATCAATAGATTCATTGCAGCCAATGGCCCTGATAAAATCAGCTTGGTTACGGTCGATGGGCAAATAAAAAGCGCCTCCATTAACAACAGCGATCAAGTAAAAAGCGCAATACAAAGCCTGCCTATAACATCAGGCGTTGAATCCCTTACTGCGTTACAAACCATAAGCAAACAATTGGCAAATTATGACGCTAAAACGTTAGAAAAACATGTACCAAACATTTACGTTAGTGATGTATTTTATAAAGACGCTATCGTAAAGCAAAGATTGTATGCAAACGTTATCGATAACCACCCCACTTTCCAATTGCACCTAAAAAAAACCACGGCAGAATCGCTTTTAGCAGATGCGCAGGCAGCGCTTCACATTCTTATTGTGTTTGATGAAAATCGTGACACCCGTTTCTTAGAAATGGCTTTATTGGCATTGCAGAAACATCACTATACAAATATGCACATTTCTACGTACCCGACAGAGCAGTATGTAGAAAATCAAGCAAGCCTTAAAGTCAATATCTTGTTTGATTTATCCGATGTTCTTAAAAAAGATGACTTCACAGAAAGCCTACTCGCTAATGGACTTATTATTAGTGATTTAGGGTTGGACGAGTTGCCAACATTAGCATCTAATCCACTTTATCAACCAGCTAATCAATTAGAGCTGAACCAATTAGGGCTGAACCAATTAGGGCTTGGCTTTTCCGCTTCACTACTGCCTTTTCCACCATTAGCGCAGCCAATTAATGTGGCTATATTTAAACAGCATACGCTTTTAGCTTCAGAACGTAGCGTTTGGCAAACCCAACAGAACCAGCCCATTTTAATAGAGCAAAGCATTAGCGGTGAAGACTTGGCGCACTTTAGCCAAGTGCAACTAAACACACGCTTTGAACCAACGTGGTTTTCGTTAGTTAAACAACCTGAATTTCCAAGCATATTAAACCAGTTATTTACACAATACGCTGTTGCCAATAAACAAACCGCGCAATTAAGCGCGTCTCAAATCCGTCAAATTCTTAACCAATACACACAAACCTATCGAGAAGGTGTGGTGCAACACACCTCACTAAATCGCTATCTATTGGTTCTGCTTATTGGCTTATTTATCATTGAACGTTTATTAAGCGAGCATTCCATTCACGCGGCTCTTAAAAAGCGTCAATTGTCTAGCACTGAAGTACAAAGCACTAAAGTACTGAGCACAGACGTACAGAGCAATGGGGGGTTAAAATGAGCATAGCAAACATTTTAGCCGACTTATTAAAGGCTCAAAAACGCCGAGTAATGTATCACTATGGCTTGTATGCCTTGCCGTTCTTGCCCTGTTTGGCATTTTTGCTGTTGCATTTTCAAGTAGCCCTTAGCTCAGCACTCTTGTTCACAGTGCTTGTATTGGCCCTTTTCCTTTTCATTCTCAGCACAAGTCGTCGATATAAAGCCTTATGTGTTGAGGGGATTGTGTTGCATTTAAATCGCCATTATGATGACTTGCAAGAAAGCAGCCAACTACTGCTTGAGGACATTCCAACAGGTACTTTAAAATCTTTGCAAAAACAGCGTATTGAACGTCGTTTCATTGACCACTTTAACGCTCACCAATTTAACGGGTGTTGGCCCAAACTTCCAATAAAGCGCACAATAGGGTTAAGTTTATTGCTGCTTGTCTTCACGGTTTTCCTATTAAATTTTGACAAAGGCATGATCCTAGGCGGCCCAAAAGGCCTCCAAATAGCGCCCAAGATACAATCCCCCATATCATCGCAACAAGACGTTGTGCTTAACCAGAGCACCGTGATCATTAACCCACCTGATTACAGCAAAATGCAAGATGTTCACCAGCAACTCTTAAATATCGAGTTATTAGCTGGCAGCAGCGTTACCTGGAAATTGCACTTTAACCAAACAGAGCAGCCCTATTACCTGCTCTTTAACAATGGTGAATCATTAGCGCTTAGCAAAGACACAATATCATCCGAATTTATCGGCCGTATGACCATTAGCAAAAGCCGAATTTATCGCATTGCATATGGCGAACATAAAACGCCGCTCAAAGGGATGTATGTCATCAGTGCCAATCGAGATAAAGCCCCCATCATCAAGGTGATAAGTCCCAAAAAAATGAGTAATGAATACGCTAAAGACACCTTGCCCGTAGTAAAAGCACAGGTTGAAATTAGCGATGATTATGGCTTATCAAATATCAACATTTTAGCCTCGGTTGCCAAAGGCTCTGGTGAGTCGGTAAAATTTCGCGATCAGGAATTTAATTTTGATACGCAGCAGCCTCTAATTAATCAACAACATGGTTTCTCCTTAGAAAAAACCTGGGATCTGAGCATGTTAGGTATGGAGCCAGGCGATGAACTCTATTTCACGGTTATCGCCAGCGATAACCGTACACAAAATGCCCAACAAAGTCGCTCGGCCACCTACCGCTTAAAATGGCTAGAAGAAACCCAAGCAGGGCTCGCCAGTGAAGGCATTGTGGTCTTTTTTAATCCCGATTATTTTCGCTCACAACGGCAAATCATTATTGAAACAGAGCAATTAATTGCCGACAAACCCACGTTAAGTTCAACGAATTTTAAAGAAACCTCCAGCGATTTGGGTCACTCCCAACAAGATTTAAAATTACGCTTCGGTCAATACCTTGGTGATGAAAATGAAGCACAGGAAGGCTCTTCGTTTTACCAAGCCCATCAAGAAGAAGGTAAAACACATAACGGCGCTGGCGAGACAGATAAAGATACAGATCATGAGGAACATGCACAAACACATGTAAAAGCGAAGCAAGCCAGTACCGGTCTAGCAGAGCACAGTCATAAAGAGCACACTAAGAAAGAGCAAACCAGCGGTGGTTTAACTAGCCTTGCCTCCGTGATTGAAAAGTTTGGCCACGATCATGGCGATCCGGAAATCGGCCCCATCAGTAAGCGCAACCCGGTAGGTTTAATGAAACGCTCACTAACCAATATGTGGCAAGCCGAATTGCATCTTATGTTGGCCGAGCCAGAAAAAGCCCTACCTTATGAAAAAGCGGCCTATAAGTACTTAAAACTGGCCAAACAGGCCGAGCGTATTTATACCAAACGCTTAGGGTTTGAACCACCGCCGGTTACGGAAGATAGACGCTTAACGGGTGAACTTAACGACATTAATTCAAAGGATCATAACGGTTTTGCCAAACCATTACCTACCCAAGAGCAAGCATTTATACAGAAAGCGTATTTAGCAATAAATCAAATTCAACTAACCCATAGGTTAAGGGAGCGTGATAAATCAACCATCAAGCAACTGAGCGATACGTTATTAGCCTATAGTGAGAAAGACGTTGACCGTCAGGCCATTTTCCTTAAGCAGAGCTTATTTATAGAGCAGTTGCTAACCCTTGAAAGTGGACAGCGGATTAACAGCACAGTCAAACTGAAAAAATTACAAGCCTTACTATGGGAGCTCATCAATGACAGCCCAGTAAAAGCACATCAACAAAAAAGCTTCATTAACGCCAACCAAGAACTTTATAAAGAATTTATGAACAACGTGACAAATATTGCAGGTGACGACTAATGTCAGGCATTACCTTTAAGCCTCTGTTTGAACAAGCGCAAACCCTTACTTTATTCATGCTACTGTTGGCTATATTTCTGTTTTGTGTTTGGTCGGCAAAAAAGCGGATTGACTTTAGCTTACGACTGATTTTAGTTTGTCTTGCCAATGGCCTTGCCATGGTATCGATAATCGCTTTTATCTTACAGCCACACATTAAGACAACAGTCACCACCAATATCGTACTGCTCACCAATGGCAGTGAAAAACAGGTTATGTTAGATCAGCATTTGGGGCTACAAGCTGTGAGTTTATCGCAAGCGCATGCCAATCAAATGAGTCAACAGCTGCAACAGCCCGTAAGTTTTATCCCTTCGATAAACGCACTTTTCGTTACGTACCCAAATCTTAAGCAAGTCCAACTTTATGGCCACGGTTTAATGCCGAGTCATCTTGATTCAATCTCTGATCTGAAACTGTCGTTTACCCCTGCCCCCATTGATACAGGGTTTAATCAATTGCGCTGGACAAAACACATCAACATTGGTGAACCCTTACAAATTAACGGTCAGTTTCATTATAGCCAGTCTTCAGATAACCAATCATCGGACATCCACGAGATACAGTTAATCAATCCAGCGGGTAAGATGCAAGCCAAAACACGGGTTAGTCATAAAGACAACTTCGAGCTTTCCACCATACCAAAAACTCAAGGGATATATGACTATCAACTCCATTTGCTTAACCGCCAACAGCAAGTCATTAAAAAACACACCCTAGCCATTCAAGTGCACACACCGAATAGCCCGAACATAGGTTTTATGTTGGCGGCACCTTCGTTTGAAAGTCGCTACCTTAGCAATTGGTTAACGCAACAAGGCGTAACGGTTAGCAGTTTAAATGCCATAAGCAAAAAACGTTTTCATCGTATTAAAGTCAATGACGCAAACAAAAAGCCGACGGTTGATACGCCTTTTATATCCGAAAAACAGTTGCGAACACTTGATTTACTTGTCCTGGATGGACGTTCAATTCTTGCCCTTCCACCTGAGCAAAGCGACATAATAGAACAAGCGGTGCAACAAGGTTTAGGTTTGCTTATTTGGGCAGACAGTGAGTTAGTAGAAAAGCAACAATTACCCGCAAATGAACCCTCTGCAGTTACCCGAATGCTGAAAGGTTTCAGCCTTGAAAAACAAGCCAGTACCATTAACGATGTATACCCCCTATGGTCACAAAACACCTTAGCAAAGAATAATAAAACCGCCCTAAGTGCAATCGCCCGAATAAAAGCAACGCTCAAGCAAGACTTGCTTACCGACGCCATCATAAGCTCAAACATCGGCTCAGTAGTCATGCGCAAACCTATGGGCTTAGGTTTTGTCGGAATCAGCACCCTTCAAAATCAATATCGTTGGTTAAACCACGGACAACAAGCCCTATATAGTCAATTTTGGCAGCAAGTATTGAGTAACATTTCTCGACGTGAGGTACACAACCGCTTTATTAATACATGGCAACAGGAACCAAACTTTGTTGGCGAAGCGCAAACAAGTTGTTTAACAGCACCGAAAGAACACGCGACTTTAGCATTAGTAAACGTAGCAACAAACAACATACAACAGCTCAAATGGCAACAAAATTTAGGCCTAGATACCAACCGTTGCGCAACCTTCTGGCCACAAATGAGTGGTTGGCATAAAATTGCGTACCAGCAACCCTCTGAGCATTCGGATAACAACGCTTTAGAACAATTTCAATATTATGAAGACGACAACGCATGGGTAACGTTGCGTCAACAACAAAAAGTGGCAGCAACCCTTCGCACAGCAATAAAGTCGCGTTCACTTGAGCCAAAAGAAACCCACAGTTGGCAAGCCCTTAACAAGGGTATTTTTTGGGTATTGTTTATTCTGTCGGCTAGCTTTATTTGGTGGGAGCAAAAATCTTTTAAGCAGAAATAGAAAAGCGCAGGCTTTAACCTGAGCAGTTAGTCAAACTATGTCAGTCAAATTAGTTAAACGCTTTTACTGCCTCTCGGGATATAACCTACAGCTATATCCCTCATGAAAACACATCATTTGTAGAAATATCACAATCCTCATAAACTTTCTTTCGTTAAATGTTTTACACAACAGAGATTGGAGTCCACCATGAGAATTGCAAAACTATTACTTATCCCATTCGCACTATTACTAGGTGCTTGTTCATCAACTTACACGGCCACATCAGATCATCAAGCAGCTTATGATTTTAGTCAGGTTAAATCCTTTTATATCATTGGTGATACTGAAAATAGCAACCCAATGTTGAGTGATATTGACAGAGATCGTTTTAATACGGCGATTACCACAGAGCTAAGTTTACTGGGTATGAGTGCAACAGACAAAGAAAGCGCCGACGTATTGGTAAGCTACTTTGTTGCCGCAAAAGATAAAACCAAGGTTTATGCCAGCCCAAGCAGCCATATTGCTCTAGCCCCAAGGTACGGCTACAGTGCATCGGTTTCAAATGTTCATGCTAGAAGCTATACCGAAGGTACCTTTGTGCTTGATATTATTGATAACAACTTACAAAAAGGTGTATGGCGAAGTACATTACAAAAGCCAATCAAGAAACATCAAACCATGCAGGAAAAGAGCGAGCAAATCGTCATTCAAATTCGTGCAATGTTTACTGACTTACCAACACAATCAAACGCATAACATAATAACTAATTTATCGGTGATATAAACCGCCCCATAATCCGACAGCAGACACAGCTTTGCTGTCATTTATTTCCCAATTGTTAAGAACAGCATATGAACAATCTTCCTTTAAAGCGCTTGCCTTTATTCGTAAATTTTGCCTTATTGTTAAGCTCAAGCCACGTTGCAGCCAATGAATCAGGGCATGTAAATCAAGCTAAAGAACACAGTGAAAACAGACCCAATATCATTTTAATTTTGGCTGACGATCTTGGCTACAGTGATTTAGGCAGTTACGGTAGTGAAATAGACACCCCCGTACTAGACCAACTCGCGAGAAAAGGCGTTAAAATGACCAACTTTCACGTTGGTGCAGCCTGCTCACCTACACGTACCATGTTAATGACGGGTGTTGATAATCACTTAGCCGGTTTGGGCAATATGTTAGAAATTGCATCCGATAACCAATTCAATAAGCCAGGCTATGAAGGGCAATTAAATAACCGCGTTGTGACTTTATCATCGGTGTTGCAAGCAGCCAATTACAATACCTTTATGGTTGGTAAATGGCACCTAGGTAAAACAGCTGAAAACCAACCCATTAATCGCGGTTTTGACCGTTCATTTACGTTAATGGAAAGTGGTGCAGATAACTGGGTGAACCAAAGCTATGCCCCAATGTATAAATCGGTTCATTATTATGAAGATGGTCAAGCGGCTGATTTACCTCAAGGGGATTATTTCTCAACCGATTATTACACCGATAAAGTGATTTCATACATAGAAGAAAATAAAGGCTCAGATAACCCATTTTTTGCTTATGTTGCATACCAAGCGGTCCATGCACCACATCAAGCCCCTAAAAAGTACATTGATAAATACAACGGTGTTTATGATTCAGGTTGGAAAATAATTCGCGACCAACGCCATGCAAAGCAACAAGACATAGGTTTGTTTGAACACGATGTTGAGATTAACGAACACTTTGACAATTTCTCTAAAGCCTCTTTATACGAAATCTTAGACTGGGAGAGCTATTCAGAAGAAGAGCAAGCGTTTAATGCCCGCCGAATGCAAACTTATGCTGGTATGGTGGACAATATGGATGAAAATATCGGTCGTTTATTAGATTACCTTAATGCCATTGGCGAATCGGAAAATACCCTAGTTATTTTCATGTCCGATAATGGCGCCGATGGTACTGAGCTGCAAGATATTGGCTTTTACAGCGACTGGTATAAAGAGAATTACCCATACACCCATCTAGAGGATATGAGTACAGGTGCCCCAGAAATTGGCCAAGAGGGTTCTTTCTCAGCCTATGGGCCAGGTTGGGCGGCGGTAAGCAATACCCCAACAAGCTTTTGGAAAACATTTTCGAGTGAAGGTGGGATCCGATCGCCATTTATTGCCTACTACCCTGGCAAAATAACAGCCAAACAAAGCAGTGAATTTGCTTATGTTAAGGATATTGTGCCGACCATCTTTGATGTTGCCAACATTAATAAAGATGACGTTTACGCAGAGCTCGAGGGCGTTTATCCCCCAACAGGCACAAGTATGTGGCCATTCTTAACGGGCAAGCAAAACGTCATTCACTCAGCGGATGAAATGATTGGCTATGAACTTGCTGGCAGTAGTGCGGTATTTTACGGCGATTATAAAATTGTTCGCAATATTGGTCCAAAAGGAACGGGTGAATGGGCGTTATACAATATCCAAAAAGACCCCGCCGAAATCTTTGATCTTGGCGCAGAGCAATCGGAATTACTGAATAAAATGGTGGCTCAATATGATGTTTATAAAATCAATAATAACTTAATCGAAGTACCTGCTGGATACGACCCAAGATTGCAGTTGGTTAAAAACAGCATGCAAGATAAGTTCTTTATCTATTGGTCCATTACGATTTACTCATGGTTCAAAGGGTTGTTTGCCTAATGCCTGTTATTAAGGCTGTTTTAAACATGCATTTTCCTTTGTAAATCCCGATTTGGGTTATGGCATGGGTACTTACTACAAGTGCCATAACCTCCATTATTTACTTTTATAAAAGACATACCAATGAACAAATCTCACATTGCAAAATATATTTGTGCAGGCCTAGGTTTGTGCTCAATATCAGCACAGGCCAGTGGTCTACTTTTACAAGAAGCCGTAACCGCCAACGCTGGCACTGCTAGTGCAGGCGATGGTGTTTATACCGACTCGGCTGCATCAAGCTGGATGAATCCAGCAACAATGGCATTTATGGCAAATAAATTAACTACCATTAATGTCATGGTGTTAGACCTTGAAATGGATTATCACGATAAGGGTTATCATGGTGAACTACCTGACTATACCGATACCGGTGATGCTTCGGGTAATACTACCCTACCGGCATTAAGTGTATTTTATACCCGAGCCTTAAATGACAAGTGGTCCGTGGGGCTAAATTTTGCCGGTACCGGTGGTTCAGCCATTGATTACGGAAAAGAATGGGATGGTGCCAATCATTTAACTGAGGCAGATATGAGCATCGCCCAATTAAACCCAAATCTAAGTTATAAGATTAATGACAACGTATCCTTAGGTTTAGGCGCGCAAATCAGTTATGCAACACTTGAGGTGGCAACAACCGGCATTAACATTGATGAAGGTGATGATATCGCTTATGGCTATACATTAGGGTTAATGTATCAGCAACCAAGATGGTCGTTAGGGTTGAGCTATCGCTCTAAGGTAACTCATGAATTTACCGATTTAGACGTGACCTTATTGCTAGATGAGCCGATGCCATCCATTGTGGGTACCGAATTAATCACCCCAAGCTTGTTTGATTTAAGTGGCCGTGTTCAAGTGACGCCTAAATTAACCTTATTGTCCTCCCTGCAGCAGCACAAATGGAGTCAGTACGGCGAAACTCCGGTATACCATGAGGAATTAAATCAAATGACCACGGCACCACAAGGCATTAACCGTGACTGGGACGATGTCTATAAATATGCGCTCGGCGGTGAATACATCCTTAATAATGACTGGACCGTAAAAGCGGGTGTTGCCTACTCGACCTCCCCACAAGATGATGCAACCAAACAATGGGTCGATATGCCCGTAGGCAAAGCGTATCGCTACTCATTAGGGGCTAAAACCAAATGGAATAACACGAACATTGATTTTTTCTACGAGTACGCAGATCTCGGCAATGTTGATATTGATCGTACCGGTAAGGCATACACCCAAATTTACGGAAGTTTTGCCGGGGAAATTCACTTCTTTGGGATAAGTTTTAGCTTTTAAAGCTTAACAAAACCAGCCAATAAAAGCGGTTAAAAAACGAGCCATGGTGATGGTTTAAAAGGATGTTACCAGCACCAATTTTAGCTAAAATTAAAGCATAATTCTTTTAAGTAACTCGGTTTTTAGCCATTGTTCGGCTTTACTAAATTGATTTTGAGGCGCCTCAATCAATATTAATTCAAACAAATAATTTTCGTCTAAATCAAATTCCATAACTTTGCTGAATTTATCGGCGAAATCTGGGGCGTTAAGCATAAATTCAGGTGAAATAAACAAATAGTCATTTTTTGATAATAACGCAGTAATGGTACTTAACTGGCTGCTTTTACAGATGATTTGCGGATGAAAGTCCAATAATCGATAAATTCTTTGCGCAGGATTTTCAAAGCTCTTGCCTTCCCATGCCCCAACTTGATAATCAATAAATTTAAACCCGTTCAAATCTTCTAAGCTAGGTTTTGCGTGTTCTTGCGCCAAGGGATGATTTTTGCGCGCAAACACACATGGCTTTATCAAACCCAACGAGGTGTATTTATAGTTCTTATTTTTGGGTTTACTGACATGAATGGCAAAATCATACTTCCCTTTTTCAAGCGATGCACTTGGATCAGCCTCGCTCGGGACATCAACAATACAGATATCTGGTGCCAATTTATTGATCTTTTCAATAAATGGCAGCAACAACACGTGGCTGATAATCGATGGTATGGAAATGGTAAATGTTTGATTACAAGTAGACGGGGTAAACTCACTTTCGGTTAATACCGAGTTAAGCTGATTTAATAGCGGAGGCAGTTTTTGTTCGAGCTCTTTACCTTTCTTGGTTGGCACAATACCTGAAGAGGTACGATGAAAGAGTGGATCATCAAACAGACTTCGCAAGCGCTGCAATGTTTTACTCATCGCAGGCTGAGTCACAAACAAAACGTCCGCGGCTTTGCTCACACTGCGTTCATTTAATAAAACGCTTAATGAAATTAATAAATTTAAATCGATTCTTGCTAGTTTTTGCTCAAGTTTATTCAAAACCCTACCTTTCAGTAATATTCCTGCTAGTTATAACTCTAATGAAAATACATCATTTGTTGTTATTTTTAAAGTTCATTACAATCTTTTTATTCCTCATTCCCCAAGGACCTATTTGAATGAAAAAAATTGTTTTAATTGTTGGCGCTTCCTCAGGCATTGGCAAAGACTTAGCTAAAAAGCTTTTACTGGAACGCCACTGTGTATTTTGTGTGGCTCGGCGCGTAGATAACATGCAAGATCTGGAAAAACTAGGCGGTCACATATTTAAAATGGATGTTCGCGATGAATTAAACGTTGAAAAGGTCATTGCCAACATTATTAACATAACCGGTAAAATCGACGTGGTTTACTCTAATGCGGGCTTTCCCATTGCCGGGCCTGTTGAAGAAACGCCTATTGATAAAGTACACGAGCAATTTGATACCAACGTTTTTGGTGCCGCTCGTGTTGCTCGCGCGGTACTCCCACATATGCGTAAGCAAAATTGTGGTCGGATCATTTTTACCACTTCTATTGCCGGTCGCATTTCTACGGGCATGAACTCTTGGTATTCGGCATCAAAACACGCTTTAAATGGTATGGTAAAAGGCCTATCACAAGAAGTTGCAGGGTTTAACATTAAAGTGTGTACCATTGAACCTGGTTGTGTCGAAACCGAATTAGACGCTCTGCAGTTAGCGGATATGAAAGCAACCAATAAACTTGACGAATATAAGGAGATGGTTGATAAATCACATAGTTTCTTATACTCAGCCTATCGCAAAGGCTCTGATACAAAATCAACCGTCGACACCATGGTTAAAGCCGGTTTTTGTGTTTCTCCAAAACTGTCTTACCGAACAACCCTTGATGCCAAAATTATGTTATTTGTCCAGTACCTCATTGGCGAAAAGCTCATGGGAAATCTGTTCGTAAATATCATTAAACGCTCATAATTGAACCCAAACCAATAGGATAACTATGTTTTTTACGAGATTTTTAAAGCCGTTTTTAGTAATTGGCGGTTTAGTCACCATGTATGCCGCCATTTATGCTTTTTGGCCAGAGTGGGCCCTAAAGGATATGAATAACTTGCCGTTTGATGAGCGTTATTTATTCATTATTCGCCATTGGGGCATTATGGTCGGTTTAATGGGGTTCTTTATTGCCGCCTCGGCCTTTGTACCGAAATGGCAAAGTTCTATCATTCTTTACTCTTTTTTAGAAAAGCTGTTTATGGTTTACCTATATACCAGCAATGCGTTTTCACCAGAAACCGCGTGGTTAAATGAATGGTTTGTGCCTTTTGCGATTACCGATATCACCATTTGTACCTTTACGCTAGGTTATTGGTTTGAACAAAAGCGTATCAAAGTGAAATAGCGTCAACCTATTGCGTGCTTGCCATTGTTTCTATGGTAAGTGCGCAAAATATGCACAACAATGTATCCTTTTTTCAAGGAATTGCCCGCTATTGTCAAAATCTCATCGACAAGCCCAAGTTAATACACTAATTTAATATACTAACGTACTGTTAATTAATCACTTTCAAGTTAACATCGAGATTCCTAATCTTTAAATGACCAATGAGGTTTCCATGCCACTACCTGAAGATCCAAATAAGCAAAAAAGAATGGTTAGTATATTTACCGATACCATTTTACGAATCGGTATTATTGCCGTCATTGTGGTGTTATGTTTGCAAATTTTTGCGCCATTTTTAGGCATTATGTTGTGGGCCTTAATTCTCGCCGTTGCCCTGTACCCGTTGCACTTGATGTTGGCAAAAAAATGTAAGAACAAACAAGGCTTAACCGCGACAATCATTGTGGTATGTGGTTTGTTAATACTGGGCGTCCCAACGTTGCTGATGGGTAATGCTTTTGCTGATCACTTACATGGAATTTTCAACAACGTGCAACAAGGCACGGTTTCCATTGCCCCACCAAAAGAGTCGGTTGCCGACTGGCCAATTATTGGTGAGCGTGTTTACAGCATTTGGCAATCAGCGGCGACTGATTTACCCGATTTAATTGCCAACTCTAAAGATAAACTAAACGAAATCTCCAAGACTATTTTAGGCGTTGCCAAAGCAACCCTTGGCAGTTTATTCACCTTTATTGGCGCATTAATCATTGCCGGGATCATGATGGCCTATGGCCAATCGGGTACCGAGGCAATGCGCAAAATTTTTATTCGCTTTAGTAATCAAGAAAAAGGTACCTCACTGCACGCTCTAAGTGTTGCCACAATTCGTTCTGTAGCTACTGGAGTAATTGGTGTCGCCTTTATTCAAGCCTTATTGCTAGGCATGGGCTTTTTATTTTCAGGTATTCCTGGGGCTGGAATTTTAGCCATTATCGTGATGGTTTTTGGGATTTTACAATTACCTGCGGCGCTCATTTTTATCCCCGCAATCGTATACTTATGGATGGGGGGCGATGCCTCTACCACCAGTAATATCGTGTTTTCTATTTACTTTGTCATTGCGGGCCTTGCCGATAACTTCTTAAAACCTTTGCTATTAGGCCGAGGTGTTGATGCGCCGATGCCAGTTATTTTATTAGGCGCGATTGGCGGAATGGTTACGGCAGGCATCATTGGTTTATTCATTGGTGCGGTACTGCTTGCTGTGGGTTATCAAATATTTATGGACTGGGTAGAACAAGCCACTATTGATGAAGATAACGTAGGCACAAACGTCGAAGCAAATAAAGAGTAGTGGGTATGCACCGCTTTATCCGTAAGCCTCGAGGAATAGGCCTTGGGGCTCTGTCTTTAGTTTGTGTTGCCTGCACCACTTTAGGCCCCGACTATCAGCAACCAACAACCCCTTGGCTGCAATCTTGGCAACCTGAACTCTATGGTAAGCTAAATCCGTTAAATGCAAAGGATGAACAATTAGGCTTTTGGTGGCATGCACTTAAAGATGAACAATTAAATGCCCTAATGCAACGTTCCTTAGCCGCTAACTTAGACTTGCAACAAGCCGGTTTGCGCGTTTTACAAGCCCGTGCCCAATTAGGCATTGCTGGCAGTACCCTATACCCGCAATTGCAACAAGTGAGCGGCTCCATTGCTGGTGCAAAAACCCGTAGTCGTGGCGGCATACTGCCAGATAGTGATGACAGTGTGTTTAGTTATCAATCGGGCATCGATGTTGGCTGGGAGTTGGATTTTTGGGGCAAATTTAGCCGCGGGATTGAAGCGGCCGATGCCGGCTTTTTTAGCTCGATAGCCAACCAACAAAATATGCAGGTGATTATCAGCTCACAAGTTGCGCAATTATATTTTACCTACAAAACCACTGAGCAACGCATTGTCATTGCCCATGAAAATGCCAAAATTCAAAAACGCAGTTATGAAATCACTCAAAAACTGTATTTGCAAGGCCAACAGGCTGAACTTGATTTACAGCAAGCAAAATCTCAATACTTAGCCACATTATCAACCATTCCCACATTGGAAATATTGTTAACCAAAACGCGCAACAGTTTGTCGACCATTTTGGCACAACCTCCAGGGCCAATTGCCGAATTGCAATCGGAGCAAAATACTTTACCTATTATCGAAACAATATTACTTAATGAGATCCCAGCCAATATTATTCTGCGTCGACCAGATGTCCGCTCTTCTGCGTGGTTAGTTGCTGCGCAATCGGCACAAATTGGGATCGCCGAAGCGGACTACTACCCTTCGATTTCGCTGTTTGGCACGCTAAGTTGGTCAGGCAATTCAAATGGGAACAGTAGTGATAATGGCTTGCTGTCAACTGGTGCTGGTTTCAACTGGAACGTACTTGATTATGGCCGCATTGAAAATAATATTTTACTGCAAGATGCCCGGTTACAAGAGCGCATCGAGCAGTACCAGGCCAACGTGTTAAATGCTGCGCGAGAAATTGATGATGCGGCCATCAGCGTTGTTAAGACCCTTGAGAAGATGGATATTTACGACGCTTCGGTAACCGCGACTCAGCGTGCTTTGGTGTTAGCCAATGCCCGATTTAAAGAAGGCTATTCTGATTTTCAGCGCGTGTTGGATGCACAACGCGCCTACTTTAATCAAACCAATCAACGCCTGATTAACCGAGGCGATCATATTAGCGCGGTAATCACCCTATATAAATCTTTAGGTGGTGGTTGGCATGATATGCCCATTGACGGTCTAATTTCCAACAGCACTAAGCAACAGCTTAACGAGCGGCAAGACTGGCAAATACCACTGAGCGAACCTTTGCCTAAAAGCCCTAAAAGATAATAACGAGGCCTCTGTTATATGAGTAATACCAAATCCAATAACGATGCGCTAGAGAATAAAACAATGCCCGAATCAGAAGCAACCGAACAACAAACGCAGCCAATACAAGAGCAGCAAGAGCAGCTAGCGGAACAAAAGAAGCAAGCGGCTCAGCCTTTACAAAAAGGTATTCAGCTGATTTTAGCGCTGATCATACTAACCATCATTTGGTACCTTGTCGCCGATCGGTTTGCCCCGTATACCACACAAGCACGGGTAGAAACCTATGTTGTTGGCGTTGCGCCCAAGGTAAGCGGTTTAATCGAAAAAGTGCATGTGCAAAATAACCAACAAGTCGAAGCTGGGCAATTGTTGTTTAAAATAGATCCGGCTAATTATCAAATTGCTTTAGACAAAGCCTTGTCCGATTTAGAAAACACTCGTAACCAAGTTAATGCCGGCGATGCGGCCGTTGATAATGCGAAAGCCAATTTAGTTGCCGCAAAAGCCAATCAATTAAAAGCGGAACAAGATCTGAAACGTTTACAACGCTTATATGATGACGACCCAGGTACCATTTCGGTGCGCCGTATTGAAGTATCGCAATCTAATTTAACCCAAGCTCAAGCTAAGGTGCGTTCAGCCCAAGCGGGTATTGTTCAGGCCATAGAGCAAAAAGGTGGTGAAGATAGTCAAAATAATGCCTTGATCAATGCCGCTCTAAGCGCCGTTGCCAAAGCCACACTGGATTTAGAAAACACCAAAGTGATCGCACAAAGCTCTGGGGTTATCACGAATTTAAGCGTTGATACTGGCCAATTTGCCAGTGCGGGTAACCCGGTTATGACCTTAGTTGCCATTCATGATGTGTGGATTAACGCTGAATTTACCGAAAACAATTTAGGGCACTTGCAAATAAACAGCGACGTTGAAATATTATTTGATGCCCTGCCCGGCGATGTCTACCAAGGGAAAATTCGCAGTATTGGCATTGGCATCAGCAGCGGTAAAAAAACCTCGCCGGGCAGCTTACCATCTATTGATAATAACCGAGATTGGTTGCGTCAATCACAACGCTTTCCTGTGATCATTGAATTTAACGTAAGGGAGCAACAAATCAACCCAAAACAATTACGGGTTGGTGGTCAAGCCTCCGTTGTTGCTTACAGTGAAGAAGGTGGTTTCATCCGCTGGTTAGGCGAACTGCATATCCGCATTATGAGCTGGTTATCTTATGCCTACTAATCGGCTAATGTCTTTTACTCAAAGACCTTCGCTTCTTACCAAGCTGCCTATTTGGGCAAGGCGGGTGTTTCGCTTAGCCTTTACCATTGCCCTATCGCTTTGGCTAGCTTATGGCTCAACCATTTCACTGCCTTATCTTGCGCCATTATTTGCCTTCTTTTTGGGGTTAAAACCCGGCCCGGCCATGCCGGTAAAGGGCCTAATAGGCTTAGTGCTTGTTACCCTACTTACCTTAGGGATTGGGTTACTCATTATTCCCATCCTGATTAACTACCCTGTAAGTGCTATATTCATCGTTGGCCTCGGTTTATTTTTCAGCAGTTTAATTACCATCAATAAAGGTAAAGTATTAGTTGGGACGTTTTTAACGGTAGGCATTACCTTAATCACACTCACCGGTAGTGTGAATTACGCATTGGCACAAACCATCATTGAAAGCCTAGTGATTGCGATGATCATCGCCGTTTTATGCCAATGGTTGGTGTATCCATTTTTTCCTGAAGATAACAATGATGCAGCACCTGCAACAACGCCTCCGGCAATAGATTCAACCTGGTTAGCATTTCGCTCTACCCTCATCGTCTTACCGGCCTATTGTTTTGCATTAACGAACCCACTTGCCTACATGCCTATCATGCTTAAATCGGTGGCGTTAAGTCAGCAGTCAAGCACCATTGAGTTGCGCGTTGCCGCTAAGGAGTTGATTGGCTCAACGTTTATCGGCGGTATTTTGTCGATTTTATTTTGGTTTTTGCTGGACATGGTGACGGAGCTTTGGGCATTTAGTGCTTGGATGTTGGTGTTTTCGTGTTATTTGCTGTGTAAATTTTATCAAATCAGTAAATCCAGTTTTAGTCCATCGTTCTGGCAAAATGTGTTTGTTACCCTGTTAATTTTGTTAGGGCCCAGTGTCGAAGACAGTGCCAGTGGTAAAGATGTTTACGCGGCTTTTGCTGTTCGTTTTGGGTTGTTTTTACTCGTTACCCTCTATGCCATACTGGCCATTTATTGTTTAGAGTATTTAAAACAGCGTCGAGATCTAAAAAATCAGATTTAGCCCTCACTCAGAACTAACCACAAAATTAACAACAAAAACAACACCTTAAAAAAGAAAACCTGTTTCCCCGCAATGTACTATAAGACTTTCTTATAGTACCTAGCTTCTGATTTATTTCTTTTTCTCCCCCTCCCTCCCTATCATATTTTCCGAATCAAACTTATTGACAAAAAACTAAATCAGGAAAATAACATGCTATTTAACAAACAGTTAAGTAAATATGCTATCGGTTTAAGCTTACTTGCCGCATCAACAGCGGCGATGGCAACAACTGACACCTCTCGTCCGAACATTCTAGCGATTTGGGGTGATGACATTGGTATTAATAACATCAGTGCTTACAACTTAGGTGTTATGGGTTACCAAACCCCAAACATTGACCGTATTGCTAAAGAAGGTGCGCTTTTTACCGATCACTACGCACAACAAAGTTGTACTGCGGGTCGTTCTTCATTCATCTTAGGACAAGAACCTTTTCGTACCGGTTTATTAACCATTGGTATGCCGGGTTCGCAAGCGGGTATCCCTGATTGGACTCCAACGGTTGCTGATATTGCTAAAGAGCACGGTTACATGACCGGTCAATTTGGTAAAAACCACTTAGGTGACCAAAACCATCACTTACCAACTAATCACGGCTTTGATGAGTTTTTCGGTAACTTATACCACTTAAACGCTGAAGAAGAGCCAGAAACGTACTACTACCCGAAAGACCCTACATTTAAAAAGAAATATGGTCCACGTGGTGTTTTACACACCTATGCAGATGGCCGTATCGAAGATACTGGTGCATTAACTCGTAAGCGTATGGAAACCGCTGACCAAGAGTTTATGGCTGCTACTTTAAGCTTCATTGACAAAGCTCACGAAGCAAACAAACCATTCTTCATCTGGTTTAACTCGACTCGTATGCACGTTCACACTCGTTTAGAAGAGAAATGGAGAGGAAAATCAGGTATCAGCATTTATGCTGACGGTATGTTAGAGCACGATGAGCAAATTGGTACTTTACTAAACAAGCTTGATGAGTTGGAAATCGCTGATAATACCATCGTAATTTACACTACAGATAACGGTGCCGAAACATTTACATGGCCTGACGGTGGTACGACACCATTTCACGGTGAGAAAGGTACAACTTATGAAGGCGGTATGCGTGTGCCTCAGTTAGTTCGCTGGCCTGGTACTATTAAACCTGGTTCAATCTTTAACGAGATGATGTCACACATGGACTGGATGCCAACCCTTGCTGCGGCGATGGGTGACGAAGACCTTGTAGATAGCCTTAAAAAAGGTGAAAACATCAACGGTAAAGAATGGCGTGTTCACTTAGACGGTTACAACTTTAAACCACTTTTCGAAGGCAAAACAGACAAAGGTCCTCGTGAAACAATGATGTACTTTTCACAAGCGGGTGAGCTTAACGCGATTCGTTGGAATAACTGGAAAGCAAGTTTTGCCTTAGTTAAAGGTGATATGGCGTCTGGTGTTCGTGAAGTTCCAGCTTGGCCACAGCTTATTAACTTACGTGCTGACCCATACGAAAAAGCACCAATCGAGTCTTCAATGTATGTACGTTGGATGATTGATAACATGTGGGTTTTCGTTCCAGTAAGCAACAAAGTTAAAGAATTCCTTGGTTCACTTGAAGGTTACCCAATGCAAGTTGGTCAAAACTACAGTGCCGCGGGCATTAACTACAACACGCTGAAAATGCAGAAATTTGTGCAAACTGTACAAAAGAAAATGACGGAAAAGAAATAGACTGAGTTACTTTTACCCGAATAAGTAACACGCACTCCTTAAAAAGCTCAATTGAAAAATTGAGCTTTTTTTCGTTTGCAATTGAGCAAACATCCCCCGCTGTCGTCAGCCCATAAATATTGTTCAAAATTTGCCACTTTCGGCTGTGTTGGGATGGTCTATGGAGAAACGGTAGATGTCATGTTCTACTCGTGGGATCAGGGCTATTTTCAGTCATTCACAACCTTATATAAACAGCATCATAGAAAAATACACAGAACTATCAATGGGGGTTCCGGATAAAAGAATACACGCTCGCTTAAGCTCCCTTAAATAAATTTTCTGGAATGACGGCGTATTTATTCTAGATGGGTGTCGGGCTGCATGCCGCTCTCAAGCCGTTCATAATCAATATGAATGCCTATTTACGCTGACAGCTTAGTCACTGCCAGCAGCCGTCAATGCATATTATGTCTAAGGTTATACTTTGCACCATTGCATCAATATTTCTTCATGGTCAGTATGCTCACATATTTGACGACCAGAATTTTTAAAGCCTTGAGCCATATAAAAACTGTGCGCCCTTTGATTTTCGGCATACACCGTAAGCTGTAATTGCTGGTATTGCTGTTTAATGAAGTCTAGTAACTTACTGCCAATACCTTGAGACTGTGCTTCAATCGAGACAAATAGCGCAGGTACAAAGCCTTGATGATAAGAAATAAAACCTAGAATATTATTATCTTCTTCGTATATGTAGGTGTCACAGTTTGGCAGATACGTTTCTTTCATCGCCAACATTTGGCTTTTCCAAAAATCTTCAGCGATAAAGTTGTGTGCCTGAACGGACGTTTTAAACCAAAGATATACAAGCGTATCTATTTCCGTTTCTTTCATTTTTCGAATCATTTTCTTTCCTTTACTTGTGCACTACGATGAACTTACACCACCATAGACATCAATCGTAAAATTTCGCTCTAATAAATATTTGTTCGGGGTGGTACCGATTTGTTGCTTTAAATAACGGATCAAATGAGGTTGGTCACTAAAACCAAATTGAAACGCAATATCCACCCAATCAATTTGTGAGGCTTGTTTTTGATAAAGGTATTGCAACATCAGCTCTAGTTTGGTCATCGCTTGATACTGTTTCAATGTCAACCCAGTGACACGGCGAAAGTTACGCTCAATGGTTCGCTGGGAACGATTGAGCTTATCCGCTAATTGAGAAATACCTATATGTTGTAACGCATCAACAACCTGAAAAGTTAGTTGGCTGTGCTGGTCACACTGAGTTTGTTTTACCCATGGGGTTAGTATGGCTTCTAGCTTGGTAATGCAGGTTTTAGGATTTTGTTTTGCTAACGCAAATAACTCATTAAGCGCCGCCTCGTCTATTGACAATAACTCATCCGTATCAATTTGCTTAACAACATCTAATTGGCCTTCATCCTTTGTTGTTAGTGACATCATATATGGCACACCAACTTTAAACTTAATGCCAAGGTGCCTGAACGACTTCGAATGGTCTAACTCCAACGTCTTTTGATGCGCTAATAATAAATGACTTCCCTGCCCTGACTGACTTTGCTTATTACTGCAATAGTTATAAGACTCTGAGGTAGGTGCAAGAATTAAATGCGCACACGGGTCTGGATTAAGTTTTGGAAAACTCGCTCCAGACTCTGACTTTTTTTCAATAAACCAATAACATTCAATAATATTACTCAGCTTACTGGTTGATGAAATAATCCAATGAAGCATAACCTGTACCGTTTAACGACCCTTATAACACCTTAACAGAATAAAAGCCTAAAGGACGAATGGCCCTTTAACTGGCTTGTGCAAACTCTACTTGCAGCAAGCGGTGATGAGTAACGAGCCCAGAATTTAAAATAGCCTTTTGTGCACCTAAGTTTGCTTTCTCTGTTGAGCACATTGGGATTAACTGTTGAGATTTAGCGAGTGTAATAAGTGCTCGTAATACATCTGTAGCAATACCCTGCCTACGGTGATCGGGTGACACTATCATACCCAGATCTGCATAATCAGTTTGGTACTCAGTAAACTTTCGGCATTCCCCACTTGCGATGAGTTGACCGTCTTTCCAATAGCCAAACAATTCCTGTTTAGCGATTAAGTCTGTAAAGTAACCTTCTAGCCACTCTTTCGATGCGCCAATTGCGTTTGCAGCGAACTCAACGAATACCTCAAGTTTATCTTGGCTTGCTTGTTTTAGGGCAATACTAGCATCTTTAACAAACTTATGCTGTGTGCCACAGTACAGCAGAGTGTGAACTGTGGTTGATGCGTTGTGATCCAAACACAAGGATAGGAATTTAGGGTCACAGGTACTTACAAATGCCCCAGTAACCTTACCAATCACATTACTATAGACTTGTGTGATTAACTCAAATAGTTCATCGGCAGAAGTGGTTGCATGTTGGGAAAGGTAAAATTGCAATAAATACCCCTGTGCATTTACACAGCAAAAGCCAACTAACTGGTCATGCTCATAAAAGCCATAATGTTGTGCCATTGGCACAAACCCAAAGTGCCACATACCGTCTAGTGGTGCCGTTGTTTGATTAAAGTACTCAGCCTTTAATGTGCTCAGTAGGTCTGTTGTTTCTAATTTTTTAATTTCGATCATTTCTTAAATATCCAATAACGTACTGGTTAGCAGGAAAAGCCTGCTGAAATCGTTTGGATAATAATACCTAAGTGCTTTGCAGTAGTATTGAACAAAAACGACAACGTTTAAAAATACGTCCACAACCCGATCAGGCCACATACGGCATTAAATGCTCTATCGCCAATGGAATGTTAAGCAAGAGCGGCTGCCAGTAATTAAATGCTTATTATTGGAAGTGTCATTAACAATAGAACTGATGTAGGTCGTGATCATTGGCAAGTCTAGTTTTTATTTTACTCGCTACAGTCAAAGCCGCTTCAAAATCAAAACGGTCAATATGAGTTGCTATTTCTGTTAATGAATGCGCCACATAATCATGATGAGACTCGGTTAATAATGCATTGATTAATTCTTTTGAGTCTGAATCATACTGCTCTAGTGTTTCAATCAACTTATTCAAGGATAAAGTAAACACCGCCAATGTAGGAATTACTTTTTCGATACGTTCATCCTCATAAGTGATTGCGGGCAATTCATTGATGTAATTTGCAATTTCGTTCGTCGTATTAGCTAGCGAAACTTGCAGCTCTTGCAACAATTTATCACCTTCTATTTTTTGATTTCGGTTATAAGCTAACTCAATGGATTCAGCGATAGAAAATATTTCCTCGGCGCCTATATTACCTGCGCTACCTTTCAGGCTATGTACTAAAAGAGTTTGCTCTTCAATATTTTTCGCTTGGTCCATTTGTTCAAAAAAATGTTCGCCAAATTCAGTGAATTTATTTAATAAACGCACAATTAAATCATGATTGTTGTTCAACCTAGTCAGCGCAGATTCAACATTAAGAGTTTTTAAGTGACGGTTTTCATCAAGTTGCGGGGAGTGATTTTCTAATGTAATGCTATCCTTGTTGCGACTTTCGTTAACGTGTTCACTACCAATGGTTCTATTAGATACTTGGATCCACTTAGCCATTGTCATAAACATTTTATCCACATCGATGGGTTTACTAATGTGGTCGTTCATTCCAATCGCAAGCACCGCATCTTTATCGCTCTTCATTGCATTTGCGGTCATGGCAATAATGGGCAACTGTTCATATTGAGGCATAGACCTGATCGCTTTTGTTGCTTCAAAGCCATCCATGACAGGCATTAAGCAGTCCATCAATACACCATCAAAAGAGTGAGTTTCTAACCTATCTAAAGCTTCTTGACCGTTTTTGGCTAGTACAACATTAATCCCCACACCTTTTAAAATTTCCATCGCAACTTCTTGATTAATCGGATTGTCTTCTACGAGCAAAATATTAGCGCCGGCCAATTTAATGGTGTTAAAGTTATCTTGTTTTTCTTTATCCAGTTGAGAAACATCGCCAGGTTCACCGCGCTGGATCACAGATTGGATAGTTGATTTTAAATCAGACGGACAGATAGGTTTGACAATATGGGCATTAATGTTTGCCTTTGAATTAGTCTCCTCGATAGACTCATAACTATATGCAGAAAGCATAATAATATAAGGTTGCTTTTGAATGTCTTTAGATAAACGAATGCGCTCACTTGTTTGAACACCATTCATTAAGGGCATTTTATAGTCCATCATAACGAGTTCAATATCTGCTGGTTGCGAGGCATTTTCCAACAGTGAAAGCGCGGCCTCCCCAGAACTAACCGCGGTTACTTTACACCCAAATGAGCGTAGGTCACTGGTAATAATTTCTCTGGCGTTATCATTGTCATCAACAACGAGCACATTAAGGTTATTTAGTGTTTTTGACATGTCACGGTATTGATTACTAGTGCGTTCATCAGGCAATGTTTGGGGCTGTGCCAACATGACATCAATAGAAAAACTAAAACAGCTCCCGACATTGACTTCACTTTCTACGTGAATTTCTCCGCCCATTAATTCAACAAGGCTTTTGGCGATGACCAAGCCAAGACCTGTGCCACCATATTTTCTAGAGGTAGAGATATCGGCCTGTTCAAATGACTTAAATAGCTTTCCTTGCTGCTCAGGCGTCATGCCAATGCCAGAGTCAATGACCTCAAATTTAATGGTCAACTGATCTGTTGTAGAAGCAACGTTAGAGGCTTTAACAATGATTTCTCCACCTTCTGGCGTGAATTTTATCGCGTTATTGACGAAGTTAATCAGTACTTGTCCCAGCCTGAGTGAATCCCCCATTACGGTTTTATTAACTTCAGGCGCAATATCAAAGTTAATTTCAATGTCTTTATCTTCAGATTTAACAACCGCGATTGTCGAGAGGTTTCTAAATATTTCTTCCAGAGCAAAGGGGGAGCTTTCTAACTCAACTTTACCAGCTTCCACTTTCGAAAAGTCTAAAATATCGTTAATAATACCGAGTAATAAGAACGCACTTGAGTTGGCTTTACTGACATAATTACGTTGTTTGTCGTCTAGTTGGGTTTTTAGTGCGAGGTTACTCATGCCGATAATGGCATTCATCGGGGTTCTAATTTCATGGGACATATGCGCTAAAAAACTGCTTTTAGCTTCATTGGCACTCTCGGCAGCAATTGCTAAGCCTTCGGCACGTTCACGTTCTTGTTGAATAATGCGGTTTTTGCGACGCAATGTCAGGCTGTAAAAAGCAATAAAAATAAGCAAAAACGCGATAATTGTGATGATGGTATATTGGGTAAAACGTTCTTTTTGTTGCGCTAACAATAATTGTTTTTTCTGTTCGCTAGCCAGTGCTTTGCCTTCAATAATACCTAGCTCTCGTTTATTCGTTGACTCAAGCGTTTTTTGTTCTAACGCGGTTGATTTATCTGCGTAATAAAGTGCTAATTTATAATCACCTTTTAACTCTAAAACTTCACGATATGTCTCATAAACAAGTTGTTTTTCTGGATCGGTAGTGGACTTTTCAGCTAAAAGGCGTGAACGCTCCAACGTCGAAATTGCTTGATCAAACTGCTGTTTATCGGCGTAAATTAACGCGAGAACATTTAGTGCCAGGGAGCGATATTCTATTTCATCTATTTTTTCTAGAAAACTAATCGCCTCTTGTAATGTAGAAAAAGCGGATTCAAATTTCCCCATTTTTTGCTGCACTCGGCCTAATTCGGCCAACGTTCTTGCCCGTGACCTACTGTGCTTTAGTTCACCAAAGAGCTGGGCCGATTTAATAAAAGCGGCTTCTGATTTGTCATAGTTTAATAATTTGTAATTTACTAATCCTAAGTTATATTCATTTATCGCTAAACTTCTTTTATTACCAGAGAGCAGACTATTTTCTTTAGCGGCAAGATAGTACTCCATGGCTTTATCTAACTCTTTTAACCTAGAGTATATATTTCCAGTATTTGTTTGATACGAAGATAACCCATCGAGTCTGTGTTTATCATCAGCACCGTCCTTAACCGGGGTGCTATAACTTTCTACTAATGCCAAGTTGATTTCTAACGACTCTTGAAGACGAAAGGTTTCTTTATAAATACTAGCTAGCGCGCCTCTTACATTGTTTGCTAATGCCTCATTATCTAATTCAATATATAATCTTAACGACTCAGCAAGAGATTGTTCAGCTTTAATGAAGTCTTTAACATAAGACTCATAATAGCCAATATTGAGGTAACACTTAGCGATAGACGGTAAATCATTATTTTCTTTTGCAAGTTTTAACGCGTCATCAAAAACTTGCCGGCTTTTAACAAGATCTGTTTCTCGTATTTGGGTACCGAGCTCCAGCATGTATTCTATTCTTTTTTTATCCGATATTTGCGCGTTTAATAGTTTTTGCTCTAGCGTTGCAACAGAATCCTTTGCATGAACAAAAGTCGTGGCTAAATAAGAAAGAATAACAACTAACAAAGCGATAATGTGGTTTATTTTCAACAAAGTAAACTCTAAGTCATTGACGTATGGACTTATACTATAAAACAAAATATTACTTAAATTGAAGTTTTAAATATTTAATTAAAATTTCATCACATATTGAGGGCCCCTGTCAGATACATTTTTACCATTTGGAGAAGTTAACATTATCTTATTACTGAGAAGTGATTCCAGTAAACCTCTTCAAACGCTAATGCCACAACCTTTAATGTTATAGCCACTTCGAAACAGCAGGCGTGTTAATTTTCGCGGGTGCTATTAAAGCGTTGGCAATGTTTCATGATAAGTTTTCGTAACCAACGATGCGACTGATAATGCTCTGTTGCCCAATGCCAGGTCATAAACCCCGAAATAGTTTGTGTCGGGAAAGGTAGTTTAAAGTACAGAAGATCATCTTTTAAATACGTTGTTTCTATCACCCCTTTGGCCATCACACAAATGAGATCAGTCGCACAAACCGTTTCAACAATGTTTAGTGCACTGCCGCTTTTATAACGCACTTTACGTTCGTATTTAAGGTCAATGTTATCCACCAAAGCGGTTCCTAATACAAATTTATTGTCTGTCCTAGGGGTAAAAACGGTATGACATTCCGCCAGATATTGCTCTAAATTAACGTGTGGCAACCGGAAGTAAGTGTCGGTAAATAATCAATATGCACATCAAATTCGCGGTTTAGCAAAGTCTTCTCTACATCATCAACTTGTATACTGCTGATTGTTAACGATACATCCGGTGCAATTTGAGAAATTTCTTTCATTAAATTTGTGGCAATAAAATTTAAATGGACACCCATCTTAATTTTTCGAAATTGGAAATCGGCCTTAAATCGCTTTATGATTGAATTTGAAGGTCGAATTACGGATTATATATAAAATCAGGTAGTTACATAGATTATGTTACAGCGTCATCTCACTTTATCATTTTGAAATCAGTGACTGATCTAGACTTTTTATCTAGCAATACCTCTGCGCTTCCACCAAAAATAATCCTTCCGGTATTTTCTTTAAACTCCAAAGCATTAAATTCTATTTTGACAAATATAGTCTCCTCGTTTTCAATCAAATGGAAACTAAAATTTTCCCTATTTAAAAAGAATTCATATTTTGTTTGCTTGTTTTCTTCCTTGTAATGATCGTAAGCGATATCTATTAGATATATTTGCTTACCACTGAGAACTATCTCGGCGTTAGCAAAACTATTGAAACTAAATAATGAGCCTAAAATTAGAAATACTTGCGAATATTTATTTATCATTTTTTTTCCCTAAAAGATCTTCTTGCTTGGGTAAGTCTTCAGATTAACAGGATCATTTCCCACATAAGCATACCAGTTCATGCCATCTTCATAACCGATGGGATCGGTTTGCATGAATCGACCTAATTCTGGATGATAAATCCGTGCTTTGTAGTAATCAAATCGTAATTACGAACCAGTTTTGTTTTGTTGCCAACAGCTAATAG
>CANMZP010000018.1 GCA_947502355.1 uncultured Thalassotalea sp. | reverse complement strand
TCTTTTAATTCAGTTCCAATTTTAGATAGCCAAAAATACTCTGGTTCGTAATTACGATTTGATTACTACAAAGCACGGATTTATCATCCAAAGCTAGGTCGATTCCTGCAAACTGACCCCATTGGCTATGAAGATGGGATGAACTGGTATGCCTATGTGGGCAATGACCCGATTAATATGGTTGACCCGACAGGAAAAATCGGTGTTCTATTGCTATTTGCGCCCGAGTTAATTGCATTAGCAAAAGCAACTCTGTTTGTTGGCAGTGCGGCGGCGGCTGGTTATGCAGGATCTGAAGCAATAAACGCCTATAACGAGTCATCCTCACCAGACTTACCAATTGATATAGTTGGTGATCAAAGTGATCCCAGAGCTGGACCGAATAAAAGTGGAAATAAACACACATCGGGTCCGTTAACTCCTGAAAATGGAGGTGTCGGCGATTTTGAAACTGACCTTGGAACACTGGCTGGAGACACTAGGCCAGCAGGGGCTGGGGATAGTGCTCCAGAGGGAAGTTTGGTTGGCGAAAACGGTGTGTTTGGAAGACCTGAAAATAAAAGTGGTGGCGCCAGTATTGATATACCAGCTAATGGTGACAAACCGCATGAGACGTTGCATTATAACATAAAGAAACAGTAAGTTAGAGGAGACTTAATGTGACCAAGCTGCATATTGATACGGGCGATAGCTCATTAGAAGATTTGAAGCATTTTCTTGTAGGTGCAAGACTAATAAGTTACGAAATCCCTAAAAAACAAAATTTAAGTTGCACTTGGGATTTGAGACTTTATTTTGAAGGAAGTGAACTATATCTCTCGGTTGCTTCTGATGTTGATAGCACCGGAGGTTGGCAGGAGTTTGGATTTTTAAAGTGTATTTTAAAGTCAGATATAGACAAGGAAGACCCAAAAGGGGTCTTCAAAAATGTGCCTGTAGAAGAATTTAATATTCAAGGCTTGTCATTATTAATAAATACAGAAAGCAATGTTGAAGCCGAGTGTGGCGTCATTATGCATAGTAGTGGGGGCGTTGAAATTGTAATTTCAACAGCTCCATCACCCGGTGCTGTTTCTGTTTTGGCACCTTTTAGCAGTGATCAGTTTATTCCGGAAGCTATTATAGAGGCCTGTGAGGTTAAACGAATATAGTAGTGAAGTGTCGGTAACACCATCCAGTTAAGCATGTTTTGATCGAATGGTGTATTGGGTTTCAGAAAATGTTTAGATGGTAGAAACTTCATTCCAGCACCTGTTGCTGTACATACTTTTCCACCTAAGCCATTTTTATATGGTTAAGAATGAGATTCACTAGAACTTGACTTAGTTTGGTTGCCTGAGTTTTGAATTTGAGAATGTTCTGACTCTGGTCTGCCATACTAGAGCTAGCAGTTGAACCTGTTGCAATTCGGCGTTTTCCGCCCAATAAACAAAACCAGCTTCCGCTAGCTTTGAATTGAAAGTAATGGGGATGCTATTTGAATCCTAGCCCCGACTTGCAAGGCTTTGGATTCAATTGCGTTAATGATTTAGTTTGAGTAATCAAAGATGTCCATTAAAAATTCAGCACCTATGGAAGAAAGCGTGTTCACCACATCCTTTTCGATTTGATAAACAGGCCGGTCTTCTGTGATAGTAACATTGCAAATCACGGAAACCTCTAGCCCATATGCATTAACGTATGCATTTAAACGTTCTTTGTTCGATAATAATTCACACAACAATATTGAAATTGCCTCACTAATACTATATTCATAAATATCTTTTGAATATTTCCAATATGTCTCATTGTGATAAGTTCTGCCGTTAGGTTTTAACTCGCCTTTGGAGCCAATCTCAGTTGGCGGAAGCTTGAATATATCAGTCAATACCTTATGTTCTAGAGCATCTCCTGATATATAAATCATCGTCCTAATTAAAGGTCCTGTTTGTTCATTCATTAACCTTTCTTCTCCAACGGGTAGTGTTTAGCCACTTCATCAACCTTTATATTAGTAGGAACAGGGTCTCCGGTCCCCTTTTTAACAGGAACTAGAGATACATTACCATCACCATCGGCTGCCATATTAAACTTAGCACCTTGTTTACTTCCTACTTCGTCTGCTTTAAAGGCCTCTGCGTCTATACCCATTTTTTTGAGTTGCTTTTTATTTAATACTTTAAGACCTTTAGCTGGCTTGACTACAGCCATAGCAGCACTGGTAACTGCACCTTTCAAATCGCCAGAAAGAGCGCTTTTTACGGAGTCTACAGCATCTGGAATACCTGTTGCGTCAATAACCCCTTCACCAATTTGCTCCTGCAATTTTATGGCTTGTTCGCCCGATACTCTATCAAAACGAACCGTTTCCATACCCACCTTACCAGTGGGATCAATCATGTTAACCGGATCATTCCCCACATAAGCATAAAGATTCATCTGATCTTCATAGCCCACAGGGTCAGTTTGTAAGAATCGACCTAGCTTTGGATGATAGATCCGTGCTTTGTAGTAATGAAATCGTAATTACATACCATTAAGCTCATATTGCTTACGTTATGATCAAATTCTGCTCAAATCAATCAGTAAGCTTCAGATAAAACAGAAAGCTGTTGCATTAACAGTATCTTATGAATTGTCCTCAGGTTTACTTAATTGACCCATCAATTTTGTTAACCTTTTGGTTGCCTCTCGATCTTCCCCTGCAAGTTCTTTGTATTCATCAATTAAATTAACTAACTTTGCATTTGAGGTTTTATGAAAATTTATATTCCTCTGAATATGCTCCAAGAGCTTATTCAAAGTGCGCTCATTATTAACCCCTGCTGAGTTTTGCGGAAAAACGTCAAATACAGGCTTTTCTTCAATAAGCTTGATGAAATAACGAAGACTACGACCACCTGAATCGGATGGGGTCAATAACCCTTTATTCATCAAGTCTTTTAAGTCTCTTGTCGCTGTCGCGGATGAACAACCGGTGATTTTTTGATATTTATTTGAATTCACACCGGTTTGAATAAGACCTTCAGAGCCAAACTCAAAGAACTTAGAAATAATCTTTTCTTGGCGTTTATTCAATTTAGTATCTTTATGTTGCTCGCAAAACAGTGACTTTTTCAATACAAAATCAATCTTCTTCTTAGCATCTAATTGGGCGTTTTTTGTGGTTTTTACAAACCAATTGACCCAACTTGTAAGATCAACCGATGGTTCAATGCGAGAGCTTTCGGCTAACATCGCATAATAACTATCTCTGTGTTCATTAATTGGTGTCGAAATACTGAATAACGGAGGAATATCAAAGTCTTGAAAAAGTGCATGCTCTGAAATTGAACGTGCTAAACGACCATTGCCATCACCAAAGGGGTGAATAGACGTAAACCACATATGAGCGATAGCAGAACGAACAGGAGCAGGTAAATAAGTGCCATCTTTAGCAAACGGAGATGTACTGTTGTACCAATTTACAAACTGGCTCATTTCATCTTCAATGGTATGCCCAGGAGGCCCCTCGAATACAACTCGTTCATAATCACCTGTGCCGATCACGATAACCACCGGGCCTTTACGATATTCACCAATAAGGATGTCACGTTTGGCACAATAGTCTTCCTGCCCGGTTAACAGAAGTCTATGCCAATTGCACATGAGCTCTTTCGATAATTCATTGGTAAAGTTTTTTCTCACATCAATTAATAATGAGGCAATGCCATTCTCTTTATGGAATAGCCCTTTAGGTTGAGATAAATTCAAATCTAAATAGCGCGCAACGGAAGAGCGTACTTCTTCACGGTTTAAGTTTTCACCTTCAATTTCACTGGTGTTAATCGCTTCCTCAACCATCAAATAAATATAAGCGGCTGATTTATTTTCTTGATCTAACTGAGAAACCTGGCCTTGAAGGTTCGCAGAAATTTTGGTGTACTCGTCTATGGTCTTTCTGAGACCATCAGAGTTGTAGGTAAAATTTGGCCAATCAGGATGTTGCCAATTATATTTAATACTCATACGATTCCTTAATCGTTATTCTAATCAAAATTAGGCTTTAATTGACGGTTAATTATCTATCATTCTAATCAAGTCACGCAAACTAATCAAATAATGCCACTTAATGAGTTGAATACTATTTTTAATCTCATCATTTCCCCTCAGTTTGCAAAACAGCTTAACGTCTTGGTATATACAGTTTTGAAGTATTTCCCCATTAATATTTGCATAGTTTCTTTTTTCCTTAAAGCTGAAGGGTGCGTTGTATTGTAAATTTCAGATAGCTTGGATTTTGCGACATGCATATAGATTTGTGTGCTTGATATGCTGGAATGCCCGAGCTCGACTTCTCGAGGATGACGATTTTTCGCTATCGCTTCTTCTGACAATTACTGGATGGTTCATGGTTCTAGCATAGTGTCCTACCATCAAGCACACCTTGTGCAACGTGGCAAAATAGAACAAAAATCAAGGTGTTTTTTAAAGCCCCAAAGGCATTATTTTTCACGGGTGCTATTAAAGCGTTGGCAATGTTTCATGATAAGTTTTCGTAACCAACGATGCGACTGATAATGCTCTGTTGCCCAATGCCAGGTCATAAACCCCGAAATAGTTTGTGTCGGGAAAGGTAGTTTAAAGTACAGAAGATCATCTTTTAAATACGTTGTTTCTATCACCCCTTTGGCCATCACACAAATGAGATCAGTCGCACAAACCGTTTCAACAATGTTTAGTGCACTGCCGCTTTTATAACGCACTTTACGTTCGTATTTAAGGTCAATGTTATCCACCAAAGCGGTTCCTAATACAAATTTATTGTCTGTCCTAGGGGTAAAAACAGCATGGAATTCCGCCAGATATTGTTCTAAATTAACGTGTTGCAAACCACCTAACCGAGGGTGTTCTTTACGCGCCATAATATTGAGCTCATCTTCAAATAACACTTGAGTGTGGCAACCGGAAGTAAGTGTCGGTAAATAATCAATATGCACATCAAATTCGCGGTTTAGCAAAGCCTTCTCTACATCATCAACTTGTATACTGCTGATTGTTAACGATACATCCGGTGCAATTTGAGAAATTTCTTTCATTAAATTTGTGACAAAGAAATCATGATGTAGTCCCAGTAGGTTGATGTGGAACGTTTGCTTCGCATTCTCTGGTTTGAAGTTTTGTTGTTCTGGCAACGTTGCAATCACATCGTCAAGAATTTTTTTGACGCTTGGGAATATTGCCTGGGCTTTAAACGTCGGCATCATCTTGCCAGCTTTACGTTCAAAAAGAGGATCGTTATAAAGCGTTCTTAGCCGTTTTAATGCCTGCGATACGGCAGGTTGTGTCATGCCCAAATGCTCGGCCGTATGGCTCAAGTTTTGATCATGCATTAACGCGACAAATATCGATAATAAATTTAAATCAACATTTCGCATGCTGCGGGACATAAACGCACTCCTGAAAAACAAAATAAACAACGAGCTTAATATAGCAATAATCACTGCTAAAAGCATGTCTTGTGGTTATTACAATTCGCTAATATTTAATTAGGATCAGTACTTTACAGCATGATTTAATTCTATACAGTAAGCATGTGCGACACTTTTTGTCGCACAATTAAGATACTGTTTACCCAGATTACATTTTTAAGGATGATCATGTCAGCTTTTCAGCGACGTTTAGATTTATTGGACTTTATTCCGCGCTTTCCCAAAAAAATTGCCACCAGTCGATTGCTCCATTTACTGGAATTGAACGGCTATCAGCAAATGAATATGCGCACCGTCCAACGAGATCTATGTGAAATCGAAAAACTTGGCTTTTTTGGCCTAGTCGTGGATAAACGATCCAAACCATTTGGTTGGTCGATTGATGCCAATTGGCAAAAGTTAAACATTACCTTTATGGATGCCAATACTGCCCTTGCCTTTTCAACATTAGAGAAACTATCTGATACGTTATTGCCTGAGTCTACGCAACAAAAGCTATCGGCGTACTTTAACAAAGCCAATACCTTGCTAGAAAATGAAAACAACTCATTAATCACCCACTGGAAAAACTCTGTGGCCATGGTCAGTAATGCATTGCCTGTTTTGATGCCCGAAACGGACAAGAAAGTGCTTGATGCCATTAAAGAAGCCCTATTTACCAAGAAGCAGATCTCTGCCCAGTTAAAACGCTACCTTATTGTCAACAAAGCGCCGGTTTGGAAAACCTACAATCACATTAATCCTTTAGGGCTGGTATTTCAGGATGGATTGCCCATTTTAGTCTGCTCCTTTGGGGCGATGCATAAAAAACTTTACCGCTTTCCCTTAGCGTATATTAAAAAGGTTGAATTAGAAGTTACGGCGGCGAACATCCCCCCGAATTTCGATTTTGACAAAGCCAAAAAATCCATCGAAAATATCAATGAAAAAGGCGAGCCCATTGCCCTTAAAATGAAAATAAAACGTGATGCGCCGTTTGTTTTAAAAGGGGTAAAACTCAGCGACGATCAATACATTGAAAAAATTGCCAATGATGATGAAAACTACCTTCTGTGTGCGAGCGTAAAAGAGTCGCCACAATTAAAAGCTTTTCTTAGAGGCCTTGGTAGTGCTATAGAAGTACTTGAACCTGTACAACTTAGAAATTTCTTTGTTGATTTAGCCAAAGATATGGCCACAAAATATTTGTAATCCCTTCAATAAAGTTAGAAAATCATCGCTAATATGACAACGTACAAAGGAAAAAAATGAAATACCTTAAACTTGTAACCGCTTTATTCGTTATGACTATAACAGGGTGTGCCTCAACAGATAGCCCTGAAGATAAAATCGCTAGAATGAACAGTGTTCATTCAAAAGCTTGGTTAAATTATAACGCCAAAAAAGAAGGTATTATCATAACGGATTCTGGCTTGCAATACCGGGTATTGTCTAATGAATTAGCCAGAGAGTGTATGCCAACATCAAATGCAAGCATACGTGTAAATTACGATATGCGCCTTGCCAAATCCGGTGCTGAAATTGACAGCAGTTTTACCCGAGGTACACCGGAAATATTTGAATTAAAGAAAATGATCCCGGCCTGGAAAGAAGCCATCCCTATGATGCATATAGGGGAGTCTTGGGAGTTGTATATCCCACCAGAGCTTGGTTATGGCTCTAAAGGCATGGATGAATCAGTGCAAGCAAATGTTGTGCTCATCTCAAGAATTGATCTTCTTGCCTCAACAAAATGCCAGTAAAAGGCTGCTAAAGAGTAAGCTTAGGTAAGTCAATTTAAGTGACCTTTAAACCGTCCTTTAAAGCTAACGATTAATAGACATCCTGCATTGGGTTATGCAGGATCTTCTCTAGTATTCGTGTGTATTTAAATAACTAGAGACGAACAACCAGAAAAGAACAACTAGAGAAGAACAAGCACATCAAGGTTAACGCACGGCCTTGGCTTTCTCTAATGACTTCATTTTTCGAACAATCGATGGAATATCCGTATAGTGTTCGTCGTCTTTAATGAAACTTAATTCCTCGTCATACAAATTAACCCCATTTAACGGTTCTGGGATATGTTCTTTACAAGGGAATTGATTATGTCTTGATTCTGATTGGTTTATACCAGAGGCGATAATGAGTATTTCCAATTCACTTTCTAAATTGGTATCAACCATAACACCAGCAACAATCAAGGTTTTATTGTTGGCAATCTTGCCATTTACGGCTTTTAATATGCCGTCATACGTTGACGCTTTAGGCTCCGACTTACAGCATAGCTGAACAATGACCCCATCCGCGCTGGCAATGTCGGCATTATTAACCAATGGGTTATTTAAGGCTTGCTCTAATGCGTCAAGATAGTTGTCAGCATTATCGGTTTTACCTACCCCTAAAATCGACTCCCCTTCATAAGAAATGATCCGTGAGAAATCATTAATATCGACATTAATGTAGCCACTTTGGGTCAGCATTTGCACTAGGGCACTAAGCACATTATTTAATACCTCATTGGAATGCTTAAATGCACAAAACAGGCCTACACTTTCATCTAGGCCTTTAAGTAATAAATCGTTGGATAACGTCATGTAAGCCTGGACAGGCTCTTTAATTGCTTCGACACCTTCAAGGGCGTAATTCATGCGCATTTGACTTTCAGACTCAAATGGCAACGTAACGACCGCCATGCAGCTTATTTTCAAATCCCGTGCAAGTTGGGCAATATACGGGCTAGCACCGGTACCCGTGCCACCACCAAAACCTGCAGTTATAATGACAATGTCACTACCTTGTAGTGCACTTCTTAACGCCTCATCACTTTCTTGTGCCGCTTGTAAACCAATTTCGGGATCTGCTCCGGCCCCATAACCATTGGTTAAGTTTTCACCAATTAAAATTTTGCTATCTACACTCACGTGATTAAGGACGGCTAAGTCGGTATTTACCGCAATAAGATTGACACTGTTTGAAAAGGCATGTTCGTTTAGCATGTTAATGGTATTGCAGCCGCAACCACCAACACCAACAACGGAAATGACTAAAGCCTCGGGATGATTCATTAATTCTTGCATAGTTACACTCGTTTATTCTTTTAAACCAGTGTAAAGACTCTATGCGACAATTTGTGTCGCATAGGGCTTTCTTACAACATTTTTATTTTATTAATTCCTTAATATCCTTATGGATTCAGTGATGTTTTTCCATTTCTAAATGCGGGGCTACCGTGCCATCGGGTTGACTGGCTAATTGCTCATACAGTTGCCATTTACGCTTAGCCACCTGCTGGGCATGCGCTAAAATATCTTTCGCTGATTCTGGATGCAGTCTTTCTAATTCGATAAACCTAGCTTCATTTTTACGATAGTCTGCTAAAGAAATCGTCGGCCTCGTGGTATCGAGTGAAAATGGATTTTTTGCGACATCCCTTAATGCAGGGTTATAACGAAACAGTGGCCAATGGCCTGATTTTACCGCAAGATTTTGCTGTTTTAAGCCATCTTGCATATTGATGCCATGGGCAATACAGTGGCTGTAAGCAATAATGATTGAAGGCCCTTTGTAAGCTTCAGCTTCTCGCATCGCAAGTAGGGTTTGTTCCGGATCGCCGCCCATTGCAACCCTTGCTACATACACATTGTTATACGCAATAGCCTGCATGGCGATGTCTTTTTTGGTAGCTTGCTTACCACTAGCGGCAAATTTAGCCACAGCGCCGAGCGGCGTTGATTTTGACATTTGCCCACCGGTATTTGAATACACCTCGGTATCCATAACCAGTACATTAACATCGGCACCACTGGCAAGTACGTGATCGAGACCGCCGGAGCCAATATCATAAGCCCAACCATCTCCACCAACGATCCAGATGGAGCGTTTTATAAGTTGATCCGCTACTGACATTAAATGTTTTGCTTGCTCATTATCATCATCTTTTAACTGACGTTTTAAATGATCAACGCGGTGTATTTGTCGTTGAATTTGGCTTTCGGTTAATTGCTCGGCATTTAGCAATCCTTCGAGTAACTCTGGCTCTATGTTATCTGCGTATGCTTTAAGCATTTGCACGGCCACTTCATGATGTTTTATCGCCGCTAAGCGAAAACCTAAGCCGAATTCTGCGTTATCTTCAAAAAGCGAGTTCGACCAAGCCGGTCCCCTACCCGCCGCATTTTTAGACCAAGGCGTGGTCGGTAGATTACCACCGTAAATGGATGAACACCCAGTAGCATTTGCCACCATTAAACGGTCACCAAATAATTGCGACATTAATTTAAGATAAGGCGTTTCGCCACATCCCGAGCAGGCACCGGAGAATTCAAACAGGGGTTGTAAAAATTGCACTCCACGGACGTGCGAAAAGTCGACTTTGGAGCGGTCGTTGTATTTGATTTTTTCAAAAAACGACAAACTTTTTTTCTCTTGCTGTAAATGCGGCTGTTTGGGTTGCATGTTAATGGCTTTTAGTGGTGCTTTAGCTTTAGCATCATTGTTTTGCATATTTATGGCCGGACATGCATCAACACATAAACCACAGCCAGTGCAATCTTCTGGATAAACTTGTAACGTATAACGGGTATCGGGGAATCCTCTAGCCGTAATGCCCGTTGATTTAAAACCATTTGGAGCATCGGCTAAAATGGATTGATGATAGAACTTGGCACGAATGGCCGCATGCGGACAAACAATGGAGCAATTACCACATTGGATGCACACACTTTCATCCCAAATGGGGATACTTTGGGCAATATTGCGTTTTTCCCATTGTGTTGTACCACTTGGGTACGTGCCATCAGCAGGTAGCATACTAACCGGGATCAAATCGCCTTTGCCCGCCATCATTTTTGCTGTTACTTGCTGCACAAAATCGGGTGCTCTGCTGTCCATTGCTCTGACGTCTAATGCTCTGAAGCCTAGTCCTTTGCTGTCTAGTGCATGACTATCCTCTGCTTGAGTGTCAATCACATCAGGGACGCGCACACCAAACAAGTGTTGTAGCGTATCGTCGACGGCCAAACAATTTCGTTTAACCACCTCTTCCCCTTTTTTACTGTATGCCTTAGTGATGGCTTGTTTTATTTTCTCTATCGCTAACTCTTTTTCTAACACCCCAGACAAAGCAAAAAAACAGGTTTGCATAATGGTATTAATGCGATTGCCCATGCCATTTTCTTTCGCCACTTTATAGCCGTCAATAACATATACCTTAAGCTGCTTATTGATAATTATATGCTGCATTTTTTCCGGTAAGGTGTGCCAAATGTCATCAACTTTGGTGCTGCTGTTTAATAAAAACGTTGCCTTTTCGGCCGCTTTTTCTAGCACATTTATGCTTTCAATAAAGGTAGATTGGTGACAAGCAATAAAATTGGCTGACTGTATTAAATACGGACTGTTAATGGGTTGATGACCAAAGCGCAAATGGGACTCGGTTCTTGAACCCGACTTTTTAGAGTCATAAACAAAATACGCCTGGGCATACACGTTGGGATCTTCGCCTATGATCTTAATGCTATTTTTGTTGGCGCCAACCGTACCATCGGCCCCTAAACCAAAGAATATGGCTTCATTAATATCCTCGCTCGGCAGAGTAAAGTCTGCATCAAAGTTCAAATGGGTAAAATTAACATCGTCAATAATGCCAACCGTAAAATGATTTTTTAGGGTGCCGCTTAGCATATTGTCAAACACCGCTTTGGCCATTGCAGGGGTGAATTCTTTACTGGATAAGCCATAACGACCGCAAAGCATGGCAGGCATCTTATGAGTATGGTGTGGGTGCTCAAGCAAGGCGGTGATCACATCTTGATATAAAGGCTCTGCATTGGCATTTGGCTCTTTGGTTCTATCAAGTACGGTGATGGTTTGCGTTGTTTCAGGCAACGCGTTAAGTAAGTGCGCGGTTTTTAATGGTCGGTACAAACGAATTTGAACTACGCCCACCGCCTCTGTTTCGTGTAACGTAGCCCTTTTATTTACATAGCTAGCCACTTCTTTTAATGTCTCAACCCCAGAGCCCATCGCCACAACAATATGTTTGGCTTTGGGGTGACCGTAATATTCAATGGTTTTATAGCGTCGGCCCGTAAGGCGTGCCAGCTTATCCATTTCTTTTTGCACAATGTCAGGCGTCTGCTTATAAAAGCTATTTACCGTTTCTCTTGCCTGAAAATAAACGTCTGGGTTTTGCGCAGTCCCACGAATAAAGGGGGTGTCTGGGCTTAATGCTCGGCTGCGATGGGCTCGCACTTTATCATCGTCTATCATTTCACGGATGGTGTTATCATCAATTAACGCAATTTTATTGACTTCATGCGAGGTCCTAAAGCCATCAAAAAAATGAACAAAGGGTATACGACTATGTAATGTGGCACTGTGCGCAACAAGTGCCATGTCGTGTGCCTCTTGCACTGAGGATGCCCCGAGTAACGCAAAGCCGGTACCTCTTGCCGCCATGATATCTTGATGATCACCAAAAATAGATAAGCCCTGTGCGGCCAATGAACGCGCGGCAACATGAAATACGGCGGGGGTAAGTTCGCCTGCGATCTTATACATGTTCGGCAACATCAACATTAAACCTTGTGAGGCAGTAAAGGTGGTGGTTAACGCGCCACTTTGCAGCGCACCATGCACGGTACCGGCGGCCCCGCCCTCACTTTGCATTTCGGCCAACAACGGAATATTACCCCAAATATTGGTTTTACCCTCACTGGCCCATTGGTCGGCAAATTCGGCCATGGTGGATGACGGGGTAATTGGATAAATGGCACATACTTCGCTTACTCGAAACGCAATATGAGCCGCGGCTTCATTGCCATCGCAGGTGTATTTTTGTGTGGTTTTATTATCGTTTTCAAAACTCATGGTGTTTCCCCCGGCCTGTTGGCCTCCCGCTTTAGCTTTTAGGATTCGAGCATATTAATCGCATGACACGGACATTGGTTATAACAAGCCTCGCAGCCTGTGCAATTATCAACGTCGACGTTATAACCGCCCTGCTCAGCATCTTTACTTATCGCTTGTTGTGGGCATGCCCCTAAGCAGCCATCGCACTCAAAACAGTTACCACAAGAAAAACACCGCTGTGCTTCATAATAGGCTTGCGCCTCACTTAAGCCGTCAGTAACTTCATCAAATGAGTAGGTACGAATGGCGGCATTTTTTTGCATTTGTTCACTTTGATCGGCAACGGTTTTATACCAAAGATGTAATTGCGCTTTACCCACCCTTGGCGCTTTTGTGGGTTTAAAGAACATCGTCTCATTTAAGTAAGCATTAATATGGGCTGCGGCTTTCTTACCGTGACCTACCGCAACCGTAACGGTTCGTTCACTTGGCACCATATCACCGCCTGCGAACAATCCAGGGTAGTGGGTCTGCATTTGTTCATTAACCACAATCGTGCCATCGCTTTTGTGTTCAACGTCTGAAATTTGTTGGGTGAGCTTGGTATCGATGTTTTGACCTAAAGCCAAAATAAGCGAGTCCGCCTCAAGGTGTTCATATTCAGCTAATGGTTGTGGTCTACCATTGCCATCGATGTGCATTTTTTCTAGCAAGAAGGTTTTGTGGTCTATTTGATTAATGGTTCGCTGCCATAAAAATTTGATCCCCTCTTCAACGGCTTCTTCGCATTCAAAATCGTGGGCTGGCATATTCTGTCGATCACGACGATAGACAATGGTCACTTCTGCTCCGTTGCGCTTAGCTGTTCGGGCAGCATCTAGTGCCGTATTACCACCACCGTAGACCACAATCCGTTTGCCTAATTCAACCTTGTCATCGGTTTCAATGGCTTTTAAATAACTTACCGCATCAATTACCGGACAAGGACCTTGTTGTTCAATATCAATCCCCCTGCCTATATGCGCACCAATGGCAAGAAACACCGCATCAAATTGCCCCTGGCGTTGCTCTTTTAAAATGTCTTCAACTTTATGATTGAGCACCAACTTAATGCCCATATTGATTATGCGTTCCACTTCATGATGCAATATATCGCGCGGCAGTCGATACGCAGGAATACCAAAATGCATCATACCGCCAGCAAACGGTCCGGCTTCATGAATTTCAACCTCATGACCAAAGCGTTTTAAATGGTAAGCCGTTGCAAGCCCACTAGGCCCAGCACCAATAATTAATACACGTTTACCGGTTGGCTTGGCAGAAAACCGTATTGGCCAATTTTCAGTAATGGCTAAATCACCAATAAAACGCTCAACAGCATGAATACTGACGGCCTCATCAACCTCGGCTCGATTACAAGCTGTCTCGCATGGGTGATAACACACGCGTCCGTGAATGGCGGGCATAGGGTTGTTAAGGACTAATTCTTGAAAGGCTTGTTCGTATTGTTTGTCTTGGGCGAGGGCTAACCATTTTTGAATATTGCTGCCCGTGGGACAGGCATGATTGCAAGGTGGGATGGAATTAACGTAGACAGGCCGTTTGCTTAACACCGCACCAGTGCCTTTTTTGACGGTTAAATCGGGAGGAGTCGTCAGATCCTTTAAAAATTCGCTCATAAAATATACCTTTGGTTGGCAAACATGAGAATTTTAATGGCGTGTTGTATGTCATTATTTTTTATATTTATCTGATCCCAGTATAGTTTTTCGGTTAATTTTTGTCCGTAACCAATGCTTTTTACAACGCTTAAATTGATGCTTTTTTGACCTATGACAAACTTATAGCTTTTCTAAAGACGCATTCAAACGATATCCCTGACAGTTCCACCTCCTGCGCTAAGCTTAAGGAATATGCAAAGCCTATTTCGGATGCATTAAAACGTATTTAGGAGGATATATGAACACTAAAGAGTGTCGTGTTCTTACACCAACTTGCGCGTGCCGAAACTTTTCTTTTAATATTCATCTTGGCATTTTTCTTGGTCTTTTTCCTGGCATATGTCTTGGCATATGTCTTTACATGGCTTTTAACGCTCATGCTTTAGCGCAAGATATGACCATAAATAGAATGCTTGCCTCACAATGTGCTCAATGCCATGGTACCAATGGCAACGCTGTTGGTGATATTGATAAATTAACCGACGAGTCCTATAAAGACTTGGTTGAAGATCTGACCGACATGCGCAACGAAGACCGCCCTGAAGGAATAATGGATCACCAAGCTTTGGGCTATAGTGATGATCAAATAGACAGAATTGCCCGCTATTTCGATTCGATTTCAGGTGATGATGACGAGCCTTTGCCTCCTGTACCCGATCCACCTTCAGAGCCCGATCCGCCTATAGAACCAGATGATCCGGATTCAGGCGGTTCTAGTGGCACGTTTTGGCACTTTTCTCTCATTGGCTTAGCACTATTCACCGTATTTAGGAGGATGAGAAAATGAGCATAAACAGACGTGATTTTCTCAAATTTTCTGCCATTGCTGCGGCATTAACCGCGACGCCACGCATCATTAAAGCGCAAAGCCCCCCTAAAGTCGTTATTATCGGTGGTGGTTTTGCCGGCTCCACGGTAGCGCGCTATTTAAGCATGTGGAGTCAGCAAACCCTAGATATTCAATTAATCGATCCAAGTGACGCACATATCTCTTGTGTACTTAGTAATTTGGTCTTAAATGGCCGTATTTCATTAGGGCAACTGGCTTTAGAACACGCTAGCCTGAATAAACTGGGCATTGAAGTCATTAAAAATCAAGTGATGTCCATTAACCATGGCGGATCTTATGTTGTGCTTAAAAGCGGTGATACCCTAGTGTACGACACATTAATCATTGCCACCGGCGTCGACTTTAAACCCCTTACCAACCTTAACGTTGACATCACACCGCATGCCTGGATTGCCGGAGAGCAAACCACATTACTAGCCAATAAAATAAATGCCCTGAGCTCTGGCGCAACCTTTATCATGACGGTACCTAAAGCGCCCTACCGATGTCCTCCGGGTCCATATGAAAGAGCGTGCTTGGTTGCCGATATATTCCAACGAAACGGACTGGATAACGGTGGTGGCAAAGTTATTGTGTTAGATGAAAATGCGAACATTCAGGCCGAGCGTCATACCTTTGAGCGGGCGTTTAATGAACTTTATGGGGATGTAATTGAGTATATTCCCAATATGATCATTGAAGATGTGGAATCACTTGGCGGTAATGTGGTTACCGCTTCACAAACCTTTAATGGTGATTTGATTAATGTCATCCCTCGACATCAGGCAAGCCCAATAATACGAAATGCAGGGTTAACTGGGCTCGGAGATTGGGCATTGGTTGATCCGCTAACCTATGAGTCGACTTTAGCCGAGTTTGCCGGAATTTATGTGATTGGCGACTCGCAAAACACCAACCAACCCAAATCCGCTCACATGGCGAATGCCCAAGCGAAAATATGCGCCGATGCCATTATTAGAACCTTTACGGGTCTGTCAAACTATGATCAGGAACGCATTGAAAATGTGACCACCAATTCGGCCTGTTATAGCCCCATCACGTTTGATGAAGCTTCTTGGTTATCGGCAAATTATGCCTATGACCAAATAACCCAACAAATGCAAGCAACGCATATTGGTGAAGCCGAGAATTGGTCAAAAGATAATTATAAACAAATGTTTGATTGGGCCAATAACCTGTTTAACGACAGCTTTGGCAACACCCTTTAAAATTAGAACACAGGGTTACCCCGGTGTTCTTCATTTTTGCCCATTAGGGCCTAATATTTGAGATCCAAACCGTTTGATATGGTGCTAGCTCAATGCTCAGCATCGTATCGTTCACTTCTGTTTGGCTGATCAATTCATACCACTCTTCTGTACAAATTAAATTCAATTCACTAACCGGTAAACGTTGGGTTTGCTTGGTAATATTGGAAATACAAAAGATGCTTTGCTTACGATCTTTACTCTGTCGCCAAAAACCAAATAACTGCAAACCTAAATGTAAGGTGAATTGCGTCGCATTTGGGTGAAATGCCGGTTGCTTTATGCGAATCGCCAGCAGCGCTTTTAAACCAGCTAACACTTTATGGTGATGCTTGCTTTGATCGTTAATTGCTTGAGTTAGCAACTCATTTTGCCATTGATGACGATTAATCGAACGGTTTTGCTTAGTGTGTTTTACTTTGTTGTGATCATTTAAGGTACCCAGCATACTGTGGATGTAGATACCAGGGATCCCTTCAAGGGCAAACATGATGGCATGCGCACAAATAAACCGTTCTAAATTATATTTGTCTTCTCCCTCAACGGTGCCTTTTAAAGCATTAAAAAGCGACACATTCATTTCGTACGCTTTTTTATCGCCGTCTTCAGTAGCGCGCCAGGAAACCTTTCCGCCAAAGGCTTGAATGGTATCGGTTAGGGTATTAATTTCTTGTTCTGACAATAAGCCTTCTGCAGGCCTTAAACCGACGCCATCATGAGAGGCAATAAAATTAAAATAGGTTGTCCCATCTTGTGCCGGTGGCATGCTCATTACCCAACGTTTTAAGTACAGGCAACTTCCGGTGAGTAAGGTGTTAATGAGTAGCGGCGGCAGTGAAAAGTTATAAATCGCATGCGCCTCGTTGGCATTACCAAAGTAGGTTAAATTTTGCGAGTTTGGAATATTGGTTTCGGTAATAATAATCGCCGTTGGGTCGGCATGTTCAATAAGGGTGCGTAATAAACGAACCATTTCATGAGTTTGCGGTAAGTTGATGCATTTTGTGCCCACCACTTTCCATAAAAAAGCGATGGCATCGAATCGAAAGATTTTAACCCCTGCATCCAAATATTGACGAATGATATTACAAAATGCCATTAGCACCTTGGGGTTGCGAAAATCAAAATCCACCTGATCATGACTAAACGTGCACCACACATATTGCATGCCCGTTTCGGTTTGAACTTCACTTAACAACGGGGAAATACGCGGCCTTGTGACCATTGACAAGTCATCTTCCGGCGAAGCCGTAAAAAAGAAATCATGCCCTTTACCTTCCCCTAAGCGAAAGTTTTCAAACCACATGCTGCGTCTTGAACAATGATTTATCACCAAGTCGGACATGAGGTTATAACGTTTGGAAATTTGTTGAATATCATCCCAATCCCCCAGCGACTCATTGACCGATGAATAATCAATTACCGAAAAGCCATCGTCGGAGCTGTAGGGAAAAAAAGGCAAAATATGTACCGAATTAATCACCTCGCTAAGGTTTGCGTCAATAAACTGTTTTAACGTTTTTAATGGCGTGGGTTGTAATGCTTTAATGGCCGAGCTTGCCATTTGTTCGGTTTGCTCGGGCAAGATACTATCACCATAGGTAATTAAAATAATATCTTGCTCTGACCAATGGTTTTTATGTGGTACCGGTGCTTCAATATCGTTAGTCAGTCGCATTTCATTTAACAACTGAGCGGCGATGTCGTCCAATGACGTCGTTAACTCAATATCTTGGTAAATAAATTCTAGTTGACTAAGGAGTCTATTGAGCAAAGGTTCAGGATGCTTCGGCATAATCGGATTTACTCTTACGTTTGCTGTTGATAGATTTTGAAAATTCCTCATTATCAAGCTCAACCGCTTGTTTCAACTGCTCTAAAACATCTGGCATAGCACTTACCACCCGATTCCATGTTGGCATAAATGGGGTTTCCATAGGCTGATCTAAAAAGGTATTACCGGCGGTTAAGATGTTTTGCGCAAACATTTCTACCGCTTCCTCTTCGTTATGAATATCTAACGATAAGCCGTTCATGGCGGCATCATTGCGGTAACTTTCAACATAGTCTAGGGCAATACGATAATAGGCCGCTTTTAAGGTGCGGATTTTCTCGACCGTGAAAGTTTCCCCTTCGGTTGCCAATTTACGAATAAACGCTTTCGTAATATCCACCGACATTTTGGACAAACCGCCCTGATCGCTCTCAAGCGATAAGTCCTGATGTTTATGATCATACGATGCTGCAATATCTACCTGACACAATCGGTTAGAGGAATAGTTACGATACATTTCGCTTAACACACCAATTTCTAAACCCCAATCACTTGGGATGCGGATATCATTTAAGACATCGCGGCGGAACGAAAACTCACCGGCAAGTGGATATAAGAAGCTGTCCATGTATTCCAAATAATCACAATGGCCTACGGTTTTCTTTAACGCTTTAATCAGTGGTGTAACCAATAAACGTGATACGCGACCATTCATTTTGCCATCGGCAACACGAGCATAAAAGCCTTTTGAAAATTCATAGTTAAACTGCGGGTTTGCCACCGGATATAATAAACGTGCAAGCAGTTTTCTATCGTATGTGGTGATATCACAGTCATGTAATGCCACCGACTCGGCTTTGCCCGAAGCCAAAATATAGCCCATGCAATACCAAACGTTACGGCCTTTACCTAGCTCTTTAGGCGCTAACCCTAAGGCTTGTAATTTCGCATCTAAGGCTTTTAACCTTGGGCCATCATTCCACAATACGGTATGAGGTTGATTAAGTTGCCCGAAAAACTCTAAGGCATATTCGTATTGCGCTTGATCGGCTCTATCTAAGCCAATAACCACTTCAGACAAGTAATCCACCTGTTTGATGTTATCGATAATATCGGGCAAGGCTTTACCTTCAAGCTCACTAAATAGTGACGGTAAAATTAAGCCTAAAGGCCGCACTTTTGAAAAGGCTTTTAATTCAGCTTCTATTTCGGATAGTTCTCTGTCAGCCAAATTATGTAACGTCGTAACAATGCCATTTTGATAAAAATCAGCCATGATTCACCTCTTCAGTTTTTGTATTTAATAATAAGTTATTAATTTCCTGAGCCCAGCCTTTCGGCCCTAATTCGCTACTGTAAATTTGTTTGTGTACCTTTGTTTTTGTTGCTCTGTTGTCTTTGTTTTGATTTTTTATACGGGGAAAGTCATGAACCGGCGAACGGATTAAAATCGCCACATCGGCGGCTTCAAGCATGGCAATATCATTGTAGGAATCACCCAATGCGACGGTGGTTATTTCTCCGCTGTTGTATGTAGTATTCGTTTGTTTTAACGACGCTTTTTGATAAACATTCACCAACCAGTTCATTGCCAGACCTTTATTACAATGACCACTGACATGAATAAAACGACCACCTTGGAGCACATTAGCGCCCGCTTGTTTTAAGTACGCTATAAATTCACTTTTTGAGTCGTTTTTATCTACCCATTGAATGGGCTCAGAAAACTGACGCTGTTTGGCCAAAGCGACCTGAGTGAGGGTAAGCCCGGTAATTTCGACTAACTGTTTATGGGTGATTTTTGAAAAGCCTACAAACGAGCACTGGTGTTGCTGTTTATATTGCTCTATTAACGCCAGCCAATGCGCTCTTGGTTTGGTGAAGGTTTTTAACCAATAGTCACCACTATCTATGGTGTCATCGGGTTGCTGGGTAAATAGTTTTTTGGGTAGGTAAACGGCCGCGCCATTCTCTACAATAAATGGGGTATGTAAATCCAATTGCTCACGCAAAACAATGGTTTCTGCAAAGGTTTTACTGGTATTGCATATTACCGGGATTTGTTTTGCCTCAAGCTTAACCAGCATAGGCAATACGGGGCTAAAATCATAAGTAAAATGATCCAGTAAGGTGCCATCGAGATCGGTAAAAACCATCATATGTTGCTTGCTCATAACGGGTCCTTAATATTTATTGTCCTGTTTTTGGTTATGCTGTTGTTGGCATGATAATGAACTTGCTTGATCTGGCGTTGTGCATCCAACTCAAGAACCGCATCAGCCGTTTTGGCAATGGTATTGAAGCTGTGTTCGGTTAAGCGCCTAAAATACTCGATAAAGGCTCTTACCTGCTGTTCATTCATAACACCGCTAATATCAACAGAGTTTGTGCCTTTACTCACGCCTTGTGCGACTTTGTCTCGCAGTTTATTTTCCTGCTCTAATCGCCATTGATACACGCAATCAAAAGATGGTGCTTTTAAACAAATCCAGTAATCCATTTGCGCATAAAGTCCCTCATAGTGTTCTTTAATGAGTGCATTTACATGAGAGCGCCATACGGTACTATTATCTTTTTCGCTTTCTAACGCATTTACCGGAATGTCTAATTGTTGCTCGTTTTGTGCAGGTACTCCCCAACACCAACCTTCAATTAGCACAACGTCGGGTATGGTATTGAGTAAAGGCCATTGTTCAGTCGGTTTAGGTTCATCGGTGGCTTTATTAAAACGCGGTATTGAGATAGGAAGCTCTGCGAATTTTACTTGCTTAATGATTGAGGTAAGTTGTTCAACATCATGTGTACCTGGTACACCGCGGGTTAAGAATAGCGGATGGATTTGCTTGGCAATGTCACGACGCTTATCACTTGCGTAGTAAAAATCATCCAATGACATACTCACCACATTTAAGCCTTTCTGGCTGGTAAGGACCATTTCAACAAAGTCGACAAACGTCGACTTTCCACTGCCCTGACAACCATTGATGCCAATAAATATTGGTTTCTTAGCTTCGGCTAAAACGCTTATCTGTTCCACAAGCGGCATATAATAAATGGTTGCGGTATCGATAAAACTTGGTGGTAAACGATTTTCTGCGATAAATTGATCAAACATAATTTAAATCTTTTCGTTGCTATGTTGATATACAAACAAATTTTATGCCAAGAAGAGCAAAACCAATAAAAATCAGGGTTTTAAATCACATTGAGCATGTAAAGATTAGTTTCATCTAGCCAAAAGTAAACATGTATGCACCAATATCGTGCACACTATCTGAACATTAAGGGAATCAAGGAATGGCTGTGTAAAGTGGTTATGAGGTAATGAGAGAAGACGCAGGGTTATACTATTTAAGCTTTGTTCACTCCTTTGAGCTCTCCTTTGAACTCATAATTAAAGGAGTTGCAACATCACTATGTCTATGCGAGGTAGTAAACTATTTAGAAGATGAATTACCTAAACAGCTTATTTTGCAGGTTATTTATCGGCTGTGCGGTATTTGCCTTTATAATCAAATAATTTTTCAGCAATCGTCCAGCCCGCAAAACCTTTTCTTTTCGACTTTTTGGCAATCACAAAATCGGGCGAAGTTAATTGATATTGCATATTCATTACCTGTTCGATGGTTTTAAATTCCGTTGGTGTTTGGCCATGACCGGTGCGTTTTCCAAATTCTTTATTAAAGTAGAATCGAGAGCCGGCATTATCAAAATTATAAACCTCATCACAACTTGCGCCGTCTTCATCAAAATAGGTTATTTTAAGCCTATTATTGGCTAACACGTCTAAATGCATACCCGAGCATCGTAATACCAGTGCATCTTTTAAATTAAGCGCGGCTTTAAGTTTGTCATCTGGGTCTACCATTACCTCATTGCAGTCATGACAGCGCCTTGCGGCAATATCATTTTCTGAGCCACAGGCCTCACATTGTTTAAAGCGAAAACGATAATCACATTGCTGGCTTTGTTCGCCATCGTCTAAAAGGCCCTGGCAGCGTCGTCCAAAATGTTCAATGACTTTGCCATCGTTATCGGTTTTGCCCCAAAATAAATTGGCAAAGCCGCAGCCTGGGCAAAACACCTGTACCGGCTCGTTGTCGCTGCTTGGTTTTTTGCTGCCCACTTCAGGGTAAAAAATATCATAGCCATTGCCGGCATAATCAATCACTAGGCAATCTTTTTTATTATCACTTAATCGTAAGCCCCTACCCACAATTTGCTGATATAAGCTAACCGACTCAGTTGGCCTTAAAATGGCAATAAAATCGACATGCGGTGCATCAAACCCTGTTGTTAATACCGACACGTTCACTAAAAATTTTAGCCGTTTTTGTTTGAAATCCTGAATAATTTGATCACGTGCTGATAGGTCGGTGTCACCAACGACTAAAGCACTGATGCCTTCTGGCAAGTAGCCTAAAATTTCTTGGGCATGCTCAACCGTCGAGGCAAAAATCATCACCCCTTGACGTGTTTGGGCGTACTCTATTATTTGCTTAACAATCGAGTACGTTACGCGCTCCGCGTCTTTTAACAATAAGCTCATTTGTTGTTGGTCAACGCGGCCAAAGCTGTCGGTTTTTAAAGCGGAGAAATCGTAATGCTCAATAGACGCATCAATCATGTTTGGCATTGTTAGAAACTTATGGTTTATCATGTAGCGCAGTGGCAACTCAAAAATACAATGCCCAAATGGGCTGTCTTCGTCGCCTCTGACAAAGCCATGATAATGCTTATGGTATATCCAGCCCATGCCCATACGATAAGGCGTTGCGGTAAGACCTAAGACCTTAAGGGATTTGTTATGTTGTTTTATAGCAGCTAACACTTTTTCGTATTGAGAGTCTTTCTCGCCGCTTATACGATGACATTCGTCAATGATCACCAGCGAGTATTCTTCATTTAAGCGTTCAACATTTTTGGCAATCGATTGAATGCTGGCAAAGGTTACTTGGTGCTCAAGGGATTTTTGCTTTAAACCGGCAGAAAAAATACTGGCCTTTAAGCCATAGCTTTTATATTTTTCACTGTTTTGCTCAACAAGTTCTTTAACATGCGCCAGCACCAAGATTTTACGTTTGGCAATGCGTGCAAGCTCGCTAATAACAAGGCTTTTACCGGCACCGGTTGGTAAGACAATGACCGCCGCATCATCTGATTTTCGAAAATGTTCAACCGTGCGAGTAACCGCCTCAAGTTGATATGGTCTTAAAGTGTAAATGTGAAGTCCTAAATGCTTTTACAGCTACTTTTACTGATTCTTTTTCTGCTTGTTTTAAAGGTAAATAGTTAAATGCTTAAAAGTTAAATGAGGCGCAAACCTCATTATTGCTCGCCGCGGTAACCAATCACTTTATTGGCTATCGAAAATGAAAAACCTTTGCTGATCAAATGACGTAAGGCCTTTTGTTTAAGCTTAATGTCTTCAATGGGCTCCTCACCAAACTTACGAACTTTTAATATGAGCGCTTTGTCAAAATAATCTTCTTCACTGTTTTCTAAGCCAGCGATGCACTCGTTTATCACATCAGATGGAAAGCCTTTGCCATAGAGTTTTTCTTTGATTTTATTAGGGCCAATATTTCTCTCGCTTAAGCTATCTGTTAAACGTTGAGCGTATCGAAGATCATCAACGATGCCTCGCTCTAGCAAATAATCTAATGCCTCTTGGTTATACTGACAGTCTTCTCTAAATAATAAGTTGGCTTTTTGCAACAGTTTCTTGCTGGAGTAATCACCGTATTTACCAATCAACCACATCATGTAAGATTTTACCCTTTCATAGGAGATGTCTTGTGCTTTGACGATATTATCTTTTTTATACATGTTTGGTTCTTATTTTTAATGGCTGTATTGTTACCTGATACGGTTAACCGCTCTAGTTAGCCGATCAAATTAGTCGATTGAATAAACCGATAGGCGCGCACCAAGATTTCCAGCCCATATTTGAGGTATATTTTATCGCATTAAAAGACAAAATAAGGTAAATTGCCCCCATTATACGTTAAGAGTAAATACTGATGAACCCAATTATTCAAACTTTAAAAGAGCACAACATTTCTGACTTAAAAATAGCAGAAGTATTTCAAGCATTAACCGAAAACCCATTAGGCGCAATGGGCATTATTCAAGGCTTAGGTATTGCACCTGAAAAGCTGCAACAGTTAATGATGATGGTAATGACCAGCCCAGATTTAATCAAGCAAGCCGTTGAAGAATTAGGTTTAGATTTTTCAAAAATTGAAGCGGCTAAAGAGCAGTACCAACAACATAAATAAGCTAACGTTTAAGGAAACCCCACGTTATCCTTAAACGCTTGACCTTAAGCTGACAAGGTCGACAAAGCAAATCGAACTTTACCATTATATTAATGGTAAAGTTCGATTAATCCGAGCTTTACCACTTATAGCGTTCGAAAATAGTTGAACTATACTTCCATTAAAAACAAGTAATGGATTAACGACTATGTATAAGAACAACATCAAACTCGCCTCTTCAACTTTATTTGGTTTAACGTCGGTGATATTGCTCGCTTCATGTGCAAGTGAACCAGAGCTCTTTATTCCACCTTGCGATTATAAAAATTATCGAGCGATAAACCAAAGTGTGCAATCATTTGTCTGGGACAAGCAAAAAAATGATGTACTCACCCCCGATTGGCAACAAATCACCTTAAAACAAATTGCCAAAAAGAATCAGTATGTACATCGCAAAGGCTCTACCGGTATTTTAAAGGCGGAAAAAGAATTGGCCTGGCTCAATGGTCAATTAACCACATTAAAGTCAATAAATAATGACTTACTTACCAATATCGCAGCGCAAACCTGTTTAGCCGGAAGTGGTATTGAAGCACCTGATTATATTGAAAAGCAAAACCAGGCAATCGATTATGTGCTGCAAAACTATAGTGAATTAACCGATGACGTTGCTCATAAAAAGCTCATGGTCGAAGGCAAAATATTAATGCAGCAATAACTTAGTGATATTGCGCTAGACAAGGTTCAATACCCTGGCGCTTATTAATCCATTGCAGGGCATTGAACAACGCGAGGTAACAATAATCAAAACCTCTGATTATCCATTCGGTTTAATATGACACTTAACTGCCTAAAATTTTAAGCGGGAGTGATAAAGCGTCATTTTCAGTTTGTCCTACAAACCAAATAATCGCACTTAAACCACCTATGGTGACGACATACCATAATGCAGATACAACCTGTGCGTAAAGGTTAAGCGGTAACAGATCCGTTAAGTGTCTGCGTTTATATTCAAAGAATATTTCAATGCTACCAAGGGCAAGTAAAAACCATAAAAGCGCTAAACCAAAATGATAACTCAAATAAACACCCAAAGTGGCGCCTAACATACACAACACCAAACCAAGCTTGGAATGAATAGAGAACGCAATACTCTTAAGTACATGGCCACCATCTAGAGGCAATATCGGCAAAAGATTAAACAAATTAAGTAAAGCATTAAAAACCGCCAATCCAGCGAGTATTTCTAAATCGGTGAGCCAATAACCAAGTAAACAGGCTATCGACAGTATCAAACCAAAGAATGGCCCCATGATTGAAATCACGATGTCTTGCCAACGGGTATTAATCTTCTCATCACTAAGCGCCAAACCACCAACAAATGGGATTAAATAAATACCTTTGGTTTTCATACCAAAATATTTCATCGCTTTAATGTGGCCATATTCATGAAAAACAAGACAGAGTACCAACGCGATAGCAAATTGGATTGAGAACAACCAGCTATAAGCTGCCAGACTACCAGCGGCAAAGAGGACTTTTATAACTTTGGCACTTTTCAATAATTTTAAGCCAAGGCCTGCCAGACCAACCCAGCTGAATTTCATCTTTTGTTTTTTATCTGCGACGACCGGACGTTGCTCAACATCTTTTTCATTGATGATATTTTTATGAAACACTTCATCATTAATTGATAGTTGTGTTTGTAGCTCAAACGGTTGCCATTGCAGTGAACCATTCAATTCTACCCGTAATTCGCCTTGCTCACTTTGCAATGAAAACCGGTGGGAAAACGTATTATTGTCGGCACTGGCATTAATTTGTGAGACGCATTGCTCACCCCAAAAAAGTTGTTGCCATCCTGCCATCGAGCCTTCTAAACGAAGTGGTTTTCCTAAACACTCTATTTCAAATAAATGCACACCATAATCCCAATAAATTAAAAACAAAGCCGATTATCACTATATTTGCGAAAGTGGCAAGGTATATTCTCAATGGCGCAAATTTTAGCGAGTATCACTTAAATAAAATACGTTAATTACCAAGCGTCGATCCATCCAATTTACCTGCGACCTCTTATATCGATGATTATCGCCGTTATTCTACCAATGAAATCACCATTAATTGGAATGCACCTAGGTGTATGTTCTATCCGGATTAAGAGCGTACACATGCCGTTTATATGTCAAGGAGACGACGTTGGTTACCAAGGATTCAGGTTCTAGAACATCGTTCATTTCAATATCCACAAATTCCATAAAAAATAGTGCCCAAAGCGCTATCTACTCCTCCCATTTATAGATCTGTTTTGAATATACCATTCCATTACATTATCTCTGTACACACTTTAGAATAGAACCCATAATCAAGCGAGCACATTAATGCTTTAGGTTAATGGCGAGCGATGGCATATCTAATTAAATCCCTTTTTTTCGTCTTTTTTCATATTTACCAGAACAAAATAAAGCACAAACGATACAAAGTATGAAGACAACAAATAACCCCTGAGAGTATGTATACATACCTGCAGCTAAAAAGATCCAGACAAATAAAAAATATAATATTTTAATTACTACTCACCTCTATGAAATGCTAAAGAAAAAGGTTTTAGGCTAAAAAAACTCATGTGATATTTGATGTTTCTCATTGCCTAACTCACCAAGTTCATTCGTTTTACCTTCTAAGCTACCCAAACATTAGTTTTACTGATTTTACGCTCCTTTCGGATAATTTCGGTATTTAAAAAAGAAGAGAAAACCGCGTTAAAGAAATCAGGTGTTCACGATGAACCGGAATGAGTGTTCACGTTCGCCGGAATATGCCATTGCAACTGAGTTAGATAAACATCATCAAAAAAACGTATAGAATGCCATTTATCTTCTTTAAAAATACTAGTCACCTTTTCCCATAAATATTCATAATTAAAAGCAACTTTAATCACCTTTGAAACAAGTTGCTCATGCTTAACAAGACCTAGGTACCTAGAATCGCCACTAAAGTCGCGATTATCACCTAACACAAAATAGCAATTATCAGGAATAATAACGGGTTTAAAATCACTAATTACTCTCTTGCCATAATCTATAGGTAATTCCTTGGCGAGCATTATTTGATAAAGTCTTCCTAGATTATTTTCTTCAACAAAAGAATCAAAATTATAAAGTGCAAAGCTTTTTAATAGTTTGTTTTTAACTTCATATATTTCTGTTGGGTAGTAGTTTAGAGGTATTCCATTGATAACTAGGCGATTTGATACCATAGAAATTTCATCACCGCCAACCGCAATTACTCTTTTGGTATAATGAGTACCGTCGAGATCAAATGAAACAATATCTCCATGAAGAGCTGGTTTCAACGCTATGGGGCTTTCTTCTATAAATGGGATGTTAATGTTATATGCAAGTTTATTAAGAAAAACCACATCGCCTTCAATTAACGTGGGGTTCATAGAACCTGATGGAATGTATATGTGACTCACGATAAAAGTTCTAACGAAAACAATCGAAAACACAACTAGAACCAATGTTTTATTCGTTCGGAATAATGTAGTTATATCATCTGTTTTTTCTATTAAAAAACGCTTAGAGCGTAATACAATTTCACTCATTATCTTTCCTTGAAAAATGCATAATTTTACTTCAGCTCGTTAATAGCTAAAGTAAATAATCATGGTTGATTGCTTTTTAACCTTTCTTATGACCAAGCCACAAACTAACAGATATTAATAGCACTATGACTGCTAAATAAACCATCTCCAACATATTAGTAGGTTTTATCTCGACAAGGAAGGCAAAGGTTTTAACGGTAAGTAGCATGACAATGACCTTACCTAGCTTCGCTTTTAATTCATCAATACTATCTATTTGGAAGGCTTTGCTAATGTCATTTCTTTTCTCCTCAATACTACTTATAAAAAGTTCATACATGCCAAAACTAAAGATGAACAAAATAGATGCTAGAAGAAATGTATCTAAAATTTCTATTACAATTAACACTAACGCATCCCTAGTAACGGGGTCACTTCCTAAGCCAATATAATTGTAAAAGCCATGAATCAAGTGAAGGACTTCACTTGCTCCTAGCCCAACCAACGTTAAGGCAGCTAGCACACAACAAATCACCGCAACCACTAATATCAATCGTGAATTCCAAAGCATGAATTCGAATTTATTTTCCATTATTTTCTCTTATTATTTTATATATAAATTGGTTTTACAGGCGATGAAAAATCCCCGTTAACTACCCTACTTTTTCAGTATTAATTTTATGAAATTCATTAATTATTTTTTCAATTTCATCACCATGTAAAGATTCTTTTTGTATTAATTCTTCAGCAAAGTAAGAGAATAGTTCATAGTTCGAAAGTAATAGCGTTTCAATGTCTGTTTCACTCTGCGCTATCCAATGTCTTACATTCTCTTGAGCTGTATGCAATAAATTGCTTTCTTCGTATTTAGTCAACATTTTTAAATTAACAGAGCCGATATCTTCACTTAACCCACCTTCATATATCGCATCCATGGCATATTGAGTGGCTTTTTGAATATCACTTGCGGCACCTGTACTGACTAACTTACTGTCACCAACACATAATTTTTCGGCAACACGACCGGCAAGTAACACTTGCAAGTGTTTGCTAATAGAATCTCGTGTATTTCCGTTATATTCATCTGGTCTTCTAGCTGCAACAAAGCCTAAGGCCTGATCTCGAGGAATAATTGTCACGAAGTCGACAGAGAAATCTGGGAACAACAATTTATAAGCAATTAAATGCCCACTTTCATGGTAAGCCGTTCGGCGCTTCTCTTCTTCGCTCATAATGACGCTAGCTGATGGTAATCCATAGCTAATTCTTGTAATACAATCATTAACATGTTCCATTGAAACGCCCGTACCAGCACCTAATGCCAAATACAAAGATTCTCTTAAAACCTGATCAAGTTCAGCGGAAGAAAGGCCTTGTGTTCTATCCACTAATATAGAAATATCTTCAGGCTGCCAAATAAGCTGATGCTTTTTAACAAACAAATCAAGAAACTGCTTGCGTGCAGATTTATTTGGCAAATCACAAATGATGGTTTCATCAAAACGACCTGGACGAGTAAGCGCCTTATCTAGCACTTCAGCATAGTTTGTTGCTGCCAATACAAAAATAGGTTCATCTTGTTTAGTAAAACCATCCATTTCGGTTAATAATGTATTCACAACAATACTGTTATACATACTATCGTTTTTCGACCTATCTAATCCGATCGCATCGATTTCATCAATAAAAATAATAGCCGGAGCATATTTACGTGCCGTTTCAAATAATTCTTTTATATTTTGAGATGTACTTCCATCCTGAGTGTTAACTAAATCTGCTGCAGCAACACTAAAAAAAGGCAGTTCACACTCACCCGCTAAAGATCGCGCTAATAACGTTTTACCTGTACCAGGAGGTCCTGAAAATAAAAAGCCGGTTGGAATATCTACTTGTAAAGAAGCCAGTTGCTTTGGATTCTTCATCCAACTTACCACTTCATTTAATCTTTGTTTAGCGCGTTCTAGACCAATAACATCATTTAAGTTTGTTTCTGGTAATGAAAATTTAAAGAAATTGCTTTTTGATAAGTCATCTGAAAAAACAAGCTGTTTATGTTCAAATTTATCTAAATTGATTAGTACATTATCTCCTGAAAAATTATATGTAGGAGTATATTTTAATGTTTGATGTCGCTGAATTACCTTCCTTACCTGCATTTCCGTAAAAAAGTAATACCTTATCCGATCAATCAAGTATTTAAGCTGATTGATGTTGGCATTACTATATTCTAAAGAAAAATGCTCTCTCACTTCATTATTAATGCCTAACTTTTGCTTTCCAGTGTTATCACAATCAACAATGAAGGTGAAAATAATAATATGTTGATTAAACCTATTGGCAATATCTATTACCTGCTGTAATTCACTCTTGTTCTCTATTATTTCTAAATCGACAAGCAATACGTCAGGTTTATGTTTAATTAAATATTTTTCTAAATCTTCTTTTTGATGACAGTGGTTTAGTGAAACATCATCAAACTCCACTTTGGAATTCCCAACTGTAAAACGTTGTTCCGCATCAACGATACGATGATCATCATCTAAAATTAAAATATTCAATGCTTCGTTTAGGGAATGCAATTCATCTTTTATTTCAATGTCGATATTAAGTGAATCAACATCACTATCAACAAGGTCGACTATTTCCAATATTACATCCGCTTGGAATTTGGATATTGCTGAAAGTAATCGTCTGACATTCAGATCTGGGCAAATTGTTTGAATTAAAAAAGAGGAAAATCGATCGTTAAAATTAAAAGTTAAACCACTAACACTTTTAGATGAATTTATTTCCCTTTCAGCTAAATTAATGAAATGGTTTACCTTTAAAGCATTGAATAATATAGGGTAGCCTTTAGTTAATCTATTGATAAACTCTGGCGCTAGCTTTACCCCGCTATTGGGGTTTTTAGAGGTCGCTAAAATGTCTAGTACATTAAGCTCTTTACCCGTTTTATTTTGAGCGAATTTTTCCTGCCCCAAATTAGATGTAAAAATAACGATACATTGACTAAAATCTATTTCATCTGAGCTCGTAACATCTTTACCAATACCCGTATCTAAAATTGATAAGAGTGATTGAATTACATTAGTATGAGCCTTCTCTATTTCGTCAAAAACAATAACTTGTCGAGGATAACATTTCACCGAAGTTGTTAGTAATCCCATTGCAGAATCGGTATATTGTGCACCTGATCCAAATAACCTTGCACCATCCCTTTCATCCGCATAGTTTTCCATGCTATAGCTAGAAAATTGATAATCATTCCCTTCCAGACTTTGCAATAACTCCGTAAATTGAGACGCTAGGTAAGTTTTGCCGACACCAGAGGGACCAAGGAAAGTATAAATAAGTCGAGGCCCTTGATTCGGCTTTAAAGATGAAGACAAGAATCCTTTTGAAACGCTTTCTATAGCCTGATTTTGGCCGATCACTTTGTTCGATAATTGTTCTGTTAACAGTTTACTTTTTCGTGCTAAATGTAAAGCACTGTACGATTTACCATTCGTTTTTTTAAAAGCTGCAACGAGTTTATTATCTAACTGCAAAAATGCCTCAAAAAATTTGGGAATATCAAAAAGGCCATCAATATGACTTTGTTGCAAGCAATCCATAACCTCTTTAGAAAAGGTTAAAAATGGCGTGAAATTTTCGCCATGCTTAAACCAGGTTTTGGAACTAGAGGAACCGTCGTTAGATGTTCTTGGATCGACTATTTCACTTAAAGTGGTACGTATATTTAGCACTGATTTTGGAAATATAACTTGCCAAGGATGTAAACCAAGCTTTTTAGATAACTGTTTTAACATGACTGGGGATGCTAAAATTGAATTAAATATACATTCAACTCCTACAGTGGTTGTGTGCTCAGACTGTATGCTAGTAATGTTTTTATTTGGAAAGTTTTTTAAATATTTCGCAACCTTAACAAAAACGATATCGTTAAAGAAATCTCTAATCTGTTCATTTTGATGGTAAAACTGCTTTGTATAATTAAAGCTAGGTAATTCTTCTTGTAAGCTTTGGTCATTATCTCGCTTGAGTTCACTTTTTATTTTTTCGTTACGCCCTTTTCTGTTTTCCTCTGTTACTGAACTATCGTTACAATTTTTGGAACTTTCAGAAATTACAGGTTGCTCTTCTTCTTTATTAATCTGCAACCTCATTTTGAAAACGAGTTTAAAAAGAGCATTAAATTCTATTTCACTACCTTCGTTGATATCATTTAATTGCAGTCTAAACCGATGGACTAAATTTTGAATGTCATAATCATCATTATCAGTTATTGTTATTAGGTTTGCATTGACTAACTTTCCAATTAATGGTGATAATAAACCTCGTGCCAAATGAGGTGCAAAAATTTGAACATTAGAAACCCTTACAAAAAGTAGCGATGATTCTGTTTTGATAAACTCACAACCCAAAACATCTTTAGTTTCCTCATTCTTTTCACACTCCATAAGCAAATGAAGACATAAAAAAGGAAGAAGCATGTCTTCTTCACACAACATAGAATAATCAATATCCATGTCACTACAAACGACGCTTTTCCCTTCAAAAAGGCTAATCGCTAACTCTTTTAATTCCATTTCAATATCCCTTTGTTTTATTTGATGTTTAATCTACTTTAATCAATAGAGAATAAAAAGAAATAATTTAACTTTAATGAATTTGATGCTCCTAAAATCCGGACTATTACTTAAGTACACTTTAAGAGATTCTCGATCTGAGTCAGTAAAAGGTTTATCATAGTTGTTATTAAGCAGTTTATTAAATTTACAATGTGCTGGACTCATTTTTTATGTGCACATTTTCGATTAATAGTGATGTGTTTCTTTAATAAAACTAAAAAATCAATAATGCATACTAGATACGTGCCTCAGAAGAGCAAATACCAATAATTATGAATGATAAAAATCAACCAACCATCCTTTGGCACGATTATGAAACTTGGGGTGTTTCCCCTAAGTTTGACAAGCCTTCACAGTTTGCGGCTATTCGAACCGATCTTGATTTAAATATTATTGGTGAGCCTGAAGTATTTTATTGTCAGCCACCACAAGATTATTTACCTCATCCTGGTGCTTGTATGGTTACTGGCATTACGCCACAAAAGGCCCAAAGTGAAGGGTTAATTGAGGCTGAGTTTGCCGCGCGCATTCACGGTTTATTCTCGGTGCCTAATACTTGCGTAGCTGGGTATAACTCGGTGCGTTTTGATGATGAAGTATCTCGTTACTTATTTTATCGTAACTTTTATGACCCTTATGCCCGTGAATACAAACATGGTAATAGCCGTTGGGATATTATCGACATGGCGCGTTTATGCCATGCCTTAAGCCCTGATGGGATTAACTGGCCAGTAAACGATGAAGGTAGAGTGAGCTTTCGCTTAGAATTACTCACGGCAGCCAATGGTATTGAACATGCGGCAGCTCATGATGCAATGAGTGATGTTTATGCAACCATTGCGTTGGCAAAATTAATAAAAGACAAGCAGCCTAAATTATATAACTTTGTATTCTCTATTCGCTCTAAAGCTGAAGTGTTAAAACATTTGAATGTGTCTGATATGGCACCATTTTTACATACCTCTTCAAAAATCAGTACCGAGCAGCGCAATACTAGTTGGTATATGCCTATCGATGTTGATCCTAAAAATAAGAATGCGATAACCTGTGTCGATTTATCAAAAGATATCTCACCTTTATTGGCGTTAACGGCAGAAGAAATTAAAGCCGACTTATACACGCGTCATGATGAGTTAGCGGCTGAAGGTAAATTACCGATCCCCGTAAAACAAGTTCATATTAACAAGTGCCCTATTGTTGCCCCGGCTAAAGTGTTAACGCCAGAGCGAGCCCAAGTGATTGGCGTTAATAGAGAAGCTTGCTTAGCAAATTGGAAGTTAGTGAAACAGCATGCCGATAGCATCAAACAAAAAATGAGCGTGGTGTTTACCAAAGACTATTCAGATAGCCAAGATGATCCTGAGCATGCTTTATACAGCGGTGACTTTTTTAGTTATGCCGATAGAGCTAAGATGGACTCAATCCACACCATGGATGTAGAGCAACTGGGGAGTTTTCCGTTTAACTTTACTGACCCGCGCTTAGACGTATTGCTGTTTCGATTTAGAGCACGTAACTACCCAGAAACACTTACCGCCGATGAGTTTGCGCAGTGGCAACGACACTGCCAAGATGTCCTTATTTCGGGCGAACATGGCTTAACGGCAGAGAGTTTTATCCGTGAAATTCAATCTTTTGCCATTAAGCACGCCAACAATGAAGAAAAACTGGCTGTTTTAGAAGCGCTAGAGTCTTATTTACTTGAACAACAAAACCATGAACCGAGCGTAAAAAAAAGCAAGCCTGAAAAACTCGCCGGTGGTGATGCGCTATTTATGGAGAAATTGGCAAGTTTATCTGCCAAAGCGAACAATAGTCAAAGTCAGTCAATACTGAACGAATTACATGGTTATTGTGAAAATAACATTAACGAAGAAGATAAAGATTAACTGATTTCAAATCTTTATCTTAGTGACTTTACAGCTTAGCGAGTGACTCGTTTAAGCTGTTTAAGTTTTGACCAGTACATGATTAAAATGAAAATTATGTGCATCAGGTCGATCAATACTAAAAAAATACCGATTTTAGAATCCTTATATAAGTACCTCAAGACTAATTAATGATAAGTAAAACAACATACTATATGTTTACTTGGTGATTTTTTTCATTTCAACCTTATTGTTCACTGCTATTTTTAGCTTTTTTACTTACTGTTAACGCCTAATGGTCATAAAAACGATTATAATTAACTTATATAATAAGGGGATTAGATATGAAATTTACTAAAACTATTTTAAGTACTGCTATGGCTTTCGCTTTAATCGGCTGTGGCGGCGGTGGCGGAAATAGCGATGATGATGATACTGTAGCATTTACACTAGCTATTTCGGATGCGCCTGTAGATAATTTAGATGCCGTTTATGTTTGCTTTAGTAATATTGAACTAAAAGGTAATGCTGAAAACGAAAATAACACATTTAATAATAGCGAGACTCTGGTCGGTACGACCTTAAGCTATTTTGATGAAGATAAAGTAGAGCAAACAGAAACTATCACAGCATGTTTGGATGATGATGGTCAAGAAGTAGCAAATTCCGTATCACTTGATTTATTGAAATTTCAAGGCTCTTCATCAATAAACCTATTACAAGGTAAAGAAATTCATGTTGGTAATTATTCTCAAATTCGTCTAGAGATTTTGCCTTATTCGTATGCGGTTGAGGACGATGAAACATTACCAGTACGGGTGCCTTCGAATGAATTAAAGCTTGATGGCTTTACGGCGACTCAAGGAAACAACGTTTCTTTTACTATTGAATTTGATTTGCGCAAAGGCATGACAGACCCTGTAGGACAAGAAGGATATATTTTAAAACCTCGAGGAGTTCGCCTTGTTGATAACAATTTAGCTGGGCATATTGAGGGGATTGTTGATGAATCGTTATTAATCAATGCCGTTTGTACAGATTCAGACCTAGAAGAAGATGACTTCTTCGTATATTTATATTCAGGTCACGATTTAGATGAAGACTATTTATCTGATAATGATGGATCAGAATCGATACTACCAGTGGCAAGTGTGAAAGTAACCTCTGAGATAGAAGATCAAGGTCCATATAGTTACGAAATTGGCTTTGTTAGTGTTGGTGAATATACTGTCGGTTTAACTTGTTCAGAAGACTACTCTGAGCAATTAGATGATCTGATTTTTATAGATTTGCAAGAAGGTACCGTTGTTGAAAAACAAACAATACCGCTTGATTTTACTGCTCAGTAGGCCGCGTTAAAATTTAATTTTAAGCGCAGAAAGCAATTTTCTGCGCTTTGGTATACTCTATTTGTCTTTCAACAACCATATTAAAATCGACGTACCAATAGTTATCGTGCCAGGCACGTTTACCAATAGTTATCGTGCCTGGCATGTTTATCAATAGTGCGTTCCCGCGACTGAAGTCACGCCTACCGATTTGGTCAGCGATTAAGATGCTCTGGCTTTCGTTATTACTTAGTTTTTAATAGCGAGATCAAACTTGAAGTATCCCAGCGATTTCCACCATTTTGTTGAACTTGCTGATAAAAGCCATCAACCATGTGTGTCATTGGAAGTTTGGCATCGTATTTTTGTGCTTCTTTAAAGGCTATCGCTAAATCTTTGCGCATCCAATCAACCGCAAAGCCAAATTCATATTCACCGGCATACATAGTTTTGTAGCGGTTTTCCATTTGCCAAGAGCCCGCAGCACCTTTTGATATGGTTTCGACCAGTTTGTCGGCATCAAGGCCGGCACGTTGGGCAAAATTAAGGGCTTCACTTAAGCCTTGCACAAGACCTGCAATACAAATTTGGTTGGCCATTTTTGCCACTTGCCCTTTTCCAACCACACCCATTAACTGGCTGAACTTCGCATAGGCATTCATAACGGGTTTCACTTGCTCAAAAGTAGACTCATGGCCACCACACATTATGGTTAATTGACCGTTTTCAGCGCCCGCTTGCCCACCAGAGACCGGCGCATCAATAAAGTCATTGCCTTGTTGCTGTGCAGCTTTTGCTAATTTTTCGGCCAGCTCTGCGGAGGCCGTTGTATGATCAACAAAAATAGCGCCCGGTTTTAATCCCGCTAATATGCCATCACTGCCAAAGGTCACTTGACACACATCGTCATCATTACCCACACAGGCAAACACCACATCAGCCCCTTTACTGGCATCTTTTGGTGTTAGTGCAAAATGAGCATTGAATTCTTTTGCCCATTGCTCAGCTTTTGCTGTGGTTCGGTTATAAACCGTAACCTCATATCCCGCTTTCACCAAGTGTCCGGCCATTGGGTAGCCCATAACGCCTAAACCAATAAATGCTACTTTTTTCATGCTTGTTCTCAATTCGTTATTTTTTCAATGTTTTTATCATGTTATTCTACTGTTTCAGTCGATAAACAAAAAGCATTAACATGACAAATATTTATGATTTTTCAGTAAAAAATAATAAAGGCGAGCAGATTTCTTTAAAAAACTACGAGGGTAAAGTATTGCTTATCGTTAATACTGCTAGCGCTTGTGGTTTTACCCCGCAATATGATGGCCTTGAAAAAGTTTATCAGGAATTTAAAGAGCAAGGTTTTGAGGTACTCGCCTTCCCTTGTAACCAATTTGGTAATCAGGAAAAAGGCGATGACAGTGAAATTAAAGGGTTTTGTGATTTAAACTTTAATATTAATTTTGATTTGTTTGCCAAAATTGATGTCAATGGTCCAGATGCCGACCCGTTATTTGATTATTTAACCGACGAAGCAAAAGGGCTAATGGGCAGCAAAAAAGTTAAATGGAACTTTACCAAGTTTCTTGTTGGTCGTGATGGTAAGGTAAGCGAACGCTTTTCAAGCATGACCAAACCGGAACTTATGAAGTATCAGATCAAAAAGTTATTGGCACAGTAATACCAAGTCCAGTCATTTTTGATGAGTAAACAAGGCTCGATAATCAAGAGAAAAACTAAAGGGTTTCAATAATTTGAAACCCTTTTGCGTTAAACGTTTGGTTTTAAATTAGTCCATTAACTTATTCTATGCTGGTTATTCTATGCCAGTTTCCTAGGAAAACACTCTACAACGTCACGATACAGGTTATTCGTGCTTTATGACAAGTTCGTTGCAGACAGCAGCATCGCCAGAACAGGAACTAACAAATAAAAAAACAGCTTTACAAATGAAGTATCCGATTTCATTACTCATGTCTCCTATTTATTCTCCGTCACATAAGTATATGCGAAGATTTAAGAAAAACAGAAAATTGATATCAAACGAATTATTTTCGTTTTCTATAACGCCTCATGCGCCTCAAGTATTCTGTTTCTTATATTTAACAATTTATTTAAGTCAACTATGTGACAATTTAATAAGAAATTAAAGAAAAAGCAGACAGTAAAAACAATATGTTACAGCAATGTAATAACAGTTAACGAACTATCGCTATTGAGGTTATTGGGTGATTTGATGAAGGGGGAATAGTTCCCCCTCCGCTTTGAATCGACGTTTATTAAAACGCACTATGCGTTGACGATTTTAGGGAGTGGATTACTCGCCCGAGGCAACAAATAATTTGTCATGCAAGGTTTTAACAACTTGATTAGCATCATTTTCATTAACCAAAAAGCACAAGTTATTTGGGCTAGCGCCATGACAAATTAAGCGAATATTAACATTGCTGATGTTTTCAAAGACATTGGCACCCAAGCCTTCTGTCGCATCTAAGTCGTTACCGATAACTGCAACCAGACTTAAACCATGCTCTACGCTCACCTCACATAATTGCTCGAGCTCTTCAACCACATTTTGGGTAATAAGCGCTTGTGTTGATCCCAAAGGATTATCAAATGTAAGGGCAACAGAGATCTCTGATGTGGTGATTAAGTCGATACTTAACTGATGATTGGCCAATATTTCAAATACTTTGGCCAAAAAGCCACTGGCATGAAGCATCGCCGGACTTTTAACGGTAACCAGAGTTTGCTCTCGACGTAGGGCAACCGCCCGATAGGTAGGACGATAGTCAACCGTTTGACTGATTTTAGTACCACCTGCTTGCGGATCTTTACTCGAACCGACAAACACCGGAATGTCACTTCGCATTGCAGGGATCAACGTTGCCGGGTGCAGTATTTTAGCACCAAAGGTTGCCATTTCCGCCGCTTCACCAAAGCTGATTTCAGGAATGGGTCTGGCTTTATTTGAAATGCGCGGATCGGTTGTAAAAATACCGACCACATCGGTCCATATCGCTAAACTATCGGCACCCGTGGCCTCTGCAAGTAATGCCGCAGAATAATCGGATCCACCACGACCTAAAGTCGTTGTATGATTGTGTTCATCTTGGCCCATAAAGCCTTGGGTTATTACCACCCCTTTTTCAATTAAAGGTAATAAAAGTTGCTGGCAGCGTGATTTAAGCTCGGTAACATCGACACTGGCTTTGCCATACATGCTATCGGTCAACATGACGTTACGCACATCGAAGTAGTAACATTCTACATCCAAACTTTTCATCACTTCGGTGAAAATCAACGTACTCATTTGTTCACCACAAGCAAGGATAGCATCGCCTGTTTGTGCCGTTTGTAAGGTGTTTTGTAAATCAGAAAGTTGTTTTAATTCACTTAAAATTTGCTCAATTTTTAAATTCAGTAATTCTTCGCAATCCAGATGGCGTGTAATATTGTGTTGAATCACTCGGATCTGATTAATGATGTCAGCTCTAGTATCATCATCTATGAAAGTTTGTGCTAGCGTGACCAAAGCATTGGTAACACCCGCACTAGCTGATAAAACGGCCAGCTTGGTTTCTGGTTGGTTTTTTATGATGTGTGCACAACGCAACATCGCCTCGAAATCGGCAACACTGGTTCCGCCAAATTTGGCTACATTTAACATGAATTTTCTCCCTAAACTGCGTAACGCCATTTACTAAAGGAAGAGCGTGACTGATAGGCAAGTGATAGTTATTCTTGACGTTTTCAGCCAGAAGCTCTCCACCACATTGGTGACAGTCATTTGGATTCAACCAAAGTGACCGAACGCTGCGTTTCCACTTTTTTTACCTCTATTTTGTCAGGGTAAATCTCGCAGTGTCCTCGGCAATAGGCCCCCTCAATAATTATCAACGGATGTGGTCCTCAAATTATCTACCTGGCTATTGCAACCTCTTCTGGCGAGCTTGAGCAAATGCTCTATACTCGTTAAACGCTATTACACCTGATCCAGAGTATAAAATCAACAGCTCAAAGGGATTTTTTCCCGAATACGGCGTTCAAATTTACTACACCACGGGTTAATAAAAGCGCAATGTGCTTAACATAAAAACACAATATTATTACATCAAGCTACGTACATTTTTTTAAACTGATGTTTATACTTAATGTTATAAAACAGCAATTTAAAAGTACTCATTTTACTTAAGTGGTTTATTTAATCATAACAATGAATGTATAATCCACTAGTTAACAACAGGTTAACAATCAAATAGTGTCCGCTCTAACGACGTTGTTTGATTTCAATAAGGTAATCGCGGCCTTTAAATGCAGGGTTATTTACATAACTCTTAATAAACCTTTTAGTATAATGGTGATAATTTTGAACTACCTAAAGCCTCTGCAATTTCTCACACTGCTTATATTTAGTGTTATTTCGACCTCTCAATTGGCTTATGCAGAAGATGGCTACGTTGGTACCGACCAATGTATCGAATGTCATAAAGATCAATATAAAGAATGGAAAGGTTCACATCATGATATGTCCATGCGCCATGCGACCCCTGAATCAGTCATGGGCAATTTTGATAATCAAACCGTGATCCATGACGGTAAAGAAAATCGATTTTTCAAAAAAGGCGACCAATACTGGGTTAATATTGAAGGCCCAGATGGCAAATTTCATGACTACCAAATTAAGTACACCTTTGCTTACTACCCGTTGCAGCAGTACATGGTTGAATTTGAAGATGGCCGTGTTCAGTTAATTCCATTTGCTTGGGGTGCCCGCGAAGAAGAATACGACAGCAAAGCACAGTGGTTTCATTTATACCCAGATCGTGAAACGTATGAAGATTACTTTTGGACCAATACCGGTCAGAACTGGAACTACATGTGTGCCGATTGTCATTCAACCAACGTGAAAAAGAAATTTGATGTTGAGAAAAATGAATATAACACCTCATTTAGCGAAATCAATGTCGGTTGTGAAAGCTGTCATGGACCGGCAGAGAAACACATGGAGTGGTCTAAAACCAAAGATAAGTCCGTAGCGCTTGCCGGTTTCGATAGAGACATCACCAAACAAGTCAGCAATTGGGTGCTTAAAGAAGGCGCGACTACCCTAACCCCTGAAAAGATCGACCACACTCAACAAACCCTGGTTTGTGCACAGTGTCATAGTCGTCGTACCCAAATTAGTGAAAAAAATCACATTGCCAGTAATGAATTTGGCGATAAATACCTGCTTGAATTGATTAATTCTCGTTTATATTATCCTGATGGACAAATCTACGACGAAGACTTCGTTTACGGTTCATTCCTGCAAAGTAAAATGCATGAAAGTGGCGTAGTGTGTAGTAACTGTCATAACCCGCACAAAGCCGAGCTTGCCATTCCCAAAGAAGCGGTATGTTTACAATGTCACTTACCAACCACTTATGCGCAAGAGTCTCATCATCACCATAAGCCAGGATCAGAAGGTGCTCAGTGTACCAACTGCCATATGGCTGAAACCACGTACATGGAAGTCGATGATCGCGCTGACCATGCTTGGCACAGTCCAACCCCTGACTTTGCAAAAGCCTTTGGTACACCAGATACGTGTTTAAGTTGTCATGAAGATAAAGACAGCAACTGGAGCAGCTCATTTACTGAAAAATGGTACCCGAAAGACCCTAATGCCCGTCCATTTGCGCCAGTATTTGCTGCAGCACAAAATAACGTGCCAAATTTATCAACGCCATTGGCTGAGATTGCACAAAGCACTAACTACTCAAACATTATTCGTGGCTCGGCCATGGAAAGAATGGTGCCATATACCGATACAAATACGGTGTTAACGGTTGCTCGTGGCGTGAAACACGAAGACAGTAATGTTCGTATTGGTGCGGTTCGTGGTGCACTAGGTTTACGTGGACCTGAGCGTTGGCGTATTGTTGCGCCATTATTGGAAGACGAAGTGTTAAGTGTAAGAACCGAGGCGGCACAAATTATTGCTCCGCTTTGGGATGAGTTATCTGAGAAAAACCGAGCGTTCTTAAAACCGGCATTGGATGAATACATTGCGATTCAAGATTATAACGCCGACCGTGGTTATGCCCACACCAATAAGGGCAACATTCTCTCTTACCAAGGTAAGCATAGCGAAGCTGAGCAAGCGTATAAACAAAGTTTACGCATTGATCCGTACTTCCCTACGGCTTACTTAAACCTTGCCGACTTGTACCGTAAAATTGGCGATGAACAAAAAGCGATGCAAACCCTTGAGTTGGGCTTAGAAACCATTCCAAATAATGGCTTGATGGCGTACAGCATTGGTTTAGTACATATACGTGCTAAGGAATCACAACAGGCAATTGATAACTTTAAGAAAGCCACGGAACTTGAGCCAGACAATGCCAATTTCCATTATGTTTATGGCTTAAGTATTAAAGAAAAATCTTCGACATTAGCAAGAAAATCATTTAATAAAGCCTATCAATTAAGTGGTAATCCTGAATATTTATATGCGCTTTGTGAATTGATGGTTAATGAAAAAGCATTCCGTGCCGAGCAGTGTATTGAACAGCTTAAACCTTACGCACCAGAAGAGGTGATCAAACGATTGCAAGACACCTTAAAAGGCAAATAGCGCCTTTACAACTAATTACAAAGTGCCTGTTTTTACAGGCACTTTTATTTCTAGGGGGGGCCCACCACGGTATTGCATAAATAATTTTGGGGCTAAAAAAAGACAACATCCCCATTAAAATGGCCCTGTCAGCGCTAGTATTAATTCTGCTAATACTACCTGAAAATTTATTTATTTTTGTTTTGCGTTGCGATGCATTATTATTCTAAGTATTGAAAAAGTTTATATTTTGTAAATCATTAAGGAACCTTTATGAGCAAATCTTTCGAAGCAATTAGCCAATTAAAAGATCAAATCCAACAATCGGTTATCGGTCAAGAGCATGTTGTTGATGCGCTGCTTCTTTCTCTCCTTACCAACGGTAACGTTTTGCTTGAAGGTTTACCAGGTACCGCGAAAACTCGTTCCATTAAAACACTGGCCAATACCTTATCGGTAAGTTTGGGTCGTGTGCAATTTACACCAGACTTATTACCATCCGATGTTACCGGCACCGAAGTGTACCAAGAAGTTGAAGGCAAGCCGGTTTTAACATTCCAAAAAGGCCCGATTTTCAATAACCTACTATTGGCGGATGAAATTAACCGTTCACCGGCAAAAGTTCAAGCTGCTTTGCTTGAAGCCATGGAAGAGCGTCAAATTACGGTAGCGGGTAAAACCTATAAATTACCTGATTTATTTATGGTTCTAGCCACCCAAAACCCAATTGAGCAAGAAGGTACTTACCCACTACCAGAAGCACAAATGGACCGTTTTATCATGAAGATAAATCTGGAATACCCAAATGATGAAGCCGAAGCTCAAATCATTCGCTTGGTACGTCAGGAAGAATCCGAAAGTAAAAACGAGTCAATTAAAGTCGATCCAGAGCATATTTTTGCCGCCCGTGAAGAAATTCACAACGTGCATGTAAGTGATGCCATTATTGATTACTTGGTGGCCATCATTATGGCAACGCGTGATCCAGGTCGTTACCCTGATTCCCCATTAGCTTCATGGCTAACCGTTGGCTCAAGTCCGCGTGCCAGTATCGCTTTAGATAAGTGTTGTCGCGCTCAAGCTTGGTTAAATGGTAAAGACTTTGTCGATCCTGATGATGTTCGTGCCATTGTTCACTCTGTATTACGCCACCGTCTGGTATTAAGTTATGACGCGTTAGCTGATGGCATTACCGCCGATCACGTTATTGATGAGATTTTACGTCAAGTTGTTGTTGCTTAATTTAGTTGCTTAATCAAGCTGCTTAATTTTGTTGCCTAATTAAGGAAACATCATGAAAAAGCCATCAAATAACATATACGCCGATATTAACGAACTCAGTCGTTTGCAATATCATGCACGTGGTTTTTCGTTTTCACCAAATCAACCGGTTAACAGTGTGTTAAGCGGTAAAAACGTGTCGAGATTACGAGGACGAGGCCTGAATTTTGAAGAGCTTCGCCACTATCGCCCAGGTGATGACATCCGTTCCATGGACTGGAAAGTGACTCGACGTACGGGCAAGCCACATATTAAAGTGTATACCGAAGAGCGTGAACGTAATGTGTACCTGATCATTAATCAGGCCAGTTCCATGTTTTTTGGCAGTACCGGTAAAATGAAGTCGGTTATTGCCGCTGAGGTTTCATCACTTATCGCCTGGCAAATTACCCAAAGTGGTGACCGCATTGGCGGTATTATCTTTAACGATGATGATGTCAAAGTCGTGCCGGCAAAACGTGGCAAACAGCATGTATTAAATTTCTTAACGGAAATCGTCAAAAAGAATCATCAACTTAAGGTTGGTAATGAACAAGGTGACAACAGTAAAACGCCCGAAGGTTTTTCAATTAACGACAGCTTAAAAAAAGTCAGTCAAATAGCTGGCCATGACGCGTTAATTATTATTATTGGCGATGGTAATGGCTGGAATAAAACCAGTAACGATTACCTTAAGAAATTACGTCAACATAACGAAATTATTGCCGTTCATATTTATGACCAGCTGGAAATGGAATTACCGAAGATGACCAATATGATCGTCAGCGATGGTAACTATCAAATTCAGTTTTCCTCTGAAAAGCAGGCGACTCAGGAAAAGTACCAAGCGCTAGCCCAGGCTCAGCTTACCAATTATGCGCAATCAGCGAAACGCTACCGGATCCCAATGATCACGTTAAATACGCTTGAGCCAACTGAGCAGCAATTACGCAGTCAATTAGGAAAGGTTTATTAATGAGTTTATTTCCAAAACCATGGGGTAACTATCTCATTGACGGGATAGTCGAAACCACCCCACCCGATATGGTAAGTCTTTGGCCGCAAACCATTGGTTGGCAACTTGTATTCATTGCCATCATTGGATTGATTGGTAAGAAAGTTTACGACCAATATATGCAGTACAAACGTAATGCTTATCGACGCGATGCAATCAAGTTACTGAATCAATTAACAGAAAATGCTGATAATGACCATCTATTGAAGAAGCTACCCGCTTTACTACGCACTACCGCATTATATGCCTTTGATCGCCAGCAAGTGAGTAATTTAACCGCGAGCAAGTGGGAACATTGGCTAGATAAGCAATGCCCTGAAAGTCAGTTTTCGACCGAGTATCGAGGCATTTTACAACAGTTAGCTTTTGCTCCAGGTATCGAGATGAATGCGTCGCAGCGCCGTCAATTTATTGCTCATACCCTGCACTGGGTAACTCATCATAGGAGAGAAGACAATGCTTGAGTTTGTTTTTCCCTATTGTTTTGCCTTATTACCTCTGCCTTTATTGGTTTACTGGTTAGCCCCAGTTTACAAAGAAAAGAAAGACTCGCTTCAAGTACCTAATTTTAAGCAAATGGTTGAAGCTACGGGTGAGAAGCCACAACGTGGTGCCGTACTGCTAAACCGTAAGTTTTTACAACGACTGCTTGTTGCCATTACTTGGGTTTGCATTGTTAGTGCATTGGCGAAACCTGAAATGGTTGGCCAACCAATTGTTAAAGAACGCTCTGCACGTGACCTTATGATCGCTGTCGATTTATCTGGCTCTATGCAAGTCGAAGATTTTACCAATACCCAAGGGGTCACGGTTAATCGTTTAACCGCCGTAAAAGAAGTACTTTCTGAGTTTGTCAAAGGTCGTGAAGATGACCGCCTAGGCTTAATTTTATTTGGTAATGCGCCGTACTTACAAGCGCCATTTACCAACGACATCCCAACCTGGCAAGACCTACTGAATGAAGCTCAAATTGGTATGGCCGGCCCAAGCACCGCGTTTGGTGATGCCATTGGTTTAGCAATTAGCGTGTTTGAAAATGAACAAACCAAAAACCGAGTGCTTATTGTTTTAACTGACGGTAACGATACGGCATCAAAAGTTCGCCCTGTTGATGCCGGTAAAGTCGCGGCTTCTTATGACATTAAAATTTATACCATTGCCATTGGCGATCCTGAAGCCATTGGCGAAGAGAAAGTGGACTTAGAAGTGCTTGAAAGCATAGCTAAAGAAACCGGCGGCGCCAACTTTGAAGCCCTAAACCGTAAAGAATTAGAGCAAGTGTACGCGACCATTGATGAGATGGAACCAGAGCTGTTTGACTCTCAATCATTTAGACCAAGAACTAGCGTTCAGTTCATGCCAATTGCCTTAGCACTTGCCCTTCACGTCGTGATGTTCTTGCTGTTGTTAGTTCGCAATTATGTCAAAAAGATGATCAGTAATAAACAATCTAATGTAAACCTGCAAAAGCAAGCAACACCGAGCGGAGATAACGAAAATGATTGATATTATGCAATTTCAACATTTCCACTTTCTTCGACCTGAGTGGTTTGCTGTTGGTCTAGCGATGTACTTTTTACTGAAGTACGCCGTCGAGGGTGATGATTTTTTCAATCGCTGGAAAAACGTCATGAGTGAAGAAATGCTCGCTGCGGTCACCGTTGAAGGTAACCGTAAAAAATTGGTCTCACCCATTAACTTTGCCAAAATATCCATTGTTTTAGGTACCATCATTTTGGCAGGACCGACATGGAAACAACAACCATCGCCATTTACAGAAGACAATTCTGCGTTGATCATTGCTTTGGATTTATCCGAAACGATGGACCAGTCGGATGTACAACCGTCGCGTTTACTTAGAGCCAAGCAAAAAGTTAATGAGCTTTTAGAGCTTAGAGGTGATACCAACACCGCATTAATTGCCTTTTCAGGCAGTGCGCATGTAGTGATGCCAATTACTAATGACCGTGAAATGATCCGTCACTTTTTGGACTCTCTTGAGTCGAACATGATGCCATTAACCGGTAAAGCGCCAGAAAATGTCTTGCCGTTAACCAAGAGATTATTAGACCCAACGCAAGTGCCAGGTACGTTATTAATGATTGGTGATGGCGCACATTCAGAAACCGCCCTTAAGTTTGGTGATTTTTTCGATGAGCAAAACCATCAATTGGTTTATTGGGCAGTAGGTAAAACGGCCAGCGAGCTATCTGGTGATACCGGTAGCAACATTATAGCCATGCAAGAAGACAATATTGACAACCTCGTTGACGAAAGCAACGGCCGCTTTATTCGTATGTCAGATACCGCTGAAGATGTAGACCGTGTTAATCAATACATTGAAAATAACTTAGTGATTGTTGATGACGCTGCCAGACCTTGGTTTGAATCAAGCTATCCACTTATTGTGTTATTGGCGGTTATATATTTATTTTGGTTTCGAAAAGGTTGGACTATCTCATGGTAATTATTTCACAACCTAAAACACCGGCTTGGTTAAAGCCTTTAATGGCAAAGTATCAAAAGTACAAAACCAAAGGACTCTTGTTAATCGTTATTGCTGCTATTGCGTTTACTATTTTTAAGCCACAAAAAATGGCCGACATTTGGTTAACACGCGATCAGCAAGGCATTATCCTGTTCAAACTGGGTTACTTTCAAGACGCCAGTAATCGGTTTAACAATACGCGCTGGCAGGCTTTCAGCCTATATGGTGCTGAAGAATTCGATAATTCTGCGATTTTATATGGTCAATTCAACGAGGTTAATGCGCTATTTGCAAAAGCAAATGCCATCGCTCATGCGCAACGTTATGTAAAAGCCAGAGACTTGTATGATGCAATTTTAATAAAATACCCTGAGCATGAGGGTGCGGCGCACAACCGGGCTATTTTACATGAGATCATTGAAAACAATAATCGCATGTCTGAAAGTCAGAAACCGGAAGAAGGCGACAGCCCTAAAGATCTAGACGATGACCCACAACGTGGTGAAGGTGCAGAAAAGAAAGAAGCGCCTAAAGCACAAGTGAAACAGCTAAGCGCTGAAGAGTTGTTACGTGATAAGTCGTTAAATGAAATGTGGTTAAGACAAGTGCAAAAGGATCCTGGTCGATTTTTATCGCAAAAGTTCTTAATGCAATTGAATAATCAATCTGAGCAACCACCAGCACAACAGCCGAGTAGTAACTAAGATGAGCAGTTTATTAAATAAAATGACAACGGCGCTAACGTTTGCCCTCCTACTTGCGTGTTCGCTTTGCAACAGTGAGGCTAACGCCGAAAGCCAGTCTGACGAAAGTGAGTTGATCATAGAAACCAAACTCCTGACTGAAGGCACCATTTATGCCAAACAGCCAGTAACGATTTCGATGACGGTTTTAACCAATCGTTGGTTTAGTAAAGGGACTCGCCTTGGACAAGTTGATATTGATAATGCCGTGGTATTAACCACCAGTGATTTTGCCATTAACAGTACGCGTAAAATCAATTATCAAACCTGGACGACACAAACTCGGGACATTACCTTTTACCCAATGAAAGCCGGCCCATTGTTCATTCCCGCTTTTGAAGTCGCTGTATCGGCAAATAATAATGCCGGTAATACCTATGAAACGGTGCTTTATACTGAGCCAATGGAAATTTTAGTTGAATTGCCACCAGGTGTTGACGAAAAAGATCAATACGTGGTCAGTGGTCATTACAGCATTAATGTCGATTTTGAAGTGGCTAAAAAAGACCAGTACAAGGTGGGTGATGCCATTACGCAAACCATTTCAATGACGGTTGATGATTCTCCCGGCATGATGCTACCAGTCTTAGCTGATGTAAACTTACCTGGCGTAAAAGTGTACCGAAAACCTGCAGAGGTAATTGATCAAACCGACCGCGGCATGATAGTCGGTAAGCGAAAAGAGTCTTTTACGTATTTCTTCGAATCGGCTGGTACTTTCACCATCCCAAAACAAACGTTTTATTGGTTTAATACCCAGTTTAACGAACTTGAAGAAGTCACCATTGACGAATATACCTGGACCGTGGTGGGCAAAACAGGCATTGAAAAAGCCGTAGATGACATTAAGAACTTTAATTTTTCTCCAGCAAAAGCCATGCTTTACCTTGCGATTATCCTATTGGGTTTATGGTTAATCGTGCTGTTATTGCGTCATTACCGGACGTTGATTAATGCTTATAAAAAGCTTACTAAATATGAGCAACGCCAAGTAAACAAACTGTTTATTAAATCGGTTAGCCAAAAGCAGTTCCGTAGTGCCTGTCATTATCTTTACATGCGTTATGATGTCAGTGATAACAGCACAAAAGATTTGACGCGTTTATTTGCTAATGAGTCTGAAAAACTGGAAGTATTACACCGCTTATTCAACCTAGCGTTTGTTGAGCAAAAACCAGATGCCAATACAACGATTAGCCTTATTGAAGCGAAAACGTTATTAAGTTTATCAAAAAACACGAAACGCAAATCTTCAGATAAAGATTTTGATATGGACGATTTCATCGACCTGAATAAGCATTAAACGTTAAGTACTGACCACACGAAAAAAGACGCGATATCCAAAGGGTATCGCGTCTTTTTATATGAGTAGTTTGCCTAATAAGTAAAAAACTAGACCGGATTATCAATATCAACAAACTCAACATCAAAACCATGTTCACTTGCTAAAAACTCACCTAAAGCTTTAACCCCATAGCGCTCAGTGGCGTGATGCCCTGCGGCAAAAAAGTGGATATCCATTTCTTTGGCCACATGCGTTGTTTGCTCAGACACTTCGCCACTAATAAAGGCATCAATACCCTGCTCTGCTGCTAATTCAATGTAGCCCTGACCACCACCAGTACACCAGGCTACCGTCTTAATCGGTTTGTTCGATGAGCTGCTGATGTGCAATGCGGGTCGATTAAGGTTTTGACCAATTAACTGGTTCAGCGCTTGAGCGTCGATTGGCTCAGAAAATTCCCCCTGAATAGCAACCGACACGGGATTACCGAGCTCCAGAGGACCTGTAATTTCAATGCCTAATAGTTTAGCTAATTGGGCGTTATTGCCCAACGTTTCATGAATGTCTAACGGCAAATGATAGGCGAACAAATTAATATTATTATCTAATAATGTCTTTATGCGATTGTATTTCATGCCGGTAATATTGTAAGGCTCATTTTTCCAAAAATAGCCATGATGAACCAAAATCGTATCTGCGCCTTTGGCAACTGCCGCATCAAGTAATGCCTGACTGGCGGTAACCCCCGTAACGATCTTCTTAATTTGTTCACGGCCTTGAACCTGCAGACCATTTGGACAGAAGTCCTTAATACGATCCGGTTGCAGTACTTCATTAAGTAACTGACTGAATGCTTTACGTTGCATAATTAAAAATGCCTCTGTCATATTTGCTGAGTTAATTGGGGTAATTTAACCATGTTGCATCAAACTGTCCATCAAAACCCGTTTACATAGACTGTCTATGTAATTTTGTTTACATAGACTGTCTATGTAATTTTGTTTACATAGACTGTCTATGTATTTTGTTTGACTAGGTCAGGTTCTTCCGTTAATTCGATTGATAGTGTCGATAATTCGGGTAAAAGCGAATAAATTAAATGCAACTGCTGTAAGACCAAGCGCAAAGTTTGGTTAGGATCATTTGTTTCAACGTCCTTCCACTGGGTTAATTGCGCTTCTAGTGAGTATAGTTTCGGTAAAAACTGTAACTTATCGCACTCATTATCAACTTGCGGCTGTGGATTTGCGATACGCTGTATTACATCCGATAAGGTTTTATTGATCACTCTGTGGGTGTCTAATATTAACATGTGGGTTTGTTCATCGGTTATTTTTGCCCTGTGTGCCCCTAATGCTGACACATAACTAAGCAATACATGGCTTAACGTTAAAAATCGAAAACAAGCATCGGATGACAATTGGTATTTATCTGGCTCCATTAGCATGCGATGTATTGTCGCACTTAAATTAGCATCCTGGCTATGAGCGTTGCGACGGGCAACACGATAATTAAGGTTATCTCTTTTACCCTCTCCATATTGGCTAATGATTTTGGACAAATAATCCTGATTCGAACTTAACGCTTGAGCCATTGCAATTGGAATGCGTCTAGATTCCCAGTCCGGTAAAAAATAGCGGATGGCCAAGACCGAAATAACACAACCAATAAAGGTATCAATAAGGCGTGGAATTACAACCGCATACCCTTCCCCTAATTGATTAAAACAAAATAGCACTAACAAGGTGATATACACCGTAGCAAAGCGGTAATTATTTAAACGAAACGCAAAAAAGGCCACACCAGTAAGAACAATAAATAGCAGCTGACTTTCTTGTGAAGGAAAAACGGTTAGCAGTGGCACACCAATAAATAGGCCTAATACGGTACCAATGGTGCGGTCTACAAACTTTGATTGGGTGGCACTAAAGTTGGGTTGGCAAACAAATAAAATGGTTAATAAAATCCAGTAACCGTGTTCAATTTGAAAGCCAATAATAATACCATAGCCGAGAGTTAAGGCTGTTGATAAACGTAAAGCATGGCGATATAAAGGCGAATTTAAGGTTAAGTTTTCGCGAATTTTTCCCCACATTTGTTTTAGCGTTTTAGGCTCGGTGTTGTAAAGCTCGGTGTCCTCATTGGTTTCCAATAAGTCCGGGTTATTAACCATGGTTAATTGCTTTTCAATCATCGACAAATTATTAAATAATTCTCTAATTTGCGAACGCGACTCACCATCAAGCGCATGCTCTTTCAAAAGATAATACAAAGATTCTTGCAGATCATCTAAGGCAACAACAGCATCTTCGCTGTGCTCATATTGGGTGTTATAACGAAAAGAATGAGCAATTTGACGACACGACTTGGCCTGCGTATTTAATAAATGTTGGAAACGAAATAATAAGTCGCTTCGATTAAACTTTTTCGCCAAATCCTGATATTTAAAATGTGACGAGCTGGCCCTTTCATGAATGTCCTGAGCAATAAAGTATAAATTTAAAAACCGGTCACTGGGGCCATCAACATGGCCTTTTACCGAGCGAGAACGATTAATCAGTAGTTGTTTGCAATGCTCTAATGATTCAACAATAAGCGCATTTTTGCGGGTTTCCTCTAACCGTTTGTTTTGAATGTTGATTTGAAAACTGGGGTAAAATAGCGCACTTTTCGACTCTAAATAATCAGCCAAATCTAAAAATAAAGTGCTCATGCTTTGCTGCACGGGTTGCAATGGCCACAACATTTGCCAAAGCATGGAGACAAAATAATACCAAGCAGCGCCTAGTAATAACAATACAGGTTGTTCCCAAATATTGCTGCTCGACTCGGCGCCCAGCATGGCATAGATGGCGATCATCAAGGCACCAAAAGTAATGCTCGCATACTTGGGGCCAATAGCCCCCAACATAATAAATAAAAATGTTGAGCCAAATAACCCTATGGCAAATAAAATCGGCCACGGAAACAGAATTTCAATTGAGAATGCGGCAATAGCAAAGCAAATAAGGGTAAAGATGATGGCCTTGAGTCGGCCAAATATATAATCGTGACTTTCGGCAATGGCCGCCGCGATAACACCTAAGGTTAACGGTGTTATCAGGTAAAAATGTTTGAAATGCCAGGCAGGAATGACAACACCCAATAAAGTAATGAGCATTAATGCACTGTAGTTGAACGTATTGTTGGTCCAATAAAGACGAATTAATTTCACACAAGATCCGTAAGGATATAAAAAACCTTATTATAAAGAGGCTTACAAAGAAAGTAATGTAAAATCAGTAAGCCGGCGTTCTCATTACTGTCATTGTAACAATTTAATAAACTTGTTTTCTAATATAGCAATCATCGAACTTTTTTACACAGGTATTTCTTCGACCAATTACATAGACTGTCTATGTTAAATGCAGGTACTTGTTAGTCTAATTACATAGACTGTCTAGGTTAAATGCAGGTACTTGTTGGTCTAATTACATAGACTGTCTATGATAAATGGTTAGTCAGAATGATGCTGTGCATAAGTAATAAGTTTACCTGGCTTAACCATGTTCGCGGTGGCTTGTGTGTAATCTTTATAAACGCCCATACCTACGGCGCTTATGATTGCTGCACCTAATACGCCAGGTTGTTTATCTGTACTTACCATTAGATTTACCTGACTGCGCTCACTTACCTTATTCAACAACCAATCTGAATGACTCCCACCTCCGCTAACATGAATGTTAGAAAATGATTTTCCCAACCGTTTTTCTAATTGCTTGATGGCATCATCAATCCCCAAGACCAAGGCATCCGTCATCGCCAAAAACAGTTCATATAATGAAAATGACGATATGGACTGATTAAAGCATTGCTGAAAATCATTCCCCTGCCCGGCTTTTTCTAAATCAAATATAAGATCCGCACAATCTATCTGATGTGTTTGCATATAAACGATAAGACTTTCAAGGACACAAGTGTGATGATTTAAACGCAAATCTTTGCTAATTTCATCTCCATATACATGGATAAACTCGGTAAACAGTATCAATCCTTTATCTAACAGCACTTCGCAAATATATAAATCGTCGGTGAATGAAGGATAGGCTGGAAATAATGGTTTAGGGCCAATAAATTTATCGGTTAGTACACTGACCGTAATGGCACTGCCCAAGCTTAAATGAACTTGGCCATTGTTAACGCACCCTGCCCCTAATAATTCACAGGTTTTATCCGCAGCACCCGCAATCAACTTCATTACATGTGGTTTTTCAAGCGCATTACCTCCTGCTTGCATTGCAAGATTATTAGATAAAAACACGGTGTCTTTAATGATGTCACCCGGCTTTTTAAGCATACAAAACCACTTGGATTTCACGCGCAGAGCCTGGAATTGCCATGCCCAACTTGAATACCAGCGTTTTAACCGATAATTAAAAGGCACATAACCAACAATGTTCGCCTGTGAATCGATAAAAGCGCCGGTTAATCGAAAATGTAAGTAGCCGCTAATAAGCAATAAATGCTCTGTTTTGTCGAATAACTCAGGGTCTTGCTCCATCATATGGTTAATTGCCGCATCCGACTGCATTTTTTGTAGGCTTTCAATGATCGGCATGGCGATATTGGCCAGTGAAAAACACAAACGCCAATACCAAGATAACTGGGGAATATTTTTTGCTTTATCTCTTACGGACCACATAGATAAAGGCGTAATGGTTTGCTTATTTTTGTCTAGCAGAACAATGCTGTTACGAAACGTTGTTAATGAAACCGAAGTGATTCTTTCAACATTGACGCCGTTATCAGCTGCCTGTTGCAGCAATTGCTTGATAACAACCTGCAAGTGTTCATAAAACCATTCGGCCATAACCGCCTTACTGGCTTTGTTCACGGTTAATTGAGCAGAGTAATCAATGCCATGGTAACTTTCACTATCACCATCGGTGTTAATAATAGCGCCTCGCATTGATTGACTGCCAACATCAATGGCCAAAAATAAAGGCGAATGCTCCCCGGTAAGATGTTTACTTGCCATCAATTAACTTACTTTGTCGCTGATTCGGGTAGAGACTTTTACCGGTTGAAAATTGGGTCTTATTTTCCATTTGGGCCGAATTGGCGTTAACGGATGAACGCGTTTTTTGGCCACAATCACGTACACTGAGCCAAAACTGGATAAATAATTATCGGCAAACTTTTGCCAATGACGATAGCACCAGGATTGTGTTTTGATGGGGGAATGTAATGTGCTGTGTAGAAAGCGTTTATCCGATAAGATTTCATAGCCCAATAAATTTAACCAGTCTTTGACACGCATAGGCGTAAAAAAACGACCATTCCATGGCAGCGAATTGCGCCTTAGGGGAACGATTTTATTGAGTCCGGCCAAGCTTGCTGGGTTATAGCCGGTAATAATTAAGTGCCCATTGGGAATGAGCACGCGATCGGCTTCTCGTAAAATATGATGCGGGTCGACATTAAATTCTAACGAATGCGATAACAGGCAGGCATCGACACTGTGCTCCTGAAACGGCAAATCATCAATATCGGCAATCACATTGCTTTGTTCACAATAACGAGCGACATTCACTTTATGGGGTATGCGGGACTCTTTGCTATCTATTTCAACACTCAGTTCGCCTAATTTAAGCAAATGATAACCAAAAAAACGTGGCCACCAGTTATCCAGTTCGTGGCAAATCGTCTTGCGAATGTGTTCACCATTAGGTAAATCATGCCAATTTAACGGCAATTTAGGTTCGTTGTACCCTAATGCTGGTTTCATATTATATAAGCCATTGTCATTATTATACTTTATACACCTTAGAATATTTTTCGCACAAATAAAACCCAATAAATTTACAATCTTGGGGTTGAGATTATTTTCAATCTTTTTTCAATTAAGGTATTCTAGTTAAAATTTAAACTAGAAGTAAAAAAATGTTTAACGTTCAAGCCATTGAAGCCTTTAATGACAATTATATTTGGTGTTTGGTCAATAACACTACCAAGCATTGCGTTTTGGTCGATCCCGGCGATGCCAAAGTATGTATCGAGCACATAAATAACAATCACCTGATATTAGATGCCATACTGATCACCCATCATCATCAAGATCACACAGGTGGCGTTGCTGAGCTTATTCAGACCTACAAAGATGTAAACATTAAAGTCTATGGCCCAAAAAACGATCCGGTAGATGATTTAACTGCCGTTTTGGTTGAAGGTGACAACGTTGATTTATTTGCACAAACTCTAACTTTTGAAGTCCTTGATATTCCTGGGCACACCTTAGGCCATATTGCTTTTTATAACGAGGCCCAGCATATATTATTCTGTGGCGATACCCTTTTCTCGGGTGGTTGTGGGCGTATATTTGAAGGTACAGCGTCTCAGATGCACCAGTCGTTGCATAAATTAGCGCAGTTACCCGATAACACTAAAGTATATTGCGCTCATGAGTACACCACTGCAAACCTCGACTTCGCTTTAACGGTTGAACCTGATAATCAATCACTTACTAATTACTATCAACACGTTAAACATCTGAGAGCGCAATCTAAGGCAACAATTCCAACCTCTATTGGCCTCGAAAAACAAATTAATCCATTTTTACGCAGTCAGCAAAACACTATAAAGTACATTGCTGAACAAAAATCTAATAAAACATTACCCACTAATGAGGCGGTTTTTGCTATTATTCGCCAACTTAAAGATAACTTTTAGTCTGATTTTTTATTCAAGGTAAATATTCACCACATTTTATAGAGCATTCATGAAAAAACTTTTATTTCCTTTATCATTCACTTTGTTGTTTGGTTGTCAAACTACGTCTTCAAATAATGACGAAGACCCAACCGTCCAACTGGCACAAAATGAAGACATTTATGTGGCGCTTCTTGCTGATGAAACCGCTAATGTTATCCATCCGAAAGCGGATGTTGATATTCGCTTGTCCGACGAGGACAAGTTGGCCATTTCTGATGATGTTTGGCAACGTGTTCGAAGCCAATTAAATTTTGAGATCCCTCAAAATAACAAAGTTATTGCCCAACGTACTTGGTATGCTAAACACAATGCCTACCTTGACAGAGTTGCCAAACGTGCCGAGCCTTTTATTTACCATATTATTGAAGAGCTTGAACAAAATGATATGCCAATGGAACTGGTATTATTGCCGATTGTTGAAAGTGCTTATGATCCATTCGCCTACTCACATGGCAGCGCGTCGGGCATGTGGCAATTTTTATCAGGCACGGGTAAGCAATTTGGTTTGCAACAAGACTGGTGGTATGACGGTCGCCGCGATGTAGCCGCATCGACTCAGGCGGCAATCAAATTTCTAAAATACTTGAATAAACGCTTTGATGGCGATTGGTTATTAGCCTTAGCAGCCTATAACTCTGGTGAAGGTCGTGTAGCTCGAGCCGTAAAATATAACGCCCGAAAAGGCAAACCAACAGACTTTTGGAACTTAAAGCTGCCAAAAGAAACGCGTGACTATGTACCAAAGTTATTGGCCTTAGCCGATATCGTTAAACGTCCACAAGACTTTGGTGTAACGCTTTATGCCATTGAAAACACACCCGTGATCAGCCAGGTAGATATTGGTTCGCAATTGGATTTAGCTCTTGCATCTGATTTAGCGGGTTTATCTGTTGATGAATTACATGCCTTAAATCCAGGCTTTAATCGCTGGGCAACCGCTCCTACAGGCCCACACTACCTGTTATTACCCAATAACAAGGTGGAAAAGTTCAAAGAAGGATTAGCCAAGTTACCCAAGACTGAACGTTTATCATGGCAACGTTACAAAATTAAAAATGGCGACAGTTTAAGTGTTATTGCCAAGCGTTTTAATACCACTACGACGGTCATTAAAAGTGCCAACAATATGGCCAACAACAATATACGCGCTGGTAAATATTTGTTGATCCCAACGGCAACCCAATCGCTTGACCGTTATAAGTCATACGAGCAAGTGCGTTTAAGTAAAATTGCCAGCAAAGGCAAAGGTAACAAAGTGGTTTATACCGTACGCTCGGGCGACACACTTTGGGACATTGGTCAGCTTTACAACGTTTCAAGCAAGCAAATCGCCAAGTGGAACGGCTTTGCTCCAAAAGATACCTTACGCTTGGGCCAAAAATTAACGATTTGGAAAGAATCGACAACCGCCTCTTCAACAAGTAAAACCGCCAGTGGCAACGCAGTTGTGCGCAACATTAATTACAAAGTTCGTAATGGTGACTCCCTTGCCCGCATTGCCAACAAGTTTAAAGTGACCATAAAAGATATTGAAAAGTGGAATAACCTGAACCGCAAAAAATACTTGCAACCAGGACAAATGCTTAAACTTTCGGTAAACATTACCAGTATTTAGTTTTAGAACGCCAAAAAGAACAAAGCCGATATTTATCTATCGGCTTTTTTATTGGTGCTTTAATGGGCTTAGAACGTCAACGCTAGGTTAATGATCTAAAGAAAGTGGACACGCCTCTCGCTCTAACAGCATGTCGTTATAAGCCGTGATTTTTGGAAAGTCATCGGTTAAATAGCGTTTCTGCGCCCAAATGGTGGTATAACCGACTATCACATCGGTAATGCTAAACGAATCTCCTAGCATGAATTTATGATGTGCAAGGTTATTTTCAATCAACGGCAACGACTTAAATACCTCTAAATCATTTTGCGGCTTAATCGCTTCCACTCTATCTTCCTTTGGGTATCGAAATGTGTTGCGTGCACTGCTCCATAAGTGTGCTTCGACTTCGGTTAATATAAAAGAGACCCATTGTTCATGCATGGCTCGCGCCCAAGTTCCTGTCGCAGGAATAAGTCCTCGGTCGGCATATTTATCGGCTAGATAGGTGCAAATCGCCGCAGATTCAATCATCACCCTGCCGTTATCGACAATAGCGGGTAATTTGCCCGTAGGGGTCAATGCTTTTAATTCTAGCGAGCCAATTAAATTTGGATCTTCCCGGCTGATAAACTCAACACCAAGTTCCTGTAATGCCCAGCGAACCCGAGCAGAACGTGTTTTTGCAAACTCATACAAAGTAATTGTCATGACGTATCCCTAAAACTATTGTTATTCTGGAAAAAGTATGGCACAAAAATCAAACAGTACTCCGACCGTAGGCTATGGATTTCACTTGAATTTAATTTATATCAAAAAAAATCTCTTGTTGCCCATCTGGCGACAAGAGATTTTATGAAGTTTTATACCAATCCCACTAAGTGTTTGCCCACTCAGTGATATTAATTATTATTTGCCGACTAATCGCGGATCAAATCATAATCTTTTCTTAAAATTTCAATGATTTCAGCTTTTGGATCATCACTGATAACGATTTTCTCGCCAGTAATTTTTTCTGCAATATTGGTATAGGTAGCCGACACCGCCATTAATACCGACTCCGGTAAAGCATTATCTTGCGCCAGTGCATTACGCTCAGCCATTCTATCTTTGTTTAATAAAATATCTGGGTCTGGGAAGTGATTAAGCAGTAATTGTCTAAACCCTTCTTTTGAGTTTTCAACCACTTGTCCTGCACGGTATTGTGGACCATCCCAAATTCGCGAAGAATCGGGTGTTCCGACTTCGTCCATATAGATTAATTTATCATTGCCAGCTGCATCTTTCACATAGCCAAATTCAAATTTGGTATCGACAAAGATTTGATCAAGTTTAGCTAAATCAGCGCTTATCAAGTTAAAGCCATCTGTAAGCAGCTTTTCGTAAAGACTGATATCATCGCTTGATTTGAAGTTGAACGCTTGGTAATTATCTTCAATGTTTTTGCGGGTTATGTTGACATCATCTTGTGCTGGCACGCCCTCAATCCCCTCTAAAATCCCCTTGGTTGATGGGGTTTGCAGAAGATTTGGTAATTTGCTGTCTTTTTGCAAGCCTTCTGGTAATTGAATACCACAAAATTCACGTTCACCATTAACATAAGCTCGCCACATGGAGCCAGTGATGTATTGACGACAAATCGCTTCTATCATTACCGGTTTGGCTTTTTGTACTATCCACACAAACGGATGCGGTATGTCGAGAATATGACTGTCGGCAAGGCCATTTTCTTTAAAGCGCTTAAACCAATGATTTGAAATGGCGTTTAATGCGGCACCTTTACCTGGAACACCTTGCATGCCACCTTCGCCGTGCCAAATGCAGTCAAAAGCCGAAATACGGTCACTAATGACCATAATGGCCAGTGGTGTATCCGATGCTACGTCGTAGCCTTTCTCAAGTATTAAACGTCGGCTGTCGTCTTCACTTAGCCAATATACGCTGCGAACTTTGCCGCTGTGGATGGGTTTGTCGGTACGGATTGGAAGATCGTTATTTACGGCTAAAATCTTATTAGCGATGGTCATGTTCTTTCCCTAAATTTTTATCAGTGTAACCACTGCGGCTCTTGGACGGCATGTGGTATGTGTTTCAAAAATCACACAGAAAATCCAAATTGGTTTCTGGGGAGATCTGGTAAACGGTCTAAAGGCTAAACCATTTACCAGATCCAAGTGAGATTGAATAGTTTATTATTATATTTCAAACTTACTATGGCAGTTCAGTCGAATGAATTCGACTCTACACGGAGAGTAACCTACCCTACAGCCCATTTATTATAAAGAAAAAAGGACGCTAATGCGTCCTTTTTAAAAAGTTTATTCAACCGTTATTAATTAAAGAGCCGCTTGTGCTTTTTCAACTAATACAGTGAATGCTGCTTTGTCGTATACTGCGATGTCAGCAAGGATCTTACGATCGATTTCAATAGAAGCCTGTTTAAGACCATTAATGAAACGGCTGTAAGATAAACCATTTTGACGAGCTGCAGCGTTAATACGAGCAATCCAAAGCTGACGGAATTGACGTTTACGTTGACGACGGTCGCGGTAAGCGTATTGACCTGCTTTAGTTACAGCTTGGAAAGCAACGCGATATACGCGACTACGAGCACCGTAGTAACCTTTCGCTTGCTTTAATACTTTTTTGTGAGAACGGCGTGCTACTACACCGCGTTTTACTCTAGCCATTGTCTAATTCTCCTGTAATTAAGCGTAAGGTAACATTGCTACAACTGATTTAATATCAGACTTAGCAACCATACTTTTTGCACGTAAGTGACGCTTAACTTTGGTACGACGCTTCGTTAAGATGTGACGTAGACCGGCTTGTTTGCATTTAAAACCACCAGAAGCGGTTTTCTTAAAGCGCTTTGCAGCACCTTTATTGCTTTTCATTTTAGGCATGGGATAACTCCGCATTGTTAATGCCAAAAGATAAGTAACATGGGGCGGACCTCTATAAAGACATCACTTGTTGAGCCTCTGTTACCGGTTAAATAAAGATAATAATGGTGAGTAGACCTTAACTTTCATTAAGGCCTGCTACTTTCTAAGACCAGAAATTATCTTTTGATTGGTGCTAGTACCATAACCATTTGGCGACCTTCCACTTTACGTGGGAAAGATTCGCAAGTGGCTATATCAGTTAAATCGTTTTTAACGCGATTTAACAGTTCGATACCTAGCTCCTGGTGGGCCATTTCACGACCGCGGAAACGTAATGTTACCTTGGCCTTGTCGCCACCTTCTAAAAAGCGCTTCAGGTTGCGTAGTTTGACCTGATAGTCGCCTTCGTCAGTGCCAGGACGGAATTTAATTTCCTTAACCTGGATCTGTTTTTGCTTTTTCTTCTGTTCTTTAAGTTCTTTCGCTTTTTCGTATAAGAACTTACCGTAATCCATCACGCGACAGACAGGAGGTTTAGCCGTTGGGCTAATTTCAACGAGATCAACGTTGGCTTTTTCTGCTGCATCGAGTGCTTCATTTAGCGAAACGATACCAATTGCCTCGCCTTCTAAACCAATTAAACGAATTTCTTGTGCTGTAATTAACTCATTTAATTTGTGTTGCGGTTCTTTTTGACCGCCTCTTTGACCACCTTTAATAGTCTGTTCCTCCTAGAGAACTAAAGTTACGCCCGTGTTTTTACTTCTTCGCTTAACTTAGCGATAAAGTCTTCCACCGACAGTTTTCCTAAATCTTCACCTGAACGTGTACGGATAGCAATTTCACCTGCTTCCATTTCCTTATCACCTACAACTAATAAATAAGGCACACGCTTTAAAGTATGTTCGCGGATTTTAAAGCCTATCTTCTCATTACGCAAGTCCGCTTTTGCTCTAAACCCATTTTCTTTTAGTTTTTTAACGATTTGTTGACAATATTCGCCCTGTTTGTCGGTAATATTCATTACCGTCGCCTGAATTGGCGATAACCACGTTGGGAATTTGCCGGTGTACTCTTCGATTAAAATACCAATAAAACGCTCTAAAGAACCTAAAATCGCACGGTGGATCATAACCGGTGTGTAACGTTCGTTATCTTCACCTACGTAAGTTGCACCTAAACGCTCAGGTAATGCAAAGTCTAACTGAACCGTACCACATTGCCAGTGACGTCCTAAACAATCCTGTAACGTAAACTCAATCTTAGGACCGTAGAATGCACCTTCGCCTGGTAAGTATTCAAACTCAATGCCCAAGTCGTTCATGGCATTAGCCAAGCCTTCTTCGGCTTTATCCCACATTTCATCGTTACCGATGCGTTTTTCAGGACGAGTAGACAGTTTAACAATGATGTCTTCAAAGCCAAATGACTTGTATACATCGTAAACCATTTGAATACACTTGCTTACTTCATCCTGAACTTGACTCTCGGTACAGAAAATATGGGCATCATCTTGAGTAAAGCCGCGTACACGCATTAAGCCGTGCAATGCTCCTGATGGTTCATTACGGTGACAACAGCCAAACTCGGCCATACGAAGTGGTAAGTCACGGTACGATTTTAAGCCTTGGTTAAAGATTTGTACGTGACCAGGACAGTTCATTGGCTTAATCGCGTATTCGCGTTTTTCAGACTCGGTGGTAAACATCGCATCTGAATATTTATCCCAATGACCTGATTTTTCCCAAAGACCACGGTCCATCATTAATGGGCCCTTTACTTCGTCGTAGTCGTATTCGTGTAATTTTTCACGAACAAACTTTTCAAGTTCGGTGTAAATTGTCCAACCGTCGTTGTGCCAGAACACCATGCCTGGCGCTTCTTCTTGCCAGTGGAATAAATCTAACGTTTTACCAATTTTACGGTGATCACGTTTTTCTGCTTCAGCAAGGCGTTGAATGTAGGCTTTTAACTGTTTTTTATCAGCCCAAGCGGTGCCATAGATACGTTGCAACATCTTGTTTTCAGAGTTACCACGCCAGTAAGCACCAGCCACTTTCATTAGTTTAAAGTGGTGACAGTGACGCATGCTTGGCACGTGTGGGCCACGACACATGTCAATGTATTCTTGGTGATGGTAAAGCGCCGGTGTATCGGTCTTTTCGATGTTTTCGTCAAGAATTTCCATCTTGTACGTTTCGCCACGCTCTTTAAACGTGTCGTAAGCGGTTTGCCAGCTGCCGGTTTTCTTAACCACTTCATAGCCAGTGCGTGCCAATTCGGTCATGCGCTTTTCAAGTTTGGCTAAGTCATCTTCGTTTAATGGTTGGTCTAGGTCTACGTCGTAGTAGAAACCATTGTCGATTGTTGGACCAATCGCCATTTTCACGTCTGGGTATAATTGCTTAATAGCATGACCCAATAAGTGTGCACAAGAGTGACGAATGATTTCTAACCCTTCATCATCTTTGCTGGTAATAAGTTGTAATTGCGCATCTTCATTGATTAATTCACAAGCATCAACCAACTGACCGTTTATACGTCCAGCAATGGTGGCTTTAGCAAGACCAGGACCTATGTCTTGGGCAACTTGCATTACAGAAATGGCTTGTTCAAATGAGCGTTGACTTCCGTCAGGGAGAGTAATTACTGGCACGAAATTTCCTTAACAGTGGTGACACATACTAGATGTCACTTGTAAAATTTTGGTTCTAAAAAAAATTTTAAAACGATTAAAAAGTAAAAACACCAACAAGTGGTGTTAATTGATTGAATAAATGCGTTATTCGATGAGCTAATATAAGATAAATAGGCAAATTTTGCAATCCCTGAAGGTCTTACCGAGGGTAATTTTTACCATCTAATTCTAACACCTTCGCTTAAAAACGTTGCAACAGTCTGAATTCACGTAGAATGGCGTAAGAGCATTGTTGATTTTTAAATCCTCATCATTAACTGCTTCTGTGTTTTCAATAACTTAGTTACAGCTAGCTTAAATATTGATTAATGCAAGTGTTTAAAGCAGATTAAAATCGCCGTAAAAACTCGTAAAATCAAGGCTTACAGGCCATAATAGGTTAAGAAGTAGGAAGCAATAACAAACAACTAAATGAACACATTTTTCGGGGATTGCACTCTATTTAACAACAAGCGTTGGAGTTTATTATGCCTCAAGATGTCAGTAGAAAAACCATTGAATGCCCACACTGCGGCAACCACCTTCATGTTGTTTTAGACTCCAGTGAAGGCAATCAAAATTATTATGAATCCTGCCCGGCCTGTTGTAATGACATTCATATGACTTTACAAATCGATGATTACCATCAAAAAATTCATTTAACCGTCGATGCCGATGATGAGCAGGTATTTTAAATACCATCACCTGCTATTAGCGTTAGGCAGGCTGTGAACCATAAAAGCTTGAAAAGTTGATTAGTTTAATTTTTCAGCCATTATGCGTTCGATGCTGTCCACTATGGTCATGGTTTGTTGATCAATTTCAATATTGACTCGTTCACCCACTTGAATGCTGCCTAAATTGGTTCGCTGCAGTGTTTCAGGGATCAAATGCAATGAAAATTGGCATCCCTTATCTGATTGAGTTACTTCCCCAAGGGTTAAACTGGCCCCATTTATGGCAATAAAGCCTTTACTAAAGAGGTACTTTTTCCATTGCCCGTTTATTGAGAAATCCAACTGACAATTATCTACGCTGTCGAGACGTTTGACTAGCGTTGCGCAATCGTGCACATGACCACTGACCATATGGCCGCCAATCTCATCACCGGCTTTCATAGACCGTTCAATATTCACATCACTACCAAGGCTTAGATCGTCTAAATTGGTTAAGCGTAAGGTTTCATCAATCACATCAAATTCAATAATGGCTTTCTCATCACTTGTCGGATAAAACGCTACAGCCGTTAAGCAAACACCATTATTGGCTACACTTGCACCAATGGTTAAGCCATCAATGAGTTCTAATCTGACTTCTATGAAAAAATGTTTAAACTTATTGCCTGTTTTTATCGCTTTTACTGTACCAGTTGATTGCACAATTCCCGTAAACATATATTATCTCTTACCACTTTAATAACTTTGTTTTTTTTATCTTACCATTTGCCTAATGACAATAAATAAATTTTTCTCAGATACCAAAAGTTTGCTTAAGCTGGCTTATCCTATTTTCATCGCTCAGCTTATCCAAAATTTGATGAGTTTTTTCGACACAGTTATGGCCGGCCGTGTCAGCGCTACCGACATGGCCGCCGTGGCCGTTGCAAGTAGTATTTGGTTGCCAATTATTTTAACCATTTATGGTGTGGTCATGGCGCTGGCCGCCATTGTTTCACAATACGCCGGCAAAAAGGATTATGACGGCATAGGAAAATCGACGGTTCAAACCGCCTGGATAGCCCTTTTTCTATCGCTTTTAATCATTATTGTGTTTTGGGTGGTTACCCCATTGTTAACCCCGTATTTAGATTTAGAGCCTGATTTAAAACGCTTAATGCTAGAATATCTTGGTTATGTTGTTTGGGGTGGGCCAGGATTTTGCCTATACATCGTATTGCGAAATTTTGCCGAGGGCATGCATTACACCAGACCCACCATGATCATTTCCATTTTGGGGTTACTGATTAATATACCGGCCAACTACATTTTCATCTATGGCGCGTTTGGCGCGCCAGAATTAGGAGGTGCTGGCTGTGGTGTCGCAACAGCGATTGTTTATTGGGTCATGTTTTTAGGCATGCTGTGTTATGTTTATTTTTCCAAAAAACTGGCACACATTAACTTGTTTAGCCGATTTGCCCTACCCGATCACAAAGAAATTATGAATGTTTTAAAGCTAGGTGTCCCTATTGCTTTATCACTATTATTTGAGGTTTCACTATTTTCAGTGGTGGCACTTATTATTGCCCCCTTAGGCTCTGATATAGTCGCTAGTCATCAAATAGCCATAAGTTTTTCAGGACTGGTGTTTATGTTACCACTGTCTATTGCAATGGCTGTGACCATAAAAGTTGGCACCAACATCGGTGAAAACAACTTTAATCAGGCCAAAGATATTTGCAGTAACTCCATGTTGCTCGGTTTTTTAATCGCCATTGTGACCGCCAGCATTTCAATTATTTTCAGGCAGCAGATTGCCCAAGTCTACACCACCGATCTAATCGTGATTAATATGGCCACCAAATTAATGTTTTTGGCCGCCCTATTTCAGTTTTCCGACTTTATTCAAGTCATCTCCGCCGGAGCGTTACGCGGTTATAAGGACACAAAATCGATTTTATACATCACTTTTGTTGCCTATTGGGTAGTCGGCCTAAGTTTGGGTATTATTTTAGGTATGACCGATATGTTGGTACCTAAAATGGGCGCCGCCGGATTTTGGATTGGTTTTATCGTGGGCTTAACCACCGCCGCTGTATTTCTATATTGGCGATTAAAAGTCGTACAAGGTCGATTGCAAAAGCATGGCGACTTGCAAACGGCATAGTACATTGCTGGTTGAAATATCAACAATATAATCACCGCAATGTCGTTTTCGATTAAGAAATGTGCACTTAAACCGAAATAAGGGAAAATTGCATTAAAAGCACTTGCAAGGATAAAAACGCCTCGTTACTATAAGCATCCTTGTTAGACGATTCGACTAACAACATACAATTTGGGTCTGTGGTGAAAAAGTATCACACTTGCTTGACATGCAAGACTCGGAGGAGCGTTACCTCTCAGACCCACCACATTTAAAGAAAGCTGCCTAATGGCGGCTTTTTTGCTTTCTACCCTTTTAAAAATCCCCTTAACATAGACAGTCTATGTAATTTTTTTAAAAATCCCTCGGGCAGGTCAGTTTTTCCTTAACATTTAAAAACAGCGCCAAATAACTAAATAATCAAAGATATTCTCATCACAAATTTACAACCTGTAATTTTGGAGTAATAAAATGAGGTGGGAAATAAAGCACATTTTTTAAATGGTCTATCTAGACTACTATTATACAGAGTAAATTTGCACAACATTTACATCCAAATGACTACCATTAATTTAAAAAGGAGCTTACATGTTAGGTGAAGTTCATTCATTATTAAATGATTTTCCAGAACATAAGATTGTGATCGAATCACTCATTGCAAGTGATGAACGTTTTTTGCAAGAAAATAAGCGTTATACTGCCCTAGATAAAGAAATTAGAACATTGGAATTGCGTGACGCCCCGATTGGTGATGACGCAATGCATCAATTGAAACACGACAGGGCTGAATTAAAAGACGCGTTATATAAACGTATAATCGCGGCAAGTAACTAGCCCTACTCTACCAATTCCACTCTATTACGCCACTCTATGAACGCCATTGAATAATGGCGTTCATCTTAGCTCGATTCTTGTTCCGAATTTTGTGTTGGTGATGTTATTACTTTAGATTTTGACACCAATGAATTGCAATGATTACAAAAATATTGTACTGCGCCACACGCTTGTAATCGTTCGACTTCTTTCTTACAGGTTGGGCAAAAAAACTGGGCTGACATACCTACTCCAAACTTAATTATGATTAAACTTTCATTAACTTAGTATGCTATAGTTTGGCAACAATCTCTGTATTAAAAAGTAACAGTATTGCTGTTATCAGCCAATAATAAAAATATCAGGAAATGAGGTATGGTATGAGTAAAGCAGATAATTTACCGACAAAAGCGGGTGGTATTGATTCATTAAAATCGACCCTTAAGCACATTCTAAAAAGCCAGCAACCGCAAACTAATCTGAAAAACTTACTTATCGCCAACAAAGACAAAGGGTTTGACTGTCCTGGTTGTGCATGGGGTGATAATCAGCATGGTTTTCTACACTTTTGTGAAAACGGCGCCAAAGCGATTGCATGGGAGTCGACTTCAAAAACCATAGGTGAAGCGTTTTTTGCAAAGCATTCGGTAAGCGCGCTCCTTAAGCAAAGCGATTACTGGCTTGAATATCAAGGCCGCCTTGCACAACCTCTAAAATATAATTCAAAATCAGATCACTACGAGCCGGTGAGTTGGCCAGAAGCCTTTGCCCTGATTGCAAAGCATTTAAACGATTTATCCTCTCCAGATGAAGCGGAATTTTATACCTCCGGCAGGGCCAGTAACGAGGCTTCATTTTTATACCAACTCTTTGGTCGACTCTTTGGTACTAACAACTTCCCAGATTGTTCTAATATGTGCCACGAAGCCAGTGGTTTTGCCTTAACAAAAACCATTGGCATTGGCAAAGGCACGGTTGTACTTGATGACTTTGATGAAGCCGATGCCATTTTTGTTTTTGGTCAAAACCCAGGGACAAATCATCCAAGAATGATGAATGCCCTTCGCTCAGCAGCCAAAAAAGGCTGTAAGATCGTCTCATTTAACAACCTAAAAGAAGTTGCTTTAGAGCGATTTGCTAGCCCACAAGATCCCTTAGAGCTTTTAACGCCAAGTGCAACTAAAATAAGCCACGCATATTTCACTCCTAAACTCGGTGGTGATATGGCGGCCATAAGAGGCATGGTAAAAACCATATTAGATGCCAATAAAATAGCGCTTGCAGCCGGGAAACCACAAATAATCAAACAAGAGTTTATTGATTTACACTGTGACAATTTTGCTGAGTATGCCGCCGTTGTAGCGCAAACCAGTTGGTCAAAAATTGAAAGCCAATCAGGTCTCACACAGGCCGAAATAGAGCAAGCCGCGCACGTGTATATGAATTCAGATAATGTTATTTGTACTTGGGCAATGGGACTGACCCAACATAAACACTCGGTTGCCACCATTGAAGAGTTGGTTAATTTGCAATTATTGCGAGGCAATATTGGTAAAAAAGGGGCTGGTTTATGCCCGGTTCGTGGTCATTCCAACGTTCAAGGAAACCGAACCATGGGCATTAATGAAAAACCAACACCACAGTTTTTGCAGAGTATGGCCTCTGTAACGAAACAAACCATGCCGCAAAACACAGGGCATAATGTTTATCACGCACTTAAAGCCCTATGTAATAAACAAAGTAAGGTGCTCATTTGCTTAGGTGGCAACCTTGCTCAGGCCGCAGCAGATACCGAATACACTCATCAAGCAATTAAAAATAGCGAGCTTAACGTTCAAATATCGACAAAGCTTAACCGCAGTCACCTGCTTATTGGCAAAGATGCGTTAATTTTACCTTGCCTTGGTCGTACCGAAAAAGACCATCAAGTAAGTGGTGAACAAGTGATCACCGTTGAAGACACGTTTTCTATGGTTCACGCATCCCGCGGGCAAGTGGAGCCGATTTCAAACCATTTATTATCTGAAACGGCCATTGTTGCCAATATTGCTCAGGCAACATTAAAAAATTCAGTCTATAACTGGCAGAGCTTTATTGACGACTATGCCAACATTAGACTACTTATCGAATCAAGCATACCGGGCTTTAAAGATTTTGAAGAAAAAATACGTAAACCAGGTGGCTTTTATTTAGGAAACAGCGCGGCGCAATTACAATGGCAAACATCGAATAAAAAGGCTCAGTTTAGTGCCAACAATTTACCTGATAAATTAATCGCAGAGCAATTGGCGAGCACGAAATCAGAATCCCGTAAAGAATTATTCACGCTACAATCATTGCGTTCTCATGATCAATACAACACCACAATTTATGGTATGAACGATCGTTATCGAGGTGTTAGTAACGAGCGAAAGGTATTGTTTATAAATGAAAAGGATGCGAAAAAACAAAAGTTAAAAGAAGATGATTTGGTTTCCATAACCTCTATTTGGTTTGATAACGAAACCAGAACAGTAAGTGACTTTAAAGTACGTTACTACGACATACCAAAAGGTAACTTAGCAGCCTACTATCCTGAAACAAACCCTCTGGTTCCGATTGATAGCATTGGTGATAACTCTTATACCCCAACATCTAAAGCCATAGCAGTTACATTGGAAAAACAAACTAATCAGCGGATAATCTGATTAGTTTAATGCATAACAGGCAATGTATTACACATTGCCTGTGATTATATTTTTTACAGGTTAAGCCCTGTCTTATCAAGGACATAATTTAGAACTTCTAAACTGAATTCACCGTTTTTTAAGTCGTTCATTTCTAAAAATGTATCCATGTCAAAGATACCATCAATACTTGGAAACAGCGGCGCATCGGTTAGTTCCGAAACAACATACGAATCGTTTGTATAATAAGTACATTTCAACTCGGCATTTCCGATATCAAAGGTATCCATTAAACAAGATAGAATAGGCTCATCTTCACCAAGCTCATGGTTACTAACATTTAACGAATAACCAAAGTTTTCTTTTTCAACGATAACCGATTTAATATCTGAATATGACTCATCAAACACACTACTAAATTGGTCCGAATCGTTGAGTTTACTTCCCCCCTTTTGGATTAAATAACCACGTAAATTGCCTTCAGAGGTTATCAAATAGTAACTTCGACTTACTGGGTTTGAGCCCGCCTGGTTATAAATAGAGGTTAAGTTTTGAAATGTCAGGCTAGTGTAAATATCATAATCCATTGGGATAAACGGTTCGGCTATCGAACAAATAGAAGAGCCATCTTCAAGCATGCAATCCGTATCTTCTGTCCACAATCCCCAATATTCGATTGCATCAACACCGCCTTCAGCATTTTCGCTAGAAAGGTCAATAACCTGCCAGTTGGCTTCATGGTCATCCTCTGAACTGCTACTAGAGCCGCAACCGACCAATCCCAAAACTAAAGCAGGTAATAAAGCTGCTCCCATTATTTTTTTCATAGATATTTCCCAATATTAAAATTAAACATCTAAAACCTGTTGGTAAAGCGAAAGCACAACGACTGTCCCCCACACGTTAAAGGGGATAAATAAGCATGACACTGTAAGAGTGGCTTTAAAGCCCCTTGATTTATAAACAAGCAAGGCATTGGCACATCAACAGCGCCAAAAAAACTGGATTTTTATTATAAGAGCAAGAAGAACAGGTTTATTTGAATCGCATTCTACCAATGCCTTGTATGCGGTCAATTAAATCTACGTTAAAGAAAGTTATGCTAGGTAACCGTTTTGTAAACGTCATTTTAAAGTCAGCATACCTAAATTTATAAGACGAATTGCAAGTGGTAAAACAAGGTTAATTATATTGATTAATCGCCAATGGCCAGGCTGAATTACATAGACTGTCTATGTTAAGTCAATTTGATAAGAGGGAATTACATAGACTGTCTATGTTAAGTCATTTTGATGGATGGGAATTACATAGACTGTCTATGTTAAGTTAATTTGATGGGAGGGAATACATAGACTGTCTATGTTAAGTTATCGGTTACATAGACAGTCATTGTAATAAGGGGATTAATTGCTTTGTTTTTGTACTTGAGGTAATGAGAACTTCAAAATTACGTAGCCTATAATGCCTGAAATTAATGAACCAACGATGATACCTAGGCGCTCATCGAATAATTTATTAAAATCGGTCGCCTCGAATGTAAGCGAACCAATAAATAAACTCATTGTAAAGCCAATACCACAAAGGGCTGCTGTACCATACAACGTTGTCCAGTTCATGCCTTTTGGTAATTTGGCCAAATTCATTTTTATGGCCAACCAACATAAGCCAAATACGCCCAGTTGCTTTCCTACCAATAAGCCTAATGCAATACCAATGGGCACATCGTGCATCACTTCATCAATACCGACGCCCTGTAGGCTTATTCCCGCATTGGCAAAAGCGAACACCGGTAGAACAAAAAACGCGACGACTGAATGCAAATCATGCTCTAGCTCTTTAAGAGGAGAATGGTCTGGGCCCTTTTTCGATTTTAACGGAATAAACAACGCGATTAAAACACCAGCTAACGTCGCATGTACTCCCGATTTAAGCATGGCAACCCACATAATCAACCCAATCAAAAGGTAAAGGCTGCGCGCTTCGACTCTATAACGATTTAATAAATACAAAATAGGTAAACAGAATGCGACTACCGCTAAACTCATTAATGAGATATCGTCGGTGTAGAATAAGGCGATGATGATGATCGCACCGATGTCGTCAAAAATAGCTAACGATGTCAGGAATATTTTAACCGTGGTCGGTACCCTAGAGCCTAATAACGCTAAAACACCTAATGCAAACGCAATGTCGGTAGCGGCAGGGATGGCCCAACCGTTGATTGCCATGGGATCATCATAGTTAAAATACACATAAATAAGCGCAGGAAAAACCATACCACCAATGGCACCAACGCCAGGTAAAATGATATTGCGTTTATCCGCCAGCTCGCCTTCAATGAGCTCCCTTTTAAGTTCCAGACCAACAAGTAGGAAAAACACGGCCATTAAGCCATCGTTAATCCATAATAACAAAGGTTTGGCGATTTCCAGCGGTCCAACAATAACCGCAACGGGTGTATCTAAAAATAAGCTGTAGTAGTCGTTTAAAAAAGTATTGGCACAAATTATGGCTAATAGCGCAGACATCATCAAAATGATCCCTGCAGCTGATTCCAGCTTAAAAAATTCGCTTAAAAAGTTTTCTTCCGTTTTTTGCATGATTCTCCTTACGAGATATTTGTTATTTTTTAATGGTGTTATGTGCTTGCAAACATAACAATATTAATATGTTAAATTGGGACGATATCATAAAAGACAATACTCTAGTCTAAATACTTGGCTAAACGGTTAAAACCAGCATCTAAATCAGCTTTTAGGTCTTCCACATCTTCAAGGCCAATATGCAATCGAATCAGGGGTTTATCATATGGCCATGTGGTTGCGGTACGCATGTGTTTTAAATTGTTAACCGCCATAATTAAACTTTCATAACCGCCCCAAGAAAAGCCCATTTTAAAGTGGTCCATACCATCGAGTAACGCAGTAAGCCCTTGCGGTGATGAGTCTTTTAAGACAAACGAGAACAAGCCATTGCCCCCTTCAAAATCCCGCTTAAACAATTCATGGCCTGGGCAGGTTGACAAGGCCGGGTGTAGCACCGTTTCAACCTCTGGTCGTTGCTGCAGCCAAGTGGCTATTTCTAGAGAGCTTTGTTGATGCTGCTTTAACCTGACCCCTAAAGTTCGAATGCCTCGAGCAGCCAAATAAATATCATCAGGTGATGCACACTGCCCTAACAAGTATGAGTTTTCGCGCAGTATCGGCCAGCTTTTCTCATTTGCAGTTGCGGTACCGAGCATGACATCTGAATGACCCACAACGTATTTTGTGGCCGCTTGTACGCTAACATCGACGCCATGTTCAAAGGGTTTAAAGTGAATTGGCGATGCCCAGGTATTATCTAAAATCACCGTAATATCATTTTGATGTTGGCGGGCTACATCACAAATTCCGGGCACATCTTGTACTTCCATGGTTAATGAGCCTGGAGATTCTAAAAAGATCACCTTGGTATTCTCTTGGATAAGCGACTTGATGTTTTGACCAATTAGTGGGTCATAGTAAGTGACTTCGACACCAAATCGATTCAATGTTTTATCAGCAAAATCTCGGGTTGGTTCATAAGCAGTATCGACCATTAATATATGATCGCCGCTTTTTACAAAAGACAAAATAGCCGAAGTAATGGCCGCCGTACCGCAAGGATACACATAACAGCCCGCGCCCCCTTCGAGCTCTGTCATCGCATCTGCGAATGAAAATGTGGTGGGCGTACCCCTGCGTCCATAAAACATTTCCTGATTAGCTCGGTTTAATGTCGCGTGTTTCATTTGCTCGACAGAGTCAAATACCACCGTTGATGCCCGATATAATGGGGGATTAACAATGCCTTTTGTCCATTTAGAATCTCGACCTGCATTAACAATTTTGGTATCTCTTTTCACAAAAATCCCCTTCCACGCTTGAAATATAACGAAATATGAAAAAACAATTAGCTATCTAGCCATCCAAATATTTATACATGGTATTTAATTAAAAGGCACGAATTATTTCCAGAAGGTCGTTAACTCGATTCTTTTTCATACAATGACTTAAAGAGTATTTATGACAAAGCAAACAGAAATATCTTTGCATTTTCAGTTGATATAGTTAACTCATTTAAGTTTAGGTAAATAATGGCGATTTCTAACCAGCGTTCACACAAGTAGGCTGTTTTTTAACGGATTTGATGTTTTGAATAAATAGAGTTGAAAGTACAAGAGCGACTAAAAGGTTAAGCAACACCTCAACATGCAATGAGATAGCGTTAAAATTTAAGAGCACAAACAAAACAGCCTTAAAGTTTCCTTTAAGGCTGTAAACTACAATTGTTGTCATTTCGTATTCAGGAACTAAACGGTCTTACATCTATTATATTGTCCTGAATCGTTGCTTTTGCATTATTTGCTATAAAGCTTTATTTATTGGTCTTTCCCCATAATTAAAGGCCAAAATAAGCCAACAAACTGCTGTTTTAGTTTTCATTTAACTTTCATGCCATTTGCAGATTTCTATCATGGCAACCAAATCATCGATAATGGCTGTTGGTAAATTAGGGATATTCAAGAAGGTTTCAAATTGTTTTTTCGTATTAAAGCCATGAAAATCGCTCAAATATTTTGAAAAAGAAATGCTTTTAACCTGGTCTGTGATGTGCTCTTGATACTCGTTGTATTTTGTTAACTCTTGTGTGTGCATAATTGCTCCTTGTTATGAAATGCAAGACAATATAAAACTTACCATAGCAGGTCAGACCTTTTTGTTATTTGTTGGTTATATTAACTTTAAATTAGAAACGCACCTTTACCATTGATGTTAAAGGGTTTTTACATCATACGATGAGCTCATCAGCATCATTCTAACGTTGAATCGGCCAATTTTTTTGGGCCCTTTAACACGTAACCTATTTCTAAAAAAGCTTTAATTGATCATCACAAACTTGCTTAAACGACTTCCCAATAAAGGGTAAAATGCCATCTGCGACGGCTTCAAGTTGACGCTCAATATAAAACTCATAATCAATTTTCGCACTTTGATGCTTTAATGTTTGCGGCCCTTGATGCGTCATCACATACTCTATCCAACCTTTGTTTTGATATTTTAATGGCTGTCCATTTTGTTGATTTTGTTCATCGGCATGTCGGGCAGCTTTCACATGCGGTGGAATATTTTTTTGATATTCACTCAATCGCCTGCGTAATCGCTTTCGGTAAATTAATTGATCATCAAATTTACCAGTTAAGGTATCGGCCACCATTGCCAAAATATACTCATCAACGGGTGCGCCTTTAAAGACTTTTAAATACAACGCTTGTTGAAAATGTTTCGCTAACAAGGTCCAGTCAGTTCGTACGCTTTCTAGCCCTTTAAATACCAATCGTTCAGATTCTGCCCTGCCGACCAGGCCGGCGTAGCGTTTCTTGGTACCTATTTCCTGATTTCTAACAGTTGGCATTAAAAACTGATGAAAATGAGTTTCAAATTCAATTTCAAGTTTACTTTGCAGACGATGGCTCAATTGTAACTCTTCTTGCCATTTGCGATTGACCAAGTCCATTAGCGTTTTGCCAATGTGTTGGCATTGCCCATCATCTTTGTCTTCGCCAACATGCACAAAAATAGAGTCCGTATCACCATAAATCACTTTATATCCACACTCTTCTATCCAAGACTTTGTGGTGTTTAAAAGCTGGTGGGAGCGTTTTGTTATTGAACCGGATAGTCTAGGGTCGAAAAAACGGCAACCGTTTGAGCCTAACACCCCGTAAAAAGAATTCATGATGATTTTAATAGCTTGCGATAGGGGCTCATTTTTTTGACGCTTGGCTTTATCGCGCTCCGCCCAAAGTTGTTCGATGATATCCGGTAAAAAATGCTCTGTACGCGAGAAATAGGCTCCATCAAAACCACTTATACTGTCCTGTGTGTCTTCCTTGGATTCTTTCAAGCCTTCAATTAAGCCCAAAGGATCAATCTTAAAGGTGCGAATAATGCTTGGGTATAGACTTTTAAAATCAAGCACAAGAACGTTTTTATAAAGGCCTGGTATAGAATCCATAACATAACCGCCCGGTGACACCAAATCGCTGGCCCCGTCCCCCATATTAGGAGCGACATAGCCCTTGCGGTGTAACTTGGGTAAATACAAATTAGTAAAAGCGGCAACAGAGCCCCCCACTCTATCGAGCTCAAGTCCGGTAAGTGACGATCGTAATATGGCAAACTCTAATAATTGAGTTTTGACAAAAATTAACCAGACTAGTCGACAGTCTTCCAAGTTATACTTTGCGAGTTCTTGTTTATCATGATTAAATTTATAAATAATTTCAGATAATCGATTGTCCACATCATCAATTTTTTTACCTATGCCCAATATTTCACGGGCCACATTATCAAGGGAAAAACTAGCAAAATTGTACGTTGCGGTTTTCATTAAATCTATGCCATCAAGGACAACCCGACCAGGGATTAAGATGTAGTTTTGATCGGGGCTTTGTCGATTCTGACGCCAAAATGGCGATGCACCATCACGGCCGATAGCAAATTTAATGTTGTGACGCTCACAGCGGCTTTGCAGTAATTTAAAATCAAAATTAATGACGTTCCAACCAATAATAATATCGGGGTCATAGTCATTAAACCACTCAATAAACTGATACAGTAATTCACTTTCATCCTTAACCCAGCAAATATATTCATGTGCATCAACTTGAGGGTTACCAATCATAAAAACTTTTTGCGCTTTGTCGCTATAAGCCCCGATTGAAAATAACTCGCCTTTTCCCGAGCACTCAATATCGATTGACAACATGTGCAACGCTGGCTGATAGACGTTTTTTTTGGCTTTCCCATTTAGGTATGTGGGAAAACCATGATTGTCTATGCGCTTTTCAGCCCTGTTGATCGTGCTTTTATGCTGCACGTTAGAATTACATAGACTGTCTATGTTATGTGTTTTCAACTCACCAATAAATTGGCATGAGCCGGTAATAAACCGCTCCATTAAAAACCGATCTTCTGGGCGAATATCGTCTTCGTAACATTTTATGCCGTTTGTTTTTAAGTTTTCTCGGGCCCGATAAAAATGTGATAAGCTCGAAAAATAAAAACCATGAACATCGTTATGATTAAATGTGGTTAATTTAAGTGGTTTCTGCTCAAACGGGATCCCTATACTGTGGAGTAAACTGGCGGCATATTCAGTAAACTTTGCTTCGATAAACATCAAACATTCCTGATCACTTATGACCAGCTGCACGGGGCCGCTATCAGTTTTTAACCAATAAATAATGGCCATACCATTATCGGTATCTCGCACCTGGCGAGTTAAGATAAAACCTGTTTTAAGCGAATTGCTCATTTATATTCGAAAAGCCACAATTTAACTGTTAATATATACAGCAGTATATTAAAGCCGCCAATGAATGGAAACCCCAAAATTATGTTAGGTGACAAAACCAAGGAAATTATTCGCAAAGCGTATAAAGAAATAGGTAATAATCTACCAAATTTTACCCCTCGAAAAGAACAAGCCTATCTGATCGCCGAAATTGCTAAAACCATAGGGGGTGAGTATTCCAAGGACAGGAAGCAAATTGTTATTGAAGCCGGTACGGGTACGGGGAAATCACTTGCTTATTGTCTTGGCGCAATTCCTTTAGCGATGAGCCGAAAAAAGAAAGTGGTTATTTCAACGGCGACGGTTGCACTACAAGAACAACTTTATTTAAAAGACTTACCCTTTTTGGTTGAAAAATCAGGCGTTAAATTTGAGTATTGCTTGGTAAAAGGCCGGCAGCGGTATGTGTGTAAACAACGATTAGCCTTGGCTTGTCACAATAACGAAGATGATGGACAGGTATTACTTTGGGAAGTAAAGCCAAAAGAGTCTGACATCAAGCTATTAAACAACCTCAAAGAAAAGCTTGATAATGGTAAGTGGCAAGGCGATAGAGACTCATGGCCAAGCCCAATTCCCAACCATGTTTGGCAACACATTCAAAGTGACAAGCACAGTTGTTTACGTCATCTAAGCGATCATACGCACTGCCCGTTCCATAAGGCTCGCGATAATATGGACGTTGCCGATGTGTTGGTTGTAAACCACAGTTTGTTGTTAGCCGATATTGAATTAGGTGGCGGGATCATTTTATCCGATCCCGAAGACAGCATTTATATTATTGATGAGGCCCATCATTTACCCGACATCACTCGCGATCATTCTTCCGCAATGGCAACAGTTAAAGGGGCCATAGATTGGCTAGGTAAAGTGGCATCAACCGGCGATAAAATCACTAATTTGTGTAAATCTCAAAAAAGTATTTCACCCAGTTTGAAGCTTGCTGACTACACCCAAGAAGTGATCAGCGATTTACAAAAAGTAAATGGCTTTTTGGATGCCAACCAAAATGCGTTTTTTATGGAAGATAAACAATATCGATTTGAAAATGGCCTGATCCCCGACAACCTTAAAAACTTGGCTGAAGATATTCAAAGTGCCAGTAAAAAAAGCCTTTCAGAGATAAACAAACTCTACAATATGTTAATGGAAGACGTTAAAGACGGTGCTGTTAAAATGCATCAAGCTGAGCCGTTATTAGCTGAATCGGGCTTTGTAATTCAACGCCTTGAAAACCTAGAGAAAATATGGGGCATGTATGCTAAGACCGACCCAGATAAAGGCGCCCCACTTGCGCGTTGGGTAGAGAAAACATCGGGTAAAAGGGACGACTACTTGGTTAGCGCATCCCCTATTGAAGTTGGCTTTATGCTAGAAGATAATTTATGGAGTAAAGCCGATGCTGCAGTGCTTTGCTCTGCTACCTTGTGCGCCCTGAATAAATTTGATCACTTTAGAATACAGTCGGGTTTGAAAAATAACGATGGCACACAATATAAAAAGCTCAACTCGCCATTTGATTATCAAAATAATGCGGTGTTAACCATCCCTAAAATGGCAAATGAACCCAACGTAAGTGATCTTTTCACCGATGAAATTATCGAAAAACTACCAAGTATATTAAAGAAAAAAGAAGGAAATCTGGTGTTATTCTCTTCTTATTGGCAAATGGAAACCGTTGCCGAAGCACTTCGTAAGAAGAAAAAATTAGCGGTATTAGTACAAGGCGAGCATTCCCGACAGTATATTTTAGAACGCCATAAAAAGCTTTGTGACGAGGGCAAAACCTCCATTATTTTTGGCAGTCAAAGTTTTTCTGAGGGGTTAGATTTGCCAGGGCATTACCTAACAAACTTAGTCATCACCAAGTTACCTTTTTCAGTACCCACTTCACCCGTTGATCAAGCTCAGGCTGAATACGTAAAATTAAAAGGTGGCAATCCATTTATGCAATTGTCAGTACCTGAAGCTTCAAAGAAGTTAATTCAAGCCTGCGGTCGCTTATTACGAAACGAAAAAGACACGGGTATGATCACCCTTTTAGACAGACGGTTGGTATCTAAACGCTATGGCAAAGAGTTGCTTGACTCATTGCCACCATTTAAGCGAAATATTGAATATTAGCAGGTGAATAGCCAGAACTATTCAATACCAATGTATTTATGTACTTGCACCGATAGGCGCCAATTATTGGCGATACACGTTTCAATTGCCAATTCAGTCGCTCGTTTCTTTTGACTGATTGGCTGCAAGTAGACTTGCTTGTCCGTAATTTGATGTTCTTCTAATAATGCCTTTAAATCGGTAATGTGTTGCTCAGTGGCTACCGGATGTTTTATTTCATTGGCTCTTTCCATTGCCGAAGATAGCACCTTGAAACCACCACGCATGTTGATTTTTGGCGATACCGTAACCCAGCAATTATCCGAAGCGAGAATTTCATAGGTTCCTGAGGTTTCTATTTGCGTTGTGTAACCATGCTTTTCAAACAACTCACATAATGGTCGCAAGTCATACATGCACGGCTCACCACCAGTAATCACCAAATGCTTGGCTCTAAACTGTTTATTTTCAATCACCTTTAAAATCGACTCACAATCTAAGTCCACCCATTCATCGGTCTCAGAAGTCTTATTAACAACAATGTCGCTGCTCACTTCACTGTCTGGGTCTATTTCCCACGTATGCTTAGTATCACACCAAGAACATCCAACAGGGCAACCTTGCAGACGGATAAAAATGGAAGGTTGGCCAGTAAATGAACCCTCCCCCTGCAATGTTTCAAACAATTCGTTAATTTTATAATGTGTCATAATAAATAGTCTTTAGGATCAGGGCGTTTTGCAGTAAAATTAAATAATCTAATAGTATACATGAGAGAGCTAAGAAATGGCTGAAAAAGTAGTAGTAATTTATTCAGGCGGTATGGATTCATTTACCGTGTTAAACCGAGCCGTACGTGATGGCAAAGAAGTATACGCCCTATCTTTTGACTACGGTCAAAAACATTTAAAAGAATTAGAGTTTGCCGCTAATGTGTGTAAAGAACTCAATATCCCTCATAAAGTTATCGACATCAGTGCCATTAATCAATTATTGGCAGGATCTTCACTGACCGATGATATCGACATCCCGGAGGGGCATTACGAAGAAGAAAGCATGAAATCAACCATGGTGCCAAACCGTAATATGATTTTGCTTTCTATGGCTGTAGGTTACGCGGTATCACTAGGTGCTTCAAAGGTTTACTATGGTGCACATTCGGGCGATCATGCCATCTACCCAGATTGCCGCCCAGAGTTTGTTGAGAAAATGAACGACGTCAGCAAAATAGCTAACTACGAAGCCGTGGAAATTTTCAGCCCTTACCTTAAGGACAGCAAAATTGATATTTTAACCGACGGTTTAAAAATGGGCCTAGATTACGGCAAAAGCTGGACTTGTTACAACGGCCGAGAAAAGGCCTGTGGTAAATGTGGTGCCTGTCAAGAGCGCTTAGAAGCATTTGCAGAAAACAAAGCAACAGATCCCCTTCCTTACGAATAATTCCCGACCTTAAGCAAGACAGTCTATTTGCCTTTTTACATAGACTGTCTTTGTAATTCGCCTTTTTAATTTTTCCCTTTTACATAGACTGTCTATGTAATTCGCCTTTTTAATTTTTCCCTTTTACATAGACTGTCTATGTAATTATGTAATTCGTATTTGCTATTACGTATCGTGAAATTATTTTATTTAAGTTTTGGATAAGATTATTTTGGGAAATGCCTATGCTAACGCTTTAAATTAATTAACATAGGCAAAATGAATATTCAAATATGATTCGGAATATAACAAACATATTAAAATAAAACTTTGATAACTTCTTCTGGTTCAATAAACAACTTTTTCTCTACAACTCCTGCATCACTTCTGACAATCACTTTCTGTTGGGCTTCAGATTTATCTTTAACAATAACCATTACTTTCTTTATGTCAGAGTCTTTAGACTTCACAATGGTTTCGTCTTGAATATGGGCAATAGCTTGAGTTATTTCTTTTTGTGCAGATTCAGGTAAGTCAGCTAGAAGTTGTTTGAGTTTTTCAGGATTTGTGATCACCTCAGCTGGTAACTCGACCTGATAATTTTTATCTTCGAGTGTTAATTCAATGGAAAGTGGCTCACCTTGAGTAACCTGTTCAATCGTAATTTCAGTCGTTTTCTTGTTTAGTTCATGTTCTTCATGAGCGATGGCATTGTTACTGATAAAAGTTAATGTTGCTAAACAAAGAAGGCTCTTAAATAACGTTTTTTTGCTTGGAACTAACATAATCATACCCCTTATATGATTTTTTCTTTCATAGTAAGAATCTACAATTTATCTAAAAAAATCAAGAGATAAAAACTCATAGATATTACTTAGTAAGATAATATCTATATGTTAGCCCTTGCAATAATTAAGAGATTATTAACGCGTTAGAGTAATGAATTAGCGACATTTGGACGTCGTTTAAAATGATGAGCAAAATAGTATCTTTGCAACTCTTCCTTACTTCCCGCCCTGTCCCCAAAGTTATTTTCAAAATTTTTCATCATGTCTAACCACACATTGTGATCAAGGTTGAGTGTCCTTAAAATATTGCTCTTTGGATCTAAATGACCTTTTTTGTCTTCTCTTAATTGCTTTCCGGATTCTTCAACTAGGAGCAAATAATCAATTAGATTAAAGCGTATTCCGTGGCTGTTTTCCGCTGCTTTCAAACCAATAAATGGCAGCAACTTAAAAGGTTGTTTCTTGAGTTTAGCCCAGGCGATGCGCCTTTTGATGCTCGTAAAATTAGAGTTTTCTAATGAATTAGCCTCTTGAGCGCGGATAGGATTTAAATCGACGTAGGCCATACAAGTTATTAACGCTTTTTCATCAAGTAATGCCTGACTACTATAGCGCCCCTCCCAAAAATGGCCTTTGCAATTATCTTCCGTATTGGCAAGGCGAGCAATATATTCATTTAAATCTCGCATAAACCAACTTAAACTCCCAAGCCTTTCTCGATAGATTGCTATCACCTGATTAAATAACGCACGCTCATCGTCTGAAACCTTGCCGTTTTTAAGGTATTTTCGTGTAATTTCATGTCCGAAATGAATCGAGTGCCAATGGGTAACGACTTCCTCATCGGTCCACTTCTCTTGTTTTTCAGGTGAAATTTTTAGCACTAAGTGCAAGTGATTGCTCATAATGGCGTACGATAAAATATCGATAGCATAGACAGTGGACAACTCTAGGATCCTTTGCTCAATGATGTCTCGTCTATGATCAAAATTTTGCTTCGTAACGGGGTCATCACCACATAAGAAGGCCCTGCGAACACACCTTGAAGTGCAATGATAATATTGAGTATCGGACAGGCTAATTTGGTCTTTCCTTGCTTTTGTCATTTAAATTCTCCTCCATGAGTCAAGTAATTCAATCATAGAACAGAATCTGAAATTTGCGAATATCTCCTCATAGCCTGGGACCATGACAGATCAGTCTATTACATAGACTGTCTATGTAACTATGTTATTACATAGACTGTCTATGTAACTATGTTATTACATAGACTGTCTATGTAACTTTACTATAGCGCCCCTCCCAAAAATGGCCTTTGCAATTATCTTCCGTATTGGCAAGGCGAGCAATATATTCATTTAAATCTCGCATAAACCAACTTAAACTCCCAAGCCTTTCTCGATAGGTTGCTATCACCTGATTAAATAACGCACGCTCATCGTCAGAAACCTTGCCGTTTTTAAGGTATTTTCGTGTAATTTCATGTCCGAAATGAATCGAGTGCCAATGGGTAACGACTTCCTCATCGGTCCACTTCTCTTGCTTTTCAGGTGAAATTTTTAGCACTAAGTGCAAGTGATTGCTCATAATGGCGTACGATAAAATATCGATAGCATAGACAGTGGACAACTCTAGGATCCTTTGCTCAATGATGTCTCGTCTATGATCAAAATTTTGCTTCGTAACGGGGTCATCACCACATAAGAAGGCCCTGCGAACACACCTTGAAGTGCAATGATAATATTGAGTATCGGACAGGCTAATTTGGTCTTTCCTTGCTTTTGTCATTTAAATTCTCCTCCATGAGTCAAGTAATTCAATCATAGAACAGAATCTGAAATTTGCGAATATCTCCTCATAGCCTGGGACCATGACAGATCAGTCTATTACATAGACTGTCTATGTAACTTTAAGGGGTAAAATGCCAATGTTTCACGATGAGTTTTCAATAATCATGAAAAAATTGGCTAAAAGTGGAATATTTATGCATTTTGAAAGTTGATGAAAATAAACAACTTATCGTAACTTTACGAAATGAGTTACCCATTTGTTGCCAAAATCTGTGATATCTATGGGAAAATGGGGCGTTTGTGGCCTAAAATTAAATAAGTGTATATTTTTTGGAGAACATTATGTCGTCTATTTGGGAGCATCATGCTAAGCATTTGGGTGAGCTTGTAAATGCAAAAGATGAATTACAAGCTCATTTATTTTTAGAGCAGTTGATGCTATTTCCTGTCGATATCCAGGATAAGATCATTAGTGAAATATCAAGCATGAGCAGTTGCAAAACGGAAGATATCTCTCTGATCATCAGTTTCTACGCGTCCAGAGTTTAGGTTTTTAACTGAATTTCCCTAAGTTTGGCAATTTCATCCCTTACCCCAGCAGCTTTCTCAAACTCTAGATTTCGAGCATGCTCAAACATTTCATTTTCAAGCTCTGCAACTTTCTTATCAATTTCCTGTGTTGATAATTGAGTTGCTTGACCTCTCGGCTCAGCAACTTTTAAGGCCTTATTACTGACATTGGATTTCGAGCCCATCACATCGGCAATTTTTTTCGTTAAGCCCTTTGGTTGAATATTATTATCTAAATTAAATTGATGCTGCTTACTACGTCGTCGCTCGGTTTCATCAATGGCTTTTTTCATGGATTTGGTAATTTTATCGGCATATAAAATGGCCTTACCTTCAATGTTACGAGCGGCACGTCCAATAGTTTGAATTAATGACCGCTCAGAGCGAAGGAAGCCTTCTTTATCAGCATCTAATATCGCAACTAATGAGACTTCCGGCATATCTAAGCCTTCCCGTAACAAGTTAATTCCGATAAGCACATCGAATACACCTAATCGTAAATCACGAATAATTTCCATGCGTTCTACGGTGTCCACATCGGAATGCAAGTAACGAGCTTTAACACCGTTTTCGGTTACGTATTCACTTAAATCTTCTGCCATTCGTTTCGTTAATGTGGTTGCTAATACACGCTCACCTTTATTAATACGAATTCGGATTTCAGATAGAAGATCATCAACTTGGGTTTCAACCGGACGAACTTCAATTTCAGGGTCAAGTAGCCCTGTCGGGCGAACAACTTGTTCAGCGACTTCACCCGAAGATTTATCTAACTCATAATCACTTGGGGTTGCTGACACGTAAATAGTTTGCGGTGAAATCGCCGTAAATTCATCAAACTTCATTGGTCGGTTATCTAGAGCCGAAGGTAATCGGAAACCGTATTCAACCAAATTTTCTTTTCGTGATCGGTCACCCTTATACATAGCCCCTATCTGAGGCACAGTAACATGTGATTCATCGATCACTAGCAAACCATCAGGCGGTAGGTAATCGAACAGGGTCGGTGGCGCCTCCCCTTCTCCACGACCAGAGAGATAACGAGAGTAGTTTTCAATGCCAGAACAGTAGCCGAGCTCAGTCATCATTTCGATATCAAATTGAGTTCGCTGGACAATGCGCTGCTCTTCAATCAATTTATTGTTATCTTTTAATTGTTTAGCTCGATCTTTTAATTCGACTTTGATTTTTTCTACGGCCGCTAAAATTTTATCTCGCGGCGTAGCATAGTGGGTTTTCGGGTAAATAGTGACTCGCTGCAGGACACTTTCAACCTGGCCGGTAAGTGGATCAAATTCACTGATCCGCTCAACCTCTTCATCAAACAATTCGACTCGTATCGCTAATTTATCTGATTCAGCGGGAAATATGTCAATAACATCGCCTCGAACTCGATAAGTAGCTCGTTGAAATTCAACATCGTTGCGAGTGTATTGCAGCTCGGCTAAACGCCTTAAAATATCTCGTTGATTAATGATGTCGCCTACTGATAAATGCAGCATCATTTTTAAATATGAGTCAGGATCACCTAAACCATAAATGGCTGAAACGGAAGCTACAATAATCACATCACGGCGTTCAAGAAGCCCTTTAGTTGCAGAAAGGCGCATTTGCTCGATGTGTTCATTTACTGAGGCATCCTTTTCAATAAAGGTATCAGTTGTTGGTACATAAGCTTCAGGCTGGTAATAATCGTAGTAAGAAACAAAATATTCAACTGCGTTATTTGGGAAAAATTCTTTCATTTCACCATATAACTGCGCTGCCAATGTTTTATTGGGCGCAAGCAGCATGGTTGGCCGATTTTGCTCGGCAATCACATTAGCGATGGTAAAGGTTTTACCCGAGCCGGTAACACCTAATAAAGTTTGGTGTGCAAGACCGCTCTCTAAGCCATCAATTAACTGCTTAATGGCCGTGGGTTGATCGCCACTTGGCTTGTAATCTGAAATCAGTTCTAAATCTTTACTCATAACGTCTTTTAAAGTTTCCTAGGGTCTATTGACCTTTGGTGATTGTTTTTGCATCGGATTATTTGCCTATTCTACAAGGCTTTTTTACTTTGGAATGCTTATTGCCATTCACATTAAAAAAGATGCCGAAAAGCTAAATAAACGGTGTCCACGGGATTTTGCGTTTATGTACTTAACACCTTATATAAATAAATTATCGTCCAATATACAAATCCGTTTGTAAAACCAGCAATTGATCAAAAGTGATACTGCAAAGATCAACAGCTTCTAGTGTCCTTCACAGCGTTTAATAAATAAATTATACGACAGTGCTGCCATGAATACGTTACCCAATAATGCCCCAAAGAAAAACCCATACAAACCAAACAGCTTGCTGCCGGCATAGGCAAGTGGTACATAAAAAATAAATAAGCGAATGACGCTTAAACACAAAGCAACCATTGGTTTATGTAAAGCGTTAAACGAGGAGTTGGTTAGTATAATAATCCCTTGGAAACCATACCCTAGTGGCAAAATAAACATAAACAATTGGATTATTTCTGCAACGCTTTCTTCTTTAGCAAACATATCGGCAATGTATGACGAACACGCTATAAGTAATAAATACACCGCAAATTGCCAAAAGATCACAAACTTGATGGATACGCGATAAGCCTCTCCCACTCGCTCTAATTTTCCAGCGCCTAGGTTTTGGCTTATAAATGGCGGTAATGTCATTGATAGTGCTAAAACAACCAAACAAGCAATAGATTCGATACGAGAGCCTACACCAAAAGCAGCAACCGTAGATTCGCCATAAGTAGCAGCAATTGCAGTCATTACGGCAGCGGCTATCGGCGTTAACATGTTTGCCCCAGCGGCAGGCAGACCGATGTGCAAGATTTCCTGCGTTGATTTAAATAATATGGGCATTGCAGGTAATTTCAAATGAATCAGCTGACGCTTATAACCCAAGATATAAATAATCAAAATCAATCCAAATACCCAAGATACCAAGGTCGCCATAGCAGCGCCTTTAATACCTAGAGCAGGGATTGGCCCAAAGCCGAAAATTAAAATCGGATCCATTATCGCATTAATCAACCCTGCACTGCCCATAACGATACTCGGTGTTTTGGTGTCACCCGATGCTCTTAAAATTGCATTACCAATCATTGGGGCGATCAAACCGACACTACCAATAAACCAAAGATCCATGTAGTCATGAATTAACGGCAGTAAATTTTGTTTTGCCCCTAATAAAGAGAATATTTCATCTGAAAAGAAATAACCTAATCCTGAAAGCAAACAAACGATTAGAGCACTAAGAATGAGTGCGACTGTGCCTGTATTACGTGCATCTTCTGAATTCCCTTTACCCAGTGTTTTGGCGATGACTGCCGAGGTACCAATACCAAGTCCGATTGCTAAGCTAATTACCGTAAACGTAATTGGAAAAGTAAAACTGATTGCTGCTAATGGCTGGGTACCGAGCAAACTGACGAAAAAAGTATCCACCAAGTTAAACGTCATTAATAAGATCATGCCGTATGTCATCGGAATGGTCATATTTTTTAAAGTCGTGCTTACGGGACCATCAAGAAGATTTAGACTTTTGTCATTGGCAGGCTTGGTCATTAATAAGGTCAATCAAAATTTGAAAAAAGAGGACTATTGTAAAAGATAGTACCCCGACTAGCTACGATAAATGTTCAAATTTGTTTAATATTTTATAAATTAGGTATTACCTAATTTTTTAATGTTTGCTCCCCCTAAAGCAAGCAAAAGCTATAGTGTAAAAAATTGAAAATAAAAGGTTAGGCAAATGTTTAACGGATAGCCGTTTTTTGCTGCCTTTAACACCTAACTGTATGCAAAACATCCAAACGATTCAAAAGATGAAATATTTCTTTTTTTTGTGTTGACAGAATTATCCTAGGGCTATAATATTCCGCCCCGTTAGCGAGGCAAGACCTCAATAACTATACAATTCCTCAATAGCTCAGTTGGTAGAGCAACGGACTGTTAATCCGTTTGTCCCTGGTTCAAGTCCAGGTTGAGGAGCC
>CANMZP010000017.1 GCA_947502355.1 uncultured Thalassotalea sp. | reverse complement strand
AAGTCGGTTAAAACCGACACTACGGCTGTGTGAACGAATCCACCTGTAGTGCCTGATGTATCTGGCTAACGGTAAATGTTTCAATCTAAAGTCGGTTAAAACCGACACTACGGCTGTGTGAACGAATCCACCTGTAGTGCCTGATGTATCTGGCTAACGGTAAATATTTCAATCAAAGTCGGTTAAAACCGACACTACGGCTGTGTGAACGAATCCACCTGTAGTGCCTGATTTATCTGGCTTGAATAAAATTCAAACATATAATTATTTTTAGGAATTTAAATGCTCATATATCGAGCAAACAAACACTAGCTAGCCAGATAAAATGGTTTTAACCAAGAAGATTAACTATAATCCTACTTTGCTTTGAATTGTTACAATAAATCATTGAACAAACAAAGCTGATAAAACCAAAACTAGGAGTTGTTAGCAATTTTTTCAAAGTAAAGTTGCTCTTGATAAGTATGTCTGAATCTATCTACAAACAATGGTATGTATTAACCAGCAAGCCACGTGAAGAACAACGTGCATTCGATAATTTAAAAAGCCAGGGATACGAAGTTTTTTTACCCAAAGTGTCTAAGGTAAAAAAACGCCAAGGTAGCAAAACCGTATCAATGGAACCATTGTTCCCAAGTTATCTGTTTATTCACCTTGATAACTCTACAGCCAACTTCAATGCCATCCGTTCAACTCGAGGCATAGGCAGTTTTGTCCGCTTTGGGATGAAACACGCCGTTATATCTGATCATATTGTTGAAAAAATACAAACGGATATGCAGCAAACTCAAGACGCCAAGAAAACACTCGCACAACTGTTAAATTATCAAGCAGGCGATAAAGTCAATATCAATGAAGGGCCATTTAAAGGCTTGCAAGCGATATACAAAGCCAAAGATGGCTTAGAGCGAAGTGTTTTGATGATCAAACTATTAGGTCAAGAGAATGAAGTGTCGGTAGAAAATGACTTAATCGATAAAGAAGCTGATTCGAAATAACCAATATTAATAACTTCAGGTTTACCTGGAATCAAATTAAGCCATTGTTTTAGCAAAACCACTGTTTGTGTCTATAGTTTATAAAAATTAAAACAAGATAAGCGCACATAATGGCAAAACGAATCATCCTAATTCACGGTCGAGATACCAAACCACTAGAGCATGATTTAGAAAAACTATGGTTAGATGCCGTCAAACATGGACTGCATCGTGATCACCCTGAAGTACTTCCTGCAGTTGAAAGTCACAATGGAGGGAGTAACAATGTAAAAATGCGTTTCGTCTATTATGGTGATTTATCAAATGCATTTTTACATAACGAACAAGGTAAGCCCATTCCCGACGACATAACCTCAAGAGTCGCCGCATTAAATACCCTAAAAACCTATTCAACAGCGCAATTTAATAAAACCAGCTACAAAAAAGTCAGTAAACTTGGTTTTTTAATGGAAGGTTTAGCCGACACCTTTTCTGGCGCTTTGGCATTACTTCGTTTGGGCAAACCATTAGTGTCTATTGTTGCCCCAGATATGCAAGAATACTGGAACCATGAGTCGTATTTTGGCTCTAACCTTCGTCATCGCCTAACCCTAGAATTAAAAGCCGCCTTTGAGGCTGATGATGAAGTCATGTTAGTGGCGCACAGCTTAGGGTCGTTAATAGCTTACGATACACTATGGAAATTTAGCCATTACAGCGAATACCGGTTCAGCGAATACGCCAATAAAAAAATAGACTTGTTGGTAACCCTAGGTTCCCCATTGTCAGATGAAAACGTAAAGCAACAACTAAAGGGAGCAATAAGCAAAGGCAAAAATAAGTACCCAAACAACATAAAGAAATGGATTAACATCGCCGCTAAAGACGACTATATAAGCCACGACAGCAAGCTCGCGAACGATTTCGAGCAAATGTACAAGCTTGGTTTAATAGAGTCAAAAATAAAAGACATTACCGGTATTTATAACTTAACGGTAAGAAATGGTAAATCCAATCCACACAGCGCCACAGGATATTTAGTCCACCCAAAATTCACCAACGTATTAAAAGAATGGTTAAATAACGAAACATAACCATAACCAAAGGGCGGATAAATCCGCCCCAACGGCGGTGGTACGTTGCTGGGATTAGCGTTGGGGCGATTTTAATCGCCCATTTGTTAGTGAGCGGATAAATCCGCCCCAACGGCGGTGGTACGTTGTAGGGATTATCGTTGGGGCGATTTTAATCGCCTTTATGTTATCAGACGGATAAATCCGCCCCAACGGCGGTGGTACGTTGCCGGTTTAGCGTTGGGGCGATTTTAATCGCCTTTATGTTATCGGACGGATAAATCCGCCCCAACGGCGGTGGTACGTTGCTGGGATTAGCGTTGGGGCGATTTTAATCGCCTGTTTTTGGTAGGTCAAACCAACCCTAAGGTGCACTACTAATATTAGGGAATATATTTCAAAATAACATGTGGAAATTGCTGGCATTTTTCGCTAAGTTCATTTTAGTTTTGATGTGCGTCGCCTTAACGCGAAAGATGAACTCACACTGGAGGGGGGCGTAATGTTATTGATACCTTTTGCCAAGAAAAAAGACACAGGAAAGTTGGTGGATGTTTATGCGGTACAGCGCGGTCGCCAATGCGATTGTGTTTGCATTAGTTGTGGTCAACCACTGCTTGCTCGCCAAGGGAGTAATGAATGGCATTTTGCTCACGATGCCGCCTTCGAATCATTGGATGGGCGAGTAGAATGTGATTTTTCATGGACTCAAGCGTTTAAACTTTTCTATACTCAACTTCTCCTTCAAGGCCACCGCATTTTCTTGCCTGAATACCTAAAGCATTACCAATTGCAAGACGAGTCTGTTGTCATTTCACTCTCGCATACCATTGAGTATCAACAAGTGACAGAAACCTGCTCTGATGTTGATTTGGTTATTCATGTTAATGATCATAAGCTTGGGGTTATTTTTTCACATACGGCCAGCCTGGATGTAAGTCATTATGAGCAATCCGATATGGATGGTGTTATTTACATACAAGCCCCTGAGCAGATTGATTATAAAGGTGCTGGCTTTGAGTCTTTTTCTGCTTATCTTGAACATATAATTCAAGCCACACCGTATTTGAAATCGTGGGTGTTTCATCGTCGAGAGTTGAAGTGTCAGCGAAAAGAATTAGCACTTCAAGAAGATAAGAAAAAGAAAGCTATGGCACGAGAAGAAGCACGACAGCGAGTTGAAAAAGAAAAACAAGAGGCTAATCGCAAACGGTTGGCAGCCGAAGAATTAAAAAGAGTCCAACAAGCTAAGAAACAATACAAAAGAGTAGATATTGATCCTGCGTTTATATCTGGGCCGGTGAACGCCGAGTTAAAATGCATAAACTGTAAAATTCGTTTTGATGGTCATTGGCCAAGGCCAAAACAAGATAAATGCCCAGGTTGTAAATCAGGTTTAAATATTCGAAAACTACGCTCTTATATAACCGATTAAGTGTTTTTAATCACCTCTATGTTAGTGGGCGGATAAATCCGGCCCAACGGTGGTGGTGCGTTGCTAGGGTATCGTTGGAGCGATAATATGTGTATCATAACTGTTGTAGCGTGTACGCTTGTGTTTACCCGTTAAAGCGTGTATGCTTTTGTTTACCTGTTTTAACGTGTATACAATCATGAAAGTAACTAGCCCGAATCAACTCGCAAGCATGATCAAAGAATACAGGCTTGATGCAAAACTTACCCAGTCTGATGTCGCCAAGGAAATTGGGATCAGGCAAGACACGGTATCAAGTTTTGAGCTTAAGCCAGAAACGACTAAAATTGCCACCTTGTTTAAAATTTTAGCGGCATTGAATTTAGAAGTTGATATAAAGCCTCGTTCAACGGATACCTCAAGTTTTGATGGTTGGAATGAGAAATGGTAGAGCAACGCCTTAAGGTGTACATGAATGGTCATGTAATTGGCACTTATAGCAAGAAAAGTAGCGGTGCGAATGAGTTTAGTTATGATAACGGTTGGCTTAATTTAGCAGGCTCCCGGCCAATCTCGCTCTCGATGCCTTTGCGAAAACTGGCTTTTAAGGGGGATAATGTTTTCAACTATTTTGACAATCTTCTTCCTGATAACCCATTAATCAGGGAGCGAATTGTCGCAAGGTATAAAGCACCTTCCAGTCAGCCGTTTGATCTATTAACTGAAGTCGGTCAAGACTGCGTTGGCGCTTTACAATTTGTCCGAGAAAATACACCGCCTCCAAGCGTTCATCCAATCGCGTATCAAGTATTAACACAAGAACAAATGGTTGCAATTCTTCAGGGATACCAATCAGGTGCGCCTTTAGGAATGATCACTGATCTAGATGATTTCAGAATTTCCATTGCCGGTGCTCAGGAAAAAACGGCATTACTCTTCCATGAGGGAACCTGGTGTTTACCACTAAACACCACGCCTACTACTCATATCATCAAGCTACCAATAGGTAAAATTAAAAGCCACTCTCATATAATCGATCTTTCGGACAGTGTTGAAAATGAGTTCATTTGCATGTCTATAGCAAAAGAGTTCGGCTTACCGGTTCCTAATTGTGAAATTCTTGAATTTGATGAAATTAAAGCCTTAGCAGTGGAAAGATTCGACCGAGTTTATGATAAAGAAAGAAACGCTATTCTAAGGCTCCCTCAAGAGGACTATTGCCAAGTATTAAATATTCCATCCGGCCAAAAATATGAACAAGATGGTGGGCCAGGGATTAAGGATATTATGGCGCACCTCATGGGCTCGAGTTATCCGTTACAAGATCGTGAAATGTTAATGAAAACCCAAGTTATATTTTGGTTGCTTGGAGCCATTGATGGTCATGCCAAGAACTTTTCTGTATTCATTGGGCCACATGGAACTTATCGTTTAACGCCTTTGTACGATATCTTGAGTGCTTATCCAGTTTTAGGTGGACAAGGCTTACATATGAGGGATCTGAAACTTGCGATGGGCCTTAAGGGCAGTAAGGGCAAAAAGTATGAATGCGATTATATTTACCCCAGACATTTTTTAGCTACCGCAAATGAGGTTGGTTTTAATCCAGATAAGATGCAGAAGATAATTAACCAAGTAAAAGCTGAAGTAGAGGTGGTAATTGATCGGGTAACGAGAAAGCTGCCCATTGGGTTTCCTGAAACTATAGCTAATGCAATTTTTTCTGGAATGAGAAAAATGATTACGAGGTGTTAGGTTTATGGTTGGGGCGATTTCAATCGCCTAAATAAATGATAAAACCCTAAACCATAGGGCGGATAAATCCGCCTCAACGGGATCGTTATTCAATGAATCCGCCCCAAAGAGTTGATTTGATTCAATAAATCCAGTCCCGAGGCAGTGGTGCGTTGCTGGGGGGTAGTTTGGGCGATTTCAATCGCCCAAATAAATGATAAAACCCTAAACCAAAGGGCGGATAAATCCGCCCCAACGGGTTAGTTATTCAATAAATCTACCCCCGCGAGCTGGTTATTCCAACCATATGGCATCCCAATGTGGATAAGCACCAATATGTGAAACTAATTGGGCGCGTAAAGGATTGGCAACAATATATCTAGCGGTACCAATAAATTGCTTTTCATCCCTAATCGCATGGTCGTGAAATCCTTTTTGCCATAACGTGCCTTTACGGTTTATCAACTTATTTATTTCTAATGCCTATTTGGCCTTCACTGTTTTGGCAATATTGTGTAGTTTGGTATTGTGGTTTAACTGCACCAACCAATGAATATGATCGGGCATAACAACCCAAGCAAGTGTATTTACCTCTCCCTTAGTGGTAATCGACTTAAGCTCATTGATAAATACCCGAGCGCAAGCGAAATCGGTAAATACCGTATTTCGATTCTCGGTACAAAACGTTAGGTGGTAAGCGTAATTAGGTAAAGATACCCGGCCCTTAAAAAGTCGGTCTCTAGACATTGTTATTTCCTTATAAGCAATATGAGTAGAAAAGTATGGCGCAAAAATAAATTTTTTAACAAAGATCAAAGCAATTTTTTAAACTGAAGTTAAAATTATATTTATCTCACGAAATGTTATTTTCCTAACTATTCAAACAATTATAAGGGAATAGATATGTTATCCGACTTGCAAATATCACAAAAAGCCATATTAAAACCGATCACTGAAATCGCCCAATCAATTAACATTCCAACAAAATATTTACGTAATTATGGCGAGTTTAAGGCCAAAGTTAAGTTAAAACTCCTTAATGAACAGCCCTCCAAAAAGAAAGGCAAGCTGGTTTATGTTACCGCTATGTCGCCAACTAAGTATGGTGAAGGTAAAACGGTAACCACGATTGGACTAACTCAGGGCCTACAAGCATTAAATGCTAAAGCCATCGCCTGTATACGCCAACCATCATTGGGGCCAATCTTCGGCACAAAAGGCGGCGCAGCAGGAGGTGGGTATAGCCAAGTGGTACCAATGGATGAACTAAACTTGCACTGTACGGGGGACATCCATGCCATAACATCGGCACATAACTTGGCGGCAGCAGCAATAGATGCGCGAATTTATCATGAACAACGCCTAGGTTACGCGGATTACGAAAAGCGCACGGGTTATAAAGCTTTAAAAATTGACCCGCAAAATGTGGTATGGCAACGCTCGGTAGATCATAACGACCGTGCATTAAGAATGATTGATGTCGGCATTAACCAACCAGGTAAAAACATTAATGGTTTTAAACGTGCCGATGGTTTTAGTATTACCGCAGCATCGGAGTTAATGGCGATTATTGCCTTATCAACGAGCTTTGTCGATATGCGTAAACGCATAGGCCGAATTGTATTAGGTTACAATCTTGAGGGAAATCCTGTTACGGCCGACGATTTGCAAGTGGCAGGTTCAATGACCGTCATCTTAAAAGACGTAATTGAACCTACATTAATGCAAACGAATGAAGGTGTACCAGCATTGGTACATAGTGGGCCTTTTGCTAACATAGCGCATGGTAACTCATCGATTATCGCCGATGAAATCGGTTTAACCTGTGCCGATTATGTCATAACCGAAGGTGGTTTTGGCTCGGACATGGGGTTTGAAAAAGGCTGTAATATTAAAGCCAGACAGTCAGGTAATTTACCAAGTTGTGCGGTAGTTGTGGCAACATGTCGAGCCATTAAGAGCCATTCAGGACTTAGCGAAGACGAAACGATTAACGATAACAGTACTGCCATTGAAAAAGGTTTCAGTAACTTAAAGTGGCATATTGAAAACGTACTCAAATATGGGGTTCCGGTAGTCGTTGCCATAAACCAATTCCCACAAGACACAAAAGCAGAGTTAAACCAAGTAAGAGAACTCATAACAGACACCTTCAAGGGTAAACACGTTGATGTGGCCTTATCTCAAGCCTTCGTAAAGGGTGGGGAAGGGGCGGTAAACCTTGCTGAAAAAGTAATAACGGCATGCAACCAACCTGCAAAATTCAATTACTTGTATGATATGAATTTAAGCCTTTTAGAAAAAATAGAAACCATAGCAATCAAAGGCTACGGCGCTAATAAAGTGCAATTTTCAGAAAAAGCAGCACAACAACTAGAAGAGTTTGAAAGTATGAACCTAAAGCAAATGCAGGTTTGTATAGCGAAAACCCCAGTGTCAATTAGCGATAATCCCAAGCTACTCGGCTCACCTGAAAACTTTTCAATCCACATTAATGAAATAAAATGTTGCTTCGGAGCCGGTTTCATTTATGCCCTTTGCACAAACGTAATGACCATGCCTGGCTTAAGCGAAAAACCAGCTTTCATGAATGTAGACATTGATGAGAAAGGAAAAATAGTAGGCTTGTATTAAAGCCGATGAATGTCACGGTGTTCGTCCTATCACGTTAACACAACCCCGCTGGGCGATTTCAATCGCCCAATATCTTACCTTCTCTCGTAGGGGCAATTTATTCGCCCAATATTAATGCCGCAGCAACAACCAATGTGCGGAAAAATCGCCCAGCGAAGTGCTCATCCAATAATTAAAGCCATAGTGGTTTACATTCTTATAGATATTAACCCGTGGGGGCAATTTGACTAGGCAAAAAAGTATTAAACACCAATCCCGTTGGGGCGATTTCAATCGCCCAATCTCTCCTTCTCTCGTAGGGGCGAATTTATTCGCCCAATATTAATACCGTAGCAACAAAGCAATGTGCGGAAAAATCGCCCAGCGCAGTGCTCATCCAATAATTAAGGCCATAATGGTTTACATTTTTAGAGATATGAACCCGTGGGGCATTTTGACTAGGCAAAAAAATATTAAACACCAATCGCGTAGGGGCGATTTCAATCGCCTAATCTTTCTTCTTTTCTCGTAGGGGCGAATTTATTCGCCCAAGTACCTGTAAGGTGCCGTCAATAAAACGGGTACCAAAAGGGAATGAAGTCTGCACTAGAACATTTCCTTAACAAGTACGAATTACAAAGAAACTAGGCTTTACATACCAGTAACAAAACCAAAAAACACTCCCCATTTATATAAAAGTAAATTCAACTAAACATCAGACTGTTACTGCCATAACCGCCAATATATTTAAAAAACTATTGGTTTTTACTGTTGTTTTTGGGTAGAATCAGCGCCCATTAGAACACTAGTTTGTTTTCTAATTTTTAGCAGGTTAGTAAATAACCCCAATTAGAATAAAAACTAGGCTAAATGGAATGTGTTAAAGCATAGCTTTAACCCAGTTACAAGAAACTAAGGAAAGTGCTGAGAAAATTCTCGGTATTAATTCGTTCTACATTTCTTCGGCTGTATTTCCCTTATAAATCACTCTAAATGAAATTCGTTATTTCTATTGAAATAACCATCAAATAGTTCATCTTATGCCTTTTGGAGCCAAACCAAAGGGCGGAAGCGTGCCCAAAACTAAAATACTTACCACCAATGAGAACAACAATGTCATTTAAAAATTTGCTTAAAACACTTGTTTTGTCGTCGGCATTACTGGCGAGTGGAGCTAACGCAGCCACGCCAAGTGCAGCACAAATTGAGCAATTTAAAAAATTGCCAGCATCACAGCAGCAATCTTTAGCCAAAAGCATGGGTGTTGATTTAAATGCTTTAAAGATGGGAAGTTCGCCAACTGAGCAAGTGCCAGTTCAAGTAACTAAACCGGTTGCTCGACCAGAAGTTAAAAAAGAGATTGTTGAAACCATCGATGGTAAAAAGAATGCACTACAACCATTTGGTTATGATGTTTTTGCTAACGCACCAACTACTTTTACCCCCAATTTAGATGTTGCCGTGCCAGAAAGCTATATAGTTGGCCCAGGTGATAACATTTCAATTCAAATGTTTGGTAAAGAAAATCTTGATTATCAATTAAGTGTTAACCGAGAAGGGCAGGTGGTCATTCCTGAATTAGGGCCGTTTAGCGTTGTTGGTTTAACGTACTCTGAATTAAAAGAATATTTAAAAGCTCAAGTTCAGCAACGAATTTTGGGTGTAAACGTTGTCGTAAGTATTTCATCATTACGTTCAATGCGTATTTTTGTATTAGGTGATGCTTACAAGCCAGGTCCATACATTGTTAACTCGCTTTCAAGCGTTACCCATGCGTTATTTGCCGCAGGTGGGGTAAGTGAAATTGGCTCTTTACGTAATATTCAAATTAAACGTGCCGGAAAATTAATCCAAAGCTTTGATTTATACGACTTGTTAATCAAAGGTGATTCTTCAGGCGATATTCTACTTCAAGCTGGCGATGTGGTTTTTGTAGAAGCCGTTGGTAATCGAGTAAGCATTGATGGTGAAGTTCGCCGTGCAGGTATTTATGAAATTAGCAGCGATGAAACATTTAATGACGTTGTAAAAATGGCAGGCGGTTTACTCCCTTCAGCGTATCCACAAGCAACTCGTGTGGAACGATATAACTCGAACAATCTTCGCAGTTTAATAAATGTTGACTTAACTACAAATCAAGATAAATTAGCGACCGTTAAAAACGGTGATGCGATTCATGTTTTAAAAACATCTGATTTATATGACCAATCCATTGAAATCATTGGTGCGGTTACTCGTCCTGGTTCATACCAATGGCATCAAGGACATAAAATCACTGATTTATTTCCAAGCGTAAATGCTTATCTTTTAGAAGATGCAGAGTTAACCTACAGCATCATTGTTCGCGAAGTTGATATTGCTCGAAACATTGAAGTATTGCAATTTAGCTTAACAAACGCGATTAGTAATCCTAACTCAGCAGATAACATTACTTTACAACCTCGCGATAAAGTTTTGGTATTTACGAATACCGAAGAAGAATTAATCATTGATAACGATAACGATAACGATAACGATAACGATGCGATTGCCGAAGTTGCAAATAAAAGTATTAGCCAGTTAGCAATTGAAGAAGCTACCGAAGGAAGGAAACAATACAAACTAAAAGATAACTCTCGTTTTAAGTTGCTTGCTCCAGTTATTCAAAAGCTTAAACAGCAAGCGGCATCAGGCATAAGCATGAAGTTGGTCGAAGTTGACGGGCAGGTAAAATACCCTGGTATTTACCCATTAGCCAATAATACAACGGTTAAGTCGTTGCTTGTAGCTTCTGGCGGTGTTACCGAATCGGCCTACTTAGCAAGAGCTGAAATTACGCGTAATAAAGTCGATTCAGAACTTGCACAAAAGCAGTCAATTAACATCAATTTAAAACAAGCCTTAAATGATGATGTTAACAACAATATCTCTTTACAAAGTAAAGACCGCTTAAATGTTCATACCATACCTGCATGGACCGAAAACCATACCGTTTATTTACGTGGTGAATTTAAATTCCCGGGTAAATACACCATTAAACGTGGTGAAACATTAGCAGACATTATTGTGAAAGCTGGTGGTTTTACTGACTATGCTTTCCCAGAAGGGGGAGTGTTTACTCGAGAAAAACTTAAAAAAGTTGAAATGAAAAACCTCAACGACCTATCTCGAGAGTTGCGTTTAGAAATTGCCGCTAAGTCACTTACCGAAGGTAGCGATGTGACTTACGATGAAGCTCAAAAGCTATTAGCTGATCTTATCGATATTGAGCCAGTTGGTCGCTTAGTACTAGATATGGCAAAAGTTACCAATGATCAAAATTACGATGTTCTTCTTGAAAATGGTGATACATTATTTATCCCATCTAAAAACAATTCAATTAACGTAATTGGTCAAGTAAATGTATCAACATCTCATATGTACGACAATCACCTAAGCATTGAAGATTACATCAGAAAAAGTGGTGGCGTTAAACAACGAGCAGAAGAAGACAGTATTTACGTAATTGCCGCAAACGGTGATATTAAAACCATTGAAGAATCAAACTGGTTCTCAACAGGTTCTGCAGCCGATTTACAACCAGGTGATACTATTGTAGTGCCGTTAGACAGCAGCTACATGAACGACATCACTACGTGGTCAACTGTAACGCAGATTATGTACAACACAGCAGTTGCTATTGCTGCGATTAGTGGCTTATAGGTTATTGTTTTATAAATTTAAAGCCTAGCAGAGTAAATAAATCTAATCATTGTCATGCCGGCGAAGGCCGGTATCTCAAATTCATAAAGCGAAATTTGAAAATATATTAATTATGACTGACAAAAACAAACAAAATCCAGATTCAACATTTCAAAGTGAAACTGCAAACCAACCTAACCAGGGCTTGCAGTTAACACCTGAAATGCTTCAACAACTAGCGTTTAATCAACAGTACCAAAACAACGATGACGAAATTGATTTAGGTGAGTTATTTAAAGTTATTTGGGCTGGAAAATTCAAAATTATTGCCATTACTGCTGTATTTGCTATTGCATCAGTTTTCTACGCTTTATCTTTACCAAATACCTATAAGTCTGAGGCATTATTAGCACCTGCAACCGAAGAAAGCGGTGGCATGGGGGGCTTAGCTGCAAAATTTGGCGGTTTAGCAAGTTTAGCTGGAGTAAACCTAGGTAGTGGGGGGACCGATAAAACGGGCCTTGCTATCGAAATAATGAAGTCTCGTCAGTTTATCACTAAGTTTATTAACGATAACGAGCTACTTGTACCATTAATGGCAGCTGAAAACTGGGATCAATCTTCAAACCAACTAATTCTAGATCCTGAGCTATACGACACACAAAGCAAAAAGTGGATACGAGAAGCTAAAGCCCCATTTAAGCCGACACCATCTAATCAAGAAGCCTATAAAGCTTTCAAAAAAATAGTGTCTATTAGCCAAGATAAAGAAACCTCAATGGTAACTGTTTCAATAGAACACTACTCACCAGAAATAGCTAAACAATGGGTAGATAAACTAATTTTAGCCATTAATGCTGAAATGAAAATTCGAGACCTAACGGAAGCTCAAAAAAGTATTGACTATATTGAACAGCAACTTCCTAAAACTAAGCTAGCAGATTTACAAACTGTGCTTTACCAAATAATGGAAGAGCAAACTAAAACAATTATGTTTGCCCAAGTTCGAGATGAATACGCCTTCAATACAATTGACCCTGCATTAATCCCTGAAAGAAAATCAGGACCCAAAAGAATTTTAATCTGTGTATTAGCCCTATTGTTAGGTGGAATATTAAGTATTGCATTGGTTCTCGTTCATCACGTATTTCAGAAAGAACAATAAAAGAGAGTTCGTAAAGAGTTAATGGGAAACCTATTGACAAAAGCGGATCCTAATGCTGATGCGACCGTGGTTTGCGGGTGATTGAGAGAAAGTTAATCACCCGTAATTAATGTTTTAATGGCGACAAAATTTATTTCAGTTGAAATATTTATCTGAGCCATATTGTTGAAAATATTTAATATTATTTTAGAAATTAAACTTTTCGTTTTTAACTGGTTAATTACTTATGCTTTCAAAATCTGATTTTAAGACTGTGGTAGAGTCTACGCCTCTAGTTTCAATTGATTTAGTTATTAAAAATAATGTAGGAAAAATTCTCGTTGGTAAACGGGTAAATCGCCCCGCGAAGGGGGTTTGGTTTGTCCCAGGCGGGCGGGTCAGAAAAAATGAGTCGTTGGAATGTGCGTTTTGGCGACTAGTCCAGACAGAGCTTGGTGAGTTTGATGGGAAAACTTCATTTATAGGTGTTTATCAGCATTTCTACGACGATAACTTTTCGGGTAAAAATTTTGGCACTCATTATGTTGTATTAGCATATGAAGTTGAATTAGATATCGAATTAAGTAATCTTCCCAAAGACCAACACTCTGACTATAAATGGTTATTTCCAGAACAAATTTTGGAAGATAATTCTATACACAACCATACTAAATGGTATTTTCAAAAGAATGCTCAAGCAGACTATTGTTTGAGTTGTTGATTTATATTATCGGATCTTCATATACAACGAACTCCGATTAAAATTTTAATAAGCTTTAATTTAAGTATAAAAGGGTTCTATCATGACAAAGAATAAAGTTGCTTTGATCACAGGTGTTACTGGGCAGGACGGCTCATATTTAGCAGAGTTTTTACTCGAAAAAGGATATGAGGTTCATGGTATTAAGAGAAGAGCTTCTTCCTTTAATACCGAACGTGTTGATCATATTTTTGAGGATGTTCATAAAGATAATCAAAAATTCTTCCTACATTATGGGGACTTAACGGATACGTCAAACTTGACGCGAATTCTGAGGGAAGTACAGCCTGATGAAGTCTATAACTTGGGCGCCCAGTCACATGTAGCGGTTTCTTTCGAATGTCCAGAATACACAGCTGACGTTGATGCTGTTGGTACCTTACGCTTGCTTGAAGCGATTCGCTTCTTAGGGTTAGAAAAGAAAACTCGTTTCTATCAAGCTTCAACTTCAGAACTATATGGTGAAGTTCAAGAAATCCCACAAAAAGAAACAACCCCATTTCATCCAAGATCCCCGTACGCAGTAGCTAAAATGTATGCATATTGGATTGTCGTAAATTATCGGGAATCTTACGGTATGTATGCTTGTAATGGTATTCTCTTTAACCACGAATCTCCTAGAAGAGGTGAAACTTTTGTGACTCGCAAAATTACACGAGGCATTGCTAATATTGCTCAGGGAATTGAACGTTGCCTTTATTTAGGAAACATGGATGCACTTAGGGATTGGGGACACGCTAAAGATTACGTTCGCATGCAATGGATGATGCTTCAACAAGATAATGCAGATGATTTTGTGATTGCTACAGGCAAGCAGATTTCCGTTCGTGAATTCGTGCGTATGTCAGCTAAAGAAGCAGGTTTAGAGTTGGAGTTTAGTGGTGATGGTGTAGAAGAAATTGCAACAGTAACAGCCGTATCTGGGGATAATGCACCTGGAGTTAATGTGGGTGATGTGATTGTTAAAGTAGATCCTCGCTACTTTCGTCCTGCTGAAGTTGAAACACTTCTTGGTGACCCAAGCAAGGCCAAAGAAAAGCTTGGCTGGACGCCGGAAATAACGGTAGAGCAAATGTGCTCAGAAATGGTTGAAAAAGACCTCGATAAGGCGAAACAACATGCATTATTGAAAGCACATGGTTACAAATGTTCAGTAGCAGTTGAATAGGAGAACTCAGTGAAAATATTGTTAACTGGTGCTCGAGGAATGGTTGGTCAAAATATTCTTGAAGAGTCAGCCAAATACGAGCATGAATTTTTATCACCAAGCAGTAGTCAACTCGATTTACTCGACTCTGCAGCTATTAATCATTATTTGGCTGAACATAAGCCGGATATGATAATTCATGCAGCGGGTGTCGTTGGTGGTATTCAGGCTAATATGGCCAAACCTGTTAAGTTTCTCGTTGATAACATGTTAATGGGCTTAAATCTGATTACAGGAGCCAAGGTGTGTGGAGTTAAGAAACTGCTTAATTTGAGTAGTTCTTGTATGTACCCAAGGGATGCAAAAAACCCTCTATCAGAAGATTTGATATTAAAAGGAGAGCTAGAGCCTACTAATGAAGGATATGCATTAGCTAAGGTTTCTAGCACAAGATTGTGCGAATATATCCGCAAAGAAGACTCATCATTTCAGTATAAAACAGCTATTCCTTGCAATCTTTATGGACGATACGACAAATTTGATCCTAATCATTCTCACATGATCCCTGCCGTTATTCGAAAACTCGAAGAGGCTAAGCAGTTGGAAGTCGATGAAATAGATATATGGGGAGATGGGCAGGCTCGAAGGGAGTTTATGTATGCGGGGGATCTAGCCGGTTTTATTTTTTATGCATTAGCCAACTTTGAAGACATGCCTCAAAATATCAATGTGGGCCTTGGTAAAGATTATACAATAAATGAATATTATCGAGCTATAGCTGGTGTAGTTGGTTATGAAGGCAAATTTGTACATGATTTGAGTAAACCTGTAGGTATGAAGCAAAAGCTGATAGATGATAGAAAACTAGCCGATTTTGGCTGGTCGCACACTACAAGCCTCAAAGAAGGTATTGAAAAAACTTATGAATTTTATTTAAGAGAAGTTAATAATGGTTAATTATTCTTTAGCAAGTAGCACTTGGGATGAAAAAGAGTACGCAGCAATTCAACGAGTTATAGACTCAGATATGTTTACTATGGGTAAAGAAGTTGAGAAGTATGAGAAGGACTTTGCGGAATTTTTTGGTGCTAAACATGCAGTGATGGTCAGCTCCGGTTCTACAGCTAACCTACTTATGATTGCAGCATTATTTTTTACAAAAAATGAAAAATATAGGCTTAAACGCGGCGATGAAGTAATTGTACCAGCTGTATCATGGTCTACTACTTACTTTCCTCTGCAGCAATATGGTCTAAAGGTAAAGTTTGTAGACATAGATCGCAAGAGCCTGAATATGGACCTGCAGAAATTAGAAGGAGCCATTACAGATAAAACTAAAGCAATTTTAGCTGTGAATTTACTAGGTAATCCGAACGATTTTGCGAAGATGAAAGATATCATTGGCAAGCGTGACATTTTTATCTTGGAAGATAACTGCGAATCTATGGGAGCGACACTTGAAGGAAAACAAGCTGGTAGCTTCGGACTGATGGGAACGTTTAGTTCGTTTTTCTCTCATCATATTGCAACAATGGAAGGTGGATGTGTCATTACTGATGATGAAGAACTTTATCACATTCTGTTATGCATTCGTGCACATGGTTGGACCCGAAACTTACCTAAGTTTAATCATGTTAGTGGTGAAAAAAGTGACGACCCATTCGATGAGTCCTTTAAGTTTATGTTACCAGGGTATAATGTTCGCCCGCTAGAGATGAGTGGTGCATTGGGTATCGAACAGTTAAAAAAACTTCCGGAATTCATTAGTATAAGACGCAAAAATGCCGCTTTATTCCAAAAGTTATTCCATGATCACCCTTACATAGAAATTCAACAAGAGACTGGTTGTAGCAGTTGGTTTGGTTTTTCTTTGATTGTTAAGGAGAATGCACCTTTTGAAAGAGCCGACTTGGTAAAAAAATTGCAAGATAATGGTATTGAATGTAGACCAATAGTTACTGGGAATTTCCTAAAAAATAAGGAAGTTCTTGAATATTTTGACTATGAAGTTGGTTCAAGCATGGAGAGCGCCGAATATATTGAAAAAAATGGCTTGTTTGTCGGTAATCATCAGAACAATATCGAGGTAGCCATAAAATTACTGAGTGATGTCTTGAATTAGTTTTACAAGCATTTCAAGTTATCGGGTTTAGCCTACATATTGAACTTCATGGTATTGAAAATACCATGAAGTTCACTTATAAAGACCAGCGAGTTTTTATGCTGGTTTTCTTTTTACAAGGTTTAGGCTTGCCTCAATTAACTACGAGTATATCTGGGCATCTTATAATATGGGAACAAAAATACTCGCGAAATTGTCAATGTTTTTAATTGTCTGATGCCAGACAGCTGATTTGAATGAGTAATGAAAAGAGTTGGTGAGAATTTAATTTGGCTCTAATAGAAAAAGAACAAGTTGCAGTGCTGGTTAGCAAAGCTATAGAGGTTTTTGTTGCGTTTTTGTTGATAAGGTTGGTTAGTGAGCACCTGATTCCTGAGCAATTTGCATTATTGCAATTATTTATAGCGTTAACTCAGGGGATTACATGGGTTTTTTTATCTCCATTTCAAAACTTTATTTTAGTTAATTCTGGAGACGCATTCGAAAAAAGTTGGCTCTCAAAGGCAATGTTTCTTATGCTTCTTTTTTCTATGTTTATTGCTGGAATAAGCTACTACATATTAAATTATGTTAGCGCCACACTAAACATTGAAGTTTTAATGGAGCCATTTTTTTTATTTATTGCCGCGGTGATTGTGCCAATTAATCTACAAATTGTGGGGCCTTTAGTAAACATATCGGGAAAAAGGTTAGAGTACGCAATTTTTTCTGTTGCGGGTTCGCTTTTGATGCTTGCCTTTCCAGTATATATTTCAATGATTTATGGTCCAACCTTTGTTTCTTGGCAAGCTGGTGTAATTATTTCGCAGTTTATAACTTGTCTAATTTTTTTATGGTTCCTGCGCTTTAGGGTAGGCATAAATGGGTCTTACTTGGATAGTTGGACGGGACCTAGCTTTGAAACTGCACTAAAGTTTGTATTGCCACTTTCGATTGCTGTTGGATTTCAATGGTATATCAGTCAAGGGTATAGAATTCAACTCGAAGCTTATGTAGGTCTTGCTGAACTGGGGTATTTCTTAATGGGGTTTACTTTTGGTGCACGCGTATTTAATTCCCTAGAAAAAATTTTTTCCGCAATGTTTATGCCTAAATTATACAATAGAAAAGGGGCCTCAATTGAAGCAGCATGGAAAAGTTACTTTAAAAAAATGTTTATGGTTTACACTGCAGCGTTGATTTGCTTGAGCTTTTGTATTGATATCTTATTCGAATTTTTAGTATCTGATTTATATATCGCAGGGGCATCTTTTTTACTATCTGGATTGGTTTTTGATTATATCCGTTGCAACCTAAACTCAGTATTTCAATACAATATGCTTAAAAACAAAAACCAAGTCCAACTATTCATATATATCGTTTTCTCCATTTTGGTTTGTGGTGTTATCGGAATTGTAGTCGATGCTAACGGTATAGATTTCTCAAAATACTTTTTTGCAATTGCGGCAGGGATATGTTTCTTGTTGGCTGCTTGGATCAATAAAAAATACGTTATATGAAAATTGTTAGAATTAATGGTGGCTTTGGAAATGCATTATTTCAAATTGCCCTTGCACTTTATTTAAAAGAAAAGCACCCACAAATAGTAAAACTAGATATGCTAGGTTTAGATAGCGAATATAAGAAGAAGATTGAGTGCTTTCTAAGCTTTTTAGATATCAAACTTAGCCTTTGCACCTATAACGAGAGGCTGAAGCGTTCAGGAATATTATCAAGGGGGCAGCCCAAACAAAAAGAGATGCGAGTTCTCACCGAATTATTTAAACGTCGCATATACTCGGAAAAAATCTGGGGAGATATTCCACCCCTTACGGCAGAATACTATTCTGGATATTTTCAAAATAATTACTTTGTCGAAAAGTATAGGGGCTTATTTACTATAGCCTTAGAAAGAATGGCATCAAAGTATGGTTTCAACTCTAAAGAGCCGGGAAATATGTCATTTATTCATATTCGTGGTGGCGACTATTTGACACCTACTGCTCTCGCAGTACATGGACAGTTAGATTCGAACTATTATGATTTGGCTATTTCAAAAATAGGTGGAAAGTTTGATGTTTTTACAAATGATCAAGAATGGGCTTTGCGCCGACTAAAAAATAAGTGCTCATTAAAGATTGTAACTTATGAGCAGCGCATGGAATACCCAGATATTCAAGAGTTATATATGATGTCGAGATACAATTCAGGTGTAATAGCTAATAGCACATTTAGTTTATGGGCCGCTAATTTAGGGAATATTGAGAACAAAAGAATAGTTTACCCTTCAAAGTGGTTTGCAGATAAAGAGTTACAGTCAAATTTTTGCAAACTCGAACCTCGTAATTGGGAAACTCTATGATAAAAAAATTGGCTATTTTGATGCCCGCATATAATGCAGAAAACGTGATTTTGGAAAGTATAAATTCGCTATTAAATCAAACGTTCCAAGACTTTGAGCTAATTATTGTAAATGATGGTTCCACGGATAATACAGGAGATATTATAAATCGCATATCTAGTGAATACATCCGAGTTCGAGCTTTTCATCAGGAGAATAAAGGAGTTATTGGTACAAGAAATCGGTTGTTAGAAATTGTTGGAGACGACTTTGAATATTTAACTTGGTGTGATGCTGATGATATCTATCACCGCTCAAAGCTCGAGACGCAAATTCGTTTTTTAGATGTTAATCCTGATTATATAGGTTGTGGTAGTTGGTATAAAAAATTTGGTGGTTCAAGTTCCAGAGTATTCAATTTTGTGTCGCCTGAGGCGCTAAATTGGTTGAGCCTTTTTGGTACACCGGTTGGTTTTCCTACATTTATGCATCGCAATATTATTGGGCTAAGGTTCAATGAAGAATTAACTTCTGCTGAAGATTATGACTTCGTTTCTAGGCTAATTGATAAGGGTAAAATCACTAATTTACGCAGTTTCCTTACTATGTATCGGGTTCATGCCAGCCAGGAGTCTTCCCAAAATAAAGAGCGACAGTTTTCAAACCACAAAGGTATAGCTATAAGCCGAATCAATGATTGTGTAGGTCAAGTATTCAACGAAAGCGAGCTAGCTTGGTTACTTTCTCCGGTCCCCTATGATAGAGGTGTGCATGAAAGAATTAAAGCTAAATTTCAAGAGCGATTAGTTGAAGATGAACAAAAATGGTTAATGCGTGTCCTTCTTTACCGTGTCATTGTTTTCAACAAATTTAACATTGCATGTTTATTTGATTGTATAATACATAACTGTGTTAGTTTAATTTCACTCTACAAATTGTTTTTTAGGAGAAAAATTTGTTAACTCTAGGTTACTCAACAACTGGCTCAAATATCCTAAGGGTACTACATTACCTTTCAAGTTTTCGTAATAAGAATATAACCTTTTTGATCGTTTGTCAGATGTACGATACACCTAAACCTTCGGTCGAAAGCCTAAAGTCTGAAGTTGATCAGCAGGTTGCTTTATTAAAAGGGAAGCTGAATATTGAAGTGCAGTTCTTTGATGAAAAGGGGTTGAGCAAAAGCAGAAATAGAGTTATTGAATATTGTAAAACTCAGTATTTGTGGTTTTTAGATGACGATGTCGAATTGGAACTGGACGAAGTGGAAAAACTTACTTGCGAATTAGCATCGACTCAAGCAAATGCTACGCTAGTTAGAATAGGAAGCTTAGAGAAGCGAGAGGAATTTTACAAGGACTACAGTAGTTTTAAATTGGGTGAAGTTATAAATCCTCTTTTGCTTTTGCGTGCATCTTCAATTGAGATGGTGGTAGATGTCAATTTTTTAAAATTAAATAGCATCCGGTTTAATGAATCTTTAGGCCTAGGAACATCATATCCTTGTTGTGAAGAGAACTTACTTTTGCTAGAAATGAAGGGGAAAGGGGCACTAATTGTAACATCAGAATTAAAGCCTGTTTATCATACAACAATGATTGAACATAGGGTTTCAATTGGAGAAGGGCATTTCTTAGCAAGGGGGTATGTTGCTGCCCAATACCCTTTTTACTTAAGGTTTCCATTGATCTTTAGGTGGGCTACAAGAAGTCACCATAGTTTTCATTTGTTCGAAAGACTTAGGCTATTAATCGCAGGAGCTAATATCAATGTCTAATAAAAAAATCCACATTATGTCTCCATATGAATCGACTGCTGAGGCACGTGGAACTCGAAATATTATGCTCGCTCGTTTATTGAGTGAGGAGTCTGATGTAACTCTAATATGTACCCGATTTAGCCATGGGAAGAAAAAATTTTGGCCTATTAGTGCCTTTAAAAAGAGCGAAAAATTTAAGACATATTTTCTTCCAACATTAAGTTATAAAAGCAACCTTTCCGTAAGAAGAGTTTTGGCTCACTGGATTACCGCATTCTCATCACTTTATTATGTTATTACAAAAACCTCAAAAGGCGATAGTATAGTAGCATCCAGCATACCACCCGAAGTATTGTTACTAACCTCTTTAGGTGTTCGTTTAAAAGGGGGAAACCTCCATATTGATGTAAGAGATATTTGGCCAGATGCGTTTCCACTGGCAGGAAAGGTTTCGTCTTTATTTAGTATCTATTGTAATGTTTTGAACAAGCTAGCATTCAAGCTTAATAAGGTCACAGTTAGCTATGTCGCACAGAGCTTTTTTAATTGGATTGAGAAGGTTATTCCAAGTAATCGTATAAAGTCTTGTCAATTCATCCCTCTGGGATTTGATCAATTGCGTTGGCAAGATAGACCAACTATGACTGTTAAGGATAGTTCTGTAGTAAAGCTAGTATATATTGGTTATTTAGAATCTCAATTTGATATTTCGCAGGTTATTAATGCGGTTAAAAATTCTTCTGGCTATGAGTTAATAGTTATTGGTGGTGGTAGCAAGTCGGAGTACTACAAGTCTATTGCCGAGGGAGCCGATAATGTTAAATTCTTAGGTACACTATCCCTTGATGAAGCGGCAGAACAGGTCATGAATGCAGATATTGGTGTTTTGCCTATTAGTCATACAGCGCAAATGCCAAATAAGCTTTTTGACTACCTTGGTGCAGGCCTTCCCATTTTGGCAATTGGTGAATCTGATTCGGCTAGTTTTGTGAAAAAACATTCGATTGGTTGGACTACCGACTTCTCACAAGAAGCAATTGAAGCATTACTAACAAAAATGGACTCTGAAAAGCTTAACTTTTGTAAGAGAAATGTTGTAACAGTCAGGGTTGAATTCTCTAAAGATGTTATTTATAAAAAATTAGTTCATACGATTAATAACTAAAAATAGTTTTAGTTGTAGTTGTTTTAGCAAGTATTTTCAGTTTGATGTAAGGCAGAACCTATGAATGGTTCAAAGTCTAAATATTTTGAAGACTATATCAATTCATGAGCAGTAAAAAATAAAATGAATAAAACATTTAGTAGTTTTAATAAATTGACACCTTATATGTATTCATTAGGTTTACTAGTTCTATGTAATGTGTACTACTTTTGGTGGAATAAAACGGGCGCATCAGTACTATGCCTTTCGTTGTTTCTAGTACTTATATTATCCACAGCATATCAATTTAAATTAAATAAAAAGCAACTCGTATTAGTCATTTGGGCGTTAATTTTATTTTGTTATATATCCATGCCTGGGCCTAAGGGGATATTTACATTTCCTATTCTTAATTTTTTGGGGATAGTTCTTATTTGTATCGCTCCTGTAGTAATTTTTAAGGAGTGGATGAATATTTTCTTTTGGATAGTTGCGTTATGTTGCCTTCCCTCTATATTTATATACTTCTCATTATTAGCCTCAATTGAGATCCCATATTCAATTTACTTTCCCAGCAGTGGTGAAAGGGCTTGGGAAAATCAATTTTATCGTATATATCCTGGCTCTGTATTTTTGGAGCACTTAATTTATTCTGTGAGAGGGATAAGTTTGGCTAGACTCCAAGGTTTTTTTGACGAGCCCGGTTTTTTAGGGACTATAACCAGCCTATATCTAGTGGCTAATCGATACTCTCTAACGCGTTTGAGAAATAAAATAATTTTTTTTCTTGGCTTGGCTAGTTTATCGTTGGCTTTCTATTTCATAAGTTTCATTTACCTTGTTATAAAAAGTATTTTAGACAAAAATTTTAACGTTATAATCGTATTAGTCGCAGCGATTAGTGGATTGATTTTTATACTGACTCAGTTCGATATTTCAGATATCCCCCTTTTATCTAGGCTAGCATTTGGACTGGAAGAACCTGGAAATATTAACAATCGCACTGGTTCTGGATTTGAGAGTGCCTTGCAGACCTTTATTGATGGCAATAGTTCAGATATTCTATTCGGGATGGGTAACGCTGCACACACTCAGCTTCAAGCCGGTTCATCTTCCATAAAAGCATTGTTTTATAATTACGGTGTTTTTGGCTGTTTTTTGATTTTCGGTTTTTATGTAATTGTTTTTTTGAGGTTTCTGGATAGGAGAAGTGTCAAGGATAGCTTAGTTTTTGTTTTGATTTTCTTTATTTCTGCCTATCAGCGCCCAGACATTCTGTCTCCAGTTTATTTTTCAATTTTTGTATACGGGCTAACACAAGTCCGTTCATTTAAACCTTCTATGCATTTGTAGTTTTGATTACAGTAGTCGATTTTTTGTATCAAGCATACAGGGAAACCCTTAAGGACATTTATGATTATTCCTACCATTATGGCTGGTGGTTCAGGCACACGCCTTTGGCCACTGTCCCGCTCTTTATATCCTAAACAATTTTTACCTTTAAATGGTGAAAATACAATGTTGCAAACAACTGTTCAGCGGTTAAAAGGATTAGGTGTTCAAGCACCACTCACTATCTGCAACGAGGAGCACCGTTTTATAGTGGCTGAACAATTACGGGAAATTGGTAAACTTGGTTCGATTATTTTGGAACCGCAAGGTCGAAATACCGCACCGGCGATTGCCCTAGCCGCTGAAGTGGCGAATGCCAACAGCGATAAAGACCCTCTGTTATTGGTTTTGGCCGCAGATCATGTTATTCAAAACGAAGTTGCTTTTGTTCGTGCCGTTAAGCAAGCGATACCATTAGCAGAGCAGGGTAATCTGGTAACATTTGGTATTGTGCCGCAAAGTGCTCATACAGGTTATGGTTATATTCAGCGAGGCGAAGTCTTTGGTGAAGGATTTAAGGTTAATCAGTTTGTTGAGAAGCCAGATACTGAAACGGCCCAAAGTTATGTAGATGATGGCGCCTTTTATTGGAATAGTGGTATGTTCTTATTTAGAGCCTCACGTTATTTAGCTGAACTTAAAAAACATCGATTGGATATTGCCGAAGCTTGTGAAGCCTCATTACGACATACAGAAAAAGATCATGATTTTGTACGCGTTGATAAAGATGCATTTTTGGCTTGTCCGGAAGAGTCTATTGATTACGCTGTGATGGAAAAGACTGAGGACGCAGTCGTTGTGCCACTTGATGCTGGGTGGAATGACATTGGTTCGTGGTCTGCACTCTGGGAAGTAGATGAAAAAGACGATAACGGTAACGCCATGCGAGGTGATGTGATTATGTATGATAGTAAAAACTGTCTCGCACACGGTGGTGAGCGATTAATTGCAACAGTTGGCCTTGAAGACATTGTTATTGTCGATACCAAAGATGCCGTGATGGTTGCCCATAAAGACAAAGTGCAAGATGTTAAAAAGGTCGTAGAACAGCTTAAAGCAAAGGATCGTAGTGAGTTTAAACTACACCGTGAAGTTTACCGGCCCTGGGGCAAGTATGATTCTGTCGATAATGGTAATCGCTATCAAGTGAAGCGGATTACGGTAAAACCTGGAGCAAAGCTCAGTGTACAAATGCATCACCATCGTGCCGAGCATTGGATTGTGGTTTCGGGTACTGCAAAAGTAACTAATGGCGAGAAAACACTATTAGTTACTGAAAACGAATCGACCTATATTCCGGTTGGGGTAGTCCATGCTTTGGAAAATCCAGGCAAAATGCCGCTTGAATTAATTGAGGTACAATCAGGCTCATATCTTGGTGAAGATGATATTGTGCGATTTGAAGACTTATATGGAAGAGTAACTTAATGGAAGTGATAAATATTCTGGATTTTGACGTTTATTGTTCAGATCCTAAACAATTAGTGGACAGAGCATTACTGTCCGATAACTCATTGGTGATCAATACGATAAATCCTCACTCCTATGTTGAGCAAAAATCTGATAGCGAGTTTCGTCAAGCACTGAAATTGAGTGATTACTTAATCCCTGACGGCAGCGGAATTGTTTTAGGCTCAAAGTGTATTCATGGTGTGAAAATAAAAAAAATAGCTGGCTTTGACCTTTTCGAAGCAGTAATGCAAGCACTAGATAAAAAATCAGGAAAAGTGTTTTTCTTAGGGTCAACTGATATTGTTTTAGACAAGATAAAGCAAAGAGGTAAAATTGATTATCCTGATGTTAAAATCGGTACATTATCGCCTCCTTTTAAAGCGAAGTTTGAAGAATCTGATATTGAAAAATTCGCAAAGTCAATAAATGCCTTTAACCCTGATGTTGTGTTTGTTGGGCTTACTGCGCCGAAGCAAGAAAAGTTAATTGCTCTATTAACAAAGTATTGTAGCCCTAAAATTTTTTCAGGTATCGGAGCTGTTTTTGATTTTTACGCAGGAACCGTTAAACGACCTTCATCAATTTGGTTAAAACTGCATCTAGAATGGTTGGTCAGATTTCTTGGAGAGCCAAAGAGACTATGGAAAAGAAACTTCGTTTCAGCCCCTATATTTTTAAAAGATATTTTTTTCGCTGCTATCTCTGCACGAATTAAAAACAAAAAGGCCAAATAATACAAATGTATATTAAATCTGATGCCGTTATTAGTAATTCTAGCGTTGCTTTTGGTACCAGTGGTGCCCGAGGTTTAGTCACTCAATTTACACCCGATGTATGCGCGGCTTTCACTCACGCCTTTATTGATGTTACCAAAAACTTATTTGATTTTGAAGCCTTAGCGCTTGCCATTGACAATCGCCCAAGTAGCTATGCGATGGCGATGGCATGTGCAGCAGCTTGTGAGCAGGCAGGAGTTAAGCCAATTTATTACGGTGTGATTCCTACTCCCGCATTAGCTTATTCAGCCATGCAGGATAATATTCCTTGTATTATGATTACCGGCAGCCATATTCCTTTTGATCGCAATGGCTTAAAATTCTATCGCCCCGATGGCGAAATTACCAAAGCTGACGAACGAGAAATTATTGCAGCTCAGGCTGAGTTTACTGAGTTAAACGAGTTGCCAGAGCTTAGCGCTGAAAGTAGAGCTTGCGATCAATATGTAGCGCGTTACACTTCTCTTTTTGAAAGTACGTTGTTAGCCGGTAAACGCATAGGTATTTATGAGCATTCCAGTGCTGGTCGTGATTTATATACGCAACTTTTTGAATCGTTGGGGGCAGAAGTTCTTTCGCTTGAACGCAGTGATAAGTTTGTACCTATTGATACGGAAGCTGTATCTGATGAGGACAAAACCAAAGCAAGAGTCTGGTCAGCCGAGCATAAGTTTGATGCAATTTTCTCTACCGATGGTGATGGAGACAGGCCGCTGGTAGCTGATGAGCAAGGTGACTGGCTTCGTGGTGATATACTTGGGCTCTTGGCTGCCGAAGCGCTTGAGATTGAAGCGTTAGCCATTCCGGTAAGTTGTAACACTGCAGTTGAGCAAAGTAATAAGTTTAAACATGTTTCTCGAACGCGCATTGGCTCACCTTATGTCATTGCTGAGTTTGAAGCTTTGGCGACTGATTTTTCTGCCATTGCAGGCTTTGAAGCCAATGGTGGTTTTTTACTCGGTAGTGATGTAGTTATAAATGGGCAAGTATTGAAAGCATTGCCAACCCGAGATGCCGTGCTGCCGGCTATTATGTTAATGGCCTTAGCGAAAAATAGCTCCATATCATATTTAGTGACTGAGCTCCCAAAGCGTTTTACTGCGAGCGACCGCATTAAAAATTTTTCCACCGAACGCAGTCATGCAATTTTAAGCCAAGGCAAACAGACACCTGGGGCATTATTGACTGATTTGGGTTTTGTCAATGCTGAACTTAACAATGTTGATACAACCGATGGGCTGCGCATGTCTCTTAATGATGGTCGCATAGTACATTTGCGGCCTTCAGGAAATGCACCTGAACTTCGCTGTTATGCTGAGGCAGACAATGTTGCTGACGCTCAGTACTGCGTTGATTTAGCTCTGCACAAATTGCAGACATTATCCCAAAGTTAGCCTTCAGAGGGGCGTATAAGCCTCTTTTTTTGTGAATGGAATAGAATATGAAAATTGCTATAGCCGGTACCGGCTACGTAGGTCTATCGAATGCAATGTTATTAGCGCAGTACAATGATGTAGTTGCCGTTGATATTGTTAACGAGAAAGTTGATTTACTTAACTCTGGTAAATCACCAATTGTAGATTCTGAAATTACAGAATTTCTTGAGCAAAAAGAGTTAAATTTTAAAGCAACCATAGATAAAAATTTAGCTTACACAGATGCTGATTATGTTGTTATAGCAACACCTACGGATTATGATCCCGAAACAAATTACTTCAATACAAGCTCTGTTGAAGCCGTAATTAAAGACGTTATGGCAATTAATCCTGACGCAGTTATGATTATTAAATCTACTGTCCCGGTTGGTTATACAGCGCGTATACGAGAAGAGCTAGGTAATGAAAATATTATTTTTTCACCTGAGTTTTTAAGAGAGGGGAAAGCTTTATATGATAACCTTCATCCATCTCGGATTATCATCGGCGAACAGTCGAAGCGTGCTGAAACGTTTGCAAATTTATTAGTACAAGGCGCAATTAAAGAAAATATAGATGTATTGTTTGTTCGCTCAACAGAAGCCGAAGCTGTTAAGTTGTTTTCTAATACTTATCTTGCTTTACGAGTCTCCTACTTTAATGAATTAGACTCTTATGCTGAAGTACATGGCTTAGATACAAAACACATTATAGAAGGTGTAAGCTTAGATCCTCGTATTGGTACACATTATAATAACCCTTCATTTGGTTATGGGGGCTATTGCTTACCAAAAGATACTAAGCAATTACTCGCAAACTATGCTGATGTGCCAAATAATATTATTGGTGCAATTGTTGATGCGAATCGAACTCGAAAAGATTTTGTTGCAGATTCTATTTTAGCCAGAAAGCCAAAAGTAGTTGGTATTTATCGATTGATTATGAAATCTGGCTCTGACAATTTTAGGGCTTCAAGTATTCAGGGCATCATGAAACGGATAAAAGCTAAAGGGGTTGAAGTGGTTGTTTATGAACCAGTTTTATCTGAAGAAGAGTTTTTCCATTCAAAAGTAATAAAAGATGTGAATGAGTTTAAGCAGCTATCCGATGTAATAGTTTCAAATAGAATGTCAGAAGATCTTCTCGATGTTGAATCAAAAGTATATACTAGAGACCTTTTCGGTTCTGATTAAAAGGATTTTTTATGTTTAACGAACTAGTATCTGTATTTTCAATATCGTGGGTTACTCTGTATGTCTTGAGAAAACTATCAAGACATATTGGGTTAGTAGATAAACCTAATGAAAGAAAGCATCACGAAGGAGCCATTCCTCTTGTTGGTGGGCTTTCTATTGGGATTACTTTAATTATCTTTATTTTTGCCCAAAGAGATCTATCTATGACTGGATATGTCTTTTGTGGCAGTATTTGTACGTTGCTTATCATTGGGGCGCTCGATGATAAATACGATATTAGTTTCAAAATACGGTTACTTGTTCAAGCAGGCTTATCGTTTGCCATGATTAAGTTTGCGGGCTTAGATTTACATTACTTAGGAAACATTTTTGGCTTAGGCAAATTAAATCTTGATTGGATGAGTTATGTCATCACTGTTTTTGCCGTAATTGGTGCCATTAATGCCTTTAACATGGTTGATGGTATTGACGGGCTTTTAGGTGGTTTGGCACTTACCAGCTTTGCTTCCCTAGGTGGAGCCTTGTACTTAAGTGGAAACATACAGTTAAGCTACTTTTGCTTAATTCTTTCAATTTCACTTCTGCCTTATATTTTATTTAACCTAGGTGTATTTGGCCGAACTCGGAAAGTTTTTATGGGGGATGCCGGTAGTATGGTGATAGGTTTTACCGTAATTTGGTTAATTCTTACCGCGACTCAAACCAATGATAAATTTATTCGCCCAGTAACCGTATTATGGTTTATTGCTATTCCACTGGTTGATATGGCTTCTATTATGCTGCGAAGAATAAAAAGAGGTGTTTCACCATTTAGGCCGGATAGAGAACACTTACATCATATCTTTTTAAGAATTGGCTATACTCCACGACAAACCTTGGCCTTTATTTGCTCGTTCGCCATTTTATGTGCTGTTTTTGGTATGGCGGGTGAAGTTATGATGATCCCTGAGTCGGTTATGTTCGCTATCTTCTTGTTATTTTTTGTTGCCTACAATCAAGCATTAACAAATGTATGGGTTATCACTAAATACTTTAGGAAGCTGAAAGATAAAAAAAAATTAGAAAAAACTAGTTCAGTTACTTCGAACTCCTAAATCGTAAAGTTGATACATAACCATTTGTTGGTTTTTAATTTAAATGTCAAAGAGTCTATTAAGGCTCTTTGTTTTTTTGCTCTTTTATCTTTCTTTTAAATTGTTTTTATTATTTGTTATGCGAAATCCTTTTTTAGTTCCATTGTTTATATCATCATTAGCGCTTCTTCCCTTTGTAAGTAAGGCCGAGCCGTTTATTGATACTTCTAATGTGTTTCTTCGCGCAGATCTGCAATTATTAGCAGATCAAGGACATATTAATATTCCACTTACAACATACCCATTAATGTGGGCTGACGTTGTACCTGCTATTAATCGTATTGATGAAACGAAACTATCTGATGAAAGTGAAAATGCCTATTGGCATGTAAGACAGCAATACCTGCGTTCCAAGAAAAATGCTCAATCGATAGAAATGAATATTGCGACCGATGAAAGCCGTTTTGTCAGTTTTGGTAATGAAAACCGAGAAGGTAGTTTTACTAAGGCTAACTTTTCGTACATGGGCGATAATTGGGCGGTTAAATTCTCACCTAGTGTGAGTGAAGATGATCGCAGAAGCAAAAACGTAAGAGCTGATGGCTCCTACCTAGCTGGCTTTTTAGGAAATTGGGTTGTATCTGTTGGCCAGCAGGATAGATGGTACGGTCCAGGTCTTGATACAAACTTAGCGCTAACCAATAATGCTCGCCCTTTACCAAGCATTGCGTTAACAAGAAAATCATCACAAGCTTTTGTTATGCCATTTTTTAATGAAATACAAATTCCGTGGAATTTAACCACCTCTATGGGGCAGTTTGAAGAAGAGAGAGAAGTTCCCAATACATGGTTGTGGACGTTTAGATTAAACTTTAAACCAACTCAAAATTTAGAGGTGGGCTTAACTAGGTTAGCACAATGGAATGGCGATGGCCGCCCAAGCGATTTATCAACGTTTTGGCATGTATTAAAAGGTGAAGACAATTGTGGTGGCGTTGGCCCTAGTATTGAAGAATGTAATGCCGGAAAAGAACCCGGTAACCAACTTGCGGGATATGATTTTAGATACAGTTTTAATCACTTTAATTTTCCTTTAGCGGTACATATGCAGATGATCGCAGAAGATGGAGACCGTAAAGGTGGATTAAGTATCTTTGGTGAAGAAAGGTATATGTATGGTATTGAATCACGTTTAGACTTATTTAATCGAAACTGGTTAACTTATATTGAATATACGGATACGTTTGCCGACTGCTCTGACGGGGTTAATGCCGGTGATGGTTCAGGAGTTGGCACCGGTAATTGTTATTATGAACATCATATCTATAAAACAGGTATGCGTTACCAAGGACGTGTATTAGGTAGCGCATACGAAAATGATGCAGAAACCTTGGTTTTTGGAATGGTATCTCAATTAAATGGGTTAGACAGTTGGGAATTTAAAGCAAAGTATTTAGACTTAAATAATGACAATTCTGATAGATATCCCAACGACCCAGATATGGGGAATACAGTTACTAAAATCGCAGAAGAAGTGATTTCGTTATCATTAAAGTATCAAAAACATCATGGTCGATTCAAATTCACAATGGGTGGCAACTTAGATTATTCAACATTCCAAGATGACGAATTTAGTTCTGACTTTTCACCGAATATATATTTCAACTTACATTACAATCTTTAGTCGTACTTGTATTTTTTATTAAGAAGGTAAAAAATCACCTTCTTTTTATGTGTGTTATACCATAAAGAATGTTTTATTATTATTGAAATACCTAAACTAAGCTTTTAATTTGAATCCATTAATCATAAGGTGAATAAAACCCTTCGGTAATACCCTATGATGCCATTTTTTACTGCTTTTCAGCTACAGTGAATGAGCACCGGATTTATTGGCATTCATCCTACTTTTATTATTATGAAATACCTGCCATTCAGGTAATGCCCTCTTTTACCCATATATTGTTCAATACGAAATAGAAAAAATCTATAGTTTCAATGCTTTATCAAAACCTAAACCGTTAATGTCTTTATTTGAAAGGTGAGGTAGGGTGTTTAAAGGCCAGTTAATGGCTATCGTTGGATCGTTCCAATTAATTGTTACTTCACTCTTGGGGTTGTAATAATCTGTGCATTTGTAGGTAAACTCTGCTTCTTCACTCGTCACAAAAAAGCCATGTGCAAACCCTTTAGGAATCCATAATTGCCTTCTGTTTTCTGCCGATAAATAGACACCTACCCACTGTCCTAATGTTGGTGAGTCCCTTCTAACATCCACTGCCACGTCAAATACCTCGCCTTTTATTACCCTGACTAACTTTCCTTGTGTATTTTCTGTTTGATAATGTAAGCCTCTTAATGTTCCTTTTTTTGATTTGGAGTAGTTGTCTTGCACAAAAATGGTTGGCTTTTTGCTTACCTGTTGTTCAAAGTTTTTCTGTTGCCAAGTTTCCATAAAAAAGCCACGGTCATCTTCAAATACTTGTGGCTCGATAATTTTTACATCGGGGATTTTGGTTTCAATTACTTTCATTTAATTTCAATTATGTGTTTAAGAGCGGATTGCCAGTTACTTTGAGGTATATTAAATACTTTTGCCAACTTTTGGCAATTTAATTGAGAATTTGTTGGCCTTTGAGCTGGTGTCCGGTAGTGACTTTGACTGATTTTGTTTATTTTCGGCGAGGTAGAGATAAGATGAGAACGTTTTGCCTGCTCAAAAATATTTTTGGCAAATTCAAACCAACTGACATTAGGGAAGCCTGAATAATGGTAAGTACCTACATATTTTTGACGGTTTTTGGCGTTTGAATGCATTATTTCTGTAATTTTTAGTAGAGTATTTGCAATATCCCCTGCATAAGTAGGGCCACCAAATTGGTCAGTCACCACATTGATTTTTCCCAATTGACTTAAGCTCAGCATCGTTTTTACAAAATTGGGGCCGTATTCAGAAAACACCCAAGAGGTTCTTAAAATAACATAGTTTGAGCAATGTTCTTTGATTGCAAGTTCACCTGCTAATTTGCTTTGCCCATAGATGTTGATTGGGGTGGGCTTATTGGATTCTGTGTATTCTTCGCCTATTGGCTTTTTACCATCAAATATATAGTCTGTTGAAATGTGTAGCAATGTGGCATTATTTGCTGCAGCCGCTAGAGCTAGATTCTTGGCACCTAAATGATTTACTCGATGGCATAAATCAATTTCTATTTCAGCCTCGTCTACTTTCGTATAAGCCGCGGCATTAATGATAAAATCAGGTTTGTGGGCGAGGACTTGCTTATAAACCTCGTCTTTATTTGTAATGTCCAAGGAAGCTTTTTCAAACAGAATAGTTTCAATATCGTTTCTGTGTTTTAACAAGCTTGATAAGCTTTTACCTACCTGGCCATTGCATCCGGTGATGAGGATTTTCATTTCTGTTGTTATTCTTGGTTATTATCTATTAATCTTTTTAAATACGAACCATAGTCATTGTTGTCCATACTATGCCCTATTTCTCGTAATGCTTTATCATTTATCCAGCCTTTACGCCAGGCTACTTCTTCAATACAGGCTATTTTTAACCCTTGTACGTGCTCAACCGTTTGTACGAATGACGAAGCTTTATGTAAGCTTTCATGAGTCCCAGTATCAAGCCATGCAAATCCTCTCCCTAAAAGTTCAACATTTAAACTACCGGCATTTAAATACATCTCATTAATGGTGGTAATTTCAAGTTCACCTCTGGCAGAATGAGAAATTTGCTTGGCCATTTCCACAACCTTATTATCGTAAAAATATAATCCGGTAACCGCGTAATCAGATTTTGGTTTGTTTGGTTTTTCTTCAATAGAAATGGCTTTTAAGCTTTGATCAAATTCAATTACTCCAAACCTTTCTGGATCTTTTACTTGGTAACCGAACACTGTAGCACCATTTTTGCGCTCTGCGGCATTCTTAAGTGTATTGGTAAAGGACTGGCCATAGAAAATATTATCCCCCAAGATCAGGCAAACGTTATCTTGTCCAATAAAGTCTTCAGCAATGATAAATGCTTGGGCAATACCTTCAGGTTTTAGTTGAACAGCAAAAGTAATGTTTATTCCTAAGTTGTTACCATCTCCCAATAATCGTATAAAGGCTTCTTTGTCTTCTGGAGTGGTAATTATAAGAATGTCTTTTATGCCTGCGAGCATTAACACCGATAATGGATAATAAATCATTGGCTTATCGTAGATTGGCAAAAGTTGTTTTGAAACACCTTTAGTGATTGGAAATAGCCTTGAGCCAGTTCCGCCTGCTAGGATAATCCCTTTTGTGCACGTCATTAATACATTCCTTTAATTTAAGTTAGCGGGCAGAAGTAAGCCCTAATCGCTGGTCTACATAACTGCCATCGAGAATATCTAGCCACCATTGTTGATTGTTAAGGTACCAGTGAACAGTTTTTTCTATGCCGGTTTCAAAGGTTTCTTCGGGTAACCAGCCCAGTTCTCTTTCGATTTTTTGGGCATTTATGGCGTATCGTTGATCATGGCCTGGCCGATCGGTTACAAATTCAATGAGTTCTTGAAAACTCTCTTTTCCATTTAACTTTTCAGGTACTAGCTTATCTAACCATTTACAAATGGTTTTAACAACTTCAATATTTGTTTTTTCATTATGACCACCAATATTGTACGTTTCCCCTATGCTTCCTTCTTTAGCTACTAAATAAAGTGCCTTGGCGTGATCTTCTACATAAAGCCAATCCCTTATTTGCATGCCATTGCCATAAACAGGCAAAGGTTTTCCATGAATGGCATTTAAAATAGTTAATGGGATCAGCTTTTCTGGAAAATGATAGGGGCCGTAGTTGTTAGAGCAATTTGTTATCACTACAGGTAAGTTGAATGTTTTGTGCCATGCTCTTACTAAATGATCACTTGAGGCTTTTGAGGCTGAATAGGGCGAACTTGGAGAATAGGGTGTTTTTTCAGTAAAAAGTTCATCTGTAATTTCTAAATCACCATACACTTCATCGGTGGATATATGATGAAAACGAAAATTTGATTTTTGTTCTACCGGTAATGATAACCAATACTTTAAGCTAGCTTCTAAAAGTGTATAGGTGCCTAATATATTGGTTTTGATAAATTGGTCGGGGCCATCTATAGAACGATCTACATGGCTTTCAGCAGCTAAATGCATAATGACATCAGGCTGAAATGATTCAAATATCTCATTTAATTTATTTGCATCACAAATATCGGCAAGTTCAAATTGGTAGCGTTTACTTGAACTAGCTTCTATTAAAGAATTTAAATTACCTGCATAAGTTAGCTTATCTAGGTTGCAAACTTCATCGTTTGTGTTTTTTATTATGTGTCTTATTAGGGCTGAGCCTATAAAACCAGCTCCGCCGGTAATTAAAATTTTCATTATGTAATTTTTCTAATAGGTAAATAAGGTTTTTTGAGGTACATTTATAATAGACGAAAAGAAATCAGTAAAGCTTCTTTAGTATTTAAATCTATATTTGCCGTTTAAAAGCCATGAAAAATTGATTAAGTACTTTATTGCTAATATTTAAAGGCAAATTAGAAGGTTAGCAATTTTTTTCAATTCATTAGTTACATTACTTAAATAAGAAATAATAAATAAGAAAAATGGAAATCCAATTTATTGAATTACAATCTCATGGAGATAGTAGGGGATCACTTATTGCTTTGGAAGAGGGTGAAAATGTTCCGTTTAAAATAAAACGGGTTTATTACATGTTTGATACGAAACATGGAGTAACAAGAGGGTTCCATGCTCACAAAAAACTGAAACAGCTTGCAATACCCATGAAAGGTTCGTGCCGATTTTTATTAGATGATGGTAATGACAAGGTTGAAGTTTTACTGGATGATCCTTCCAAAGGCCTTCTTATTGATTCATTTATATGGAGGGAGATGTTTGATTTTACAAAGGATTGTGTTCTTATGATCCTTGCTGATTCTCTATATGATGAATCTGATTACATTAGAGATTACGAAGAGTTTTTAAAAAGGGTAGCTAATGATTCATAGTACAGCAATTATTTCACCAAAAGCAAAAATTGGTGAAAACGTTTCAATTGGTCAGTTTACAACTATTTATGACAATGTAGAAATTGGTGACAATGTCGTGATCGAGGGATATTGTGAATTAGGTGTAGAAAATACGTTATCAGATGATTCCCCATTAGTAATATCAAAAAATTCACTTATTCGTTCTCACAGTATCTTTTATTCTTCGTCTCACTTTGGTGAAGAATTGGTTACAGGTCATAGAGTTACGGTAAGGGAGAAAACTTTTGGCGGAAAAAATTTACAAATCGGTACTTTGAGTGATATTCAAGGCCATTGTCGTTTTGGTGATTATGTAAGATTGCATTCTAACGTACACATAGGTCAGAAAAGTAAAGTAGGGAGCTTTGTTTGGATATTTCCTTATGTGGTATTAACCAATGATCCTCACCCTCCAAGCGATACCTTAATTGGAGTGAAAATTGAAGATTATGCAGTAATAGCTACCATGAGTGTCCTTCTTCCCGGAGCCTCCATTCGCAAAGGTGTGCTTGTAGCTGCACACTCTTGTCTCAAAGGAGATACATTAGAAAACGCTGTTTATGCAGGCACACCAGCCAAATTTATATGTGAAACTTCAAAAATAAAATTAACAGAAAACTTGGAAAAAAGTGCCTATCCATGGCGTCGTCATTTTGCTAGAGGCTATCCAACTGAAATAGTCGAAAGGTGGTTAGCTGAATTTAAAATTTAAAATTTAAAAATCTCATCCATGTACTCAGTATTATTAAATGAAAAATATATAAAAAATGATCAAGTTTCTAGATTTAAAAAAAATAAATGAACAGTATCAAGAAGAGCTAAAAGAAGCCTGTGCCAGAGTTATTGACTCTGGTTTTTACATATTAGGACAAGAAGTAAAAGCCTTTGAAAATGAATTTGCACAGTACTGCAATACTAATTATTGCTTGGGCGTTGCAAATGGTTTAGATGCCTTAACCTTAATATTAAGGGCTTATTTAGAAATGGGTATAATGCAAAAAGGCGATGAAGTTATTGTTCCTTCAAATACTTATATTGCATCCATCTTAGCCATTTCTGAAAATGGATTGGTTCCTGTTTTGGTGGAGCCGAATATTGATACGTTTAATTTAAACCCTAAATTAATTGAAGCATCCATTACGGAAAAAACAAAAGCGATTTTAACTGTTCATTTATATGGGCAAGTAACCGGAATGGATGAGATTAACTTAATTGCCAAACAGCATAATTTAAAAGTTATAGAGGATTGTGCTCAAGCACATGGGGCTTGTTATAAAGGACGTAAAGTTGGCTCGTTGGGTGATGCCGCGGGATTTAGTTTTTATCCGGGTAAAAACCTAGGTGCATTGGGGGATGGTGGCGCAGTAACAACTAATGATCCTGAGTTAGTCCAAATAATTGAAGCTTTACGTAATTATGGCTCCCATGAAAAGTATAAAAATAAATATAAAGGTATTAATAGTCGTTTAGATGAAATGCAAGCAGCAATGTTAAGGGTTAAATTGGGGTACTTAAATAGGGAAATAAAAGATCGTCAAAATATTGCTAGCAAATATCTAAATGAAATTGAAAATCAATTAATAGAGTTGCCATGTGTAGACAATTTCAGCGCGCATGTATGGCACTTATTTGTTCTTAAAACTTCTCATCGAGAATCTTTACTTAATTATATGAATTCAAATAGTGTTCAAACCTTAATTCATTATCCCATTGCACCTCATAATCAACTAGCTTATCAAGAGTGGAAAGCAAGAACATTTCATATTTCTGAGAAAATTCATGACAAGGTTATATCATTACCATTATATCCATACATGAGCCTTGAACAGCAAAATAAAATAATTACCCTTGTTAATAATTTTCATGGGTAGAAAGCTTTTCAAGATGTTATCAAATTAACATTAACTATGGTTTTCTAGATGAACTCACAAACAAAATAGAGTACCTGACAATCTTAACTCTAATTTCATTATTAGACATAATTTTGTTGAACTGTACAAATAATCAAATGTTTTTATAAGGTATTGAGGAATATAAAGAGTAAGCTATTTTAGTCATTGCCTATAGACAAATGTATAATCTGCTTTAAAGTGACCTTATAGATGGAAACACTAAAAAATAAAACCCTTAAAGGTATCAGTTGGAGTTTATTAGATAAGCTATTAAACCAAGTTATTAATTTTATTCTTTTAGTCTATTTATCTAGATTACTTTCGCCTGCTGATTTTGGCTTAATTGCAATGCTTGCTATTTTTTTAGCAATTTCACAGTCGTTGATTGATACTGGGTTTATGCAAGCATTAATACAAAAAAGTGCAAAAGTTACAGAATATGATTTTAATACTGTTTTTTACATAAACATAATTTTCTCAATTATTTTGTACAGTGTTATGTACTTTTTAGCTCCTTTCATCGCAAAATTTTTTAACCATCCTGAATTGATAGATTTATCAAGAGTATTATTTGCAGTAATTCTTATTAATGCTACAGCAATAGTTCCTAGAACAAAATTCTTCATAGCAATTGATTTTAAGAGTCAAGCTCTAATTAATACAACAGCAATGATCATTAGTAGCTTAGTTGCTATTGTGATGGCTAATCAAAGTTTGGGTTATTGGGCATTAGTAGGGTTAAATCTTTCCAGATCTCTAACACTTACAGTACTATTTTTTTTCTTTTCGAAATGGCAACCAAAATTAGTGTTTTCAATGAAGTCGTTTAAAGAAATGTTTACATTTGGTGCCAATTTGACAATTGCCGGGCTTATATCTGGATTTGTTCAGAATCTGTATTTTGTTTTCATCGGTCGCTTTCACAGTTCAACCCAAATTGGTTATTATCAACAAGGTTATAACTATATTAATGTATTATATCTAGCTCTCTCTTCTATTTTTCATGGGGTTACTTATCCTGTTTTGGCTTCTATAAAGGAAGACCGGGTACGTTTTACTAGTGCTTTAAAAATAATCATGGAAGGTATAATGTTAATTTCATTTCCTTTTTTTGTTGGTATCGCAGCTATATCTAAAGAATTTGTTTTAGTGTTCTTAGGTGAGAAGTGGGAACCAATCATACCTCTAATAACTATTTTTTCTTTTAGCAAATTAATTAATGTTTTTAGTGCCTTTAATTTAAATATGTTAAATGTTAAAGGTCGGTCAGATTTGTTTTTGAAGGCTGAATTATATACATTGCCTGTAAGTATATTAATATTATACCTTGCAATACCATACGGAATTATTCCTGTAGCTTATGCTTTTTTATTAACTTCTTTCATTTCTTTTTTCGTCTATGCATATTATCCAAGTAAGCTGTTAGGTTTTACTGTAAAGTATCAGTTAAAAAGCTTAATCCCTTTTGCTGTAATATCAATAATAATGTATTCGGTAATATCATTGATTCATTTCGACAACCTCATAATACAAATGCTCGTAAAAATTATTTCAGGCATAGGGATTTATATTGCTTGCTGTCATTTTTTTCGTATTAAAATTTTTACAGAAAATGTATATTCAATTTTAACTAAATTTAAAAACTTGAAGGGATGAACAAAAAAATTGGTAATTTAAAATGATGCTAAAATCGTTGATTGTAAAAAAACTGAAAAAGACTACAAATAAAACCCAGTTAAACTTGATATTAAACTTTATTAATTTTTTCCTTTTCGGACGGAATACTATAACCAAGAAAAGTGTTAAGTACCTGGACTTGTATAGCTCTAAGAAATGTAAATTAATGGATCAAGTAAAAACTAAAATTTTTCTTCCTGTTTACGAAGGGTTTAAATGGAATGATTTTATTGAAATTAATGCTCCAGAAGTTCAAATAGTTGAATTAAATGATTTTATTGTATCTGGTTGTAGTTCCAGTTTTATTAAGGACAAGGATATATACATAGAACGTTTTTGTAATGTAGAAAACAATAATGCCTTGTATGACTCTGGTGGGGTACTCACCCATGATAATGACTGTGCCCTTGCCCAATTGAAAAATTTAAACTTCATAGATGAAGGATTTTTTTTGGGTGGGAATGGATCTTGGAACTATTATCATTGGTTAATTGAAATAATCCCGAAATTAAGGTTCTACATCGAAATGGGCTTACATAAAAAGGGGGTGAAATTACTTGTTCCAGAAATACTAAAAGCCAATCAAAACCTTAAATTCCTGTTAGATAGCGTTTTAGGCGATCAAAAAGTTACTTTAATTTATATTTCTCGCTACTTCAGTTTGCAGGTCGGATGCCTTTACCATGTAACACCAATAAATAATATTTTGTTTAATGAAAGGGAAGTAGGGCTTACTACGAATATATTACATTTGAGATATGAGTCTTTGGAGTATATTCGTACTAGGATGGCAAGCGCCATCTCATTAAACAAAGAGCATTTTTTTTACACGGAAAGAGTTTTTTTAGCTAGAAAAGAAAGTAGCTCAAGGGGATATAATCAAGATGAAGTAATAACCTATTTAAAAAAACACGATTTCACTGTTGTTTATATGGAAGAACATGATGTTGCTCAGCAAATATTCCTCTTTAAACATGCAAAAGTTCTTATCGGGCCAAGTGGTGCTGCTTGGACAAATCTCATTTTTTGTAATAAAAGATGTAAAGCTCTAACATGGTTACCAGAATCAATAAAAGATTTTCCTGCATTCTCATCTTTAGCAAAATTTTCAGGTGTAGAGTTAACATTTTTCAACACAGCCTCAGAAAATAGCACTTCTATTCATGACAATTATCTTGTAGACATCGAATTATTAGGTAGGAATCTGAAAAGGTTATTAGGTAATAATTCTGCTCATAAAGGTGATGGGTTTGAATCATCAAAATTATAAAATTATAATATCTTCTAAAAGGCAAGCTCCCCAGAGGAAAGGCGAATTTAACTCTGTATGAATGAAATAAAAAAAATATCAATAATAACATTGACTTATAATAATGGTGATTTACTTGAAAAAGCTATTACGAGTGTTAAGAATCAAAAAATATCTGAAAATATTTTTGTTGAATACATAGTTTTGGATGATTGCTCAAAAAACTTTGAATATGATGAAGTAAAATATCTTTTAGACGACACTCCATTTCAAACCAAAATTATTTTGAACATTGAGAATATCGGTACGGTAAAGTCTTTCAATAAAGCTATTTTTTACTCTAGTGGTGAAATTATTATTCCACTTTCTGCAGATGATGAATTTTATGATGAAAATGTTGTTAGTAGTATTGTTCGAGAGTTTGAATTAACCGATGCGTTAATTATAACTGGAATTCGAATGCCAATTCAAAACAATACAGAATTAAAAGAGCTTCCTTTAAAAAGGCAAAGGCACTTGTTTAAATCAAAATCGAGACTACTAAAATGGATATCTCATAAAGGAAATATAATTTCAGGAGCTTCTACTTATTATAATCGTGATGTCTTTTCAAAAATAGGGATGTTTGATGAGAAATATCAGTTGTTAGAGGATTATCCCTTTTATATCAAAGCATTATTAAATGACATTGGTATCCATTTTTATAATAACAAAGTAATAAAATATGGTTCTGAAGGGATTAGCGCTCCTCATAAGGTTTCCCTTGAATTAAAGAAGGACTTTATTAAAGTATACCGAGAGGTATTATCTCTGGAAATCCTTAGTTTTCGTCAGCAGAGGTATTTGAAGTTTTTAATTATTATTAATTCAGAGGCATCTCCCAACCTTATAAAGCTTTTAAGCTACCCGGAGCAATGTTTTTATGCATTGGTAAAGTTTTTTATTAAAGGAATTATCAACAAATTTCATGCTTTATGATTCTAGACAATTTCATAGATTAAAAATAAAGTTTATAAAAAAATTATTCATCAGCACTAAATAAATTTAAAAGGGCGTTTATGAGCCAAAAGACTTCATCTATTGTTGTTACATATCACCCTGATGTGTCAACTTTTTATGAAAATATTATACGCATCGCTGAGCAAAGCGACATTGTATTTCTTATAGATAATACGGAAGATAAAGGTTGGCTTGAAGGCTCTAACTTTCCGTCTAATGTTCAACTTCAAGCTTTGCCTGAAAATGAAGGAATAGCATATGCTCAAAATATTGGAATCATTGAGTCTTTAAAGCAATCAGTTGATTTTATTATTACCTTCGATCAAGACACTGTAATTCCTGAAAATTTCATAGCTAAGCTTATTGGTGAATACAATGGGTTAATGCTTGATTACAATAAAATAGCCTGTATAGGTCCTACAGTAGTAAATGAAAGGAATGGCATTGTTTATGAGAAGTTTTTTAAAGATTCTATAGCGTTGGAAAAAAATAATTTCTTAGTTAAATCATTAATATCAACAGGAACTCTTTTTCCCGCCAGCATTTTTCTTCGGGTTGGGTTAAATAAATCAGAATGGTTTATAGATTTTTTAGATACTGAATGGTGTTTTCGAGCAAGGTACTTAGGATATAAGGTAATTATGACGCGAAATATTCAGATGGAACACAATATAGGTAGTAAAGATGTTAGCCTTCCTATGGGGATTACGGTGCTTATGCATTCTCCATTTCGCCTAGCATATATCTTCAGAAATTTCATTTTGGCACTTAAGTTGCCCCATTTTAGTTTTAAATATAAATGTGGGTTATTATTTTTTCTCCCTATAAGGTTTATCATTCAGTGCTATTTACCCCAAGGTAAGGAAAGGGCGAAGTATATGTTCAAGGGAATAAAGTGTGCTTTAACAAATAAATTAGGGAAAATAGATTGATAATTATGGAAATTTTATTCGATTTTATAAAAGTATTGGGTTCATAAATGGATGCACCACGTTTATTTATTTCTGTCGTATCCCACAACCATGAAGCTCTTATTTTGGATAATAAAGACATAATACAAATTTCAAAGTTGGATTTTGCAACGGTTGTGATAAAAGATAATTGTCAAAACTTATTATTAGAGGATTTCTGTAAAGAGCATGATTTAATTTATCTAGATGACAATCCAAATTCAGGTTTTGGTCAAAATAATAATCTGGTGTTTAAACATTGCCAGAAGCATCTTGGTCTTAGGGGAAATGACTTGTTTCTGCTAATGAATCCCGATGTGCAAATATCAAGTCAGATGATTTGTAGCATGTATGAACAAATCAATTGTCATAACGAAATGCTATGGTCGATTGACTTGTATAAGGATAATCAATTTACACGTTCAGATGATTCTGTTCGGTATTTTCCTACCATATTTAGCTTATTTAAAATGATTAGTTTACAGCCGGTTACAAAGCCTTATATCAAGGCTGAGTTAATTGACAAGGCTAAGGTTGACTGGGCTGCAGGTTCATTTTTATTAATCAAGGCTGAAGCATTTTTACGGCTTGACGGATTTGATGAACGTTTTTTTATGTACTACGAAGATGTTGATTTTTGCTATCGGTTTCAACAATGTTATGGGCAAAAAGTTCACTTTTTGAAACACATAAAGGCCGTTCATAAGGGGGCATTTAACAATAGAAATATCTTTTCAACACACTTTCGATGGTACTTGATGTCTTTATTCAGATTTTGTTTTTATCATCTGATTAAGGGAAGGAAGGTTTGATAGCAGTTACTGGTAGCAATGGCTTTGTGGGCAAGTATATAGTACAAGCGTTATTGGCAAATGGACATTCTGTTTTAAGCATTGCTCGTAGTAAGACCCGTATAAAGGCTAAAGCGCTTTTCGAGCTGAAAGTAGATACTCTTGATGCTCACACCCGCTTTGATTTTCAAAATAATACACCAACAACCGTTATTCATTGTGCGGCGATTCCCGGCCCTATAGCAGACAATAGAAAGCTTTATGAGGTTAATGTAGCCGCAACACTTAATTTGGCTCGGCAAGCTGTAGCTGCTGGCGTTAAAAAATTTATCTTTATCAGTAGTGTCAAGGTGCATGGAGAAGTATCTAACATTGACAAGCCCTTTACGAGCTTGTCAGATTATAATCCTCAAACTAATTACGCTGATTCAAAAATGCAAGCTGAATTGGGGTTAAAGGAAATATCTCAAGAAACAGGGTTACAAATTGTCATTATCAGACTTCCGCTAGTTTACGGTAAAGGAAATAAAGGAAACTTTGCTGCTTTACAAAGGATTATTCAAAAAGGGTCCCCTTTACCATTTGCGAACTTTTCAAACAACAGAAGAAGTTTGCTTTATATTAAAAATTTAACCGATTTCATTCTATTTAGCTTACAAAACACTGATATGATAAACAGACAATGGTTAATATCTGATGATTTATCGGTTTCTACGGCCAAACTGTTATTACTTTGTGCAAATGCAGCAAAACGAAAGTTGAGATTATTTTCTTTACCCATTAGCTTTTGGCGGTTTATATTTAAGTTTAAGAACGGCAAAAAGTTGCAAGACTCATTGTTTTCTTCTTTAGAAGTAGATAATTCAATTATAAAAAAAGAGCTTGGATGGCAACCTAAATACTCGCTCATGGATGGCCTTAAGGAAACGCTTGAAGTAAATAATGAATAATATATTCAGATTTTTCGATCTATGTATAGCCTTTATTGGCTTGATTATCTCAGCTCCTGTAGTGCTTGTTTGTCTGTTCGTTGGAACGGTTGAATTTGGAAGGCCTATTTTTGCTCAAAGACGTGTCGGAATAGGGCAAAAGTCTTTTAATTTATATAAGTTAAGAAGTATGCCGGTAGGTACTGCTGAAGTGCCAACGCACTTTGCTGATACTCGCTCTTTGTCATTTTACGGGCGATTTATCCGAGCATCTAAACTTGATGAAATTCCACAGCTAATCAATGTATTAAAAGGTGAAATGAGCTTGGTAGGGCCTAGGCCTTGTTTACCTAGTCAAGAAGAGTTAATTAATGAACGTCAGCGCCATCTGGTATTTGATGTGTTGCCAGGAATAACTGGCTTAGCACAAATAGAGAATATCGATATGTCTACACCTGTAAAATTGGCTGAAAAAGATGCGCAAATGATTTCAAGTTTCTCATTAAATACATACCTATTAATTATGTTAAAAACATTTATTAAGTAAGATAGTATTAGATAAATGTTATGGATGAAATATTTAAATATGGATAAACTCTTATCACTTTCCCGTAATTATAAAAGATTGATAAGTATTCTTATCGATTCTATTTTTATTTGTAGTGCATTTTGGCTAGCTTATTTTTTGCGTTTATCAAGTTTAACCGACTTTAATAATCCACAGCATTGGCAAGTTCTAGCCTGTTTAATTCCTTTAACTATTGTTATCAATATTAAATTTGGTTTATATCGGGCTATTATCCGCTTTTTCAGTTTTCAGGCCCTCAGAGTTATTGTTAAATCAGTTTTCCTGTCTTCTGTTGCTTTGGTGGTGTTGTCTCTTGTTTTTGATTCTTTTTTACCAAGATCTGTGCCGATAATTTTCGGTTTTTTCCTATTTGTTTTTAGTGCAGGCAGCCGGTTATCGGTTCGAAATTGGGTAAACAGCAAATTAAGTAAAGGTAAGTCGAATATTCTTATTTTAGGCGCTGGCGCAACAGGGCGGCAGCTTATTCAAACGTTACAGGCCGGTAATGAATTCAATCCTATTGCTTTTATTGATCAAAAAGAAGATTTAATAGGCCTAACCATTGATGGGTTTTCGGTATATCCAATATCACAATTGCCTTATTTAATTAAGGATCATCAAGTAACTCATATCCTCCTTGCGATTCCTAAGGCCAGTCGTAAACAAAAAATAGAAATCATTCAGTCTTTAAAAGACTTTAACGTAGAGATTTTATCCATACCTAGAATGTCGGATGTGGTTAGTGGCAAAGCTAAGATTGATGATTTGATTGAAATCCCTATTGAGGAAATTTTGGGGCGTGATCCTGTATCTCCCAAGCCTGAGCTGTTAAAGGCTAATATTGAGCAAAAAGTGGTTATGGTTACTGGAGCCGGTGGCTCCATTGGCTCAGAGCTTTGTCGGCAAATCATAAAACACTCGCCTAAAGAGTTGGTTTTATTTGATTCAAACGAATTTAATTTATATCAAATTGAGCAAGAGCTCGGGGCAATTCTGAGTAAAAATTTGAGTAATATTAAGGTGCATGCGGTTCTTGGTAATGTTCAAAATAAACAAAGGGTAGAACAGGTTTTACAGTCATTAACGGTTCAAACCTTATATCATACCGCCGCTTACAAGCATGTCCCCTTAGTAGAAAATAATGTGGTTGAAGGAATTAAAAATAATATTTTTGGCACCTTAAATACAGCAAAAGCAGCTATTGAAGCTAACGTAGAAACCTTTGTGCTGATTTCTTCCGATAAAGCGGTACGGCCAACCAATATTATGGGCACCACAAAACGCATTGCAGAGCATATTTTATTGAGTATTCCAAAAAACAACAGCTCAACCCGCTTTTGCATTGTTCGCTTTGGTAATGTATTAGGCTCTAGCGGCTCGGTAATTCCCTTATTTAAGCAACAAATAAAACAAGGTGGGCCAATTACCGTTACTCATAAAGAGGTAACGCGCTATTTTATGAGCATTCCTGAAGCTGCGCAATTGGTGATACAAGCCGGAGCTATGGGGCAAGGCGGTGAAATTTATTTACTTAATATGGGCGAGCCGGTAAAAATCTATGAACTGGCAAAAAACATGATCCGGTTGAGTGGGTTGCAAGTTAGAAATACCGAGAACCCTGAAGGTGATATTGACATTTTAATCACCGGACTTCGTGAAGGGGAAAAACTCTATGAAGAGCTATTGGTAGATCATCAGTCTCAAGCCACCGATCATAAACTCATTATGAGATCTAATGAATCGTGTTTGAATTGGCAAACTGTTGAGCCTGTTATTAAGAAATTAGAAGTTGCTTGCGAGCGATATGATTTGCCAATGGTTAGAAAGGTATTGTTATCGGCTTCTAGTGACTTTAAGCCGGTAAGTAATTTATGTGATATTGTATATTTGAATCAAAAATAAGTTATGTCAGTCGGTTAAAACCGACACTACGGGGATTGAATAGGCCTTAGTGTATTTTTGTAGTGCCTGATTTATCTGGCTATTCCAGTCGGTTAAAACCGACACTACGGGGATTGAAGAGGTCTTGGTGCGTTTTCGTAGTGCCTGATTTATCTGGCTAATGCAGTCTGTTAAAACCGACACTACGGGGGTGAAGATGTCTTGGTACATTTTCGTAGAGCCTGATTTATCTGGCTATTACAGTCGGTTAAAACCGACACTACGGGGATTAAAGCGGTCTTGTGTATTTTCGTAGTGCCTGATTTATCTGGTTATTGCCAGTCGGTTAAAACCGACACTACGGGGTTTGACCATTCGGTTAAAACCGACACTACGGGATTGACCAATTGGTTAACGTTGGCACTACGGTGAATTTTAAATGCCTTATTTACGCCCATATTTATCTTCAAAGCGAATAATATCGTCCTCTCCTAAATAACTGCCACTTCTCACTTCTATGACTTCAAGTGGCATTAAGCCTGGGTTTTCTAGCGAGTGCACAACACCTGCGGGTATGTAGGTGGATTGATTTTCAGTTAGTAAAAAGGTTTTATCGCCATTGGTTACTTTTGCGGTGCCTGAGACGACAATCCAATGCTCAGCCCGGTGGTGGTGCATTTGTTTTGAAAGCTTTTCTTTGGGTTTCACCATTAAGCGTTTTACCTCGTCGCGCTTACCACAATCGATAGAGTCATAATGGCCCCATGGACGATATACTTGTCGGTGTATATTGGCTTCTTGTCGATTGTTTGTTTGCAACTGTTCTACAATATTTTTGACTTGTTGGACCTTATCTTTGTTAGCCACTAAGATGGCGTCTTTGGTTTCTATTACAATAGCGTTATTAATACCGACGGTTGAAACCAGCTTTTGCTCTGAGATGATAAGGTTATTGGAAGAATCTGTCGTTATTACATCGCCTTTAAGTACATTTCCTTGCTCATCTTTATTGTTAATGTCCCAAATGGCTGAGAAGCTTCCTATATCGTTCCAGTTGGCATCTAGGGGAACCACTACTGCGCAGTCGGTTTTTTCCATTATGGCGTAATCAACAGAATCATTCGGGCATTTTGCAAATTCTTCTTCAATTATACGGACAAAATCTAAATCGCTTTCGGTTTGGCTTAAGGCTTTTTTACACGCATGAACAATGCTTGGGGAAAACTTGAATAGCTCTTCAATGTACTTACTGGCTTTAAACATAAACATGCCGGAATTCCAAAGGTATTGTTTGGACTCAAGGTATGTTTCTGCGGTTTTTAGGTTAGGTTTCTCGACAAATTTATCTATATGATAGGCTTCTATGTCGTTTATTTTTTTACCTTCTTTTATGTAGCCATAACCTGTTTCGGGATAAGAGGGAACAATTCCAAAAGTAACGAGCATGCCATCGTTAGCTAAGGGGATGGCACTTTCTATTACTCTCTGGAATTCTTTAACATCTTCTATTAGGTGATCGGCAGCTAATACCAGTAAGATTGGGTCATGTTCGCTTTTAATTCATTTAAGGCCGCAAGCGCAACCGCGGGTGCTGTGTTTCGTCCTACTGGCTCGAGTATAATAGAGCCTAATCGGTTGATTTCTTTTAATTGCTCGGCAACCACAAAGCGATGCTCTTCATTGCAAATGGTCACTGGTTCCCCTGCGTTAAGGCCATCAAGGCGTAAAATGGTTTCCTGAATCATCGAGCGATTAGATACCAATTTTAAAAATTGCTTGGGGTAAAGTTTTCTTGATAATGGCCATAAGCGCGAGCCGCTGCCGCCCGCCATAATAACAGGGATAATCATTTACTTGCCTAAAATTATTATTGTCTCACTAATAATATTAATACAAATTTGAAAATTGACAGGCATAATAGGGCGCAAGCTAGAAGCGTAGACAGTAGACGGTCTCCGTTTTAAGAACACATCCAAACTTGAGTTTATAAATGCAATTTCTAAATCCTAACACTGATTGTACTCCCTCATTGTTGCAAACACTTGCCAAAATAGGCTTAGTAATGAATCTTTTGGTGATTTCTACTCTGGCTTTTTTACCGAGTGAAAGCGCACCAACTCTTAGTGCGTGGGATAAAGCCAACCACTCTATTGCTTTTTGTGTGTTAACTATATTATTGGCATTTTGCTATAAAAAGCCTACCAGGCAGCTGTTTAAAAGGGTGTTCCTACCGCTCGTGCTTTATGGGGTGGTCATTGAGGTGGTGCAATATGCATTACCGAGTAGGTACTTTTCGTTACTTGATGTTTTTGCCGATAGCGTAGGGATTTTTATTGGCATCCTTGTTGTGTATGCGGTTAATGTTCTTTTATTAAAACGATTTAATAGAACAAGTTAATCTATATTTCCCATTTTTTTACCAGAAAAATTGGTAATTTTAGCTTGTCAGTTGAAACCCTTATCACTTGCAGTATAATGATCCTTTCTATTTTGCGTCTAGGAATGACGTGAATCTAAAAAATAATGATAAATGGAATCGTAGACTATGCCTATAACAAATACTTCTCAAATTAAAAAAGCAGTTATCCCAGTTGCGGGACTTGGTACACGTATGTTGCCGGCAACCAAAGCAATTCCGAAAGAAATGTTACCTGTTGTTGATAAACCACTCATTCAGTACATCGTTAATGAGTGTATTGCTGCGGGGATCAAAGAGATTGTGTTAGTTACGCATTCATCGAAAAATGCCATTGAAAACCATTTTGATAAATCATACGAGCTAGAGTCTACGCTTGAAAAGCGTGTTAAGCGTCAATTGCTAGAAGAAGTACAGGCCATTTGCCCTAAAGGCGTGACCATCATGCATGTGCGTCAAGGTGAAGCAAAAGGCCTTGGTCATGCCGTTTTAAAGGCAAAACCTATTGTTGGCAATGAGCCTTTTGCGGTTGTTTTACCCGATGTACTGATTGATGAAGTAGAATCAAATTTAAAAACTGAAAACTTAGCCGCCATGCTTAAAAAGTATGATGAAACTGGTGCGAGCCAAATTATGGTTGAACCAGTGCCGATGGAGCAGGTGAGCAGTTACGGTGTGGTTGACTGTGGTGGTGTGGACGTTGAGCCAGGTAAATCGGTTGCGATGACTGAAATTGTTGAAAAGCCAGATGTTGATGAAGCACCATCAAACCTTGCCGTAGTTGGTCGTTATGTTTTATCTGCCCAAATTTGGGATCTACTCGAGTTTACTCCGCCAGGCGCGGGTGATGAAATCCAATTAACCGATGCCATTGCCAGTTTAATGAAAGTGGAGCCGGTTGAAGCCTTTAATATGACGGGTAAATCGCATGATTGTGGTTCTAAGCAAGGTTACTTGCAAGCTAATGTTATTTACGGGTTGCGTGACGCTAAATTAGGTACAGAATTTAAAGCGTTTTTAGATACACTTTAAGTACGTAGTTATTAAAATATAAGAAACGGGATCTCAAAAGATCCCGTTTTTTTATCCGCGTAACTTAGTGGCGTCACTTCAAACTACGGCTTTTTTCTAGGCCTACCCGGCTTTACCTGCCGAAACTTAACCGAGAACAGCTCTTCGATATATTGAATAAATTCAGCACTGCCAATCGGATAACCATGTTTTAACCGGTCATCGAAGAATTGAAAATTCACTTTGTTTTTATCCATAAAGAATAGTGTTTTGTACCAACCTTTGCGTTCAAGCAATCCGTTACCTAACCGTTTAAAGTTCTGATGTTCGGTAATAAACGGCGTTTTTCTGTCGTACTGGCGATTAAATGTCATTGTTACGGTTTCATTGATTTGATTCGCCGAGCTCTTGCCTTGATCAATTGGCATAGAAAATCGCTCTTCAAAGCTGGTGTTGCCGACATTATCAAGATAACTTGACCACTTATATTGCTCAGGATGATTTACCTTGCCTCTGGCAACAGGCAAAGACTCCATATAACGCATCGTGGCGAGTATAAAAGCAGGATCTTCTACATGACTGGCTTTATAGCGGTCGTACCACATATTGCCATCTTTTTGATACTTCTGATTGTAATATTTGGTGTATCGGCCACTTAACATTTGCATTAATTGTGAAATGCCATTGGTCGTCTTTGGCGTGAGTAACAGCTTAAAGGTTTCATCTAACAAGACAAAAGCATGTAAGGCCAAATGATAGCGATTTAAAGCGTATTGCAAAATCAGCAAAAAATATAGACGATCTTCATCATCTAAAAAACAAAACGTATCTTTGTTCGCTGTTTGATGCACTATATAAGGCATGTTTGCCTGATAAAGCCTGGATTTTCTGGGCATGGGCTCTCCTTGCATATTAATCGGTATTAAAAAAGAGTAAAGAGGATCAAACGCCATTGCACTGCTTATGGTTATTCCTTTAAGCCATTAAACCTTACATAGGTATTTGAACCACTCCTCCTTATCTTCTTGGTTATGCCATTCCATCGGCATTAACTATCTCTTCCGTGAAAAGGGTTGCTATGGACTATGTAAGCCACCCCAGCAAAGCAAAAAACTCAATGACTTAAGTTTGATCCTTGGCACTCCTTTTTAAACATCCTTATTCAATCAATCCATTGATTTCTTCCATGTCAGTATTGTTTTCCTTAACAATACGGCGCACAAACTTAGCTGACAAAGTCCAATAAGGCGGCTAGTTTGGCAAATCTATTTTGCAACTCTTTTTGCTCGTCTTAGTTAAGACAGTTAGCACACACGGTGAAAATGCTGTTTTAACTTCAATCTGACTCCATAAAATAGGTGGGTATTCGTTTTTTCACCTTGTTATCGTATAGGTTAGTGAGCTGCTAACTCCGTCTAACATTTCTAAATCTAGGCTGACTAATTACAGATTGCAAAGAAAAAATTGTAATTTTTAGAGAAATAAATTCTACTATTTTATATTGCAAAATCAAGTGATTACATGTAAGTGGTTAGCTGGGGTTATGCAATTGATGGTGAATGTTAAAGGGGCCATAGTCGCTTTGCTCTAGTAATAATAAGCGCTGTAGTAATAGGGACGGGTTTCAAACGGTTGTTTTGTTATTTATGTAGATTAAGTGGGATTGTATTCTTGCTGTTGGCGCAAAGGGGACGCAGAAAAAAATGGGACAGGTTAAAAAATAATCTTATGTCCGGACATGCAAACTTGAATGGAATAATGGCGGCTTTTTTTTGCCTTTTATTGTAACAGTTGAGTTTGCTGCAAACGTCACATCGCCTTGTTTGTTAAATAAATTTACCAAAAACTTGATAAAATTGTAATCAAGTGAAATTATTTACCTAATGCTTAGGTCTATTTGATAACCCATAGACTGAGTGTTTGATGGTAGAAACCCTAACACAGGTTATATAAAACAATATTTAGGAAGGTAACTATGAAATTTTTTAAGAAATATTTTTTAACTGCGGCATTAAGTGCGGCTTTACTGAGTTTAATGGCGACCTTACCAGCGAAAGCTGAAGTGAATCCATTTGAAGCTCAAAGTACAGTGACTTCAATGCACAGTGATGACGAGCACGGCGATAAGAAAAAGAAAGAAAAATGCGGTGAAGGCAAGTGTGGTGAAGGTAAAGCCAAAGCCAAAGGCAAATGCGGTGAAGGTAAGTGTGGTGAAGGTAAAGCCAAAGGCAAATGCGGTGAAGGCAAGTGTGGTGAAGGTAAAGCCAAAGGCAAATGCGGCGAAGGTAAATGTGGCGAAGGTAAAGCCAAAGGCAAATGCGGTGAAGGCAAATGTGGCGAAGGTAAAGCCAAAGGCAAATGCGGTGAAGGCAAATGTGGCGAAGGTAAAAAGAAAGGCAAATGTGGTGAAGGTAAATGTGGCGAAGGTAAAAAGAAAAGCAAATGTGGTGAAAGCTAATACAGCAGGCAACATTTAACTCACTTAAAAAAACAGCTTAGGCTGTTTTTTTGTGCCTTAAATTTGGTTCACCAGTGAAAGGAATCAATATGAAAGGTGATAGTTTTGGAACTTTTTTAGGCGAAAATGGACTAACTACACAAGAATAAGATGCTTACATGGTTAAAAAATAGACATGCAAGCCGATTTTAATAAATGCTTAAACTGGTTAACTATTGAAAAATAAGGGATTAAATTGGTGGGTTGGTATAAAGTGGTATACTTGCAACGTAAATCTCTCCAACTGTAAATAATCGTTAAAAAACTTTACTTGATCTATATCAAAATGTTGTTCAATCGTGTAAGATTCGCCTCAATTTTACTATTGAAGAGAGTTATACTATGTCGCACGATAATTCATTTACCGAAACCACCTCAAAACGCCACTTATTTATTGCTTTAGTTGCCCTTGTTTCAATGCCACTATTGCCAATGGTTATGGGCTGGTATACGCATTTAGCTTAAATGAATCGGCTATGTCATTAAAGGAGTTTACAATGACTAAACACATTTTACTTATCGACGATAATGATCAAATCAGAGATCGTCTAACTCAAATGTTAACAAAGGAAGGGTATAACGTTTGTGCTGCCATCAATGGCTTAGATGGTTACAATAAGCTGCAAGGTCAATATTATGATTTGTGCATTATTGACCATCTTATGCCACTTATGGATGGTGTCCAACTATTAAAAAACATTGAGTCTATGAGGGATAATGTCCCGAAATCCATCATGTTTTTAACCACCGAGCCGCTAAAGTCGGTTACTCAAATGCCTCCGGTTCACATTGTTGATGTGGTTATGTCAAAACCACTTAATATGAACGAGTTTACCCAAAATGTTTCGCAATTATTTGAACAAGTCGCCGAAGTTGCTTAAATAAGTCTGGACTTATTGCAAGCTCATTAATTACGCATTGCAACAATCAATTAAACTTTTGTACTGTAAAAATAGGCAAAGATCTATTATGCTGTAGTCCAATATTTTTAATTGTTTATATATGATGACTGAAAACGATATTTCTTATTTAAAAAGTGTGATCCATGACGTGCCTAATTACCCTATCGAAGGAATTATGTTCCGCGATATCACAGGCATTCTTGAAGACCCTAAAGCCTTTTCTCTGTGTATTGATCACTTAAAAGAAAAGTTTAGCGATAAAGGGATCACAAAGATCGTTGGTACGGAAGCTCGTGGTTTTATTTTTGGTGCGCCGTTGGCGTTAGCATTAAATGTTGGTTTTGTTCCTGTTCGTAAGCCAGGCAAGTTACCACGTGAAACCAAAGGTGAGAGCTACAACTTAGAATATGGTCAAGACACCCTTGAAATCCATGTAGACGCACTAAACAGCGACGATAACGTATTAATGGTTGACGATTTATTGGCAACAGGCGGTACCATCGAAGCAACAACCAAGCTAATTCGCAGCTTGGGGGCTAACGTAGCCGAGTCTGCATTTATTATTGGCTTACCTGATCTTAAAGGTCATGAGCGCTTAGAAGCCTTGGATGTAAACGTATATTCCATGGTTGAATACTTAGGCGACTAAGACAGCAAAGCAAAAAATTATCGGCCAATTGGGCATAAGCTCAATTGGCCAATTAATTTTATACCAACTGAATCAAGTATCTGGTTGCTGAGTAGGATTTGTAACAACATAAAACCTACCTAAAGGGTATTTAGCTAAAACGTTTTAACGACTTGAATTTCAATTCTTATAACCTTCTATCTAGAATCCTCAGTTGACAACCCACTTAATACAATTGGTATTATTCAGAGCTTTGACTTGCTAGCCAAGCTTTATTCTTAATATAATAATCACAACATAAAGAGTGAAAGTAGAAGCAGATGAGTTATCAAGTACTCGCGCGTAAATGGCGACCAAAAAACTTTTCCCAATTAGTTGGTCAAGAACATGTTGTAACCGTATTAGTCAATGCACTAATGCAAGAGCGATTACACCATGCCTACCTATTCACCGGCACCCGAGGTGTTGGTAAAACCACCATAGCAAGAATTTTTGCCAAAAGCTTAAATTGTCAGGAAGGCATTACCGCCGAGCCCTGTGGCAAATGTGATGTTTGTGTCGATGTCGATCAGGGGAACTTTGTTGATCTTCTTGAAATTGATGCTGCTTCTCGCACGAAAGTTGATGATACCCGTGAAATTTTAGATAACGTTCAATACGCGCCAACGCGTGGCCGCTTTAAAGTGTACCTAATTGATGAGGTGCACATGTTATCGAAAAGCAGTTTTAACGCCCTGTTAAAAACGCTAGAAGAGCCACCACCACATGTAAAATTCATTCTCGCCACCACCGATCCACAAAAGTTACCGGTAACGGTGTTATCACGTTGTTTGCAGTTTCATTTAAAAGCGTTAACGCCAGCACAAATTGAACAAAAGCTTGGTGAAATACTAGCCGCTGAGGAAGTTACCTTTGAACCTGACGCATTAACCATTTTGGCTAAAGCTGCCCGTGGCAGTATGCGAGATTCTTTAAGTTTAACGGACCAGGCCATAGCACAAGGGCAGGGCAACATTACGGCCGCTAATTTGCAATCTATGCTAGGCGGTGTCGATCAAAACTGGATATACAAAATTCTTATCGCATTGGTTAAACAAGATGCGCAGGGCTTATTAGAATTAACTCAGTCCATTGCCAGCTTTGCGCCAAGTTATCATCGATTATTAGCCGAACTTTTACAGTTATTGCATCAAGTTGCTCTTTGGCAGTTATTACCCAATTCGGTGGATGTGGACAAGCAGCGAGCCACGTTACTTGCCAAGTTTGCAAAAAGCATGTCTCCAGAAGACGTGCAACTGTATTATCAAATCGTCCTAAATGGTCGAAAAGACTTACCGTATAGCTTTGATGAACAAGCCGGCTTTGACATGGTTATATTGCGTTTATTGGCGTTTAAACCAAAAGTTGCCGCTGATATTACCGCAGAGCCACAACTTGTTCCTGAGCCAACCGAATCGTTTGATGATGTTGAGCTAAACGTAGAAGAAGCGAAACAAGCTGCTGATCAAGACGGGGTAAAACCAGAGGTTGTAACCACGCAGTTAGTCTCTGAACAAGTTGAACCAAAATCAGTTGAACCAAAATCAGTTGAAGCTGAGCCGATTGAAGCAAAACAGAATGAGCTTAAGCAAGCTGAGCCAATCAAATCTGAGCCAATCAAAGCAGAGCAAGTTGATCCCCCTAAAGCGACACCGATAGTAGAGCCAACGATCAGCCCTCAAGCGGCAGCGACGCCGGGTATGACTCAGCGCCCTGTACCGGCAAATGATATCAATGCATTAAATGCAGAGCAGCAAGAATTAGAACAACTGGCACAGCAACAATTTGCCCCCATCGACGCTTATTCGCAAGATGATATGGTACCGATGAGCGAAGAGGACGAACAAGGCTACATGCCTGTCGAGCCTATGCCTCCGTCAGAGCAATCTGTTCAACAACCTGTACAAGCCCCAACGAATACGGTAATTGAGCAAGCCTCAACTGCACCAGAGCAAGCATCACCCGCGTCAGATGATTCGACCGGTGGTGATAACACCCTTGAAAAATTACTCGCAACACGAAATATGCTGCGCAGCCGTAAAAAGCTGGCGGAGGGTAGTGGAAAAAAGCCTAGTATCGAGGTCGCGAAATCGGCCAAGGCAGAACCGGTTGATAGCCCGTTAAGCAAAGCTAAGCAAAATGTAGAGCCTGCCCAAGCCCAGGGTAACAAGCCCATTGAGCAGGCCGTAGCGAATACTAAACAAGCAGCACCTGAAAACACGATACAAGCAGAAGAAAATGCCGAGCAGAAAGATACTGCTGAGCAGAAAGACACTGCCAAAGTAGTGTTACCTGAGCTTGCCCATACCAACTTGGATGATATTGACCCAAACCTTGTATATTCAGCTAATCAAGTCGATACTTGGGCACAATTAATTGATGCCATGGAGTTAGGTGGGCGCGTAAGACAATTGGCCTACAATGCGACTATGGATGCGCAAAGTAATGATCAGTATTTGAAAATAAACCTGCATCAACAAACCGCTCATATTAATTCGCCTCAAGCACTGGAGCAAATTAAGTCTCGCTATAGCGCCGTAAAAAATAACGCTGCACAAGTAGAAATACAAGTGGTTGAAAACCCAGGATTAACCCCATTAGTGATCCAACAAATCATTAATGAAAAACGACAGGCCAATGCCCAACAAATTATCCATCATGATAAATTTGTTCAGCATTTAGCCAATAAATTCGATGCCAGCGTGATTGAAGAGTCAATCGAGCCCTTGTAGAATGGGCCGTTAAAGCTGTTGGCAGCAACTATTGCTTGAATTTTGGTGCGATTCGCTCTAAAGTTTGCGCATTGATAATTTGGAGAACACATTATGATGAAAGGCGGCATGGGTAACCTGATGAAACAGGCCCAACAAATGCAAGCAAAAATGCAAAAAGCACAAGAAGAAATCGCTAATATGGAAGTGATTGGTGAAGCAGGTGCTGGCATGGTTAAAGTAACAATGGCGGGTAACCACAACGTTCGTCGTATCGAAATCGACGAAAGCTTGATGGAAGACGACAAAGAAATGATTGAAGACTTGGTTGCCGCAGCATTCAACGACGCAGTACGCCGTGTTGAAGAAACGAGCAAAGAAAAAATGGCTGGCGTAACGGGTGGTATGCAGATGCCGCCGGGTATGAAAATGCCATTCTAATTTAGAACCCCAGAAAAATAGCGCCCTGTGGCGCTATTTTTTTGCCTGAAATTTGCGGATACCAAATAGATACCAAGCGCCAAGCGTAGAAAAGCCCAAATGAAATAATTTGGGCTTTGATTGTGTGCTTAATATTTACTACTGAAGTAAGGCTAAATTGGCGGCAATTTTGTTGATTTCATCGCTTCCTTCATCAATCCATTTCCCGTAAATGGTGCGGATCATACCCCAATCAGCATGTCCCATTTGCTTTGCTAGCCAGACATGGTTGGCGTTGAATTTTAGCATACGACTTGCGTATGTATGTCGTAGTTGGTAAGGAGGGCGGTGAGATATTCCAGCCTCATTTAACCAGTTGGCCCATTGCTTTGGTGCGTTTGTCAGTTCAGGTCGAAGGAAAGGCTTATTTTCTCTACTTAAGAAAACGCGACGGCGACGGACTATCTTTGTTTTGCCATGTTTGAGATGTATTGTTTCATTTAAGGCTTGTACGTTATAACTACGCTGTTTTTGTGCGATTAGCAGTTTTACAGTGCATGGTAAAAGTTCAACTTTACGTTTACCTGCAATGGTTTTTGGTGTCTTTAATTTTCCTTTACGGTCTAAATTAAAGTTAACATTTATGTAACCAGATAAATTATCCTCATCAATAAATACATCCTCCCAAGCCAGCGCTTTCATTTCACCTGGTCTTAACCCCGTCCAGGCAAGAAATTCCACCATAAGCTTGGTTTGAGGAACATGTATTACACTTAACAGTGAATTTAACTCGTCGCTCGTGAATGGTAATACATCCTCATCAAGCTTCTCGTCTGGTGCAAGTCGGCTTACGCGAGCGAATGGGTTGTAGTTGATAACCTCATCATCCACTGCGATGTCTAAGATCCGACGGAACGTTTGGCAGTATTCTATAACGCTTGAGACTGCCAATTTCTTTACGGAAGTTTTTCTTGCTTGATTAATTTGCTTGTGAGTAAGATTTTTTAACTCGATGTTATGAAGCTTGTGTTTGATCACCCAAGTCTTACAACTCTTAAATTTAGATTTAAGCGACTCAGTAAGGTCTTCATAGTTTTCATCAGCATACATATCGAAAATATCACCAACGGTAAGGACTTTAATACTTTCGACCTTCTCAGAGTTGGGGAAATGGGTTGCCCAGAAGTTATCAGGATCTACTCGATAAGCACCATTGGCAATATCACGTTTTATAGCTCTTAAGCTATCAATAGCTGTATCAAGATTTTCTTCGCAGGCCATAATGCCTAGAGACCTTCTTATTGCACTCTTGATGTCCGGTAACTTAAACTGAACACGAAAGTTACCCTTGAACTCAGTTATGCCTTTTGCTGCTTTGAGTTTATCTGCGTAATTTGATTTTGGCATGGGGTAACCTCCTACATGGCCTTACGGTATTCTTTTAAGTTGATGTATATCGATGCACCTTTGGATTCCTGTTTCCATACTTTTCCTTTAGGCATCATCTTCTTGGGGTTTTTGACAATTTGTCTAATAGCGGAAGTAGACTTTCCAATCTCAATCGCAGCCTTGTCGAGTGCGACCCAACTTTCTTTTTGGATACCTCGAAGTATCTGAACTTCGCCTTCTAGTATTGCTATCCGTTCAAGCAAATTATCTATCAATTCGGCTTTGTTCATTACATTTTCAAGCGAGCTTGTTAGTAGCGATAAATCGTTCATTTAAAACCTATTAATTGTATTTTCTGGTAAAAAATGGTAGAAGTCATGAACATGTTTTACATCTGTAAAAGATGTTCTTGTCCTTGCCACCAATGGCGTTTCTTTTGAAATCAAGAGATAGGTCTATTGTGGATGTTAAGGGCAAAAAAATTTAACCTTTAAGTGTGTTGGTGTATTGTACTTTTTATGGATTTAAAAAATAAACCTTGTAGAGTCTGTGGCAAAACAGATCGATATGACGATAAGAAGAGGCGTTGTCGGCCTTGTACCCAAGAAAAACAGAGTAAAAGAAATCAATCTAATCGATTGCCCAAACACGTTGAAGATGAAAAAAGGCAGTTAAAAAATCGCCAAATCAAAAAAGAGGCAATAGATGCAGGCCACCATATTTATGCATCTTTAACCCCGTGTGGTCGTTGTGGAGAAGTTAAAAGATACGTTGTTAATGGCGGCTGCATTGAATGCAACTAGTTATAAGAACCTGAAAGGCACACCAGCAACAGACGGCTCGAAAGTGTAATGTAGTGGCACTTTATCCTGTTCGCTCAATGAGCGCCCCTTGAGTATGCTGAACTGCCTGACATCCACACCTTTCTTCTTATCAAATGACAGCGCAATAGTGACATCATTGATTATGTCAAAGTCCACAGAACCTAGTACAGCTTGATTTTTTGTTAAATGGTTTACATAGATAATTGTCGTTCCATTAGATTTTAGCTCTAAGAAAAGTTTAATCAGATCGGCCACGTCATCTGCACAGGAAATATTAGAGCCGAAAGAGTTCGTTTTAAGGCTATCGATCACAACAATGTCGTGCTCTGTCATACTTTTGAAAAGTTCACTTGATTTACTTAATTCACAAATATTAGGCATCAGACCACCACAAAATTCTCTGTTAACGATACTGAGGTTTTGCCCTAGTAGTTGACGCTGATTGTTATTGATGTTTCCACAAACTTTAAAAAAACGCTCGTTTATATCGTCTATGGGTAATTCACCGTCTAGTAGTAAGACAGACTTTGGGACAGGAGCGGAGTGACCAAAAAACTCACCACTTGTCGCAAGTGCCAATATCAGCTTGTAGAGCCAATTAGTTTTACCAACACCTTGCTGCCCTGCAACTTCAATAATATCGCCAGATGTAAAAATATTGCCCCATAAAGGAATTCTATCTATCCCTTTCAATTGGCTAAATGTTGCATATGGGATAGCGGTAGGGCTTCCAAACCCATTTGCTTTTTTAGCTTCCGTTTTGCTTACTACCTTGTTTGACAGGCTTTCCATGTCGTCAAATAAATTCAATTGTTTCATCGAACATTCCTTGTAAATTGATATGTATTGAAATGTAGAAACGGGGTATGCAAATTTTTCGATATGAGGAGAATTTTCCAGTACCAATACATCCCCCTTTAGGGGGGAGGGTATTGGTGAACTGAAAGTTCCGAAACAAGCGATGCATAGCATTCGCGTAAAAAAGCAATTTCGAAGAAATTAAACAAAAAGCGGAAGCCTGAAAATATCGAAGATTATTTTTGGGCGAGAGCATTTTCGGCAGAAAATAAAAAAAGCGCCCGTAGACACCCTGAAAGTGTGGCGGAGCAAATGGGTTTGCGTTTTCTCTTGCCTCTCGGCGCTAGGAAACACATTTGCTCCGCAACCGTAGGGCAGTCGGAGGGCGCTAAATGATCAATGTTTTTGGTGAAGCCAAAACCGCAGTGGAGAGCGACGAGTCGCTTGTAGCAAGGAATTGATTATTTGATACCATGAAATGGAATAGACGATTTAAGAAATCGCTTGTCTTTTGTTGATTGCCTGCAAAAAATCAATCGTTTGTCTTGTAATTCAAGACAATCTCCCTGCGACTCTCCTATGTATTTTTAAAGGAGCAGGTTTATGATTTATCACCAGGAGCGGGGGATACCGCAAAAATATCAAAAGTCGAATTCGACACAAGCACGCCACAATGCAAAGCAATACTCTTTATTGGATTGGATTTATCGTTTTGGTTTTACCTCTGTATCAGTGATTGAGTTGCTTTGGGGCGTTGACCGTTCTGTCGTAAACCGGATGATCAAACGATTAGTTAAAGAGGATGTCATTAATGAAGTCGCAACCTATGCTACACGTGATAAAAGGATTTTTCTTTTAAAGCCCAAAGCGGTACGAATGTTGGAAGAGCTACATAATGAACAGCTAAAATATAATATCAAGCCAAGTACCATCAATCCAAAATCAATCACCCATGATCTCATTGCTCAGGCCGTCGTAGCTATTGGTGTTCAACAAGGTAAGTATGCCTTTTTCATTACGGAGCGTGAGCAGTCTAAAGACTCAAAGGGAAAAAGAAGGCGTGTCGATGCCATTTGTTATCAGGTCTTTGATGATGATAACAAATCAGGTGAAGTTATTGCCATTGAAGTGGAATGTTCGTCTAAAACAATATTGCACCGCCTGGACTTATTGAGGCGCTATAAACGAGCCATTGATTCTGGAGAAAACTTCAACAAAGTTCTTATCTTTTCTCATAGAAGACGATTTGTTAAAGATGCCGAGAGGGTAAACAACAAACTGGTTGATAAGCCTGAGAATGATTTAGACCGTGAATTTTTTTCAAAGTCCATTAAATATATTTACAGCAAAGAACTCATCTCAATCCTCTATAATAAATTTTGGTAACTTATTGAGACTGTTTTACTGGTTAAGCTTGTAATGTCAAACATGCTGCTGTAGATTAATCTCATCGGCGCTAGCCATACTTGCACGCGAGTAAAAAACAGCACTCAACCTTAATTGGTCATCGAACATATTTTAATTTAATAAACTTATTCAATTACGCTTGAGATATCAGGCCGTAATCGCGTGTGGTCTAGATAGCCTGCAACTCTTTGCCTCAAGCATATGGATATGTTTATGAAATCATTAAGACCTTTCATTTACGAGCTTTCTAGCTCACTTAACAAACACAATATCGCCGTTAAAAAATCTTCTCTTTATGAGTTGGTCTCGGCGTATCTTGGATTTAAAAGTTATGCCGCATTAAAACAATCAGGATTGAAAGCGTTGTTTGGTGTTATCGATAACGTAGAAGTTGCTAAAGGGCAAGTCTTCGATAGAGGACTTAAGTTAGGGTTAGCAGCCGACGCAGCTTTAAATTGTGCCAATTTGCTCAATGATACTTTCAGTATCAGATGGTTTAAGAAAGAGCTGTTTGATCTGATCCTGGCTGATCAATTTGATTTTTATCACAAATATGATTTTGAGTATCTTGAAGGAGACTTCGAGGATGATGAGGCCCCTAGTTGGTACATTGATTTACTATCAAACCTCTACCAGCAAGGGTGTAAAGAGTCTTTCCTGTTATTGGTTTGCCTTTGTTCTAGTATCTTACAGTCCTATGATGAAAATCTTGCTTATCAAAGCGCCAAGTATTGGTTTGATAGATTAAATGCAGGAAAAGAATTGTCGGATATGCATCTAGATATCGCCAAGTCTTACCCCATTATCAGTCATTTTGAAACCATGCTTAAGGAATTATCTCAAGAGATTGAAGAGCATGGGTTAATTGCACCAAAATCAACTGCGCCACTGTTAGGAGCGTTAAACAAAAGCTGTGAGTGTGGTTATACCGATGAGTTAGTTATTTCAAATCATCTCGTGCTAGAAACCCTTAGTTATTTAGAGAATAAAAATTTTATTTCAGTAGATTGTTTTACTGACCAACATCATTATTGGGAAATTGGTTTATTAATTGATGAGCCTTCGAATTTTGTTTTATCAGATTTGATTAGTTCGTGTGACACAAATGAAGAGAAGTGGTTCTGGCATCTATGGGGCTTGGCAAATGATGTAGATGTAACTGAAGATAATATTGTTGCATATCATGCTTACACAGGTGAAGTTTGGGATGGAGAAGGGGACGCCCCATTAGAGATAGGAGGATATCAGGCAATTAATCTTCCAAGCATATCCGAGCAAGAGCGACTGAGAATCGAATCGTTACTGCCATAGTCAAAAGATGAAAGAAGCCGCTAACAAGCGGCTTCTTTCGTTGTTCTCAATCTTTAAATGTCTGTCCGCCTATAACTGGGGGAACGAATAGAGGCATACCGCCAATACCGTTCTAGAGACCAGGGTTCTGCGTACCTAGTGTTTAGTAGTGCCTAAATAAGGCCCCCGCTTGCAGCAGCGAGATGATTTTATCCAGTTATATGTATGTAGGAACTGATTGGGAAAATTTCACACTTCGAAAGTTTTTTCAGACATCTATATTGCCTTCATCCTCTTCCGAAGGTTTTTCGGGTGTGCTAAGTTGTAAGCCGAATAATTCTAAAGTTAAAAATATAGGGAAATTATTGTGTCAAGAAAGCAGTTTATGGAATCTCATGGAGCTACTAGCAAAAATTGGCGTTGGGGGTGGGCATTTGTAAATCATGATGCCGAAACTGTGTACTTTGGAGCTTGGGACACATGGACATCAGAAGGTCGATCTCTGATTTTATCTATGGACTGGGAAAGAAATGAAAATGGCAGAAAACAACCAGCGTTCAGTGAGGCTTACGAGTACATCCAGCTCATAGAAAACAACAATTATAAATTGAAAACGTTTCCAATAATTGAAGACAAAGATTTTGTTGATGAAACGGGCAGTGGCAGAGCCAAGATAAAAAGGCATGTCGAGGAATTGACAGGCATGGAGTTGCAAAAAGTCAATAACCATTACTATGCCGTAGGTAATCACCAAAGCGTTTATTCCACTCGTCTTCAAAACCAACAAACAGCCGACATCGCAGATATATATCAATCAAATGTAGGGCAAACAGAAAAAGAAAGTTTGGTGATGTCACGCATTGGGCAGGGCAAGTTCAGAAGGAATGTCATTGATATATGGGGTAATGGTGAATCCTGTGCGCTCACATTCACGCAAATAAAAGAGTTATTAGTTGCTTCACATATCGTGCCCTGGTCTAAGTGCGAATCAAACGAGCAAAGAATAGATGGTGCTAATGGTATATTACTGTGTGCTCATGTCGATAAACTGTTCGATAGGCACAAGATCTCCTTTTTCAAGCAAGGAAATAGATATGTCACTAAGCTATCAAAAAGCCTGGACGCAAGGACTTTAAAAAGCCTTGGTATCGAAAGTGGCACTGAGTTGGCAATTTCAAGAATGCACATGAATTCACAAGTCCGGTTTGATAAATATATTTCCGCCCATAACGAAAAATTCTTGACGCTAGAATCTGAATAACGAAAGTTCTGATTTTGCCCATTCTCAGATACGACGTAAAAAGGAGCCGTTAACGGCTCCATAGATTAGTTTGCTTTACAATAATTTTCGTATGCTAAACGCCAGTATGACTTTGAAACATCATTAAAAAATGAATCTTGGTTAAGTAAAAACACCTCTTTAAAATCCCTGTTAGAAATGTTGTCGGTACAATATTCCTCAATTTCATGAGCAAATACGTGCATAACAATATCTAAATGTTCAAAAATGAGATATTGGTATTGCAGGTCTTTGGGCATCCGTTCTTGAAATGATTTACTTAAACTGATGCCATTAATCCCAAATTCGCCAAGGTGCAAATACACACCTTGTTTCGTTTCTGGTTGCCACAGCATAGCCACTCGCGCTGAATCATCCCAAGGGGATTTGCTTCGGCGAGAGTAATTTTTGTAAAACTCAATTGTGTCACTCATAAGTGTTCCTTTGTTGTTATTGGCCTATCAATAACTAGGAGTTTGTTGAGCGAAAAAAGGTGATTGACGTCAATCTATTTTATACCTCTCTTAATTAATTTTATTTTGTAGAAAGGGTACTTACTCATTCCTTTCCTTGTGTCTGCGGCTATCGGTCAATGATCATGTTATTAGCTAAACCGTGCAACAGCGACTTGAAACATTCAATACCAGGAAATGATATTAGAAAAATAAAATTTAAAGAAATGCGTGATTATGCATAAAATTATGAAAAAAGATCACCAGTCGTCAAAGCCTGAACAATCTGAGTCGAAACTATCTATTGAGCTGAAGGAATCATCAAAACAACTTGATGTGTCGATTGTTGATGGAAAATCATCATGGATATCCATACCATAGGGTGACCCGCCGACATCAACACTACCAATTCCTGAGCTCATTGGCAGTCCTGTTGCGGGGTTAATATCTGTTGTCTCAGGTGTAGAAACTGAGTTTGAGTGAGTATGGTTAGAGCCAAATAAAAAGTTAAATAATCCCATTGTTATCTCCTAATTATTACAAAATGCAACTTATTGGTTTGCTTTACTAATTATAGGATTTCTGCTAAGTTCGAAAAGCATTTTCGTTTTGTACAAAACTATAAATGCTTATCCTCAAAGCAGATTTATCTCTATGAAAATTTTAATTTTTGGTTGATTTAAAAGGATATGGGATCAAGTGCATGTTTTTAAGAAATGTGTTGAAGATCATCGATTAGCTTTATCGACTTCAATAAAAGTTGTTTTACCGACATTCGTACCGAGCCTATCTAACAAGAGCTTAGCTGTGCAGAAAGGTGACCAGGCCCAGTTAGAGTGGCGAAAAATGATAGACATAAAATGGGAATCCACTAAGCGAAAAAAAATCACTGAATTAAAGGCTTATTGCGAATTAGATACATTGGCTATGGTAAAGCTACATGAATACGTTACAAATGTTGTGATGAACGAAAAACAATAATAAGAGACGATTAGATTATGTTTGAAAAAGGAAAATTATCATTTTGGGATATTGGCACCTACTTAACCGTAGGCTGCTTTGCATCTTTAGCAACCGCATTTTATCTATTTTATGGCTTGTCGATCCCTTTTCCCAGTTGGGCTAAAAATTTAAAAGACTTTTCTGGAAGTCTAGTAGTTGTGGTTCCTATAGTATTTTTGTTAGTCGGCATGTTTATTGAGCCTATTGCAAATTGGTTAGTTAAATATATCGAAAAGCTTGATTGGTTTAAGCCACGGGAAATAAGAAACAAAGAATCCTTAGTTAATACGGTTAAAAGTCACCTTCCAGATAATGATATCGATTCAGCTAACTTATACAGGTATTGTAAAGCAGTTGTTGAGCTTAAATTTCCAAATTCCAATCATGATATCTTTTTAGCTAGATTTGGTTTTTACCGAAGTATGAGCGTATTGCTAGGACTGATCTTTATAGTTAACTGTTTTGATTTTAAATGCGACGCTATCAATATTTCTGTTAATGTTTTATTAGTCTTCTGCGCCTACCAATTTTTAAAACGCTCTCAAATTTTTAAGAACCATATGGAAGAAGCGGTTTATTATAACTACTTAGCTTTGGTGGTTTCGAAGGACGAGCAACAATCATAGAAAGAAAAGGACTTTTACATGCTGGATCAATCAGTTTCTGAAAAAGCGATAAAGCTTTTAGGCATTAATACATGGAAAAAATTTCAACCAGCTAATGAATATACCAATTTTGTCGCTGATACTTACGAGCAAATTGAGGGGAAGTTCACTGCTGACGAGTATCAATTTTCTCCGTTCGCAAAAAAGTCATTTAAAGGTAAAGATGGTTGGGCATTTGCCAGCGCCGCCGATGAATTAGTCACTAAAAAACTAAATGACAATATTCGCCGACTTTTTAAAATTAGACCTTCTGATCGACATGCAATAGTCAAACAGACTATTGCTTTAGCCAAAGACTCTCAGCCAGTTACCATCGCTCGTCTTGATATTAAAGACTTTTATGAATCATTGGATCGAACTTCTATTGTGAAATTCATTACTGAGGAATGGCTGTTATCACACCAAAATAGAATGATACTAAAGCAATGGGATAGACAGCTAGCCCGCCAAGAAATTCAAGGACTACCCAGAGGGATGTCACTTAGTTCTACTTTATCAGAAATCAGGATTCGTCACTTTGACAAGCAAATGAAGCTTGATAGCAAAGTTTACTTTTATGCTAGGTATGTTGACGACATCATAGTGTTTTACTCAGGTGAACAAGCCCAGCTTGAGTCTATGATGAAGGAAAGGCTAAAGGCTTCCGCAGAAGAGCTTACGCTAAACACTGACAAAAGTTTTTACACGGCACTTAATGATCCTACCAATGGAGCGTCGGCTGATATTGACTATCTTGGCTACAAATTACGGGTACAAAATTACTCCAGCGAGCCAAGAGTCGAAAGAAAAGTTCAAGTATTCATAAGTAATAAAAAAGTTAATAAAGTAAAAGAGCGTGTTCGCAGAGCTTTTCGCGCTTATTCCAAAGATAGAAGGTATAAACTGCTGTTAGCGAGATTAAAGTTTTTAAGTGCCAATCAATACATTATCGGAGATATTGAAAGGACTAAATTAAAATCAGGTATTTACTATAACTACCCCCTAATAAATGATCATTCACAGTTGAAAGAACTGGATGCTTTTTATCAGAAGTTCATCAATTCACGTAAAGAGCCCGCTTATTCAGCTATGCAGTTAATAAAAAATCATGGTGGCACTGCCAGTGACATTAGGCTTAGACAAATAGAAGCAATATCATTTCAATTTGGCTTTAATAACCGAGTGATGAACAGCTTTTCCATTGACTTGAATAAAAAAATAAAGAGGTGTTGGTAATGGGTAAAGTTAAGGTTGATAAACATGACCACTTTCGCGTAATAATCACTGATACTTTGCCTTATGAAGTCCCAATAAACTTCTTAAATGAAGGTGTTTACCACTATCTCAAAGGGCAAGAATCTCCTTTAAGCTCAGTAGCACCATCTATTTCAAGCTTTATTGAACTGTTTTTTGACTATGAGAAATATACGAAACCATACAACTATAGAATTCATAAGAACTCAAAGAGTAAAAGGCTATTGTCAGTACCGCATCCTGCGGTTCAAATTAAGATTTCGAACTTATACAGAGATTATGACTCATTAATTACGGAGCTATGCTCTAGAAGTCCTGTGAGTTTGCGAGCGCCTAGTAGAGTTGCTTCAAGGTTTTATGAAAAGGAACTTGAAGATAATTCTGAGCCAGAAACTCGCGAAGGCGTTGAAGTTGAAAGAGATGGTTTTGAAAAGGAGTCTAAGTTTGCTAGCTCTTACTTTACCTACAAAAAGTATAATTTCCTTTATAAGTATTATGATTCGTATGAATCACACAGAATAGAAAAAAAGTTTGAACACTTAACACGGTTTGATATCTCTAAATGCTTCCACAATATATTTGTTCCTAGCTTTGGCTGGGCTGTTAAAGGTAAAGAGTTTGCTAAACGTTACTCACAATATTTTTCAGTGGAATCGCAGTTTGAGCAACTGATGCTTAAAGCGAATGAAGATGAAGGTAGTGGAATAATAATAGGCCCTGAGTTTTCGCGGATATTTGCAGAAGTTATTTTACAGCGTATCGATCTTAATATTATCGAAAAGGTGAAAAGCAAGCTAAAACTTCGATTTGACAGCGACTACACAGTTAGACGTTATGTAGACGATTATTTCCTTTATACAAAAAATCAATCTACAGCAAAGAAAATATTAGATGTAGTTTTAGGGGAACTAGAAGAGTTCAAACTGTTTGTGAACGAATCAAAAACTGAGTTTGTTGAAGTGCCATTTATTACTGGATTAACTATTGCCAAAATGGATGCAAAAGACTTGGTTTCAAAGACTTTTGAAAATCTATTAACTGAAGAGCATGAGAAAAAAGAAGATGCTTCTTTTATCAAGTCTATCAATCCATCTAGGGAAGCAAACAGATTTATAAAAAACTTGAAAAGACTCGTTAAAGATAATGACGTGAGCTATGAGAGTTTAAGTGGCTATACACTTGGTGAGGTAAGACGAAAACTTTATCGCATACTAGAAGATGAAAGAGTTAAATCGTCGTTTGCAGAAAATAATACGGAGCAACTACTTAAATTACTATTATTCGTTTTAGAAATTTCATTTTTTATTTACAGCATGGATATTCGAGTCAGAACAACTTATATCATTACTCAGATAGTTGTTAGGTTGAACACTATCACAAAGGTAACTCATGTGTCTTTTAAAGATAACGTCCGTAAGAAAATATACGATGAGTCTGTGTTGTTGCTTTCCAAGATGAAAGATAAAGGTAAGGCCAACTCAATTGAAACTTTAAACCTTTTGGTTTCTATAAGAACAAATTTTGATGATTATCCTATTTCAGAATCTAAATTAATTGATCTATTTGATCTAGAGCGCAATGAGCAAAGTAAGTTAATAAAAAAGGAAGGCGCTCAACTTGGATATTTTCAATTAATGGTATTGTCTAGCTTTATTGAAGATAAGGCTGAGCACAGCGAGATAAATTCGTTTATAGAGAACGAGATATTAGAAGTATTCACTGCCAGTGATAGCGATAAAATACGGAGTTCTACTGACTTAACTTGTATGATGTTTGATAGTCTTTCTAACCCGTTCTTTGGTGATACATTTAAACAGTCTTTATTTGGAATTATTTGTTCCAAGTTGGGACAGCCACAGTCAAATGATACGGTATTAGGATATCTCAAAAGCAGAGAATGGTTCTTTACATGGCAACGAGATAACTTGGCTCAAATATTAATGAAAAAGGAATTGCGAAGCCCCTACTAAATGCTTTAGACTCAATACTTCAGGTGGTTCACATCGCATACATTTATGTATCGTTGTTTTCGAACAGCTTCTGCCAGGCGCAGATCACACGCTAAGGTGTGAGTCATCTGAACTAATCTTATCTTTAGGATACCAAATAGATACCAAAAATTTAGTTTTTATAGGTTCTGATAAGTTATGAGATTGAGTTTTAAAACCAAATAATGCGGTCTTCAGCACAGATAAGCACTTATCATAACCACTGAATACTTTGGTATGAAAATGCCATTTTAAGCAATAAGCATATAAAAATAGCGCCCTAAGTGATTAGAGGCGCTATTTTTTTGTCTTTAGTTTCTTGCCTTAAATGTTATTCATACTCAGGTATACGTTTTTCTAGGTAGGGAAGCCATTTTTGTTGTTTTTGATAAAATGCTTTAATCTCTGGTTGCATCAACAATTCCCGAAATGAAATGTGATTCATGGCGATGACATCAAAACAATAGCAATTGGGCTCTTTTTCAGCAAATTTGATAAAAAGGTTGGTGGCCTTATTCATGTCAAGTTTCGCCAAAATCAGTAAGCTAGGGAAACTGAATTCTTCTAAAAACCCATATTCCACATCGGATATTTCAGAAATGGTCTGCTGAGCCTCTTTATTCTGCTCCAATAGAAGGTGTGCTAAAGCAACGTGCACCCGTGCTCGAGTCAGGCGTTTATTTCGCTGATAAGATTCATTTTGTTCTATCGAAATCAGTTGTTTGGCAAAGGCTTTTGCTTGTTGTGTATCCTGGTTAATTTCGTGGGCTTTCATTAACATAAAATTGATTAGTGAATATTCTGACAAGCTATTCCAATTAGGTGCATCGGCAAAATCACTGGCTTTAATTTTATCGGTTAAGTCTATGGTTTGCATGGTAAGGATATTTTCCCAGTTGTTACTGTATACCCAATAATCCAATAAATGTTTGCGTTTTGTGATGTCACCAAAGTCGAATTTCTCAGCCGGTGCCAGTAAAAAAGGCTGAAATTGTTTTAATATGGACTCATCGGCGGTTCTGGCAAACGATGCATAAACATTTCCTAATAAAGCCGATTGAGACACCTTGCCTAATGGGGCTATTTTTCCTTTTTCAGGGGCGATGACTTTAAGTCGGGAGAATAGCTGAGTAACCCTTTCCTGATCGCCAATGCTACGGAAGTGGAATAAACTGCCTTCAACTATTTGCGCATGAAAAGGATCTTGTTCTAAAGCTTTTAAAAAGTGCGGTGTTGCTTTGTCACGTTCATTATTGAAAATATACCACCAAGCTAAAACGTAGTGCAGTTTGGCATTATCAGGGTATATGCTCAGAGCGTAATCATTAATGATTTTTCTCTGATTAAAATCACTCTCTGTTTGTGGTGCTTCATCACCCGTCACCCCAGAAGCCCGAGCAATCAGTGTTTCAACGTTCTCGGGTGAAATTTGCATGGCTTTTTGTAATGCGGTCTTCGCCAAATTTTCATATTCATCATAAATTTCAGTGCGGGATTTTTCTTCGCTTTTAAAGTAACCATACTGACCGATTGTTCTGAGGATTTCATCACAGACTTCATTTAAGTTCGCCCATGCTTGTACAAAATTAGGGTCGTGCTCTACGGCTTCAAGTAACAAGGTTTTTTGTTCGGTAAGGTTTTGTTCATTTTTTACTTTACTGCGTTCTATGTTTTTGGCCTTTATATATAAGTCATAAGCTTGAACGCTTTTGGTCGGCATATCCTGGGTATTTGTTGCACCATCAGGAGAGAGCTGAAATAAAATCGTTTCACTGATTTCTTTCGAAACGGCGGTTTGAAGGGCAAATTCATCAATGATCTTGCGATCATAATTATTGGCCCACATATGATTATCATCTTGAGCATCAATAAGTTGTACGGTTATGCGTACATGGTCTTTTATTCGTCGCACCGAACCTTCTAAAATAAAATGAGCCCCTAACTCTTTCGCAATACCCGGGAGCGAGAGTGGTGAATTAATGTAAGGCATGACGGAGGTTCTGGAAATGACTTTAAATTGACTGAATTCAGACAGGTTGGTTAAGATATCTTCATGAACACCACCCGCAAAAAAGGCATTTTCGGGATGATTACTGAGATTGGCAAAGGGGAGAACGGCAATACTGAGTTTTTCCGAATTTGCCTTTACTTCTGATAAAGGCTGCTCAGTAAAATAAAAACGTTCAACAATAAGAAAGATAATCGCCAGTGATAAAATGCCTATGGTGATTAAGTTAAGGTGTTTGGAGGTGTCGATAGCTGGTGCATTGTCATTGGCAATTGGTTGACGATTATCTTGGGCTTTTCTCACCCCATCGGGTGTAAGTTCATACGCCCAGGCAAAAAATATCGCAAAGGGAAATCCAATTATCCCAAGGTAAAATACAATGCCATTAAGTGATTCGGGTAAATTAAGGGCCGGGACCGCAATGGATGTTACTTGCACGACCAACCAGCCTAAAGCTAAATAGGCAACACTCACTTTAAAGACATTACGGCGTTTTAATTCATTTACAATATTGGTCAAATGTATCCCTAAGCTCATGTCCTAATGTACTAAACATAGCATTTACCGTTAATAAATCCATCTGTTGGGGAGGTAAGAATTTGAAAAGATTGTATATAACGCATCGATCACTTTTTGCTTGATTCAATAATTAAAATTTAACTTCGGCATTATAAATAACGGATTGGGTGTTTTAGTTCATCTAAAACCTATTTTTTATCATTGATCTCAACAAGTTAAATCAATGAAAAGCTTGATACCTGGGGGAAACAGCGTTATCCTCCATTTTGATCACATCCTATTAAAAACATTAGAACATCTTGGTTAATGAAGGGAATCTCAAATATTATGTTCAGATTGAGTTTATTGTTGCTGCTCTTCAATTTCCACATTGCACCGTCTTATGGCTTAGAAACCGCAATCGTATCTAGTAAACACGTTGAACCCGATTTTTCACACCAGTTTCGCCGGATTGGCTTTTCCGATGGTCTGCCGTCATTGAAAATTAACGACATTTATCAACAAAGTAATGGTTATATTTGGATCAGTACGGCAGAGGGATTGAGCCGCTATGACGGTAATGAATTTAAGCATTTTATTCATGAAGGGGAAAAGGCCAACTCGTTGACCAATAACTTTATTAGTAGTGTCATAGAAGATGCAAATGGGTATTTATGGGCGATAACTGAGCACGGTTTAAACCGCCTTTCCCCTGATGGCACAATTAAGCGTTATTATCACGACCCTAAAAGTATTTGCTCTTTGTCTTCTAGCTGGTTGATAACGGCGTTTATCGATGAACAGCAACAACTTTGGTTAGGAACGGGGAGTGGTTTAAGCCGTTATATTGAGGAAAAAGATTGCTTTGAAAATTACTTTATTTATGAGGATGGGGCGAAGGATAGGGTAAAGAATGCTGTTTTTAGCATTGCTCAAGGGGCAAATGGGACTATTTATGTGGGTTCCGATTTAGGTTTTTTTAAAGTTGATGAAAAGCAGAAACAATTAATAACACCCGAATATAAACCATCAGACTCACCGTTTTATTACGGTAATTATGTAAATTCCATCAAGCGAGTTTCGGATGAACTGTTGTTACTTGGCACCGAAAAAACGGGACTTTTATTTTATAATACCAATACATTGCAATTGAGCCCCGTCATTGAAGTTAATGAGTATCTTAAAACGCTAAATCAAGCCGCTATTCGAGACACTCTATTGCACTCTTCAGGTGAGATTTGGTTAGCGACGAATTCGGGCGTGATTATTTTCCGCTTAGACTCTTTGAAAATACGACACCTGACGAATAACCGATATAACCGCTATTCCATTCCAACCGACTTTATCAATCAAATAACAGAGGATAAATCCGGAAGTGTTTGGCTTAGTACCAATACCGGGGTTGCTTTTTATTCTCCGTTTAGTAAGCATGCGCAAGTGTATCGAAGTTTGCCAAACCTTGAAGGGCTCGCTTCAGATATGGTGTATTCCGTTAGAATGACTGAAGATGAAGATATTTGGGTCGCGACACAAGATGGGGCGAACATTATTAATTCGTCTTTAAATTCCATCGTATCCATTACCCCGCCAATGCTAAATCATAAGATGATGGGCTCGTCGCCATATACGATTGATTTTGATAAAAATAATCGCACAATCATTGCCCTTGAAGATGGTATTCAAATACTTGATTCTGATGGTAAACAGTTAGCATTCTATTCAAACAAAGCCGGCAATAAGTGGGGCTTACCTTTAGGTCCTTATTTTAATGTCGCCGCAGATCCTCGCGGAGGTGTTTGGGTTGGTGGCTTTATGGGAACCGGGGTTTTTCATTTTGACTTTACCCCTGGTGGTATTAAGCAATTTTTACATCAAGATGACAATATTTACACTGCCGATGGTAATTTTACCTATAAAATGCTCCTTTGCCATGAAGGTGACGTTTGGCTTGCAACAACAGGTGGAATTTTTCGAATAGACGGAAAAACATTTAAAACCCATTATTATCGAGTTGGCAAGGATCAGCAATTAAACCGAGTAACCGATATTGTTGAAGATCTAAATGGTCAACTGTGGATCACGACGAGCGGTAATGGTTTAGTCAAAGTTTCTAAAGGTAAAGCGTTCCCGACACAAGTCGAATTTGAGTATTTTAATGAACAGATGGGCTTAAATGAGTCGGTTTTAAAGTCGATAGCCATAGATGCAGAAAATCAGCTTTGGTTTTCGGGTAAGAACCTTATTTATCGATTCAACCAACAAGAAAATACGTTAGTTTCTTTTCCGAGTTTAATTGTCGATGATGAAATAACCTTTACCGAAGCTGCCATGAGCATTTTGGGTAAAAACTTATTAATCGGGTCGAGCAAAGGCTTGGTTCGAGTAGACTTGGCAGGCTTGGGGGTAAACCCGTTATTGCCGCCCATGTTAGTGACAAAGTTTATAGCGGGCGAGGAAGATATTTATCTAGGTCAATCTCATAATAATGCCGTAGAACTGGAACTGCCTTTTGAGCAAAATAATATTGAAATCACCTTTGCCTCACTCGATTATACCCGCCCAGAGTTAAATCAGTATCGTTACAGAATGAAAGGCCTGGATGATAAATGGGTCTACCAACAGTCGGCAAAATCGGCCCGATTTAATAACCTGTCTTCGGGGCATTACACTTTTCAGGTTGAAGGCACCAACAGTGATGGCCTTTGGAGTGGTAACCGAGCGAACATAAGCTTTTCTATCATGAGGCCATTCTGGCATTTTGGCTTGTTCTTATTGGCCATTTTTAGTCTGTTTCTTATTGGTTTAAATATTGTCTTACGCAAACAGCAAATTAAAGCATTATATAAAAGAGCCAATTTTGATGGTCTAACGGGATTACCAAACCGGGAACATTTTAATAACGAAGCCAGAAGCTTAATGAAAGAAGGCAACCACCTTGCGTTAGCTTTTATTGACATGGATTATTTCAAAGACATTAATGATAATTTTGGCCATGCTGTTGGCGATACCTTTATTAAACGTGTCGGTGAGAGGCTTTCAGCCAACGTTCGTGCGAACGATATTGTGGCAAGGATCTCTGGCGATGAATTCGCGATTTTATTCTATATTAAGCATGATAAAGAGGAAGGGTTAAAGCTTGCCTCAAGAATATTGAAAGAAATTAATAAAGGCTTTCAAATTGATCAGCATTGGATTAAAGGGAGTGCCAGCATTGGCGTGGCGAGCTTTCCTGAGGATACCGACAGATTTTCTCAATTGATGAAAAATGCAGATACCGCGATGTATGTTGCTAAAAAGAAAGGGCGTAATAATGTCTGCTTATATAAAAATGAATTAAGTCAGCAATTGCTCGAATCAAAGAAACTCGATTTAGAAATGCGCAAAGGCCTGGTTGACGAGCAATTTACACTGCATTATCAGCCTAAAGTTTCCTGTATTGATAGCAAAATAGTCAGCTTAGAAGCGCTGATCCGTTGGCAACACCCGAATAAAGGGTTGATGTCACCAGTCGATTTTATTCCTTTAGCTGAAAAAACCGGTTTTATCATTGAACTGGGCAAATGGGTATTAAACACGGCTTGTCAACAAGCGGGTATTTGGTGGGATTTACGCCTCCTTTCTAAGCCTATTTCCGTTAACTTATCTGCATTACAGTTAGTGCAAGGCGATATTATAAAGTTTGTCGAAGACGCTTTAGAAAGTTCGGGTTTACCGGCCAATATGCTGGAATTAGAAATCACGGAATCGTTACTCATAAATGACTTAGGTAATGCCAAACGAGTATTAGGTAAATTACATAGTATGGGGGTGAGTATTGCTTTAGATGACTTCGGCACTGGCTTCTCGTCCCTAAGTTATCTAACGGATTTGCCCATATCAACGTTAAAGATAGACCGTAAATTTATCGGTATGATTGGAGATAACATTAAAAACACGGCTATTTTGGCGAATATCTTTTCGTTAGGAAATGATTTGCAGCTCAATATTGTTGCCGAAGGTATCGAGGATGAAAATCAGCTTAAGTTTGTTAAAAGTAACCGTTGTCATCTCATTCAAGGTTATTATTTTAGTCCGCCAGTAGATAGTACGACCGCGTCTAAAATGTTAATGGAACAAACGTTTGAGGAACCAAACAAGGTTGAAACTCAACCCGTTGACGATATTGAAACGAGCTTGGTTTAAAATCAATCGGGAATACCAAGCTCATTGATATTCTTTATCGAATCTGTCGAGAAAACCCATTGTTCGACGCGAAGCGGCGTCGGTGGGTAGTTCACTGGTATTGAGGTATATCTTTGTTTCAATTGCTTTGCCTCATTGTTATTTTTTATTACATCTTTCCCCATGTTTCCTATATAAAAATTGCCTTTTAAGTGCGCTAGATGATTTAGACTATCTGCTCTATTTTTAATGGTGTAAATTGCATGTTTTCTCAATCTCTTCCCGCACAGCTTTTTCGGATGCTTATTTTGTTAGCACTGACTTTGGTTGCCGTGCATCACAGCGAGTCTTTAATGGCGCTGTTCGCCGGTCAAGCTATGAACAGTGGTTGTCACCAGCAGGGCAACCAAGTTGAAGAACACCATTTACATCACAATCAGTCACAGCACAATCAGTCATCGCAAAATCAGTCATCGCAAAATCAGTCACCGCAAAATCAGTCACAGCACAGTAATGCAGAGCATGCACACCACCAACACGCTTCGGCTCACCACTAGGAATTCATTATGAGTATTTTTCGCTTTCCACCCTTGGTTTGGATTGGTATTGGCATCTTGATCATCAGTTTGGGTATTAGGCAGTCGTTTGGGGTGTTTATGATGCCGGTATCGGACTACTTTCAAACCGGTCGGGAATTGTTTAGTTTTGCCATTGCCCTGCAAAACTTATTATTTGGTGTTTTCCAGCCATTTATTGGTATGGCCGCTGATAAGTGGGGCTCTAAACGTATCATTATGCTTGGTGCAATGTCCTATGCTTTGGGCTTATATTTAACCTCTATTGCGGTTGAACCTGATGTGCTTTATATGTCGCTCGGAGTGTTGGTTGGTCTAGGCTTAAGCTCGACCAGTTACGTGATTATTCTTGGTGCGGTTGCTAAAGTGGTGCCTGCCCAACATGCGGCTAAGGCCTTTGGTTTAACCACTGCTGCCGGTTCATTTGGGATGTTTGCCGCTATCCCTGGCGCACAAACGTTACTTCAAGATTTTGGTTGGCAAACGGCGTTTCAGGTCTTTGCGTTAAGCTGTGCCTTTATGATCGCTTTTGCGATGTTTATGAAACAGGAAAAAACCAAAGCAAACCAATCTCCGCAAGAGGCGCAAAACGATCTTACCTTACGTCAAGCACTATCACAGGCCTTTAACCATAAAGGCTATTGGTTAATTCATGCCGGATTTTTTGTGTGCGGTTTTCACGTCATGTTTATTGCTACGCATTTGCCAAGTTATTTGGCCGATATGGACTTGCCAACATCGAGCGCGGCAATGGCGCTCGCCTATGTTGGTATTTTTAATATCTTTGGTTCGTATTTTTGGGGGATCATGGGCGACAGATACAACAAGCGTTATGTGATGTCGGCCTTGTATTTTACGCGTACCCTTGTGATTTTAGCATTTGTTACTTTGCCGGTTACGGTTAATACGGCGGCCATTTTTGGCGGGGCTATTGGTTTTTGTTGGCTAGGGACGGTGCCGTTAACCTCGGGACTGGTTCGACAAATCTTTGGTGCACGTTACATGTCGACTCTGTATGGATTGGTGTTTTTTACCCATCAAGTAGGGAGCTTTTTAGGTGCTTGGGCTGGTGGGGTGATTTACGATTACTATGGCTCGTATGAGCCGATTTGGTGGTCTACCGTGGTATTGGCTTTTACCGCGGCTTTAATTCATTTCCCAATTGATGACCGACCGGTGCATTTGGTGCAACAACCTCAAGCCGTTTAAAGATAAAAGAGCTATATGCTACTAGCTACAAGTCAAAACGGTCGCTCACTTGTAGCTTGAAGCGTTCTTATCTTGCAGCTCATACTTTACCCTTTATGCCTTTCTTGCAGAACGGCCATGACTTGTGACAATGGGACGTTTTGGTCTTTTAGTAAGACCAGTGTGTGGTAAAACAAATCGGCACATTCACCAATAAACTCTTCTTTTTGGTTGGTGGCAGCCGCTAAGGCAACTTCTACGCCTTCTTCACCAACTTTTTGGGCAACGCGTGCCGTACCTCTGTCGAGTAAATGCGCCGTATAGCTTTGGTCAATAGGATCTTTGCTTCGTTGTTCAATGACTTGTTCAAGGTAGCTTAAAAAATTTTGCTGATGGGTTTGTTCTTCTGGGAAACAAGAATTGCTACCTAAATGACACGTTGGCCCTTCAGGGCGACAGGCGATTAACAAGCTGTCTTGATCGCAATCGGTTAATACGGATTGAACGTTGAGTTCGTTACCTGAGCTTTCACCTTTCTTCCATAGGCGTTGCTTTGAGCGTGAATAAAATGTGGCTTTGCCCGTATTTAACGTTTGTTGCAACGCTTCTTGATTCATATAGCCTTGCATTAATACCGCGCCAGTGTCGGCGTGTTGAATGATGGCTGGGATCAGCTCATCCATTTTTTGCCAGGCGAGTTGTTGGATATTGTCGCTTGTTACCTGCATAAATTTCTCTCTGTTAATTTTTTTTTATTAAAGCCTAATGCTAACGTTTTGCGTTGCCAAGTAGTTTTTTAGGTCCATTATATCGATGATTGCTTTATGGAACACACTGGCTGCTAAAGCGCCATCTACGTCGGCTTGTTGGAATACGTCTTTAAAATGCTCCATGGTACCGGCACCGCCCGATGCAATGAGTGGCACGTTACATTGCTCGCGAATTAGACTTAATTGGTCAATGTCATAACCTTGTCTTACGCCATCTTGGTTCATCACATTTAATACGATTTCACCTGCGCCTCTATCTTGCACTTCTTTTACCCAATCAACGGTTTGCCAAGCGGTTTTAGCGGTTTTGCTTTCATCACCGGTAAATTGATACACCTGATATTGTTTGCTGTTTTGATCAAAGTAGGAATCAATACCCACCACCACACATTGCTGGCCAAACTGTTGGGTAAGGCGGGTAATTAATGTAGGATCAGCCAAAGCCGGGGAGTTAATCGATATTTTATCGGCGCCCATCATTAATAAGCGCTGTGCATCGGCTTCGGTTTTTATGCCGCCGGCGACACAAAATGGAATGTCGATGACTTTGGCAATGTCTTCAACCCAGCTTTTATCAACGACTCGTCCATCGGCGCTTGCGGTAATATCGTAAAAAACTAATTCATCGGCGCCTTCTTCGCTGTAGCGTTTGGCTAGTGGCACAATATCACCAATGATTTCGTGGTTGCGAAATTTAACCCCTTTGACCACCATGCCATCACGAACATCTAGGCAGGGAATTATGCGTTTTGCCAGCATGTGATTGCCTCCGCTACGGAAAACTTGCCATCAAGCAAGGCTTTACCCAAAATAATGCCATCGGCACCCGATTTGGCCACGTTGGTGATGTCATGTAGGCTGCCAACGCCCCCTGATGCTTGCCAAGTGATTTTTGGGAACTGTTGTTTTAATTCTTGGTAAAGGTCAACGTTACTGCCCATTAAGGTGCCGTCTTTGGATATGTCGGTGCAAAGTACGTGCTGTACGGTGTCTTCACCGTAAAACGCCAATAACTCTTCTAAGCGGGTACCGCTGGCATTAATCCAACCATGAGTTGGTAGCATTTTTTCACCTTGCTCGTTAATTTGTACATCGAGCGCCAGAACAATTTTTTCTTTGCCGTATACCTCAAACCATTGCTTAACAAGCTCTGGCTGTTTGATGGCTAATGAGCCTATCACCACGCGTGATGCGCCAAGGTCGAGCAGATCATCGACGTCTTGCTGACAGCGTACACCACCACCGACTTGTACGGGCATTTTGGCTAGGCTTATCAATTCTTTTAAACGTTGGGTTTGACGTTTTTCACTGTCTTTTGCCCCATCTAAATCAACCAGATGCAAGATGTTGGCACCTTGTTCATAGTAACGGTTAATCAGCTCTTCGGGTGTTTGCTGGTAGGCGGTTTTTTGTTGGTAATCGCCTTGGTATAAACGCACGGTTTTGCCATCAATTAAATCTATCGCCGGAATGATCATCAGCATAACTCCATAAAATTTTGTAATAACTTGGCTCCGGATTTGCCCGAGCGCTCTGGATGAAATTGCACCCCGTAAAAATTGTCTTTGCCAATGCTAGCGGCGAACGCCTGACCATAGTCACATTCGGCTAACGTGTATTGGCTTACATTGGCGCAGTAACTGTGCACAAAGTAAAAATAATCCGATTCGCTAAGCCCAGTAAATAATGGTGAATCGCTGATGTTCGATAGCGTATTCCAGCCCATGTGCGGTAGCCTCAAGCTTGGCGAGTGAGTTTTAATGCCTTTAATTTCGCCCGGCACCACCCCTAAACATGGGGTGTCGATTGCATTTTCAATGGAATGCTCGGTTAATAATTGCATGCCTAAACAAATGCCAAGCACGGGTTGTGTTAATTGTTTAATTACCTCACCAAGCTCGCGTTCAATAATGCCTCCCATGGCATATTGCGCCGAGCCAACGCCTGGCAGAAACACCTTAGTAGAGGCGATGATTTTATCTTTATCGCTGCTTACCTCAATGCAATAGCCTAAGCGCTCAAGGGCAAACTTTAATGAGCTTATGTTGGCACAACCGGTGTCAATAATAAGCGCATCGATACGGCTTGTGTTTAGTGCTTGTGGTTCAAAACTCATAGCACACCTTTTGAGCTTGGCATGGCATCACCATCCACTTTAATCGCTTGCCCTAAGGCACGACCAAATACTTTAAACAGGCTTTCTACCTGGTGGTGACAATTGCCTTTGGTGGTAGATAAATGCAAGGTGACGGCCATGGCATCCGTTAAGCTTCTGAAAAAGTGACTGACCATTTGCGTCGACATGCTGCCGACTCGGTTGTCGGTAAATTCACTGCTAAATTCTAAGTGCGCACGACCCGATAAATCTAGGCTGCATTCGGCTCGACATTCATCCATAGGCAACACAAAACCAAAGCGGTTAATGCCACGCTTATTGCCTAGCGCTTGTTTAAGGGCTTCTCCAAGGGCGAGGGCGGTATCTTCAACACTGTGGTGATCGTCGATGTGTAAATCGCCTTTGACTTCACACACTAATTGAAAGCCACCGTGGGTCGCTATTTGGTCAAGCATATGGTCGAAAAAGCCAATGCCCGTATCGATTTTATTGCCACCTTTTTTGTCCAGATTAACCGCCACATTAATGTCGGTTTCCTTGGTGGTACGGGTCACTTTAGCCATACGTTGCTTGGTTAACAGGGCGTCACTAATATCATCCCAGTTTAACGTTTCGCGGTTGTATTGAAAGCTGGGCAAGCCCATGTTGTTGCCCAGCTGCACGTCTGTTTCTCGGTCGCCAATAACAAACGAATTGGCAAAGTTAATGCGCCCTTGTTGTAAATAATCACTTACTAAGCCGAGTTTTGGTTTGCGGCAGTTGCAGTTATCTTCATCAAAGTGTGGGCAAATAAGTTGGTCGGCAAACGTCACCCCTTGGCTGGCAAAAATGTCGAGCATTTTATTTTGCGCCAAGTGAAAGTCCTCTTCGGGGAAGCTGTCGGTACCTAAGCCATCTTGGTTTGATACCAACACTAACTGGTAACCCGCGCTGATTAACTTTAGCAATACCGGGATCACATTCGGCTCAAACACCAGTTTATTGAGATTGTCGACTTGTTTGTCGGTTACCGGCTCTTCGATAAGCGTGCCATCTCGGTCGATAAATAATAGGTTTTCTGCAGGCATTGGCTGTCCTTATTTATTTCTTAGTGCTTAATTAGTATTTGCTTAGTATTTAGTTCGTGCTTGCTTAGTATTGCTTGTTTCGGCTTTTACGGGTTGCGCTTGTTGTCTTTTTGACTTTACATAGACATTAAATTGGTTTACTGCGTCATAAAACGCCGCTAATTCGTCATCGGTACCAATACTGACACGCAGGCAATTTTCAAGTTGCGGTTGGCTCGATTGATCGCGGATCATAACGCCACTGGCAACTAAGGCATCAAACAAGGGTTGTTTTAATGCGGTTTTAAATAGCAAAAAGTTGGTTTTAGACTCATACAGAGCTTCTAACCAAGGTTGTTTATTTAAAAATTCAATGACGTGTTGTTTGAGTTCGTTGCATTGCAGTACGCGTTGGCGCATTTTTCGAATTTCTTGTTTGGTTAATGCCATTGCGGCAATTTCTGCTACCGGTTGCGATAGCGGGTACGGGGCAATAATTTTACTCATCATGGCAATAATGTCTGGGCTTGCCAAGGTAAAACCACAACGCAGACCGGCGTAAGCAAACCCTTTTGATAACGTGCGCAGTACCACTAAATTGGGGTAGCTTGCTAATAAGTCGGTTACCGTAAATTGTTCGCAAAATTCAATGTAAGCTTCATCGAGTACCACCAAGGCGGAATCTTTGAAAAGGTTCAGGGTGTCAATAATGTCGGCACGATTAATGACATTACCGGTTGGGTTATTGGGGGAGCAAATAAAGACCAGCTTAACGTTGCCAACCTGTTTGGTTAAGGCGTTAATGTTTAATTGAAAATCGCTGTTTAGTGGCACTTCAACAATACCCGCACCGTGACTTACGGCACTGACTTTATACATACCGTACGTTGGCGGACAAATTAAAATGTTGTCTTTGCCGCTATCACAAAAAGTGCGGATTAACAGCTCGATGCCTTCATCGGCGCCGCGAGTTGCTAGTACTTGCTCAGCTTCTAACCCGGCGTAATCGGCGTAACCTTCAACAACGGCTTTCGGTTGAAAGTCTGGGTAGCGGTTAAGCTGACTTAGGGCGATTTGCAGTTGACGATTACCACCCGCTTCGTTGGCATTTAACCAACACTGACTGCTTAAGGTCGTTTCACGCCGGGCAGATTGATAAGCCGTCATCGTGGCCACATCGCTGCGAACCAGTTTTTGACAAATGGATGTATTGCTCTTGCTTATTTTATTCGTCATAAAGCCGCTCCTATTCTTCTAACCTTATGGTGACTGCTCGTTGGTGTGCATCAAGGCCTTCGGCATCGGTTAATTCAATAATGGTGTTGGCGAGACTTTGCAGGCCCGATTTTGTGAGCTCTTGTACGGTATAGCGCCTTGAAAAATCCGCTAAAGAAAGTGACGAAAACACTTTTGAATAACCATACGTGGGTAATACATGATTGGTACCACTGGCATAATCTCCTGCCGACTCCGGTGAGTAATCACCGACAAAAATGGAGCCTGCATTACGCAGAGAGCTTAGTAAGGCCGTTGGATTTGTGGTTTGCACCGACAAATGCTCTGGTCCATATAGGTTAGACACTTGCACCGCTTCGGCTAAGTCTTTGGTTAAAATCAGGCGCGATTGCTCGAGCGCCTTAGTGGCCACATCACGTCGAGATAAACTTTGTAATTGATAATCTAACTGCTGCTGTACGTTATTAATAACCGACTCGGAGTCGGATAATAAAATCACCTGTGAGTCGGTGCCGTGTTCGGCTTGTGATAATAAATCGGCTGCGACAAAAGCCGGCGTTGCGCTGCTATCGGCAATCACCAATAATTCAGAAGGGCCTGCCGGCATATCAATGGCAAAACCTGCCACCGACTGACTTAATTGGGTTTTGGCTTCGGTAACAAAGCGATTGCCCGGGCCAAATACTTTATTGACCGGTTTGATGGTTTGCGAGCCAAGGGCTAGGGCGGCGACTGCTTGGGCCCCCCCTAAGGTATATACTTCGGTAATGCCACAGAGCATGGCAGCATAAATGATTTCATCAGCTATATTCCCTTGTTTGTCTGGTGGGCAGGTAAGGACCACTCGGTCACAACCGGCAATTTTGGCCGGTACGCCAAGCATTAATACGGTTGATGGCAATGGCGCTGTGCCTGCCGGAATATAGAGACCAACGCTTTCAATGGCTTCACTTTTTAACGTACAGGTTACTCCCGGTGTGGTTTGCACAACCACATCTTCGCTTACTTGGGCCTTGTGAAAGGTGAGTATTTGCTTGTAAGCGTGTTCTATCGCTTGTTTGCGACTGGCACTTAAACGCTGCTCTGCGCTAGAAAACTTTTCTTTAGCAAGCTTTAATGAGGCAAGGGCAACACCATCAAATTGCTCGGTTAAGGCAAATAGGGCGGCATCGCCATCGTTTTTGACCTTATTAATAATACCCGCGACCGCCTGAGTTAATGACGCATTGTCGCTGACCGCCGGGCGAGCCAGTGCGTCTTGTTGTTGTTGTGTGCTTAGCGTTGACCAGTTCAGCATGACTTACCCCATCATTTTTTCAATTGGCATAACCAAAATCGAGTTACAGCCTAACTCTTTAAGTTGTTCCATGGTTTCCCAAAAGAACGTTTCGGTGCTTACGACGTGCACGGCAACGCGGTCGTCTCGCTCGGCCAAAGGCAATACCGTTGGTGTTTCGCTACCTGGCATAAGGGCGACGACATCGTGTAGTTTGTCTTTGGGGGCATGCAACATGATGTACTTACTTTCTCTGGCTTTTAACACCCCTTGAATACGGGGTAATAAGGTATTTAAGGTTTGTTGCTTTTGCTCGGTTAACGGGTGTTTGGCTTGAATTAATGCCGCTTTTGAGGTGTAAATTTGCTCCACTTCTTTAAGGCCATTCGCCTCAAGAGTCGTGCCCGTCGAGACCAAGTCACAAATACCATCGGCTAAGCCAACGCGTGGGGCAACCTCAACCGAGCCATTTAATTTACATAGCTCAAACTTAATGCCGTGTTGATCGCCAAAGCGGTTTAATAATCTAGGGTATGTTGTGGCAATGCGCAGACCGTCTAAACTGGATATGCCCTGATAGTCCACTTCTTCTGGCAAGGCAATGGATAAACGGCAACCTCCAAATTTGAGTGAGCATACTTTATTGAAATCGGCGCTCTCACCCATTAATTGACGTTCAAGGGCATGTTCTTCTAAGGTGTTATCGCCAACAATGCCTAAGTCACACACACCGTCCATCACAAGGCCTGGAATGTCTGAGCTGCGAACCAGCATTAATTCGATGGGCATATTGGCTACATGCGCCAGTAATTTACGGTCGGCCAGGTTGATTTTTAAACCACAACGTTTAAATAGGCTTTGTGACTCATCGCTTAAACGTCCTGATTTTTGAATGGCTATGCGTAATCTTGGGTTGTCGGTTGAACTCATTGTTATCCCTTGTGTATGCAAAATAATTCGTAAAATAAATAATAAAAAACCCCGAAAAAGAGGACTCTTTCGGGGCTACTTATTTTGCGTGCACTGAAAGGTCCTGGCCTCTCAGACAAAAACCTGAGGGCTAAGTGTAATGAATATGATGATGGCGTAGGTTCAGGTTTTTCATGCGAATTTCTTTATTTGTTAGTCTTGCTTTTACCATAATGTTTAAAGCAGGTTATAGTCAAGTAAAATAAACGAGAAACTTGAATTTTCTTATTCGATTTTCTTTTAGTGAGCAGCGTTTGTGATATATAGCATTTTTGTGTGTTAAGTATTCATGAATGCTGCATTTTTATTTTGGTGAAAATTCACCTTCAGATTAAATTCGATAAAGGCTTTTATCGACTGCTAAATTTCTTTACACTCAGCGAATGAATCTTGCCAATAGGGTGACCAATTTTAATGAGCGTTAGCCAAGCATTTGCTGAACAAGGCCCGTTAGCCAAACACATTACCGGTTTTAAACCCCGCCAGGCCCAAATTGATATGGCATTGGCCGTTGAAAAGGCGATTGCCCAGAAAAAACCGTTGATTGTTGAAGCGGGTACGGGTACCGGCAAAACGTTTGCTTATTTAGTGCCAGCACTGCAAGGTGACAAAAAAGTGATTGTTTCAACCGGAACCAAAAACCTGCAAGAGCAATTGTTTAATAAAGACTTACCCATTGTAAAGCAAGCCCTGCAAAGCCCTAAGAAACTGGCCTTATTAAAAGGGCGCAGTAATTACCTGTGTATTTATCGGCTGGAAGAAAATTTTAGTACCTCTCCAAACAAGCGGCACCAGGTGGGCGGTATGCTCGACTCGGCGTCATTAAACGACTTGGTGAAGGTGAGAGAATGGTCATCCATCACGCAAAGTGGTGATATTGGTGAATTAACCGATGTCGCCGAAGACTCGACCATTCTCCCTAAAGTCACGTCCACCACCGATAACTGTCTGGGGCGAAGTTGCCCGAACTTTGACGATTGTTATTTGTTTAAAGCCCGAGAAAAAGCCATTGAAGCGGATGTGGTGGTGGTAAACCATCACTTGTTTTTTGCCGACATGGCGCTAAAAGATACCGGTTTTGCTGAACTGATCCCGCAAAGTGATGTGGTGGTATTTGATGAGGCGCATCAAATTGGCGATGTGGCCACCGAATATTTTGGCGAGTCGTTTTCAACCAAGCAATTGGTGGATTTGGCGACCGATTGCTTAAAACAATATCGAACAGAATTAACCGATGTAAAACAGCTAGGCTTGGCCAGTGAGAAATTGGCCAAAGGCGCTGCCGACTTTCGGATGTTGTTTCCCTACGATCCCGAACGGGGCAATTGGCAACATAAAGCCAAGCAGCCACAACTTAGTAAGGCGTTTACGCAGTTACATACCGACCTTAAATTTTTATACGACGTATTAAAGCGTTGTGTGTCTCGCAACGAAGCCATTGATAATTGCTTTGATCGCACCAGCGAGTTGCTGACTAAATATGCATTGATGCTCGACATAGACAAGCTTGGGGTAAGCTTATGGTATGAAACCAATCGTCGCCATGTGGTATTGCACCAAACGCCATTATCCATTGCCGATAAGTTCAGTAAGCACATGACCAGCTCAAATGCGGCTTGGGTATTTACCTCGGCAACGCTGGCGGTAAATGACAGCTTCGAACATTTTATCAATGAGCTCGGCTTGCAAGGGGCAAGTCATCATTTATTGGCCAGCCCGTTTGACTATCCAACACAATCAAAATTATTGGTGCCTCGCTATTTGCCCGAAACCAATAACTTTAACCGAGCCAATGCCTTAGCAAATATTGCCAAGCCGTTAATTGAGGCCAGTAATGGTCGTTGTTTCATGCTGTTTACCTCCTATAGAGTGATGAATCAGGTGGCGGAAATTTTAGACGAGGGCATTGACAACGAATTATTGGTGCAGGGACAAATGGCGAAAAGTGTGCTGCTTGAACACTTTATAGAAAAGCCCGAAGCCGTATTGTTAGCCACAGCGAGCTTTTGGGAAGGGGTAGATGTACGAGGCGACGATTTAACGTGTGTTATCATCGACAAATTACCGTTTGCGTCGCCGGATGACCCACTACTGCAGGCTCGCAGTGATGATGTAAAACGTCAAGGGGGCGATCCGTTTGGTCAAATTCAATTGCCACAAGCGGTTATTGCCTTAAAGCAAGGCGTTGGTCGGTTAATACGCGATGTGAGCGATCGTGGTGTGCTGGTCATTTGTGATAGCCGTATTGTTAACCGTCATTATGGGCAGGTGTTTTTATCAAGCTTACCAAATATGGACCGAACTCGGGACATTAATAAAGCGGTCACGTTTTTGGAATCGATTAACGAAGCGTAAACGATACGCTTTAATCGCTCTTATGTTAGCGGGCGGATAAATCCGCTCCAACGGATCTTGCTCTTCAACGAAGGGCAATGTTAATTGTGATCTAACCCGTAGGGGTGATTTTAATCGCCCAAATGTCATCGGGCGGATAAATCCGCCCCAACGGATCTCGCTCTACAACGAAGGGCAATGTTAATTGTGATCTAACCCGTAGGGGCGAATTAGTGGCGATTTTAATCGCCCAAATGTCATCGGGCGGATAAATCCGCCCCAACGGATCTCGCTCTACAACGAAGGGCAATGTTAATTGTGATCTAACC
>CANMZP010000016.1 GCA_947502355.1 uncultured Thalassotalea sp. | reverse complement strand
GGTATTGGCAATAATGCCGACACCGATGATGATGGTGATGGTGTTTCCGATACGTCTGATGCGTTCCCATTAGATGCTGCAGAGTCTACCGATACCGATGGTGACGGTATTGGTAACAATGCCGATACTGATGATGATGGTGACGGTGTCGCAGATGCTTCAGATGCGTTCCCATTAGATGCTGCAGAGTCTACCGATACTGATGGCGATGGCATTGGTAACAATGCTGATACAGATGATGATGGTGACGGTGTTGCCGATACGTCTGATGCGTTCCCATTAGATGCGGCAGAGTCTACCGATACTGATGGTGATGGCATTGGTAACACTGCCGATACTGACGATGACAATGACGGTATTCTTGATGAAGAAGACGCGGAGCCCCTCAATGAGCAAGTTGGCGATGGTAAAGCACCTGTTATTGACGTGCTTAGCGAGTTGACCTTTGAGGCGACTGGCGAGCTAACCGAAATTAGCTTGGTAGCACCGAAAGTAACTGATAATAACTTGAATGAGCCAACTATCGTTTCCGATTACAGCGAACCGCTGTTACTAGGTAGCCATACGGTCACCTGGACGGCGACAGACTACGCAGGTAATACCGCAATGGCGGATCAGATTGTTCATATTGTTGATACAACCGCTCCGGCCTTTGCAGAGTTGCTGCCGGTAACAGTAGATGCAGAGGGCTTGTTAACCGACCTAAATGGCTATATTAATTCTCAGGCTACGGACTTAGTTGATGGTGATGTTGCGGCCAATATTTCCGGAGAGACTCGTTATCGTTCGGGGCAGCACTCCGTAAGAGTAATTGCTGAAGATGCGTCAGGTAACCAGGCGGATACTGAGTTAGTGGTCAATATTAATCCTCAGGTGACATTAGGCCAGGCAGGTTACAGTCAGGCGGGTGATACTGTGATGCAGGTAATCACCCTTTCAGGCCAGGCTGCGCATTATCCGGTCACGGTCAGCTATGAGCTTTCAGGAGATGCAGTTGTTGCGTCGTCGGGCGAGCTTGTTTTTGATGGTGGTGATGAGCAATCGCTTACCATTGAAATTACTGATGATGCCTTAGTCGGTGAATTGGCAACAATTACCTTAATTTCAGCCGAGCATGCTGTCGTGATCGACGATAATGTAAGAAGTTTTACCGTTATTGAAGAGAACCTTAAACCAATGTTGCAGTTGGTTGCTTCACAAAGCGGTAAAGTTGTGAGCGTTATCGACAAGAGTGCTGGTACTGTGACAGTGACTGCGCTTGTTAACGATGTTAATAGTCAAGATGAACACAGCATAAGCTGGATTTCTGTTGACAATGCCCTGACAGATGCTGCTAACGACGAGCTAACAACGACTTTTGAGTTTGAACCTAGTGAGTTGAATGCTGGTAACTATCGTCTCTCGGCCATTGTCGAAGAAACCAACACGAATGACGGGTTTAAGGTTAGTGCTGCCCAGATGCTGACCATTGCAGAGCTAGAGGAATTAGCTAGTGATAGTGATAGCGATAACGATGGTACTGTGGATAGCGAAGAAGGTTATGGTGACAGCGATGGTGATGGCATTGCCGATTACCTTGATGATGACAGTAATACTAGCCGATTACCATCTGGAGAGGGTGATGAGTTATTGGAAACTTTACCAGGGCTAACTTTAGGTCTAGGGGATGTAGTTCTTGCAGCACTGGATACAAATGGTAAAGATGCTGGCGTTAGCTCAGAAGAACTAGCAGCTAACGGGGGGAATAGCGGTGAAGGTACCGATAAGGCGCAAGATGGACATCACAGGGCGTTGACAGCTATTACTAACTTCAATGTTTATGGACTTGCCAAAACCGGAGATTCAGTACCTGTTGTTGTTCCTCTAGGTCAAGGTAAAGCTATTCCCGAAAGTGCCAAATACCGTAAATTTAATTCAGAAAATGGTTGGTTTGACTTTGTTGAAGATGAGCGCAATAGTCTGTCTTCATCACAAAGGGATCCGCATGGCAATTGTCCAAAACCTAACTCAGATGTTTACGAGCCAGGTCTTAACGTAGGTGATACCTGTATTCAATTATTGATTGAAGATGGTGGGCATAATGATGCTGATGGAGAAGCCAATGGGGTTATAAAAGACCCAGGAGTTCTTGTCGAAGCCTTTGTGAATAGGGCTCCGGTGATTGATGTACCATTGTCATTATCAACTAATGAAGGCGAAACTGTGACCTTAGATGCATCAGGTACATTGGATGCAGATAACGACCAGCTTAGTTTTAACTGGTCACAAATATCGGGCACGAATGTTGAGTTGACGTTAGGAGAAGCGGGTCAAGTTACCTTTGTTAGCCCTGAAGTGACCATAGATGAGTGGTTGGAGTTCACTGTAGAAGTTAGCGATGGTTACGACACTGTCAGTGAGATGGTAGAGGTTTTAGTCTTTAACGTTAACAAGGCACCTTTAGCGGCCATTGAAAAGCATAGTGCTAGCGTTACTGAAGGTGATCAGATAAGTTTGAAATCTACTAGTACAGATCCAGATGGCCATAGCCTTACTTTTAGTTGGGTACAAATCTCTGGCCCTAAAGTCACGCTCTCTAATGCTGATACTGCTCAAGTATCGTTTACTGCTCCACAGATAACTAGTAATCAATTAATAGAGCTACAGCTTATTGTTTCTGATGGCGAGTTAACTTCCAATGTGACGACAAGCTTGACGATTAACAATAAAGTCGAGTCTAAGCCAGAAAGTGGCAGCGGTGGTGGCTCTGTAAGCTGGTTGCTGTTAATTGCTGGTTTAAGCCTAGTAAGTCGCAAGAACTTTTATCGGCGTGTGGCTTAATTTGGAAAGAGCCGATGGATAAAAACATGGATATCACTTCGCTAAATATTGAAGTATTTTAACGGAGTGTTATTCACTAAGGCTTGCTTATTGTCAAGCTACAAATAGTTGAATTTCTTAGCCGTTTAACAAATTAAGAAATTCAATACTTGGGTTTGGGTAGCTTTTATTTGGTCGCTAGGGGAGTCGGATGATTGACGGTGTTTCGTCGGCCTCAATTTGTGAAGTCAGTAGTTCAACTCTTTCATTGAGTTTGTTGATCTCAAACTTATCATTAAGCTATTGCCGCTGGAGTTGGTCGCAAATGTTATTGGTGTCTTTGCAGGCCACATCAATGAGCTGATGAATTTGGGAGATCAGGAAGAACACCAATTCATTTACCGACTCTTCGTCAAGTTTTTACTGAAAGGCGTTAATGGATAATTTCAAAGAGTCTAGCTTACATTTTTTATAATTAATTTTGGGCAAAGTTAAAGAGCTATCAAACGACAGCGAATACCTTTTCCCTAGCTCACATAAATCTAAAATTGATCACCAGTGTACTAATACACCTAACTCAGCAAAATAGCTGGCGTTAGCTTAGGACCAATCGGCCCTCAATTAGTAACTATCAGCTACAAGCACTTAAAAAGTTCTCGTTACACTTCTATTGTTGAGATCAATGAGGTTTGAGAGTTTAAATGTTGTGCTCTTGATGCAATATTCTCTTTCAATTGGCCTAAGTATACTTGCTCTTCTTCTGAAAAATTATTGGATTGGATTAGATCATGAAAAAAAGATTCTGCTGTTAAAGTGGTCAGCACTTTTTTTGTTAAATTAGAAAGTAACCTTGCCAGTAATTTTTTATCTATCGCACAAGTCTCTGCAAAATCAGCTAGTTGATAAGCATTGATATCATTGGGGTCAAATTCGTCTCCCATCGCCATTGCTAACACATGCTTAAATTGAGAAAACATGGCAATATTTACGAGGTCATAAGCTGGAGTGAAACTGCTGTTATCCTTGCCCCAAAATAGTGACACGTTTTTACCATGACTGTCATAATTACTAATTATCAAGTTAAATAGCTGCCAATTAATGAGCCATTGTGCACTTTCGGCAGGGGAAGACATTGAATTACTGAATTCAAATAATTTAGGGAGACTTGCCCCATCTCTTATATGCTGTACATCCCGGTTGTCTCCCAAGTTGCGTTCGTATTTAAAATCTCTAGGCAAGTTTAAAGCTTGGCAACCATCAATGACGTGCCTCCTAAATACCTGTTTTTTCTCGGAAACATACTTTCTATCAAAACGTTGAACTATAAGCGCTGGGTGCTTTCCAAATCGAATGAATTCGACTTCGGCTGTAGGTAAGCCAACTGCTGAGGAGAGCTTCATACAAAAGTACTCGTTTAAAACGAGATTCAGACAACTCTTCTTTTCAAATTTTAAGATATGGGTAGAGCATAGTGCCCCATCACCAAATCCAATCTCGCCATTTTCATTTATGAAGATATTTAGCTTGTCCTGAACACCTGCCACACTCAGCCTTGGCTTATCATCCCAAGTTAATAAACCTATGTCTTCTTTGGTATCCAATCTACTTTCAAGCTCATCTTCAGTTAGTAATCTGAAAGTGGGTTTATTAGTTTCATTGGTGCTCTGTTCAATGGTGTTTGGCGTAAAAGTGATAGCTCCAGAAAGATCTTCACCTATTTCTCTTATTTGTGAGAAAACATTCTTTTCCGAGACCCCGGCCCTTTCGGCAAGCAGTAAACGAGCGTCGCCTTCGGGTAAGGCATTATCAAGGAAATTATATGCAACAGAGCTATCGTGGTTATTATCAAGAGTTAAACTTGGAGAGATGGCAAATCCATGTTGTTGCCAATCATTATTGTATTCTAGTTTGGGCAGGCCTACTTCTTTGCTCAGTGATAGTTCACCGATAACGTTTTTTGCAAATTTTACATTTAGGCTGTAAGCATCTAATTTATCATTCATCCGTTAAACCCACTCGTTATCTGCTAAAGAATTAGAGTTGGGATTTGATAGCTCTTTTGTCGTTAGCTTTATTCCTAATCCATGTAAGACTGAAAATACTGCGGACAAAGTGCAATTAGCATTGCCGTTTTCAATACGTGATAGAGTATTTATGCCTATTCCACATAGCGCTGCGCAATCTGCCAGTTTCATATTCATATTTGTTCGTTTTGCTTTGACCAGCTTACCTAGTACTTCTGCATCTTCTATATATGCAGAGTTGGGCATGTCTGAAACTTTAACTCGATTAGCCATATTGATAGCACCCTATTGTTCACCACTAATAGTGATTATATTAGTGGGCTTCATATTAGCAAGAAATATTCACTACTATGGGTGAATAAAACAAGCAGTAGTTTTAACGGGGACTATATTCACCGCTATTGGTGAATATATTGTGTAATGGTAGCAATTCAACAATTGTTCATCAATGGTGGTGAATAATTGTTTGATATTGACAGAGAAATCACTTGAAGTAGTGGAGATGAATAGAGGTGGATACAAAAAAGGAATACGCAACAGGTTTCTAGGGATGGTTTATATGAGAGAGTCGATCTAACTTGTTGTTTTTTAGTAATGTCAACATTTTGAGTTGTTATTGGCGGTATGCTTGTCAAACATGGACAGATTATTGCCAAATTTAGCAAAAAGTCTGTCAACATTTCGCTTTTGCATAGAATGGCTCAAATGTATTACTAGTGTTTTGGGCTCAATTGAAACTTCCTAAAGCTCATATTAAAAACTGAAATTTCAACTTATTCCTATGAATAAAGCGGGTTTATCCATATTATTCATAGGAATAAGTTGTATGGAATCTGTTTTATCATATATATTTATGGAAGTTAGAAGGAAAAAAGTGATTTAATTATGAAACGATTACTACTAGAAGAGCTACTAAACTGGAAAGATGCTGAAAAACGAAAGCCTATATTGCTCGATGGAGCAAGACAGGTAGGAAAGTCGTATCTTTTAAAAGAGCTTTTTGGAAAAGCATATTTTGATAATGTTCATACAATCGATTTCTTGAAATCTCCAGACGCTTCTTTACTTTTCGAAGACGATTTAGAGCCTGAGAGGATTATAGATGGAATTAGTCTATTTCTAAATAAGAGAGTAAATCCAGAAAAGGATTTAATTATATTTGATGAAATTGGAGAGTGCCCTAGGGCTGTACAATCTCTGAAGTTTATAGCTGAAGACAAACCGCAATGGTTTGTATGCTCTAGCGGCTCAAATATTGGTTTATTAGATAGTTTTCCTGTAGGAAAGGTCCACGGACTAACGTTGAGGCCAATGAATATTGAAGAATTCATAATGGCGCTAGGCTCTGAGCTAGAATATTCTATGTTTCAAAAAATGGATAGAACCAAACTGGTCCACAATCAATTATGGTCTAAATTGGTTGATTATTTCTTCGTGGGTGGCATGCCAGAATCTGTACAAAGTTGGTTAGATACCAAGGAGAAATCCACCGCGGAAAGACGTAGAAAAGTAAGGCAAATCCAAAAAGACATATTACAAGGATATGAGCGAGATTTTGGTAAATACTCAGGCAAAATGAACGCGCTACATATAAGTCAAGTATTTAAAAGTGTCATTGATCAAATACAGAAGAATATTGAAGGAAATGTAAAACGATTCACTTTCAAAGGTATAATTGAAAAGAAGTCTTCTTATAGAGACTTTTCAAACATTATTGAGTGGCTAGAAAAAACACACCTTATATCGAAGTGCTTTGTTATTAATAAGAGACCTATCGTCCCTTTGAGAGCCATTAGGAAAAATAGCTTCTTCAAGCTATTCTATTTAGATGTTGGCCTTCTAAGTTGTTCCTTGGGAATAAATGAATCGGCCTTAAACATGGGTGATATGTTGTTCAAGGGCGTTATTGCTGAAAACTTTATCCAAAATGAACTCTTATCTTATGGTTACGATGAAAGTTATAGTTGGTCCGAGAATACAGCAGAAATAGAATTTCTTTTAGAGAAAGGAAATAGCGTTATTCCCGTGGAAGTTAAAGCAGGTAAAAACACCAAAGCAAAAAGCTTGTCTTCATTCAAAGAAAGGTATGCCCCTGAAAACACAATTAAGCTGATAGGAGCAGTTGGCGGAACAGATCCAAAAGATATTGTTCTTCCACTTTATTATTCTAATTTTTTGAATCAAGTCAGGCTGATAGATTAAATTTTATAAATTACAAAAATTATCTAATAGAAACTCTGCCCACCTGAAAAATTAGCTGTGATTTGACATAGTTAATAAAGATCAAATATGAAGCAAGAACGGGGGCCACCCGTTCAAAGACTCGTAAACCTGCTTCCGAACAACTTTCTAACTCTAATTGCCGTCACTAGTGTAGTGACGGTAAGTGAAGGTTTATAACATCATATAAAGTGTAAAGGTTAATAAATTTCTACTCGATGTTCTGGATCTTAATATGGAATTGAATGGGGATGCTTTAATTAATAAGGGCTTCAGCATAGATTGCTCGGTATAAGGCTAATTTACCCACCAATAAACCCACCACTTAGTTAATGCTAAATGCACTTTATTCATGGAAGCATTCTGGGTTATCTTCTAAAGATTAGTTCTTCTTACATAGCTAATCACAAACGCGCTCATGAGCAAACTTTAAATCCCAGTATTTATCTTAACACAGACATAAAAGTCGTATTAGGGCTATTTATAACAAAGCAGAATTACTTGCTTAGAGATCTCTAATGATGCAAGAGTGGGTCGACTACCTAGATGTCTTATGACTACAATACTCAAAACTTTAGCAATAAACATGACTGTAACAACAAAAATATGGAAAATTTAAATGAGCACAGATTCAAAGCTTAGCGTGTTTGATCTAGTACCCTTTAACGAGGCAGCCTCACAGCTTCAAATTTCAGAGAAGGCGTTACTGAAGGCAGCGGCAGCTAATGAGCTGGGGTTGTTTTATCCAGCAAAACAGCTCCAATCTTTTGTTTTACAACTCTCAGAATACTCAAATCATTATGATGAAAGAGGCGAGGTCTTTGTTCAAAATGGTGACTGGTTTCCATTATTTGACTACAACCGCGACCAGAATCCCATTCAGAAAGAACTCACAGTAAAACAAGGGGAAGTATTAAGACTCGACACCGAATGCATCACCTCGCTTCTTGTTAATGACAAGTTCAACAAACTAGACCTATTAAATGCACAATTAGCCAAAAACCAATCGTTACTTGATGGCATGAATACAAATTATAATGGTGGCTCGTTGAAGTGGATTTTTGATCCTGCGTTAGATGAGCATTTAAACATTGACGATGTTTTCATTTTAGAGAGTGATATTAAGGTTAGAGCATTAAAACCCAATAGCGACCAACGCCAATCTACTAGCAAACCTTCAAACACAGCCTTAAAAGTTATTGGGCTATTGATGCACCACTTAGCAAAAAGTCATAAATACGCTTCTGGTTCATCACCAAACAAAAGCCAAATCAAGGAACTGTTAATAGATCTAGCGGTAGAGCTGGACATCAATCAATACGGGTTATCTAAGGTAGATGAGCGGCTATTAACCGATGCTTTGAGTTACTTAGATAGCCAAAAAAACTAGCCACTAAATTTCCTAGGTGGGGAATTAGCTTCCCCTACCTGTGAGGGAGCGATCGCTTAAAAATCTTGTAATACACCCACTCCACTTAATACCGAGCGGAGATTAAACCAAAAGGTGTAAACATGAACACAAGATTAATCAAACTAAAAGAAGTCTTAACTATCACGGGGCTATCTCGCTCACACACATATGCTCTAGCTCAAAGAGGCGAATTTCCACAACCAGTTAAACTAACCGAACGCTCAAGTGCTTGGGTACAAGCAGAAGTATTTGATTGGGTTGAATCTCGCATCTCTGCTCGTAACGGAGGTGTAGCATGATTAAGACCAATAAAACAGCTGATGACTACGTACTTAATGCTCTTAAGAGGAAGCCTGTTACTACTTATGACTTACGTAGACAAGGAGTTTTTTCTCCAGCAGGTTCAATATCGCGACTTAGGAAGCAAGGACATCCCATTGAAACTAAGAGAAAAAGCATTGTGGATGACTTCGGAATCAAAAGGCATAGAGTTGCTGAATATCGTCTAAAAGGACGTAAACAACCAAAAGCTCCACTATTTGGCAAGAAAGCACCGTTATTTAGTAGAAGTGCTAAACAAGAGCAGGAGGTCTCGTAATGTTCAATACTTTAGATTACAACTTCATTAAGCTAGATGAGTTATACAGCCAGCCTCTAGAGATCAGTTGGTTAATTGAAGATGTGATACCTAGCAACTCAATAGGCATGATTTATGGTGCTTCTGGTTCTGGTAAATCACACATTATATTGAGTATGGCAGCTATGATCGCTAATGGCCTTCCTTGGTTCGAAAAGGATACAGAACAGGGCAATGTATTAGTTTTGGCAGGAGAAGGCCTGAGCGGCCTCTCACGCCGTTTTAAAGCTATCGAGATCGAGCACGGTATAACCATTAATCAAGAAAGGTTATTTATATCAAACAGAGCCATAGGTATCGACACTGACAAGGGCTATAAGCAAGTTGAGAAAGCAATAAATGAACTAGATGAGCCTCCTCAACTAATCATTATTGATACCCTCTCACGCCATCTAATGCAAAGCGAAGAAAACAGTAACGATGACATGGCTAGATTCATTAACAGGCTAGAAGATATTCGCTTGAAATACGAGTGCACCATCATCCTAGTTCATCATACTGGTAAATCAGCGAGCCAAGGAGCTAGGGGAGCTTCTGCCTTAAAGGCCAACATTGATTTTAGCTTCGAAGTAGAAGGTAAAGACAAAAAGTGCTCTTTTACCTGCGATAAAATGAAGGATGCTGATGATGAGCTAGCAACCAAGTACTTTGAAATTAAGAGTGTTGAATTAGGTCAAGATACCAGTAAAGGCAAGCCAATAACAGGAGCGTGTGTAATAAAAACGGATAAAGCCCCTAGTTTCAAGATTTCTAAGAAAAGTAATGAAGAGCTAGCCCTAGAGTGTTTTAAACCATCGGCAAAGGAATGGAAAAATACCTATGTTGCACAATGTACTGATGCAATTAATGATGATTCTAAAGCTAGTCAGTTTAGAAGAGCTAAGAAGAAGTTGTTCGAAACTGGCAAAATACGAGAAAACAACGGTGGAACCTATTCCATCACCTAAGCTGCAAAATAGGAAGACGGACAGACGGATACCCCTTAGGGTAAATCCGTCCATCCGCATCACAGTCTTTCAGTTAAATTAGCGACACAGTATCAAGTTAATAAGGCACTAATGGACGCTATTCAGGGCTGCTTGAATACCGACCACCTTATGGCTACCGATGCCAATGTTTGTTATTTGTTATAAGTTCCTTGTATTTAATAATGTTTTTATGGTTTCATGATGACGCCATAAACAATAAAAAAGAGAAATTTATGAGTAGTGATGATAAAACAGTAATAGATGCGGTCAAAAGCGTTAAGGTTTCCAGTGTAAAAAAATTCTTTATGAATCTTTTTAGGTTAGCTGGATTAGTTTTGATGTTTATGGGGGGATTAGTATTTGTACATGAACCTAAGAGCTGGGTTGTAGGACTAATTTTTGTGAGTATTGGCGCGCTTGAATTTTTCGGTGGTGCAATATCCAATTTCATATTTAAAGATCGTACTTAGCACAAATCAAACCAGAGAACCTCCATTTAAAGCTTTGCTCTTTAGACCTACAGTTTAGTAATTGTCTGCTTTAAGGTGAACGGACAGACGGATTTCCCCTAAGGTAAATCCATCCGTCCGTTTTTACTTAGTTAAAATATAATTTTTTCTATTGCTTATCGAAGATGCCGAGCAAGTACAATTTGAAAAATTGTGATTGTGCAGGTATCCAACAAGCGAAGCGCGTTAGTTGTAAGTAGTGATACCGAAATACAAGCTAAAACGCACTCTAGATGGTCAGACGGATATTAAGAAAAGCTATCGATTACACCAACAAATAAAAGCCATAAAAAAATTAAAAAAGCTCCAGCAAAAACAACCTTCTCAACAAAGCCCCAAATACTCCCAATAACACCCCAAATACTGGTTTTCTTCTCTTTAGATTCTTCTTTCTTTTCTTCAATACAATGAGTCGCTTCTACAGTAGGCGTTTTAATCTGGAATTGGGCTTCATCTTTAAGGGATTCAACACGTAATTCGAGGTATTTAGACTTTGCCTGAGACTCACTGCCGTTAGACTTCGCTAATGCTTTGCCCCAAAGGCCTTTGCGAAGTACTCCGTCATCTAGCTCATCCATTACATGCGCGTAAAGTTTTTCCTCTTCCAATGCTCCTAATTTATTTTTAACCTTGTGAGATAAAGCCTTTTCAGTAGCCTTTCTCCAAATAAACCTCAACGTATAGAACAACGCCCCTAAAACCATAAGCAGTATTGCTACACCCATAAAATGCCTTCTTTCATAAAAAATTCTATTTTGCTTAAATAGTTACACAGAAAAATTAAGCAATCCGAGCGTCCTGTTTCGTGCTAAAGGATAAGACATGATGACATTCCGTCAGGGGTGGCGGCTATTATTTCTTTTTAATTTAGCTGTTTTTATCACTTTCCATATCCGCTTTACTGTGTAAATAAAGAAAACAATAATGAAAACATAAAACATTATTTCCAATTGAAATATTGATATTCCACCCATAAATACAACTCCCTTTTCAACTCTAAGTGTCTAATTTTAAATAATATATAATAACTAACCTTGATAAGCCAATAGCTATTTAATTGAAAAGTCTTTAAATATATGTAGGTCTTAGTACTTACAAAAAGTGTGTTTTTAGCCCTTTTTCTGTACTTAAACCCTAGTTTTAATGAGAACTTGGGAATAAAGTAGGGGGGGCTAGGTATCGTATATTTGCTAGATTCGTAAGTTACTTGTGCTCTAGTAAATTAGATTTTGCTCTACATGAAAAAGTGTAAGTTTATGTAGGTTAGCTAAATGATTTTGATGGCTGTAATAAACTTACCTATTTTCATTTGCCAATCTCAGGTATTTTCTTCATGTTACCGATAGTTTTTTTATTATCCATATATGGTATAAAGTATTTATTCGGACACATTTAAAAGCATCTAGATTATTGATAAATAGGGAGAATCAATTGCAAAAATTATTTGTAGCGAGTGCTATCGGGGCTTTATTAGTAATTGGATGCGGTTCGCAAAATGAACCTGATAAAAACACTGATTCTCCAATAAGCCCAAAAGAAACTACAAACGTACAAATTAAAGCCAAAGATAAAGCGAATCAGATTATAAAATACCTAGATAAGATATCTAAAAAGAGAAATGATGAGTCAGATGAGACTTTTAAATATTATGAAGCCATAGCCCTTGATCTTGAATCAGTTGAAAGTGCTGCTGAAAATGGAAACTCTTCAGCAATGTATGCTCTAGGTATTGCATATTTCTTTGGGAAGGGCGTTGTAAAAAGTGATGTAGAATCAGCAAAATGGTTTCTTAAAGCTGCTCGGTTAGGAAACGTTGATGCACAAGCAGATATTGGTCATCGGTACGCAATAGGCTTAGGTGTTGTAAAGAACGAAAAAGAAGAAATTGACTGGTATAGAAAAGCAATAAAACAAGGAAGTCCTGAAGCCATGCTTTACCTAGCTTGGAATTATTCAAAAGGGAAAGTCGTAGATAAAGATATAGAACGAGCTTATTCACTTTATCTTCTCGCAAGGGATCAAGGAAAAGTTAAAGCTAAAGAACATATTGAAGAACTAGAGAAAGTAATGACGGAAAAACAAATCATAGATGCTAAAGCTCTCTACTATGGTTGTCTTTCTAGCTATATGGATAATTGCGGATAACCAATAGCTCCCCTAGTTAAAAAGAGTAGGGGTAGCAGAGTATTTTTAAGGGAAGTCGACTGCTGATAACAATAGAGCCAACTTCTGTTTAGCTTTTAATTCGAAAGTGGGCAGTTTCGATTAGCATATATAACTATAATTTGACCGTCTCCATATTCACAAAACCATTTGTCAGCATCAGCACCGCTACCACGCCACTGATTAATTAACGGAGCTGCAAAAACAGCAGAAGAAAACACAAACAAAAGAGTACTTAATAAAATTTTTTCCTTCATGATCAATTCCTTATTTATTGTATTAGCGTAAAACAACACTATCACAAACATACTTACTTAGTAAAAGACTTGTGTATGATACTTTAAAGCCGTTAATTTTATTTAGACACTTTCTTAAGTTTTGCTCAGGTTATATATTTCTATTGCTAGTTTAGAAAGTGCTTCCTTACGTTCATCAAAGTAATCATAGCGATTATAAATCCCTTCAACACCTTTCAGCTTGTGATTAAGGCAACGCTCTGCAACATGGCCTAGAGTACCTTGAGCAGCCAAAAGACTGCGGCAAGTACGACGCAGATCATGAACAGTAAAGTGCTCCATATCGCTCATTAAGTTAGGCGGTTGTTTTATCTTTCCTGCCTCATGACCAAACAGCTTTGTAATGGCTCTATTTAGCGTATCCGCCCCCATGTAAGGACGTTTACTAGTTCTGCGACTAGGAAATACATAAGCAGCACCACAAGCCCTTACTTGCAGTTCCTTAAGCCATTCAATAACAATTTCTGGCAGTGGAATATCTATACCCACACCTGATTTACTTCTTTCAGCAGGTAGCCGCCAGATTTTTTCTGTTAAATCAAACTCAGACCAAGGTGCTTCAGTTAGTTCTGTTTTCCTCATCCCTAATGTAACTAGTAAGGCACAGGCTAGATAGTTATCTCTTGAAAAACTATGGCTATTTTCTCTTGCAATCTTAAAGAAAAAGGCTAATTCGTCTAGGGATAAGGCTCGGTCTTTGCTTTTTTCCACGCCACCTGCATCAGATACTGAAAAAGCACTGGCGGGGTTAGCGCCTAGAACATCTAACTTAATGCCATGATTAAAGAGTTGCTTACAATACAACAGAGCATCGTTAGCTATGGCTGGTCTGCCTGAGTTGACAATAGAACGAAGGATCTCACGGATATCTCTAGCAGTTATACTTTCAGCTTTCGCATCACCAATATGAGGAGCTATATCCTTGCGATAAACTCGTTCAGGGATATTAGGGTGTTTTAGTCGCTTAATATTACCTAGATGCCAATCTTCAAAAAGATCATCAACAGTTTTTATTTGGGCTTGTTGCTGGCGCTTTTTGGCGAGTAAGGGATCTAAACCCTCTCTTTGCTGCTTCATTTTTAAAGCTGCTTCTAGGCGAGCATCTGCAAGTGATAAATCGGCTAGTTTACCAAGGGTCATTTCTTTACGTTTTTTATTTGCTGTGTATCTAAGCATCCAATAAGGTTGACCAGACTTAGGTACAACAAAATATAAACCACCACCATCAGCAAAACGACCTGATTTTCCTTTAACTTTCGCACTCACTTCTTTTGCAGTTAGCTTACCCATAGAAACCCCATCAATGTTTTAATCTACACTAGATTAAAAAAACACCCACCAATTTAACTTGTGATTATCTTAGCATACCCACCAATTAACCCACCATTGTTTTTTGGCTTTTGGTGGGTAATGGAGGACGTCTAAGGACGAGTGCTTAGTTTAATGCTTTGCTTTTATTGGGCTGAAAGGGTATTTCAGGACGTCAGTATTCTTACTCAATATTCTGGATCTGCTCACGCATTTGCTCAATCAATACCTTTAATTCAACAGCGGCTGCTGTGATGTCAGTGTTGATTGATTTAGAGCCTAATGTGTTTGCTTCACGGTTAAACTCTTGCATCATAAAGTCTAAGCGTCTGCCTTGTGGGCCGCCTTTTTTGAGGATCTTTTGCGTTTCTTTTACGTGGCTGAATAAACGGTCTATTTCTTCGTCTACGTCCATCTTTTGCGCTAACAGTACCAGTTCTTGTTCTAGTCTTGTTGATTCTGGGTCGATGCCTGCATCATTGAATTTTTCAATGATGCGATCACGTTGCCAGTGAATGATTTCTGGCATGTGGCCTTTAACCGTTGTTGCTTGCACGCTGATGGCATCAAGACGTTGCTGGATAAGCTCCGCCATGTTTGTCCCTTCGCTTGCTCTTGCTGCAATAAAGTCTTTCAGGGCTTGGTCAAAACCTTTTAGCAATTCGGCTGAAATAATGTCCATGTCAGCTTCTTCTGCTTCCATAACACCAGGCCAGCGCATAATGTCTACCGGGTTAAGCGTGCCTGTGCCTGCTTTGTTGCTGATCCAGTGCGCGCTTTCAATGAGCTGCTCTGCTAATTTGGTATTAATGCTTAGGTCACTTTTTGCTGCCGGGTTGGCGTTAAAGCGCAGGTTACATTCTACTTTTCCGCGGTTTAATTTTTTGCGGAATCGTTCGCGTAGCACGGGCTCAAGGCCACGAAACTGCTCTGGCATACGGAAATAGGTTTCCAAAAAGCGTTGGTTTACCGAGCGGATTTCCCATACCGCGTTACCCCAGTCACCTTTTACCTCGATGCGGGCAAAGGCTGTCATACTATGGATCATAAAGATGTCCCTAAATTTAATTGTGTAAGTAAGGTAATCGGCACTGTGTTTTATTGAGGTGCCAATTAGCTTTAAATTATGCACCACGATAGCCTATGGAGCAATGTCGCTTTTGCCATTTACTCATTTAGATCAATTGTTTCTTGCTTGTGGTTAGCTAGCGAGCAAAGGTGTCATTAGGGCATTTTAGTGTCAATGAATGTCTTATCAAAAAAGCGATAAGCTTGATGTATTTCATCTTTTTCAACTTTGCGATAAATAATTATTGAAATTTATGTCTAATGGAATATATTATTACGAAAAGTTAGTTTTGCTCGAATAGAGTCAATTGCACAAGTAATAATGCAAATAATGATAAAAAGGCTTATAAAAATGAAAAAATCCATCATCCATTCGCTAGTTGTTGCAGGCCTTGCAACAGCAGCCGTTGCCGGGTGTAGCAACACTGTGAACGAAGAAAGTCGCGTTACCCTGCGTGATAAGCTTGCGCAAAAACTTATCATTGATATGCGTTATTACTGTCCGGTACTTACGGAAAAATACTGTCGTACACCGATGACCGTATTACACCCAGATTTAGCCAAAGTGATTACTGAGTCTAACCTTGGTGGTATTATTTTATTTGCTGATAACCTAGAAAACGCCGAACAAACAATTAAATTAACCCATGATTTGCAACAAGCCGCGAAAGCATCAAGCTTAGGCATTCCATTATTTATTACGGTTGATCAGGAAGGTGGTCGCGTATTTAGAACGGCTCGTCATGAAACTACCGCATTTACCGGTAACATGGCCATTGGGGCAACCTATGCCGATCGCGGTACCTACTTTGCTGAAAAATCGGCTGAAGTTATTGCTAAAGAATTAAAAGTGCTAGGTTTTAACGTAAACCATGCACCAAATATTGATGTAAACTCAAACCCTAAAAACCCAGTAATTAACGTACGCTCTTACAGTGAAAACCCAGATGTGGTTGCCGCTCTTGGTCAGGCACAAATTGATGCTTTCCAACGTAACGGTATTATTGGCACGTTAAAGCACTTCCCTGGGCATGGTGACACCTCGACAGACAGCCACGTAGGCTTGCCACGTGTTGATCATGACATGGAAACCATTCACCGCTTGGATGTGGGCCCGTACAAAGATATCTTTAAGAAAAATGCGCCTGGTATGATTATGACCACGCACATTCAATACCCAACGCTTGATAGCAGTACCTATACCTCTAAAGATGGTAAAACCATTATTAAACCTGCGACGATGTCACGTGCGATCATGACCGACTTCTTACGCGGTGAGTTAGGTTATGAAGGTGTGGTCATTACCGATGCTATGGACATGGCGGGGATCAGTAAGTTCTTTGCCAAAGATGAAGCGATCATTAACGTATTTAGAGCTGGTGTTGATATTTCTGAAATGGGTATCAAAATCCGTAGCGCAGAAGATCTTGATAACCTGAACATTATGTTAGACAAGTTGGTTGCCGCGGTTGAAAGTGGTCGAATTTCAGAACAAGATATTGATGATTCATTTAAACGTATTCAAAAGCTTAAGAAAGAATACAACATCATTGAAGAGTTTGATTACAGCGTTGAAGACAGAATTGCCAAAGCCAAGAAGGTTATTGGTAACTCTGAGCACCGTAAAATTGAAGCGGAGCTAAGTGTTGCTGCGGTTACGCAAGTGACGGGTAAGCCACAAGATGTGGTAATTAACAAAGGTGAAAAAGTACACCTTATTATGCCTGACACGTCAAAATGTGTGGCCATTGAATCTTCACTAAAAGATGCGATTGACGATTTGCAAGTAACGTGTACAAGCGCATTAGGTTTTGATGAAGCAAAATCGTTAGCACAAATTGCGGCAGCGGATGTGGTACTTGGCGCACATATTTCACCACGTCAAAGTGCGGTTGAAATGGGCGGCATGGATGATTTAAAAGCCAATAAAGCACGTAGCCTTAAAGTAGCCGGTGTTGAAGTGATTTACGCTTTACTTGAAAAAGCTAAGCAAGACGACAAGCGTGTTATTTTTGTAAGCTTGCGTACGCCTTATGAGATTGAGCACTTTAGTAAAGTAGCCGATGCAACCTTAGCAACGTACTCTTACAACACATACCGTGAAGCGGTGACCGAAAAACTACGCAGCCCAGCGTTAGAAGGTCTTGCCAAAGTACTTGCTGGTAAAGCACCTGCAAAGGGTGTGTCACCGGTAACGGTTAAAGGCGTTTAAAATTAATCTACCTAGTTAAATGCTTGGCTAAGTAGTATAGATAACAATAATAACAACTGATGTAACACACTTAAGGCCAATGGACTGAAGTCACCATTGGCCTTTTTTTATGCTTTAATGTCGCTAAGACTATAGGGTGTCAGTAGCATGTCAACAAGTATGGGGTTTTGAAAAAGTAATAATACTAATCAATGTCACTAAATAATACATGTACACTGTCACTAAAAAATACAACAAATTTAGAGTATGTATTTCAAAACCCCTGGTTTGCATGTTGCTCGCCAAATCCAAAACCTTCCCTTCATAAATTAAACGTTCTACTAATATCGTAAATCAGCATCGGACGGCATAATGGCAAACACATTAATACTACATTTATGAAGTGTATGGATTACACCAATTGTTAGAATTATGTCGGAGGCATTTTTATGCTTAACTATTCTATTTTTGGTGTCTGTTAAAAAAGGGATGATCACCGTTGGTCATTCATACTGAAAAATATACCCTGACCGACAAGCTCGCTGCCTTGAAAATAACTCTTTCCAAATAGCTCTTTCCAAATAGCTATTTTCTATGCAGATTATTAAATAAAATAACTTTGTTCTCCTTTTTAATCCATAAATTGATTCCCTTCCCTTGATTGTTTGTTTTTTGACCTCATATATAAAGGTAAGTGACCAATTAAGGTCATTTATTCAGAGGGCATTATTATGCCTACTAACGTCACACCTCCTCCTGGAGGTCCATGGGGCGATAAATCGCCTGTTCCACCCGATTTAGATCAACTTTTTAAAGATGGCTTGTCTAAGTTTCAAGGTTTTTTGCCTGGTGGGAGTTTCCTTAATTTCTTCTGGCTACTACTTTTAATTCTATTGGGTTTCACTGCCTGGAAGTCGGTTTATACGATTCCAAGTGATTCTGTTGCTATTGTTAAACGATTTGGCAAGTATGCTAGAGAAGTGCCTCCGGGGCTGCATTTTAAATTTCCATTTGGTATTGAATCAGCAACCACTGTTCCCGTTAAGCGACAATTAAAGCAGGAATTTGGCTTTACAACGTCTGGTGCACAAGATCCTTTTCAAAATAGCCTAAACCATGACGAACAACGAGAAACTCAAATGGTGACAGGTGACCTTAATGCCGCGTTAGTTGAGTGGGTCGTACAATATCGAATTTTAGACCCCGTTAAATTTCTATTTGAAGTCAGGGAGCCCAGTGAAACACTTAGGTACGTCTCTGAGTCAGTCATGCGTGAAGTAGTAGGAGATAGAACCGTTGATGAAGTAATTACCATTGGTCGTCAAGAAATAGAATCGCAAGCATTAGTAAAAATGCAAACCCTTTCAACCAAATACACTATGGGTATTAGTATTGATCAAGTACAGTTAAAGAATATTAACCCGCCTAAACCTGTACAAGAATCTTTTAATGAGGTGAATCAAGCACAGCAAGAAAAAGAAAAGCTGATCAATGAAGCCAGACGAGACTACAACAAAATTATTCCTTTAGCACTGGGTGAGAAAGATCAGCGAATTCGTGAGGCGGATGGCTATCGATTAAAACGTATTAATGAAGCTGAGGGGGATATAGCAAGGTTTGATGCTCTACTGGTTCAATATGTTAAAGCACCGGAAGTCACACTTCGTCGTATTTACATTGAAACCATGCAACAAGTATTACCCCAAGTGCACTCTAAAATCATTATCGATAAATCAACAAGTAGTATATTGCCACTGCTTAACCTTGAACAATCAAATAAAATGTTAAAAACAGGAGAAAAGCGATGATCTCCAAAAAAGTTACTATTTTCTTGGTCGTATTGGTGTGTTTTGTCATAACTTTACAGCAATCGCTTTATACCGTAGATGAAGTGGAACAAGTGATCATTACCCAGTTTGGTAAACCGATTGGCGAGCCAGTAATGACGGCGGGTTTAAACGCGAAAATGCCTTTCATTCAATCTGTAAACGCCATTGATAAGCGTATATTAGAATGGGATGGTGCCCCCTCCGATATGCCAACTAAAGATAAGTTATATATTTCAGTAGACCTTTTTGCCCGTTGGCGAATTACCGATCCTCTGCAGTACTTCTTAAGATTGCGAGACGAGCGTAGTGCGCAATCTCGGCTCGACGATATATTAGGCAGTGAAACGCGCAATGCTGTGGCAAAACATGAACTCATCGAAATAATTCGTACCACCAATGACCGCAAGCCACTTCGCGATGCCATGCTAACCGAAGCTGAAAGAGATTTAAAAATGGGCAATTTAGTGCCTATTAAAAAAGGTAGAAAATGGGTTGAAGAAGAGATATTTACTGCAGCTGCTGAGAAAGTCAAAGTATTTGGTATTGAATTGCTTGATATTCGCTTTAAGCGCATTAATTACAATGAAAGTGTACGCCCTAAAATTTACGACCGTATGATCAGTGAACGTAGGCAAATTGCCGAACGATTTTTATCGGAAGGTAACGGTGAAGCAGCAAGAATACGTGGTAACCGTGTTAGAGACTTAAATAAAATTCAATCAGAGGCTTATAAAGCGGTTGAAACCATTAGAGGATTAGCCGATGCACAGGCCGCGAATATTTACGCAAAATCCTACAGCCAAAGCCCAGAAGCTATGCAGCTTTATCAATTTACGCGCACCATGCGAGCCTATCCTGACATTATTGCTGATAATACAACGCTGGTTATGTCAACAGACAGTGATTTATTAAAATTTATTAATGGCATTAGCCATTCGGGCAAAAATTACTAGGTCTAATTGTTATGCGGTTCGCTTGTATTTACGCGCCGCTTCTTTTTAAACGTAAATGGAGTGAGCATAATGATGACAGTGACGGCTCAAAACGTATTGATGAAAAAATACGGTATTTTATACAAACAAATGACAATTTATTGTTATAAAAATTCACATTTTAATAATTTTCAAGATGCATTAAATACGGCAGCGTTAGATCAAGATGTTCCTAAGGAGCAATCCAATGATTTCAATAAATAAAGCCGCATGGCAAGAAAGGTACTTAACGCGATTAATTGATAATAACAAAGGCAATAAAGGCAACATTTTTTACTATTGGTCGCTAAACAAGCTTGCTGAAGATTTTCAGTTCAATTTGGATGACCTACCATACATTACCAAGATATTTTTAGAAAACACCCTTAGAAACTGCTCAACTAATGACACTTTTCATTATCAAAATGTTGTCAAAACAATCAAAAATATAGTGGATTCAACATTTCCAACTAACTTTGAATTTCCATTTTTCCCCACTCGTGTATTAATGCAAGACTATACAGGCGTACCCGCATTAGTTGACTTGGCAGCAATGCGAGATGCAATAGCAGATAAAGGCGGTGATGCTAGTATTATAAATCCCGTATGCCCAGTTGATTTAGTGATAGATCATTCAATTATTGCAGATCAGGCCGGCAGCCCCTCTTCATTGACGCATAATCAACAACGTGAGATGGAGAGAAATCATGAGCGTTACCAATTCTTAAAATGGGCACAAGCCTCATTCAGTAATTTAACAATTATCCCACCAGGGCGTGGCATTTGCCATCAGGTTAATCTCGAATATTTAGCACAAGTGGTTAGAGATGAAGTTAATGTGTTAATTCCAGACACATTGATCGGCACTGATAGTCATACGACGATGATTAATGGCTTGGGGGTGCTCGGTTGGGGAGTCGGAGGTATTGAGGCCGAAGCCGTAATGTTAGGCCAACCATTGAGTATAAGTACTCCTCAAATAGTAGGCGTTAAACTGCTTGGAAAAATGCAAGTCGGTACCACAGCAACTGATTTAGTCTTAACTATCACTCAAATATTGAGAAAGAATGGTGTCGTTGGCAAATTCGTTGAGTTTTATGGTTCCGGTGTTTCAGAATTAAGTATCGCCGACAGGGCAACGGTTGCCAATATGGCTCCTGAATACGGGGCGACCTGTGGTCTATTTCACATTGATAATGAAGTTATTGAATACTTAAAGCTCACTAATCGTTCATCGGCATTAGTTGAACGTGTTCACACCTATGCCTTAGCGCAAAAATTATGGAATGAAGATTCTAAGGCTCATGCAACATACCCTGAAAATATTGTCATAGACCTTAACACAATAGAGCCTTCGGTTGCAGGACCAAAGCGACCACAAGATTGTTTTTCACTTAATAGTATAAAACGAGTGACCAAAGAGGTAAGCGAGCTTGATGGGCATTGCCCTACCGTAGAGAGATTACCCTATAGACGAAGACCAGTAACCTGCGGAGATATTGTCATTGCGGCGATCACTTCTTGTACTAATACTTCCAATCCTAAAGTGATGTTACAAGCAGGGTTAATGGCAAAAGCAGCCGTTGAACGAGGCCTAAAAATTAGCCCTAATGTAAAAACATCTTTAGCACCGGGTTCTCAAGTTGTTGCACGCTACCTTGATAGTTCTGGTTTACAGCAATATTTAGATAAACTAGGCTTTAATTGTATTGGCTTTGGTTGTACAACTTGTATCGGTAACTCTGGGCCACTAGACCCTGATATAGAACAGCAAATTAGCGAAGGTCATTTAAATGTAGGCGCTGTTTTATCTGGAAACCGTAATTTTGAAGGCCGTATTCACCCCTCCGTTCGATTAAACTGGCTAATGTCCCCTCCGCTTGTTATTGCATTTGCTTTAGTTGGACATACTCGTATCAATTTTGATAATGAGCCTCTGGGTATCGATAAGAATGGTCAACCGACATTTTTACGCGATATTTGGCCAAATGATTACTTAGTTAACGAGACAATGCGTGCGATAACCAAAGAGAGTTATGCATTGTCATATCAAGATATGTTAATTGGTGACCATGCGTGGGAAGATTTACCAATAAGTGATACCGACTGCTATCCGTGGAATAGTCATTCGACTTATATTATTCAACCTCCTTTCCTCGAGTTTTTAGCGCAAACAGGTCAAGAAGGCTTAAAAAGCGGTAATCAAGTCCATGGTTCAATCAAAATTAAATCAGCTAACATTTTAGCAATTTTTGGCGACTCCATTACGACAGACCATATCTCCCCGGCAGGGCAAATTAGCCCGTATAGCCCTGCAGGTAAATATCTTATTGCTAAAGGTGTTGCACCTGAACAATTCAATAGTTATGGCGCTCGACGTGGTAATCATGAAATTATGGTGCGTGGTACGTTTGCTAATAATAGGCTAAAAAATAAATTAACAACTCCCATAGAAGGGGGCATAACGAGCATTTTCGATGATAAAAATGAGCATTGTGATGCACATGTCTCTATTTTTGAAGCAAGTAAGTTTTACGCAAAAAATAACATACCCTTGGTAGTTTTTGCGGGTAAAGAATATGGAACAGGCTCAAGTCGAGATTGGGCAGCTAAAGGCTGTCAATTACTTGGAGTTAAAGCCGTTATTGCTGAATCATTTGAACGTATTCATCGAAGTAATTTAGTTGGAATGGGGATCATGCCATTGCAGTTATCTAATAAAACGTCGTTAGCAAGTTTACAGTTGACAGGCGATGAAAAAGTAGATGTTGTAGTCGAAGGCGATGTAAGCAAACACCAATTAATAGCTAATCAGACGTTACAACTTATTATATATTCAGCGAAAAATGATGATATTAATTGTGCTGTAACTATACCTGTAGTTTTATGCATTAATAGCTCCTTGGAACTAGATTACTTTCTTGCAGGAGGGGTTTTGCCATATGTTGCAAGCCAATTTTTATGAACAAATACATCTCCTGTCAAACAGCTTCCCTTGAGTGTTTTCTGAACAGAGTTAGCTACTCACACGAGTAATAATAAAGAAATAGCTGCATTGGGAAATGAGTTTAATGCACACAACTTTGGTTTTGTCGACGACTAATGATTTATTCAAGCTTCTTAATAGAATTCAAGCAAACGGGTTCTGTGATGATGAAAAATAGTGAAATATCTAAGGTGAAAAAATATGGCATTACTTGTAAGCAGATAAGCATTATTAATGTGGAAAACTTGAATGTGCCATCAATTATGCATTGAATGGTGAGGAAAGAACACTATTACCTCAAGGCGTAAAATATGAACCATAAATCGATGAGTGATAAACGGGGACACCCAACGCAATTACCCAAAGAGCATATTGATTGGGTCGTCCAACCCCTTACACGATTTATTAAAATTGAAGCGACTGCAGGTGTTGTTTTGCTGTTATCCACCTTTCTGGCATTATCGTTGGCAAACTCCCCACTAAGTGAATCGTTTAATGACTTGTGGCATGTATCGCTCGGAATAAACATTGGTACTTTTGCATTTGAGCGTTCGTTACATAGTTGGATAAATGATGCGGTAATGACGCTGTTTTTCTTTTTAATTGCGCTAGAACTCAAGCGAGAGCTAGTGCTTGGAGAATTGCGTAATCCACGCCTTGCTATGTTATCTATTTCCGCTGCAGTAGGCGGAATGCTAGTGCCCGCTCTAATTTATCTCTTTTTTCAGTATGGTGAGCTAGGTCAACATGGTTGGGGAACTGTTATGGCGACGGACACGGCGTTTGTGATCGGTTGCTTGGCACTGTTGGGCACGCGAATTCCTAAAAGCTTGAGAATATTTATGTTATCACTAGCCGTAGTTGATGACATCGGTGCCATTATCGTTGTCGCCGTGGGTTATGGTAGTGGCATTAATTGGCTAGCCATTGGATTCGCGTTACTCGGATTCATTGTTGTTAAAGTCATGGCATTTATCGGCATCCGCAGTATAGCCTTGTTCTTTATAGCGGGGATTCTGATCTGGTTGGCGGTTGATGCATCGGGTATCCACCCAACAGTCACTGGCGTCATTCTGGGGCTAATGACCCCAACAACAAAATGGATAACAGATGACCGTCTACACACTATTATGGATTGCGTAGTGGCTTATCCACCGGGTAATCATTGGAGTGGTGATACGCCTGATCGTAAAGCATTGAAAACGGCTGAAGCGGCTGCACGTGAAGTCCTTTCACCGGTAGAACGTTTGGAGATGATGCTTCACCCTTGGGTGGGCTTTGTTGTGATGCCCTTATTTGCCCTTGCTAATGCGGGGATAGCATTGAGGGGAATAGAGGTAACTTCTCCACTCGCGATGGCGGTATTTCTTGGTTTCGTGATAGGCAAACCGTTAGGTGTCTTCTTGTTCAGTTGGGTAGCGATTCAACTGCGATTCGCTGTATTGCCTTCAAATTTAAGTTGGCTAATGATTTTAGCAGGTGGACTGTTGGCAGGTATTGGTTTCACTATGGCCTTATTTATTGCCAATCTGGCTTTTAGCTCAGCGCATATTAATGCGGTGAAATTCGGTATCCTTTGTGCGTCAGTTTTATCTGCATTTTTAGGTTTAATGCTTTTATTGTATGTGACTAAGTCAGATGATAGTGAGCAGCCCTTTAGCTCTCTCGCGAAAGATAAACGCATGATTAAAAACCCCTGTGACTGAACGTTTTAAGTTGGAAGAGTACGAACATCTGTTCAAGCGAAAAAGATAAATGGGCTCTACTATGACAAAATCATCGAAAAAACACACCCAAGGAAATACATTAGGAAACCAGAAAACCGTATCCGACCCAGCTAAAAATAAATCTATGCTTTGGGGCAAACAAACTGACCTTTCGTTAAACTATTTTGCGATTGGAAAACATACTTTTGAGCAGTGCTTTATTGATGCCCTTGTTTCTATAAAGCGCGCCTGTGCGCAAGTTAATCATGGATTACACCTGATAAGTGACGAACAGCTTAAAGCGATTGTTTTTGCTTGTAACGAATTGCTTGATAGCAAGCATACCGATCAATTTCCATTGCGAGTATGGCAAACAGGATCAGGAACTCAAACTAATATGAACGTCAACGAGGTTATCACATCGCTAGCAAATACGTATTTGCTTCAGGGTGCCCAAGGAGGCTCTGCGAAAGATAATGCCCGCTTACATCCCAACGATCATATCAACATGTCACAGTCGTCTAATGATGTCTTTCCCACCGCCATGCATATCGTTGTCGCTCAGCAGTCATTGGACATATTGCTGCCATCAATTGAGCGGATGGAACGAGAGTTATCCAAGAAGCAATCAGAATTCGATGAGTTGTTCACTGTTGCTCGCACTCACTTAATGGATGCGTTACCAATTAAAGCCAGTGCAATTTTGTCAGCTCACGAGCAACAGCTAACAGCGGCTAAAAGAGCTATAGAAGAGGGTCTGATCCCGGTTTATCAGTTAGCTCTTGGTGGCACGGCGATAGGTTCAGGTGCTAACGCACCAAAGTTATTCGGTCAGCAGGCGATTGTGGTGCTGGCAGAGCAGTACCAGTTGCCATTTGTTCAGCATGAAAATCTCTATGCGGCAGTTTCTGGTGAAGATGCATTAATGCGGTTTAGCGTTTCGCTCAAACAACTCGCTACGGCCTTGTTTAAACTTGCCAATGATTTTCGGCTACTAGGCAGTGGCCCGCGCTGCGGCTTGAATGAATGGCATTTGCCCGCAAACGAACCTGGAAGCTCTATTATGCCGGGCAAGGTAAATCCGACACAATGCGAGGCATTGAGCATGGTGTGTTTACAGGTTTTTGGCAATGACCTGACAATATCTCTCGCTGCCTCGAATGGGCAGCTGCAACTAAACACTTATCGGCCAGTGATTATTCATAACATTTTAGAGAGTATCGAATTGCTGTCCGATGCGATGTCTTCGTTTACCGTAAACTGCATACGAGGCTTGAAACTTAATCATGCACAAATTGACTCAAATATGCGTAACAACTTGTCGGTCATTACTCTTTTAGCGCCTATACTTGGGTATGACGTGGCAGCACAGATAGCGTACAAAGCGAATCAACAGAACGTTTCTTTAACGATAGCGGCGGAATCCTTGGGATTGTATGATCAGGAGAAATTTGAGTCTCTATTGCAGAAACAATTGAATGCAAACCTATCAGATAAAAGCGCAGATTAAAAACACACAGACGTTTGATGGGGCTTTGTAATAACTTAAATTGTACTTTCACAGCTAAGAGGGAATTTATGGAATTTAAAGATTATTACAAAATACTTTGTGTCGAGCCGGATGCAAATGCGAAGACGATTAAAACCGCTTATCGCAAGCTCGCTCACAAATATCATCCGGATATGAATCCAGATGAGGGTACTGAAGCAAAATTTAAAGAAGTTGCCGAAGCGTATCACGTGCTTAAAAATGAACAGCTAAGAGCTGAATTTGACGAGCTGCGACAATACGGCTCACAGTCTCGACACGATTTTCAGCCTCCGCCTGGATGGAAAGCGCGACCAAATACAGGGCAACCAGGGGGTTCACAATTCCACGGTGATTTTTCTGATTTTTTTAACTCTATTTTTGGTGGGCGGGGGCAATCGCATCATACACCGGGTTTTGATCAAGCACAGCGCAGTGCTAGAGGGCAGGATATCGAGATTGAGTTGCCCATATTTTTGGAAGAAACGTTAAAAGAGAGCCAAAAAACGGTCGAATTTGTTATGCCAGCGGGTGACTATGCGCAAACCGCGCCATCAAAAAAGCACTTGAAGGTGAAAATACCCCAAGGTGTGATGGATGGTGAAAGAATTCGTCTTAAGGGACAAGGAAAGCCAGGTCATCAAGGCGGCACTGCTGGTGACTTGTATTTACACATTCGTGTAGTTCCACATCCGCTATTCGATGTGCGGGGGCATAATATCATAATCACTATTCCGCTTTCTCCTTGGGAAGCTGCCCTGGGTACCAAAATAAGCGTTCCCACCTTAGATGGCAAAATTCATCTAACCATACCACCGGATAGTCAGTCAGGGGATAAGCTACGCGTAAAAGGTAAAGGATTGAAAAACAAAGAACTTATTGGTGATATGTTTGCCGTTATCAAAGTTACAATGCCTGAAAAAACCAGTGAGAAAGGTAAACAGTTATGGCAAGAGCTGGCAAACAGTGAAGATTTTGATCCAAGGCTAGAGTGGAGTATGTAATCATGAGTGAAACTTTGTTCAGTATTTCATTTGACGAGCTGTGTCAGGTTGAAGGTATCGAAGGAGAGTTAATCATCGAAATCGTTGAGTATGGCATTGTCATACCGATCAACAAACCTTCAGATCAAATTTGCTATGAGCAATGGTTATTTGATACTGGGGCTATACATTGGGTTAAAAAAGCATTACGCCTGCGCCAAGATCTGGAAATTGATTGGGTGGCTATTGCCATGGTGATTAAATTAATGCAACAGAAGGAAGCCCTACAGAAAGAAAACCGATTGTATCAACGCCAGCTAAGGCGATTTATTCCTAGTGTTGACCTTGGTTAACACGATGGGATGCGGTTGAAGGCAAACTTACTGTTTAGCCCTTCGTCGCAAGTTTAGCCTCTCGATAAGAGACAATACGTTGCTGCTCAGAATAGATTTAACTTGCTTTAAACGAGTAAGGCCTTGCTTGTTAGCAATGCCACAGGCCTTATTTAATCGTTCGTTGGGGAAGCTCTTGGACAGGCTTAATAACCCTAAGCAAACACGATAAGCCTGCTCTGGATGATCACGACTTTCAAGTTGATTTTTTACCCATGTTTTGATGTCCGGTCCAATTTTATAAGCCCAACTCATCAGCCTCTCAGGTGTCCATTTGTGATGCTCTGCATGGCGCTTAGGCATATGGATTGCGTCTGTGGTGATGCCTGGATAATGTATGGTCTTAGCGACATTTAAGAAAGCTGTTTGATGATGTGCTCTGCTACTCGAAAGGCATTGGCGTATATAGTGTACGTGTAAGGTACGCTGCCACCTGTTGGCATAAACGAGCCATCGGTTACGTATAAATTATCGACATCATGGGCTTTACAGTGTTTATCTAATACCGATGTTTTTGGGTCGTTACCAAAACGACAGCCACCCGCTTGTAAGTTTGGTGGTGGGTATGAACTAACCGATGAGCTGATGTTTTTAGCGCCCATGGCTTTAAGGACATTTTCGGCTTTGGCCGTTAAATACTCCCCGACCTTTAAATCGTGATCATGCGCGCCAATGCGAATTTTGGCCACCGGATCGCCCCATTTGTCCGTGGTTTCATGATCGAGAGAGACAAAACAGTTATCGGTTGGTAGCCAGTCGTTAAAGACTTCAAAGCGTAAGGTTTTGCCGTAATTAAAGGCGTTGTATAAACTGCTTTTTAAGTCTTCACCCCATTGCAGGTTGCCGTCATCATCCCACTGACTGCCACTGGCTTTTGATATGGCGTTTTGATGGAATAAAAAGTCAATGGTGCCGCCCTTGGCTTTGTGTTGGCCCACTGAATTTTGACCAAAGGCTTTATCGTCAATTTCATACCAGTCTTGCAAAGCCCGGTTAATAAACGGGCCGACCACTTCTAATTGTTGCTTTTGCTGCTCGCTGATGTCATCAAAGAAAAAATCACCTTGGCCCGTGCCACCTGCTGAAAAAATAAGGTTTTTACCGACCTGGTCGTTGCTGTTGGCAAGACCTCTTGGGTACTGCTCACTGGTTGAGCTTAATAACAGTCTAGATGTTTCAATTGCCTGACAGGCCACAACAAACACTTTGGCATCAACCCGTACTTGGCGGTTTTGTTGGTCGTAGTACCAAACACCGGTTACCTGGCCTTGGCCGCTCGTTGAGTTAGCGGAGTCGAGTTTAAAGACTTTGGCGTGGGGCTTTATGGTGCAATTACCGGTTGCTACCGCATGGTTTAAAAGGGCGGCGCGGCCACTGCCCTTAGCACCCGTAGAACAGCCATAGTTTGAACAGTAACCTGCGTACTCGCAGCTTTTTCTGCCCATTGCTGGCGTTGATAAAATAGCTCTTGGTACGGGAATAGGGTGGTAGCCTAACTGAGTTGCGGCTTGATCAATCCAGCTTGATATTGGGTGCTCGGCCGTTGGTGGAAACGGGTAATCGGATTTATGCGGCTCTAAATGCGGATGCTCAACAACTTTGCCAGACACCCCCACCACGTTGTCGACCATATCGTAATAAGGCTCTAATTCGTCATAGCTGATTGGCCAGTCGGCAATGTTGGCCCCTTCAATGCCTCCAAACTCAGATTTAAGGCGAAAGTCCACCGGCTTTAAGCGATGAAAATAGCCACTCATTAAATTAGAGGAGCCGCCCACCATGTTGCCATTCCAGAAATCCCAGCCTGATTCACTGCTGGCTTCGCCTTGCCAGTAGCTGCTGTCATCATCGCGAATGTACTCTTCTTCAATCACGTGTTGTTCGTCATCTAACTCGGGAGAGTATGTGGTGCGACGACAGCACGCCAGTTCGTCTTTAAAAAAGTCTTGTTCGGTTAACCAAGGGCCTTTTTCAAGCACCAATACTTTTTTGCCCGCTTTGGCTAACGAATAAGCCACTGGAGAAGCACCGGCACCACTGCCGATAATACACGCGTCGTATTTCATTATTGAGCCTTCTTATCTGATTTTATTGTTTGGGTCTGGGTCTGGGTCTGGGTCTGGGTTTTGATTTTGGCATCAATATTTTTCACGTTTATGGCCGCATACGCTGGTAGCTCATAATAGCGCTTACCTTCGGTGGGGAGTGGAAAGCCCGCTTTGTGGTTTAACCATTGCCAGCCTATGCCGTCTGGGTTACCACCATAAATAGGCGGTGTTAATAACGCTTCGTATAAATAAGTGATAAGGGTATTTATCCAGTTTTCACCGGCAGTGGACTTGCTAATCGCTCTTAATGAAGTTTCTTTATCCTCAAGGCTTAGCTGATAAAAATCGAGCTTAAGTTGGCCTTGCGTATAACCATTTAACCACCCGACCCCTTTTTTAATAAAGGTAGACTCCGCTGGATCCGTAGGCTGAGCGTTAACCACATTATATAAGTAGTCAATCGCCCTAATGTCTTTTGCTCCTGGGCCAGATTTAGAGCTTGGTAATAAATGCTCTAATACATGGTTTAGGGTGCGCCAAGGTTCTATGGTTTTATCAGCGGCCACCATGTTGGCTAAGGCATTAGGCGTTAACGTAATGGCACTGGCGGCTGCGGCTGATTTTAAAAATCGACGACGCGACAAGCGCTGTCTTAATGCCGTTGGTAGGACAAAGTTTTCATCAAAAAAAGAGTTCATAAGTTATTGTTATTCTACCTTAAGGGTTGTTACTGGCCGTTGCGCTATTGGCATTGGCTGATTGATTGTTGGTACTTCTGGCAATATTGTCGCTATTATTGGCAAGTTGCCATTCGTCAATAAACGCTAACCATTGTGCTCTTGAGTATTCGCCAGAATCATCCGCCTTTAAAAATTCGGCGGTATCTTTTGATAAAATCACTTTACCGTTATTGGTTGAAACGTACATATGCGGGTAGCCCATTACTGGCGGTAAGCCTTTCATAAAGGCTTGGTTTTCATTGCTGTCGCTCACATTCACTTTCAGTAACACAAAGGTGCTGTGCAATTGCGTTTTGATGTCTGGGTTAGCTTCCCAAAAGGCGTCTATTTTTTTACACCAGCTGCACCAGTTACCACCAATTTTAATTAATACATTACGGTCGGTTTGCTCGGCAAGCTTAATGGCGCTTAACGCGTCTTTAAAGGGATCTCGTGTGTCATCAAATATTTTGCTGTACGTAGGCAATGGCTCACTTGCCAATACATTCAGCGAAAATATTGAGGCGGTAACGATTAATAAAATTTGGCTTAATTTTCTCATAGTGGGTAATTTCTTCTCATTAACATCTAGCTAACATGACCCTGTTAGTTCTAACTATATTTCAAGAACTTTCATATTGATAGCCTTTAACGTTGTAAAATTAGTCATTTGCAGTGCTATAATATGCCAACAAAAATCACCTAATTAGGAATACCTTATGCGTCCAAGTGGAAGAACTCCGGGGCAAATTCGCCCAGTAACCATTACTCGTCAATTTACGGCTCATGCTGAAGGCTCAGTATTAATTGAGTTTGGCGATACCAAAGTTATTTGTACGGCAACCGTCGAAGAAGGCGTTCCAAGATTCCTAAAAGGCCAGGGTAAAGGTTGGATCACAGCAGAATACGGCATGTTGCCTCGCTCAACTCACACCCGCATGCGTCGTGAAGCGGCTAGTGGCAAACAAAGCGGTCGTACGTTGGAGATCTCACGTCTTATCGCTCGTTCATTACGTGCGGCGGTAGATTTAGCAGCCCTAGGTGAAAACACCATTACGGTTGACTGTGATGTTATTCAAGCCGATGGCGGCACGCGTACAGCGTCTATTACGGGTGCTTGTGTGGCTTTAGTTGATGCGTTAGATTACTTGCGCACCAACGGCTCATTAAAAACCAACCCATTAAAGCATATGATTGCAGCCGTTTCGGTTGGCATGTACAAAGGTACGGCAGTAGCCGACTTGGATTACCCAGAAGATTCAGCAGCAGAAACGGACATGAACGTAGTAATGACCGATACAGGCAAGCTAATTGAAGTACAAGGTACTGCCGAAGAAGAGCCATTTAGCTTTGACGAAATGCAAGAAATGATGCAACTTGCTAAAGACGGCATCAGTGAATTGTTTGATGCGCAAAAAGCCGCATTAAGTTAAGCAATACACTAAAAACAACGAGCTAATAATATATTTCAGGAACCATAGATGAAAGATTATCAACGCGAGTTTATTGAATTCGCTTTAGAGAAAAACGTACTACGATTTGGTGAATTTACCTTAAAATCAGGTCGCACTAGCCCTTATTTTTTTAATGCGGGCTTGTTTAACACTGGGCGTGATTTAGCGCGCCTTGGCCGTTTTTATGCCGCCGCTTTAAATGATTCAGGCATTGATTACGATTTACTGTTTGGCCCAGCATACAAAGGTATTCCGATTGCAACAACAACCGCGGTAGCCCTAGCCGATCATCATAATACCGATGTGCCATACTGCTTCAACCGTAAAGAAGCGAAAACCCATGGTGAAGGGGGCAGCCTAGTTGGCTCTGAGCTAAAAGGTAAAGTCATGCTGGTTGATGATGTGATCACAGCGGGCACTGCAATTCGTGAATCCATGGAAATCATTGCCGCCAATAACGCCGACCTTTCTGGTGTATTGATTGCCCTAGACCGTCAAGAAAAAGGTCAAGGAGAGTTATCTGCCATTCAAGAAGTAGAACGCGACTTTGATACCAAGGTAATTTCAATCGTTAGCCTTAACGATGTAATTACTTACTTATCTGGAAATGCAGATTTAGCAGAGTACCTTGATGCGGTTAAAGCATACCGCAGCCAGTACGGTATTGCTTAATTTATTGCTGATTTAAAACAATAGATAACTACAAAAAACGTCGCAAATGCGACGTTTTTTTTGCGCTCAACTTTTTTAAATGATGAGCTGGTTAAAACTCAAACAATAGGTTTTTATAACTGCATACTTGGGTATCTTGTTCTGTGCGTGAATCGACTCTAGCTTTTGTTTGAGTGTGCTCTGTACGACTAACCAACACCTTAAATGCTTCATCTTGCCAACGATAGTTCGCCGATAATGGCGTTTTGCGCTCATAACATACCTGGCCTAGCCACTGCTTAAAGTTATCTCCCTCGAAAATATCTTTTGTGTTAGCGCGGATTTTTTGTTTTTCATTCGCCTCTTTTTCAGAGAATGTGATGGATAATTCTTTGTCACGAATAACGCCTCTGTCCCCATAATTTAAATAATGAATCAGGGCTTTGTTTGGCTTTGTTGGTTGTAAAACCCAAACCCCTGCTGCGCCTAGCACTTCAAAGGACGGCGAGTCACTTAGTGGGTCACTCATTAACATCGCTGTTGCCTCATCGACACCAAACACAAAGTTGGCTTTGCTGTGCTGTGCTAACACAGCAACACGGCCCTGGCGGCCACGTTCAGAAAAATGAGTATCCATAATGGCAAACGGGACTAAGCCAAGGCCGCCTGTTGAGTTATAGGTTAAATCCACATTAAGTAAGGATGGGTTACAAGTGCCATTTTTTTGACAACCTTCTATGGGCAATTGATCGGCTACAGCACCGCGTTGGAGTGCGGATTCACTGCGACCATTAGTGATCATCACTGAATGTTGTTCATTAAATTGGCCACTCATAACCGCCGTACCGGCACTGGTACCACCGACAATGAGCTGATTATTCAGCAATTTTTGTTTTATAAGAGTAAGTACCTGGTTGTCCCTGCCATTTAGGTTTTTAAAAGCTTTCACCGTTAACGATTGATCGCCGCCATTTATAAATATTCCATCGGCTTGCGCAATTGCTTTAAGGAGTGATTTGGGGGACTGACAAGCAGCTACTTGCTTTGCGTATAAATCTGGGTAAATGTTTTTTCGTTCCACTGAGCCATTTTGCTCTAATCGATACTCGTCGAGTTTGTCACAGCGGTTATACTCTGCTTGCTGCCAGGCAAAGTTTAAGGTGGCATCTAAAGGCAACCATTGGCTGTTGCCTCCGGCTAATTGAAAAACTTGTTGATAAAAGTCGGCGGCTTCAAACGGGTCCCTGGCCGAGGCGGTTAATACCACAATATTAGGTTTTTTGTGGCCATTTATAAGTGCAGCCTGTTTGACAAAATCATAATAAATATTGCTGCTGTGCAAATCTTTGCTGTCGGCCAATTTAACTTGCTCTTTAAAGCGTGTATTTTGACTCACTAACGGCACTTCAAACACGTCCAACAAGACATAATATTGCTTGTCGTTTAAGTTACTTATAGTGCGCTGACTATCATGGCTTTTAATGAGGTGCATTAGTTGTTGCTTGCTAATGGCTAACTGTTTGCTTTGTTTGGCTATTTTGTTTAAAAACCTCGTTAATTTTAAATAGCTTTTAGGCTCAAATAGATGTTGGTATTTTGGTAAGGTCTGCAGGCGTTTTTCGGTGACTTTAAACCAAGGTTCTAGTTTGGCATTTTTCGAAAATTCGGTGCCCATTTTGCAGTTGTGCTGGGCCATGCTTGAACAGGTTTTTAAGCCGCCACCAACGAGCATTAATTTGCCACTGGATTGGCTAGAGTGTTGGGCAAAAGCTGGCAGGGTAAAGATGCTGACGAACAGGATCAAAAACAGCAGTTTTTTATTGATTAAATAATTGGTCATTTTTTTATGCTTTTTTAATTGGAGGTTGACAATTCGTTTTCTAACGATTAATACTAAAAAAGCAATATTTAACAGAAATGCAATATAACGAATTGGTTTTATATGTACAAGAGAGAATTTTCACAATCTGCATATAACGACTCAAACTACTATCTTTCCGAATGGTTTGACGAGTAAGAAAACTGCAACGCATCGCGTTGTGGTCGCTTGTTAGCCGCCCACAAAAAAATTCAATTTCGATAACTGTGTAACCTGTCTTGGGTTGCGCGCCTTTTTTAAATTTTAAAAAAAATAAAAAAATTCAAAATCAGGAAGAGAAACATGCCATTGAATAAATCATTGTTGGCTATGTCTGTTGCTATCGCTGCGATAAGCAGTGCGTATGCGCAGGAAATCGCCATAGAAGAGAAAGACGTAGAACGAATTACCGTAACCGGTAGCCAAATCAAGGGGGCTGATTTAGAAGGCGCCCAACCATTAACCGTTATTTCAGCCGATGACATTGCCAAATCTGGGGCAACCAGTGTTGCTGAATTGATGCGCCAAGTAAACCAAACACGTGGTGGTGATGGCTCATTTACTACCTCCGAATCGGGTGCCTTATCCACATCAACCCCCGCCGGGCAAGCAGCAGCATCACTTCGAGGCATGGGACCGGCATCCACATTAACCCTGATTAATGGCCGCCGTATAGCCGCCAGTTCATTTGCGGCAGGTACGCAAAACTTTGTTGATGTAAACGCCATTCCTCTGGCTGCAATTGAACGCATTGAAGTATTGGCAACTGGTGCATCGGCAACTTATGGCGCCGATGCCGTTGCTGGTGTCATTAACTACATCTTGAAAAAAGATTACCAAGGTGGTGAGTTTAATGCTTCTAGCGGCAACAGTTTTGCTGGCTCCGATGAAGGCAAACACAACTTTAACTTTGTGTTTGGCACCGACCTTGCCGGTGGTCAACTAACCGTCTTTGCAGACTACTTCGACCGCGGATCGTTTAGTGCACAAGACAGAAGTTTTACTCGTAACCCAATACTCGAAAGTGCTTATTCTTACCTCCCTAAAAACACCCCCAACATTTATTATTGGTCGGCCCGTGATGGTAACGAGATTGGCGCGCCAAATTGTGAAACAGAGCTGGTAACAACCGAATATGGCGAGCAAATTTGTGCGTATTATGGCAATGAAGATGATTTGCTTTCCACCGAACTAGAATCTGCTTCTGCAGGTTTTACTTACAACAAAGATTTTGGAGACACCACCTGGTTTACCGACTTCTTTTACAGCACAACGGACTCCACTAGCCAATCAACGCCAGCACCTATTGATCAAGTTAATGACATGGAAGGTCCTTGGGCACATGAAGATGCCTTAATGGTGTTCGACCCAGAGGTGCAAGATGCCCTTTATGATGCGATTTATATCGATCCATACGACACACCCGCTGGCCGTGAGGCTTGGGGTTTCAGATACGACGCTCGATTTGCAACACCAAGGACGATTGATGTTGAAACCGATGCCTTTCGATTGGTCACTGGCTTATCGGGCAGGGTTGACGAATGGTACTGGGAAACTGCCATTACCCTTTCAAAGTCTGAATCAGAGCAAAAAGCCGTTGCTGGTATTTATAACCGTTATAAATACCATGCCGTAGCTAATGGTGAACTGTGTAGTGATGGCAACATTGCCGATTATGATGGCAGCGACTTGAGTTGTGGATCGGGCAGTTTACTTGGTATGTATAATCCGTTTTTAGTTGGCGATGAAGGCAATGATGCTTTGCTCGCTATGGCCCAAGAAGTGCCTACGCGTGACGGCGAAAGTACCGTTTACGGTTGGGATGCTAAGATAAGTGGTGAATTATTCGAAATCAATGGGCATACCGTCAGTGCGGCTTTTGGGGTGGAATTTCGAGACGAAGAAATTACCGATGAACCGTCGTTAAATGCCATGGCACGCTCTGAAAATGACTACTTAGTGGATGTTTTCGGTTTTGGTTCGAGTTTTTCAAAAGCTGACCGTCAGCAATATGGCATTTTCGCTGAATTTAACTGGCCAATTACCGATAAGCTTGAAATGAAGCTAGCTGGGCGTTATGACGATTACGACGATTTTGGTGACACCTTTAATCCTAAAGTGGGCATTACTTATCGTCCGTTTGACTCGCTAGTGCTACGCTCTTCTTGGTCTACGGCCTTTAGGGCGCCATCGTTAACTCAGGCAGGGGTTGAGTTAAGAACAACCACTGCGCGTTTTGACTGTGGGGCAAACCAAGCGGTAGCCGATTTGTATTGTGAAGGCTTTGGCGATGAGCGCAGTGAAAACGTGCTCGAGCTTGGTAATGCCAAGCTTAACGCTGAAGAGTCAGAGTCGGTTAGTGTCGGCTTTGCGTACAGTCCGAATAATGACATCACCTTAACCGTAGATTACTGGGCATTCGAGCACGAAGACCTAGTTGATACCGATATGACCGATGTGCTTAATCGAGCCATTAACGATTCGTCATTGCGTCATTGTGGTCTGGTACCGGAAGGCTCGTTGGGGGTTTCTTACGATCCTGATTTATGTCTGGTATCCGATAGCAGTGGTTTAACGGTGGAAGATGATGGCGCAAATCTGTCTGAGATCTTGGCCGAGTGGGTCGCTTTTGATGATCCAAGATATGCTGAATTACCTTTGTATCGAGATCATATTATTCAGCTGCAAAATACCGGTAAGCAAGATGTCAGCGGCATTGACTTAACCTACCAGCACGATCTGAATTTCTCATTTGGGCGCATTACCTTAGACTTGGATGCCACCCATTACATCGAATTTGAGCGCAATAAACCGGGCTCTGATGAAATTGAAGAACTCGTTGGCACATGGCGTTACCCAGAGAACTTGGCAAGCGTGCGCGTTGGTCTGGAGTTGGAACATTTCTATTCAAGTCTAACCGCGCGTTACACCGACAGTTACGAAGATGACATTGAAGGCATGCGAGGCCGAGAGCTTGATGAGCTTGATATGTTGGGCGTCTTGAATGCTGATGGAACGCGTGATGTCGACTCGCATACCGAAGTGGATTTAAACATGGGCTACGACTTTGCAGACTTTAATATTAATTTAACCATTAATAATGTCTTCAATGAAGAGCCACCAGTCGCTTACGGTTCAAGACGAGGCTTTGACTCCATGAACCATAGCGCCTTAGGGTCTAACTATCGGTTATCTTTTACCTACTTTGTGAAGTAGGTAAAAGTTGTGCGTTAAGTGGTTGGCAGGCTCCAGTAAAGAGCTTGCCATATTCTTGATTTTAAAAGCCTGCAGTGCACTTTTCCTTGTACTGTGGGAGGTTTCCTTATGACAACAATAACGAGCTCTTTGCCTAGGGATGAGCCCATAAAACAAAGCAAAATGCCCGATGCCTTTGTGATTTTGTTTTTTGTGGTGGTACTGGCTGCGCTGCTAACTTGGTTTGTACCGGCTGGTACGTTTGCAACACAAGCATCAAATGATGGGGCCCGGCAGCTATTGGTGGCGGGGAGTTATCAACAAGCCGAAGTATCTAATGGCGTGGCATTATTTTCGACAGGTAATGATATAGGCTTTTTTAACTTTGCCTTTGAGGGGCTGGTTTCAGGCGATAAGAACAGCAGCGCCATTGGTGTGATTATGTTTATCCTTATTACGGGTGGCGCGTTTGGTATTGTTATGCGCACCGGTGCTATTACCAACGGCATACTGGCCTTGATAAATAAAATAAAACGGGCGGAACAATTATTTGTGCCTGTGCTGTTTATTTTATTTTCATTAGGTGGTGCCATTTTTGGCATGGGGGAAGAAGCGATTGCTTTTTGCTTGGTGCTTATGCCGTTAATGAAGGCCATGGGCTATAACAGTATACTGACCGTGTTAGTGACTTATGTGGCGACCCAAATTGGTTTTGCTACATCGTGGATGAACCCCTTCAGTGTGGCCATAGCCCAAGGTATTTCAGATGTGCCTATTATGTCTGGGGCACCTTTTCGTTTTGCCCTATGGTGTGTGTTTACCTTAACCGGCTTGGCATTTACCTGCCAATACGCAAAACAAACTCGGCAGCAAACCGTTAAGGGGAATCAGGTCGATAGTTCGGCTCTTGCTGGCCAATTTGGCCGTCTTGATGGGTTGATCTTATTTGTATTTACTCTGGTGATTGGCTGGATCATTTATGGCGTTTTAGCTCAAGGCTATTATATTGCCGAAATTGCCAGTCAGTTTTTTACCATGGGCTGCGTGATAGGTGCGATTGCGGTGTTGGCCAACCGCTTAACCGTTAACCAGGTGTCAGAATCATTCCAACAAGGGGCGAAAGACTTATTGCCTGCTGCCTTAATTGTCGGATTAGCTAAAGGGATTGTCTTACTGTTTGGTGGTGATGATCCGGCTGCGCCCTCGGTGTTAAACACGCTTTTACATCATAGTAGTGAACTGGCCAGTGACTGGTCGGCCTACTTGAGTGCCAGTTTTATGTTTATATTCCAGTCACTGTTTAACTTTTTTGTCTCTTCGGGGTCCGGTCAGGCAGCGCTAACTATGCCATTAATGGCTCCTTTGGCCGACTTGGTTGGGGTAAGCAGACAAACGGCGGTGTTGGCATTTCAATTGGGGGATGGGTTTACCAACCTGATCATTCCAACGTCGGCGTCATTAATCGGTTGCCTAGGGGCTGCCAAAGTGGATTGGTTTGAGTGGGCAAAGACCATTTATAGGTTTTTGCTGTTATTAATGGGGATGTCCATTTTGACGTTATGGATTGCCGTTGCAGTTAATTTTTAGTGGTAACAAATGAAACTATTTAAACATGCCAGGGTATTTGCTCCAAATGACCTTGGCCAAAAAGATGTCCTTGTTAGTGGCAATAAAATTATTGCCATCGATGCACAGATTAATTTGCAAAGTAGTCATGGCTTGCAAGTGATTGATGCAACGGGACATTATCTAGTTCCTGGGTTTATAGATTCCTTGGTGCATATCAGTGGTGGCGGTGGTGAAGGCGGTTTTAAAACCCGCACGCCACAAATGCCATTTTCAGATGCGGTGGAAGCCGGCGTTACCACCATGGTGGGCGTTTTAGGCACCGACTCAATTACTCGCAGCATTGAAGATATGTTGGCAAGAGCCAAAGCCTTAAAAGAGTTTGGGCTGAGTGTTTATTGTCATACCGGCTCTTATCATTATCCAGCGCCAACCATAACCGGCGCTATCGAAAAAGATATTATGTTAATTGACGAGTTCATTGGTCTTGGCGAAATAGCCATAAGCGATCATCGTGGTTCACAGTTAAGTTGGCAAGAGCTTGCTAAAGTGGCTTCTAAAGCGCGGGTTGGTGGCATGTTGTCTGGTAAGTCAGGCATTGTTAGTGTGCATGTAGGTGATAGTTCCTCTGGGTTGGATTTGCTTTTTGAGGTGGCAAAAAACAGTGATGTGCCGTTAAGTCAATTTTACCCAACTCACGTAAATCGAAACTCCGATTTACTGACCCAGGGGTTTGAATTTGCCAAAGCGGGCGGGGTGATTGACTTTACCACTAGCACGACGGACCAAATATTGGCAGAAGGTGAAGTCGCTGCCGACGATGCCGTTAGACAAGCCTTAGCTGATGGCGTTGATCCGATGCACATCACGTTAAGCTCTGATGGCAATGCCAGCTTGCCATGTTTTGATAAGCAGGGACGTTTAATTGATCTGCAAATTGGTAGGGTGAGCAGCCTGCATAAGTCATTGGTATCCTGTGTGCATAAGCAGGAAATCGACTTAGGTACGGCATTAATGACCGTAACGCAAAGTCCGGCTAATGTATTAGGTTTGGATAATAAAGGTCAAATTTCCCCGGGTTTTGATGCCGATATCGTATTGCTGGATGAAATGGATTTGGCTATCAAGCAAGTGTATGCCATGGGAGAGTGTTTAATGGGCGAGGGAGGTTTGATAAAAGCGACGTACTTTGCTGAGGCTTGAAACCATTAAAATAAGTGGGCTAGTTAAGCTCTAATTCGTCAGTAACATGCTTTTCTGATAACCCGTCTTGTCGTCGGGAAAGCATTTTTAGGATAAGCAGGCTGAATAGGGTAAAGCAAAAAATTCCACTTACGTTTGCACACATATCTAACACGCTAAACGTTCTGCGGGCAATAAATAACTGGCTAAATTCTTCGAGTGTGGTGGCGACTAAAACCGCTAAAGAGCCGACTTGCAAAGCCGGGCTTAACGGTAAACTTTTACCATTTAGGGCAAGGTTGAGTAATAACGTGCTAGTGCCGTATAACAGGAAATGGCCCACTTTATCGCCATAGGCGATTTGTCGTTTTAACTCAAACAAGATGTTTTCCTGACCGGTATTGGCCATATAAATTAAGCTGGCAACAAACAGCAAAAACAATCCGGTGATAAGTTTCATGAACGGGCCTGATAAAATATTTCTATGATGGTCTATTGTATTGAGTTAACGGGAAATGTCTGTGAGGGTTTGTTATTGTTTTGTGTGTTTTTTAATCAATAATGAGCCCCGTTATGTCTGAGGCTCTGCAGGTGACGATAGTTAATCACTCATCGAGCTTACAAGGGCAATGGCCTGCTCAATACTGCTGGCGTGTATTTTACTCGCGCAACAATGGTTGGTTATGACAGCATGCTCTCTAACCAACTCAAGCATGTTTTCGACGGTGGCATGGCCTAATGGCTTTGCTGTTTCAGGGCTTTGTTGGATATCAGGTAAAGAATAAACAGCCCCTTTGCTATCTATGAGCACATCACGCTCGGTAAACAAGTAGAGCAACATTTCTTCGTCGGTTTGCCATTGTTGCTCGTTAGCAATAAAGATCAACTCATCTTCATTATCGTGTTTGATAATCGCTGGCCAATAAATCATGGCGTTTCCTCAAGGCCGGTTGGGCTATTGTGATCCCCTGTTTGGGCGTTATTACGACCAGGAAATTCTTTAATATATACATCTTGCTTGTGGTATGGGATCTCAATATTGTGTTCGGCAAATTTCTTATATATTTCGGTATTGAGTTTATCGATAATACGGCCTCGTAGCGCCGGTTCGGTGATCCAGCCCATCACATCAAAATCCAAACTGGAACCACCAAAGGTACGAAAGCGCACGACCGGTGGTGGGTTGGTGCAGATATCGATTTCATTATCGGCGACGCTTTGCAGCACACTGCGGGCTAAATCTATGTCGCTACCATAGGCTACACCTACGCGGGTGCGGATGCGATATTGGGTGCTAGGCCCTCCCGATTCGTTAATGACCTTGGTATTGCCCATTACCGAGTTTGGTACCGTAACTTCAATGTTGTCACGGGTTAATATGCGAGTGCTTCGAAGGCCTATGTTGGTTACTTCACCACGCTCGCCGGTTTCTAACACAATGTAGTCGCCAATTTTATAGGGGGCATCGGCCATGATAAACACCCCAGAAAATAAGTTGGCCAGGGTATCTTTAGCGGCGAAACCCACGGCAATACCGACAATACCAGCCGAGGCTAACCAAGCGGTCATATCGATATCCCAGCTGGACAGGATGTAATAAACCGACAGGACTAAAATAACGATTAAGGCTAAATTTTCAAACAGAGGCAGTGTTTGTGGGTGTAATACGCCAAAATGCCGTTGGTTAAAGGCCATTTTTCGTAGCATGACCTTGGCAAATTTAAGTAGAAACATGGTCCACATGAGTAATAGCACGGTATACAGCACGGGGAACAGGATGTTGTAGATCTCATTAGGAATATGGACAACGTGGGTCGCTAAAGACAGCCCAAAGACTAAGATGGAATAAAACAGTGGGCGATGCATTAAGTCAAATAGATGATCGTCAATATCGGTTTCGGTTTTGGAGGCAAGACGACGAGCGACAGCAACAATTACACGGTCAAAAATCCAGGCAAACACCCAAGTGCCAAACAAGATCAGGCCGGCATGCAATAGGGGTCTATTATCCAGGAAGCTAAAATATTGAATCAAACTTTCTTGCCATGCTTGCCAGTTTTGCATTTTATCACCTAATTATTTATGTAATTTTGCCAGTTAACCAGTCGCTTAGGACGCTAATAAATTCATCGCCATGAGAGATGAAGGGCGCATGCGAAGCGTGATGAAAGGTATAGCGGTCACTGCTTGGTAAAAGTTTATCTACCTGCTCAATTACCGCTTTGGGTACCAAGGAGTCCAATCGTCCATATAACCTTAATACGGGCAATTCGATGCGCATTAGTTGGCTACGTAAATCAACCGTCTCTAATAATGACAAGGATTGGTCGAGTACGTCAACCACGGGCTCGGCATACTGATTAATTAACGTCTTGATTTGTTTAACGTCTTGGCGCACCGATGCGCTACCCATGGCTTGAATTTTTAAAAAGCCATCGATGGTTTTCTTACTGTCTTGCTTTAATTGTTGATGGAACGCTTTAAGCAAGTCGGCTTTAATGCCTGGCCAATTGGGTTGGTCTACAAAATAGGGTGAGCTGGTTATCGTCACCAATCCCAATACCTTTTCACTGTGATGCAGGGCCAGTTCGGTGCCAACAAGTCCACCCAATGACCAACCCAAAATCACCGAAGGTTGTTCAATCACTTCGCTGATTTTTTTCGCTATTTCCTGTATGGAATATGGTTGAGCGGCAATGGCCTGGTTTTGCCCAAAACCAGGTAAGTCAATGCAGGTTACCTGATATTGCTGGCTTAATTGCTCGGCGATGGGGTGAAATATGCCACTGTTAAGGCCCCAGCCATGAATAAAAACCAACGGGGTTCCCTGTCCTATTGTGGTAAAAGTTAAACGTTCTGCCATGCTTAATAGATTATTGTTAATAATTTTTTATTACTGATACGTTTATTTTACGCAAGGGAGTGCGAATATGAAAAGCTTGTTAAGGAAAATATCTGATTTTTTATTGCCGCGCATTAAAACACTGCAGCACATTGTCCTGTTTCGTTGCGACTTATGCTTGCAGCCTTGCCAGCGCTATGCGTTATTGTGTCAAACCTGCAGTGACGATATTCGTAAATTTCAGCTCGACGCCTTCGATGCGAATTTATTGAATCATCCCAAAGTGAACCGCTTATTAGGCAATGTCAGTTTTGAGCAGCTGCTGTGTCTGGCGCCCTATCAATGGCCGTATGATAGCTGGGTGAGCCAATTAAAATATTCTAGACGAATCGAATTGGCGAGTTTACTAGGAGAACTGTTTGGCGATCATTTAAAAGCGCAGGGCAGTGATGCACAACTACCAGAGCTGTTTATTCCGGTGCCTCTTCATAAAATCCGACGTAAGTTACGGCAATATAATCAGGCTCAACTGATTGCAGAACACATGGCAAAAACATTAAACAAACGCTGTGCAAGCGATGTTATTGCAAGAGTACGCGCCACTGAAGCTCAGGTAGGGCAAACCGGGGCGAGTCGCCGGAAAAATTTGGCCAGTGCATTTCAATTAAGCAAGCGGCCTATTTTGGCTAAGCATGTCGCGATAATTGATGATGTTGTTACCACGGGCAGCACGGTAAATGAGATAAGTACGTTATTAAAAAAGCACGGTGTCGAAAAGATCACCGTGCTTTCTGTCTGTTTGGTTGTTAAAGAAGATCCTGTTTAAGGTATCAATACCAAGTTGTTATTTTGTTTTAGGTGCCTGCGCGCTAAAGCTTTTAGCAAAGAATAACGCGTTAGCGACAATCTTTGAGGTACCTAACCAGTAACCGCGAAACGTTAAGTTTTCGCTACTGGCAATGACGCGACCATAACCTGAATTGTGGGCCATAATCGCGGTTTTATTGGCTACTTGGTTGGTCATTTGCTTAGCGCTGTAACCGCTTAATAACGGTGAGTTAGTAAAGTTATTTAAACTCACAAACGGCGCATTCGGTTGCTCAATCATAACCGTTGAGTTTTTAAAGATAGGTAAGAACGTTTTGTGATAACCGTAGGCTAGTGGATGCGTGGTATCGATATTGGTACCAAAAATGGTACCAGCAATACGTTGCTGGGCAGAAAACTTCTCTTTATCGGCATAGCTTAAATTATCGGTATCAAATTCAGCGGTCAAGGTGTCACGGCTCACAAAGTTGGCTTTTAATAAACCAATGTCGGCAAGCCATTTGGCGCCGCGGCGCTGCCCAAAGACCACACCACCTGCGTTCACCCAGTGCTTTAACTCATCTATGGTGCTTCCTTCGATTTGACCATAGCTGCCATCCACAAATAATACGTGGGTGTAACGATCAAAACTGATGCGGCGCAGGCGCTCAATTTCAACAATGCTAACGGGCACGCCGATTTGACCATCAAGGTAATGCAACATATGGCCGGCTTCATTTGGGTTAACGCCCTGACCACCAACAAGCAATACACTCACCGGATTTACGGGCTTAATGGACGAGCTGCCAAGTTCAATACCATTCGGGGTTAAACCGCTTTGCAAGGCAAATACTTCAATATCAAATGCGGCTTTTTCGGCGGCCAAAATGGTAAACCATTGTGGGTTTTGTTGGATAGCTGCTGGCATAACAATGGTGCCAGGCTTAAAGTCAATCAACTTGCCATTGGCGTATTGGCTAAACCCTTTCGTTGCAACTCGGGCTTTAATGCCTTTATTAAGAAGTTTATTAAGCAGTTTGGGGGCTAGGTAATTATCCCAGGTAAACGCATAAGCGTAACTTTCGCTAAGGCTGTCTGTGTTCAGGGCTTTTGGCGCTTTAAATTGCCAAGCTTGTTTAGCTAACTTAACGCTGCGCGACGATTTTAATTCTGCCGTTGTTAAGTTATAAGCCAGTGGAATGGTCCAACCCGATACGTCATAAAACGTGTTGTTTTTAAACTTGGTTACTTTTTCAAAAATGGTTTTGATCACGCGGTACTGAGCTTGTTTAAGTGGTACGTAGTAACTGTGCTCTTTGGCGTACGTTTCGCCGTCCACTTTATGGTCTTTGCTTAATGGGTAAATGGTAATTTGGTGTTGAGCCAATAGGTTTAAAAAGTTGGTCAAACGGTAACTGTCGTATGGTTCGGTTACTAGGTAGCCGTCAAATTTTTCATCTTCTGCAAGACGTAAGTTGTCTTTTACCGAATCAAAGCGGAATTTTTCAAGCTCATCTTTATTCTTATGTGCCGCTTTTAAGGTTGAGAAGGAGGTTAATACGTGGTTTTTAATGCCGTAACTGAAGGTGAGTACACCGTTAATGCTGTCTTGGGCAAAACCACGAGAGCTGGCTTGTTCAAATAAAATACCAACGGTACCATTGATGTCTGGGTAGGTTGAGCCTTTACCGTAGTAAAAATCATCAAAGCTTTCTTGGCTGTAGTACAAGCGGTTGTCACCATCTAGGGCATCACCGTGGAACGTAGCAAATAACTGCGTTAATTCAATGTTCTTTTGTGGTGTTAATGGGTTGGTGCGATCCAATACGCCTGGTTGGAAAAAGTAGGTCGCATCTTTACCCATTTCATGAAAATCGGCCAGTACATTTGGCTTGTACTTATGAAAGTTACGTACACGGTTTTGGCTTTCTACTTGAGTTAGTGGTAACCAGTCACGGTTTAAGTCAAAACGAAAGTGGTTGGTTCGACCCGATGGCCACTGACGAATGTGCGTGCGGTGCTCCGGATCAGTATTTAATGACTGATTACGGTTGCTATTTACCCAGGTGGTAAACAGGTCCATGCCATCTGGGTTCATGCTTGGCTCAATAATAACAATGACATCGTCTAACAACGATTGCATTGCTTCGTTTTGTGCCGCAGCAAGGTAGTAACCCACCAACATTGAAGCGTTTGCACCACTGATTTCATTACCGTGAATGCTATACCCTAACCAGACAACCGCTGGCGCATCTTTGTCTAAACGCTTACCTGATTGTCTATCGGCAAGGATGCGGTCTAAATTAGCTAAATTTTCTTTGCTAGATATTGTGGCTAATACTTGTTTGCGGTGTTCGTTGGTGTAGCCGATATGGTCAAGTTGAACCATGTCGCTGCTGGCCGCTAATTCACGAAAGTAGGCAATTAACTGGTCATGACGCACATGACGATCACCAACATCAAAGCCTATAACGGACTTAGGTGTTGGGATTTCGCTACGATAAGAAGGCTTATCTGGAAAATAATAATCAAGCGTTTCACTGTGCGCGCTTGCAGAAAATAGCATACAAACAAGCATGCATTGGCTTATGAATCGGAACAAAATACGTCTCCCTGGTGATCGATTTTATTTGGCTGTTATTTTTATTATGTTATTTTTATGGATATTCTATTTGCCAACATCTTAATGAAATGACTTTGTGAAGTAAATTTGGCTGAGATACTTTGCCTGTTTTACAAGGTAAATGCTTTATATTCTTAACAGACAATAGTATTATGGTTGCCATACTTGAGTTGTTTTGTCGGGTATTATGGTTTGGCTTAACCAGTTTTATGTACAAAGCCTTGAAAATCAAACCTATAGACAAAGCAAAGTAACCGCATTTTTTTGAGACCAAGCAATGATTAATATTTCTGAAACCGCCCAAGAGCATTTTGTAAAATTACTTTCACAACAAGCCGAAGGCACCTGTATTCGAGTGTTTGTTGTAAATCCAGGCACAGCGCAAGCGGAATGTGGTGTGTCATATTGCCCGGTTGAGTCGGTAGAAGCCGATGATACACGTATTGCTTACAACGGTTTTGATGCCTTGGTAGACAAAGACAGTGTGCGCTTTTTAGAAGATGCTGAAATTGATTTTGTAACCGATCAAATGGGTTCGCAATTAACGCTAAAAGCACCGAATGCCAAATTACGTAAAGTTGCCGACGATGGTCCTTTGTTTGATCGTGTAAATTACTTTATTCAGTCTGAAGTAAACCCTCAATTAGCCGGTCACGGTGGTGAGTGTAAAGTGATTGAAGTAACCGAAGATGGCTATGCAATCTTAGAGTTTGGTGGTGGCTGTAACGGTTGTAGCCAAATCGACTTAACCGTTAAAGACGGTGTTGAAAAACAATTGATTGAAGTCATGAATGGCGAAATCAAAGGTGTTCGTGACGTAACTGAACATCAACGTGGTGAGCATTCTTACTACTAACGATTACGATTAAATTAGATCGAAATAAAACCGGCTGATAGCCGGTTTTTTTGTCTTTGGTCATTCATAACGCTATGCGCTATATTCAATCCGCGGTGATTATCAAAATCAAGGGGGAAAACAGGTCGTAAAGCATGGCTCGTCTTATGACCCGTTATTTTTTTAGCGATGAATTCAATTAGGGTCTGTTTATCTTTGGTGGTGATTTTTGCAGCGAATTGTTTGGCAATGATACAAGTCTTTTTCACTTTGGAATGCTTATTGCCTTTCACATTGAAAAAACGCAGTAGAATTGCCAAACAAACGGTGTCCGTAGGATTCACATCAACAACGACAAAACATAATATTTATATTTTCAGCTAATAAGTAGAAATTATATTCAACTTAAGAACAAAAGTTAGACAGCAAAGGTCAACAGCCCCTAGTCTTGCAAACAATAGCGCTCAATTAAGGACAGTAATAATATTTCCATCGGCTTAATTTGATCAAAAGCCAGATACTCATCTGGTTGATGGGCTTGTTCTATTGAACCAGGACCCAGAACAATGGTTTGACAACCAAGTTGCTGTATAAATGGGGCTTCCGTGGCGTAATTTACCGCTTTACAGTAATGACCACTCAGTTTTTCGGCAAAGGTAACCAATTCGGCATCTTCTTGCTCAGCAAAAGACGGAGAGCTGGCGTGTAACTCTGCCATGGTTAGTCGGCCGGGATATTTTTCAGCAATGGGTTTTAAGGCCTCGCTTAACCAACTCACCAACTCTTCATCTTTCATTCCAGGTAAAGATCGCAAGTCGATATCTAGGTAACAATCTCCACAAATGCGATTTGCCCCATCGCCGCCTTTAATCGCGCCTAGATTTAAGGTGGGCTCGGTCACACTAAAGTGTTCGTTTTGATAGTTATCAACAAAGTTTTGTTTGAGCTCAATAAGCGCGCCTATCACCTGATACATGACTTCGATGGCGTTAACACCTTTGCTTGGTTGGCTTGAGTGACCCGACTTACCGCGCACGGAAATGCGGTGTGACATATGCCCTTTGTGCATAATAACCGGCTCTAAGCTAGTTGGCTCACCAATCACGGCCACATCAGGTTTTGCTAATTGGCTTTCTAAAAAGAAACGTGCACCGGACATGGTGGTTTCTTCGTCGGCACTGGCCAAAATATACAAGGGCTTTTTCAATTTTCCCTTGGGTAAGTTTTTGCACACTTGCAAAATACAGGCAAAGAAACCTTTCATATCGCAGGTGCCTAAACCATAAAACTTGTCGTCGCTGCGCTTGATGCTAAACGGATCGCTTTGCCATTGTTGCTCATCAAATGGCACGGTATCACTGTGACCAGAAAGCAACAGTCCACCTTCACCACTGCCTAGTTTCGCCAGTAAATTTACCTTGTCACGGCTTTCAGGTACTTGCTGAATAGTTATGGAAAACCCCAAGCTTTCAAACCAGCTGGCCATTATGTCGATGACCCCTTTATTGCTTTGATCCCACGAAATGCAGTTGGCACTTATCGATGGGCTGGCAATGAGTTCGGTTAAAGATTGTTCAAAGTTCGGTAATTTCGACATAAAACCTCAAAAATATTTATGCTTTTTTATTGCATAAGTAATCATTAATTGTTATTTTGCTTTACATGGTATTTATATACTATAAAACACCCCATTGCAGTTCAGTATAAATATTTTATTATTAACTACATAGATTGAATTTATATGACTAATAAGGTTTTGCTTAAAAGCCATATTACAACGACTTTTTAAGCGTTTTGGCAATTTAGACAAAAGCGGTTTTGAATAAAACAACAAAAATTAAGGGATACATTGTGAATATAGCCGTTATCGGAGCAAGTGGATACGCGGGTGCTGAACTGGTTGGCATGTTAGCCAAGCATGAATTGGTTACCGGTTTGCATTTGTTGGTGTCCGAAAATAGCGAATCCAAAGGGCAGTTATTTTCTGCGCTTTACCCAAAATACCAGGGCATGTGTGATTTGCCATTACAAGGTTTTAACCAGGCATGGCTAGATGAACATGGTCAGCAATTGGATGTGGTGTTTATGGCCACGCCTCATGAGTATTCACAACAGTGGGCCAGCGAGTTCATAAAACATAACGTTAAGGTGTTGGACTTATCGGGGGCATTTCGTTTAGACAGTGTTGACGATTATCCTAAATATTATGGCTTTACCCATAAAGAAGCCGCCTTACTCGAAAATGCCGTATACGGATTAGTTGAATGGCATGAAGAGCAGATTAAACAAGCAAGCATTGTTGCCGTGCCAGGGTGTTACCCAACAGCCAGCTTATTATCGATAAAGCCCGTAACCGCCAATGGTTTGCTTGCTGATAACAGCTTAATTGTTGTTAATGGTATTAGCGGAGTAAGTGGTGCCGGTAGAAAAGCGGCCCTGGGTACCAGCTTTAATGAAGTCAGTTTAACGGCTTACAATATTTTACAGCATCGTCATCAACCTGAAATTGCTCAGCAAAGCCAATTAGACTCAGGTCAGCAAGTTATTTTTAATCCACATTTAGCGCCTTATAAAAGAGGCTTATTGTGTACGGTAACCATGCAGTTAAAGCCGGGTGTAAGCAGTGAGCAGGTTGATCAAGCCTTTATTAATGCTTATCAGGAAACGCCGATGGTAAGACTTATGCAGAGCTGGCCTAAAATCGATGACGTTGCCGGTACGCCGTTCGCTAATCTTCATTATAAATTTGATGCCCAAAGTCAGGTGTTGGTGGTGAGTTGTGCTATTGACAACTTATTAAAAGGGGCAGCCTCGCAAGCCATGCAATGCTTTAACCTTATTCATAATAAAGCCAACTATTTTGCACTACACCAAGGGGGTTTTTGATGTCTAATCCCTTAGTAATAAAAATTGGTGGCGCCATTATGGAAAATCAATCGGCGCTTATCAAACTGTTCCAAGTCACCAATCAACTGGTTGCGCAGCAACAAAGTGTGGTGATTGTTCACGGTGGTGGTTGTGTGGTGGATGAGTTACTGGCCAAAGCACAATTTGTGAGCAAAAAAATTAATGGCCTGCGGGTTACCGAGCCGGAGCATATGCCAATTATTGCTGGTGCGTTAGCCGGTACGGTTAATAAGTCACTGGTTGCCTGTGCTAACGCTCAAGGTTTAGCGGCCGTTGGCTTATCTCTTGCCGATGCCAATATGATCACTTGTACACCCGCCGATCCTGTATTGGGTGCTGTAGGTATCCCACAAGCGAATGATGCTAACTTATTGGAGCTCTTATTAAACAACGGTCAACTGCCCGTGGTGTCTTCTATAGGCAGTCTCAAAGATGGCAGCTTGGTTAATGTCAATGCAGATGATGCCGCGGTGGCTATTAGCCAGTTGATTAACGGCAAGTTAATTTTATTAACCGACGTTGCTGGTGTTAAAGGGGCTGATGATCAATATTTAGACGAATTGGATTTCTCTACCGCGCAAAAATTAATGAAAGATGGGGTGATTAATGGCGGCATGGTCGCCAAAGTAAATGCCGCATTTCATGCCGCTAATACCTTGCGACGAAGTATCGCGGTGGCCAGTTGGAAAACTCCTGAGCAGCTTTTTAAAGCGCAAAACAATGAGTTATTTGGCACCCGCATTCAACCTGTAAGTCATTAATTTTTCTGACGTAAAAAGCGTCAGGTTAAAACAAAAATACGAGATCATTATGTCATTAAATCATTTTTTAGCAGATCAGCTGCAATCAAAAGAACAATTGTTAGCGTTAATTAATTTGGCCATTAACATTAAAACCAATCCTGAAAATTACAGTAACGCGTTAGCGGGTAAATCCATTGCCTTGATTTTCGAAAAGCCGTCACTGCGTACCCACATTTCGTTCGATATAGGCATTAATAAATTAGGCGGTCACAGCCTATATCTGGGCCAGCAAAATGGCCAATTAGGCGAGCGCGAACGGGTTAAAGATGTGGCGAAAAACTTGGCGTGTTGGTGTGATGCTATTGTAGCGCGTGTGTTTAAGCAAACCGTGTTAGATGAAATGGCTGAACATGCCGGCATCCCGGTTATTAATGCATTAAGTGATTTATACCATCCGTGTCAGGCATTGGCTGACTTTGTGTCGTTAACAGAGACATTTGGTTCGCTAGAGGGTTTAAACCTTGCCTATATAGGCGATGCCAATAACGTATCGAATTCGTTAATGCTGATGGGCAGCATCTTGGGCGTGAATGTTACGGTCATTACCCCACAAGGATTTGGTCCAGATGGCAATATGGTCGTTAAAGCACAAGCTTTGGCAGAAGAAAGTGGCGCCACATTAACCATTACCAATGATGTAGAGGCCATTGAAGGTCAGCAAGCCATTTACACCGACACTTGGGTGTCGATGGGCGACAGCAAAAAAGTAGAGCAAATATTAGCGGACTTTGCCCCATACCAAGTGGACGATGCCTTAATGAAAAAAGCTGGCGCCCAAGCGGTGATGCACTGTCAGCCAGCACACCTAGGCGAAGAAATTACCGAACAGGTATTTGATTCGGGTGCGTCTATCGTATATGCGCAAGCGGAAAACCGTATGTGGGCACAAAATGCGGTTTTAGTTACCCTATTTGGTTAAAAATATACTAACTTAATGAGTAGGTAAGATACTCATTAACAAATAAAAATTTAAAGAATTGAAGAGAAAAATATGAGTCAGCAAATTAAAAAAGTGGTTTTAGCGTATTCAGGTGGTTTAGATACATCGGCGATTATCCCGTGGTTAAAAGAAAACTATGATGGTTGTGAAGTGGTGGCGTTCTGTGCTGATGTAGGCCAAGGCGAAGAAGAGCTTGAGGGCATTGTTGAAAAAGCGATTAGCTCGGGTGCTTCAGAGTGTCATGTGGTCGATTTAAAAGAAGAATTTGTAAAAGACTATATTTACCCAATCATTAAAACCGGTGCCGTTTATGAAGGTCAGTATTTACTGGGTACCTCAATGGCTCGACCTGTTATTGCTAAAGCGCATGTGGAAGTTGCCTTAAAAGTGGGTGCCGATGCGTTATGTCATGGTTGTACCGGTAAAGGCAATGATCAGGTACGTTTTGAAGCGTGTTTTGCAGCCCTTGCACCGCAATTAAAAGTGATTGCTCCTTGGCGTGAGTGGGACATGGTTTCAAGAGAAGACTTACTTGATTACTTGGAGCAACGTGATATTCCATGTTCAGCATCTTTAACCAAAATCTATTCGCGTGACGCCAACGCATGGCATATTTCTCACGAAGGTGGTGAGCTAGAAGACCCATGGTGTGAGCCAAGCAAAGAAGTGTGGACCATGACGGTCGACCCACTTGATGCACCAAACACGCCAGAAACTGTGCAGTTAAGTTTTGATAAAGGTGAGCTTGTGGCCGTTGATGGTAAAGCGCTATCAGCGCATGAAGCACTCGTGTACCTAAATGAAAAAGCCGGTGCCCATGGTGTCGGTCGTATTGATATTGTCGAAAACCGTTTGGTGGGTATGAAGTCTCGTGGTTGTTATGAAACGCCAGGTGGAACGGTATTAATGGCTGCTTATAAAGGCTTAGAGAGTCTGATCCTAGATAAAGAGTCGTTAAAATTCCGCGAGTCTGTTGGTCTTGAGTTCTCGCACGTTATTTATGATGGTCGTTGGTTTACGCCGTTAGCGAAAGCGCAATTAGCTGCCGCGGAGTCGTTTGCTGAACAAATGACCGGTGATGTTGTGGTAAAACTGTATAAAGGCCAGGCGGTTGTGACCCAACGTCGTTCGCCAAACAGTTTATACTCTGAAGAGTTTGCTACCTTTGGCGAAGATGATGTATATGACCAAAAACACGCAGAAGGCTTTATTCGTTTATTTAGTCTATCAAGCAGAATTAATGCATTAAAACAGCAGGAGAAATAATATGGCCTTATGGGGTGGACGTTTCCAGTCTGGAAGCAGCGAAATATTTAAAGCCTTTAATGATTCCCTGCCGTTTGACAAGGTATTGGCAAAGCAAGACATTCAAGGCTCGATTGGTTGGTCAAAAGCCATTTACAAAGCTGGTGTGTTAACTCGAGATGAACAGGAAAAGCTAGAGCAGGGCTTATTAGACTTAGCCGCTCGAGTAGAGCAGGGCGATATCGACTTTGAAGACACCCCCGCTGAAGACATTCACAGCTGGGTGGAAACCGAGTTAATCGAAGCCCTTGGTGATGTTGCCCGAAAGCTGCATACCGGTCGCAGCCGTAACGATCAGGTGTCAACCGATTTACGCTTATGGGCGCGTGAACAGGTGGATGTATTAATTGATATGTTAATCACCACCATTCAGCAATTAATTAACCTAGCCGATAACAACAAACAGCATATCTTACCTGGTTACACGCACTTACAACGAGCTCAGCCAGTAAGGTTTGCCCACTGGTGCATGGCGTATGTTGAAATGTTTAAGCGTGATATGTCACGCTTAGAAGATGCCCGTAAACGCATGAATCAATCACCTTTAGGTTGTGGTGCATTGGCGGGTACAACTTACCCAATCGATCGTGTTGAGTTAGCCAAAGGCCTTGGCTTTGATGGTCCGTGCCTAAATAGCTTGGATGCGGTTTCAGATAGAGATTACGTACTTGAGTTGTTATTTGCCGCCAGTACCGGAATGATGCATTTATCGCGTTTTTCAGAAGATTTGATCTTCTTTAATACCGGTGAAGCGCATTTTATTACCTTGGGCGATCATGTCACCTCCGGCAGTTCATTAATGCCACAAAAGAAAAATCCAGATGCACTGGAACTCATACGTGGTAAATGTGGCCGTGTTTATGGGGCATTACAGTCGTTATTGGTGACCCTAAAAGGCTTGCCGTTGGCATATAACAAGGATATGCAAGAAGACAAGCAAGGCCTATTTGATGCGTTAAAAGAATGGACCAGTTGTTTGATCATGTCGTGTGAGGTGATCAACTCCATTGAGCTTAACAGCGCAGAATGTAAGAGAGCGGCACGTCAAGGTTATGCCAATGCGACAGAGTTGGCGGATTACTTAGTGTCAAAAGGGGTGCCATTTAGAACGGCTCACGAAATTGTTGGTGCTACGGTATTGTATGCCATTGGTCAGAATGAGCCATTGGAGAACCTTAGAATTGATGAATTTAAGCAGTTTTCGTCGTTGATTGAAGCCGATGTTTACCCTGTGCTGGAATTGGAATACTTGGTGGACAAGCGAAACATTCTTGGTGGTACCGGTATTGATCCGGTGCAAAAGGTGATTGATCAGGCTCGTCACGATTTTGGCACCGCCAAATTTGTGGTTCGTGATGCCAAACTTACCGACATTCGCTCAATCGTGAAGTTGGTAAATTACTGGTCATCACGAGAAGAAAACTTACCACGCAGCGAAGACGATTTAATTAAGAGCATCCGTGATTTCGCCGTAATCGAAGTAAACGGTAAAGTTTGTGCTTGTGCAGCGTTGTATATTTACAGTACGGGGCTTGCTGAAATTCGCTCACTTGGGGTTGATATAAACCATCAAGGCAAAGGCTATGGGCAAAAATTGTGTCAGTTCTTGCTGGACCGAGCCAAAGAGATGTCTTTGATTAAAGTGTTTGTTTTGACGCGTAAGCCGGAGTTCTTTAAGCAACTGGACTTCCAACCGGGTGATAAAGACGCCTTACCAGAGAAGGTGATGAAAGACTGTGATATATGCCCGAAAAAAGACTGCTGTGATGAAGAGGCGTTGCTTTATAAATTAAGCGAGCACCATTCGATGCCGCAGATGTTGAAAAACATTGAGGTGGTCGAAATCGCTTCATAGCGTTTATTCAGTTCTAAGCCATAAAAGCAAGCTTAGTGGAATTGGTATTAATAAAAAAGCTCTGGTTGACTCAACCAGAGCTTTTTTTTGATAAATTTTGACGCGCTTAAATGCTTCTCAATACTCTAATGAATCTACATTAAAACAGCTCTTCTTCTTCCGGTTGCTTTTGCAGTTGCTGCTCAATAATGTCTTCTAAATCATCCTCAACAACAAACTCTTTTGGTTCGGTACCCGTAATAAAGTACTCAAAACGCGATGATTTATCGGTTTTATTGGTACGCAAGCCAGTAAGCTTATCAATACGAATTGAGGTAATGTCTTCTGGTTGTTGAAAGGCTTCAAATGGATAGCTTTTTAGGCCCGTGCGCATAAAGTTAATCCAGGCCGGTTGAGCGGCATTGGCACCTGCTTCACCACCAGCGGTTTGACCTCGGCCTAAGTTGCCATTTACCCTAGTACGCCCCAAATTTCGGCTTGGGTTGTCAAAGCCAATCCAAGAACTCGCGGCCAATCGGCGACTAAAACCAGTAAACCAAGCGTCTTTCGATTCGTTGGTGGTACCGGTTTTACCCGCTAAATCTCGGCGGTTTAAGGTACGAGCACGCCAACCTGTACCATTCCAACCCGTCCCCTTTTGCCAGTCACCACCACCTGCAAAAATGACACTGTTCATTGCTTCGGTAACCAAGAAGGCGTTTTGACGACTGATAATTCGCTTGGCCAGAGGCTGGGTGATTTTATCTAAATCGGCGTCCTCGACGTTATCGATGTCTTCGGCATAAGCTTGTTGAGCAAGTTCACACTCGTAACACGCAAACTTAGGCTTAGACTGAAAAATAATATTACCTTCGGAGTCTTCAATGCGCTCAATTAAATACGGTTCAACTAGGTAACCACCATTGGCAAAGGATGAAAAGCCAGAGACAACTTGCAATGGGGTTAAAGAAGCAGAGCCCAATGCCAAGGCTTCATTACGTGGTAATTCATTTTTATCAAAACCAAACTTGGCCAAATGGTTAATTAATTTGCTTAAACCTATACCACGCAATAAACGCACCGAAATAACGTTTTTCGATTTTGCTAACCCCGTACGTACTCGTAATGGGCCCTCATAAATAGGCGGTGAGTTTTTTGGTCGCCAGGCAACGCCGGAACTTCTATCCCATTGATTTATCGGGGCATCATTTATTATCGATGCTAAGGTATAGCCATTTTCAAGCGCTGCAGAATAGACAAACGGTTTTATGTTTGAACCGACCTGACGGTTGGCTTGCGTGGTACGATTAAATTGACTTTGTTTAAAACTAAAACCACCAACGTTGGCCAAAATCGCGCCATTATCAGGGGAAATCGCTACAATGGCACCGGAAACATCAGGTAATTGCGAAAGCTTGAGCTGTTGATTTTCCATGGCGCGTACATAAATTAAATCACCTGCGTGTAAAATATCCTTGGCAAGTTTTGGCGGGTTTGCTTGTCGGCTGTCATCTAGGTAAAAGCGAGCCCATTTCATGCCATCCCAACCTAAAGTGTGCAAGCTACCATCTTTTAATTGGACGGTAGCGGTTTGGCCTTTAGCCGCCTCATCTTTGGTAGCAGCAGGTTCTGAAGTTGACTGCTCTGCGACAGATGGCTCCGATACGGCAACAACGAGAGCTGCCTGTAAATCCTGATAGGTTGGAATGCTGTTTAATTGCTTGTTAATTTCTTCAGTGTCAATTGGTTCAACCGCTAAATCCTTTAAAGAGCGTTCTAGCTTGCGATACCTTGTGGTAGGCAATAATTGCCTTTGTTGCGTTAGTAACTGGGCTTTATCGGCCTCGCTCAACCATAAGCGCTTGATTGGGCCACGGTAACCGTGACGTTCATCGTAAGCATAAACGTTGGTAACCACAGACTTTTCCGCTTCATTTTGCAATGGGGTAATAACCGTGGTGTAAATTTTAAGGCCTTGATTGTAGGCCATGTCTTTACCGTACGTTTTAACCACTTCTTTATGCGCCAATTCGGCGACATAAGGGGCATTAAGGACAATATCTACACCATGGCGAGTGGTGCGTATTTCTTCGTTATTCGCTTGTTCGTATTCTTCTTGTGTAATGTAACCACTTACTAACATACGTTGTAAAACGGTGGTACGACGAAATTTCGCTCTTTCTGGTGAGCTGATTGGGTTGTACGTACTTGGTGCTTTAGGTAGGCCAGCAATAACGGCAATTTCGGCCAAGGTTAAGTCATTAATTTCTTTACCATAATACACTTGCGCAGCGGCACCAACACCAAACGCGCGATGGCTAAGCTCGATTTTATTTAAATACAACTCAAGGATCTCATCCTTGGTCAGTAAGGATTCCATGTGTAAAGAAATAAAAATTTCGCGCAGTTTGCGGGTATAGGTTTGTTCGCGGGTAAGAAAGAAGTTCCGGGCGGTTTGCATGGTGATGGTACTAGCACCACCTTTTGGTGAGCCAATCAGTTGGCCAATAACCGCACGTGACATACCAATTGGGTCAATACCAAAGTGTTCATAAAAACGATTATCTTCAGTAGCTAAAAAGGCTTCAATAAGCTGCTTGGGCATATCTTCAAGCTTGACCGGAATTCGGCGCTTTTCACCAAATTGTGAGATCAGGTTACCTTCGCTGCTATAAATTTGCATAGGTGTTTGAAATTTTACATCTTTTAAAACTTCAACACTGGGAAGATCATTGCGCATATACAGGTAAAAACCGGATAGCACGAGCACCCCGAATATTGCGCCGAACACAGATAGTTTTAATAAATGTTTAATTAAATGCACTAAATTGGTACCACTTTTTAGTAAAAATCAAAAATTATCTCTAGTATATAGAGATAATTAGTGTAATAAATTTATTTTTCGCTATATTATGAAGTAATAACAAAAAAAAGAAAATGATCTCAGGACGTTATGCTCAGTAAACTTTGGAATAAATCAACATCACAAATGGTGGGAATTGATATCGGTTCTCACTCTGTGAAAGCTGTCCTTCTAAGTGAAACTAAGGATGGTTATCAACTTGAATCTTTTTCTGTGGAGCCTATGCCCAAGGGCGCGGTGGTTGACCGCAAGGTGCAAGATATCGAAGCCATTGGCGCTGTTATCCGCAAAATCCGCAAAAAAGTTCTGTCAAATGTGCAAAATGCTGTTATTGCCGTATCCGGCTCAACGGTGATCACCAAAATTATCTATATGGATGTGGTTTTGTCCGATGATGAATTGGCAAGCCAGATTGAAATAGAAGCAGATAGCTTAATACCTTACCCTCTTGATGAAGTCAGCATCGACTTTGAAAAGCTCGATGTTAACGAGTCTGACCCCAGTAAAGTGAATGTTTTGCTTAGCGCGGTGAGAACCGAAACCATTGAGGCAAGAGTGGCAGCGCTTGACAGTGGTGGTTTCCACACCAAAGTTGTTGATGTCGAATCTTATGCCTTAAGTCGTGCTTCCGATTTAGCTTTAAAGCAATTACCAGATGACGCTAATAATAAAGTCGTCGCTTTTATTGATATTGGCGCCACAATGACGCTGTTTACCGTTAATGAAGATGGTAAAAATATTTATACCCGTGATCAATTGTTTGGAAGTGAGCAATATACTCGCTCTATTGTTTCTTATTACAACAAAGGTTTTGATGAAGCTGAGAAAGAAAAAGTCAGCGGAGGCTTACCTGCCAGTTATACTTTTGAGGTTTTAGCCCCGTTTCAAACAACACTTATCCAACAAATTCGCCGTGCCATTCAGATGTACTTGACCTTTAGTGGTAAAGAAAAATTGGATTATCTTGTGGTATCAGGTGGTACTGCAGAATTGGAAAACATCCAAGACTTGCTGACCACAGAACTTGGCGTTTATACGGTTGTTGCAAATCCATTTAATGATATGTTGATTGGTAATAAAGTGGATGAGCAAGAGTTAATGAAAGTTGCACCACAGTTAATGGTTGCAACAGGACTTGCATTAAGAGGGTTTTCGCCATGCCACATATAAACCTTCTGCCGTGGCGTGAAGAAGCGCAACGGCTTAAACAACAACAATACTTTTCACTGTTAACTTTTTTGGGATTAGCCAGCTTTTTAGTGGTTTTTTTGATCAGTCAAGTGTACCAAAATCAAATTGATAATCAGCGTTCTCGTAATCAATTTCTTGCCAATGAAATTAAAGTTCTCGATGCCCGCATTAAAGAAATTGAAGCGCTGGAAGAGAAAAAGAAAGATCTTATCCAACGGATGAAACTGATTGACCAACTGCAAACCAGCCGTAACGTGGTTACTCAAATTCTGGATGAAATGGTGCGTATCGTACCATCAGGGGTTTACCTAATTAAGTTGGAAAAGCGTGATAATGAATTATTTATTACGGGTAAAAGTGAGTCGAACAACCATTTGGCTAACATGATCCGGGAAATTCAAAGTTCGAACTTATTGCAAGATGCTGAACTGCAATCAATCACTAATAATGATGCCAATGACAAATTGTTAAGTGATTTCAAAATGAGCCTTAAGATAAAAGGTCTACTCGACCAAGAACAATTAAAAGGGCGGGGTTAGTTATGAATATCGACCTATCCCAATTTGACGATCTGGATTTAAATAACATTGGCCAGTGGCCAAAAGCGGCAAAAATCATACTCGCTTTAGTGTTAGTAGGTTTTGTTTCTTACTTTGTTTATTACTTATTGGTAAGCGATAAGATCGTTGAATTAGAAAGAGAAGTTGCACAAGAAGCAAAATTAAAAGAAGATTATCAACAGAAATATTTTAAATCGGCCAACTTGGAATTGTTCAAAGAGCAAATGGAAGAGGCCGAAGAGTTGTTTGCCAAACAGGTAAAACGCTTGCCTGAAAACCATGAAACACCAGGCTTGCTTGATGACATTACCTTTGTTGGTACCACGTCTCGTTTAGAATTTAAAAAATTGAACTGGCAACCAGAAATCCAGCGAGAGATTTATCTGGAATTACCGATTGATGTGCAGGTACAGGGCTCTTACCATGACTTTGGTGAGTTTGTATCAAAAATATCTGGGTTGCCACGAATTGTTACCCTGCATGATTTCACCATTTCTGGTGATAAAAGTGGCAGTGAAAATGCCCTAATATTGAAAATGCAGGCCAAAACATACAAGTACCGGGAGGGCAAATAATGCGTTATTCGATAATGTTATTAAGCCTTCTGTTGTTGTCAGGCTGTTTTCGTGATGTAAGTGATTTGCATGCGTATATGGATAAAGTAAAAGCGTCAACGCCGAATCGAATAAAACCGATCCCGGCAATGAAAGAGTTTAATCATTTTGATTATTCGGCGTTTGCTTTAAGAAGCCCGTTTGTTGCACCAAAACCGGAAGCTATTCAGGAAAAAATGCAGCAAATGTCGGATTGTTTGCACCCAGATCCTCGTCGCCGCAAACAACCATTAGAAAAATTTGCAATAGAAAACTTGAATATGAGTGGCACCTTAGGTGAAGAAGGTATCATCTGGGCACTTATTGAAGCATCGGATTCAACTCTACATAGGGTATCAATTGGCAGCTATTTGGGTTTATACAATGGCCGCATTACCAATGTTGGACAAGAAGAAATAATTATAGTTGAGTTAATCCCAGACGGCGCTGGTTGCTGGGTAGAACGAGAAACAACCATCTCTATGGTTGAGCCGGATCAAGAGGGGTAAGGGAATCAATGTTTAGTCGTACAAAAATAAAGCCAAGACCGACAAGATTCATTGCATCGATGACGAGTGCATTGTCTGCGATTGTTTTATTAATGGCATCTTTTGCAGTTTCTGCACAAGGCACATTAAATGACATTTATTACAATACGTTAATAGCGGATGAGGTGGAGTTTACTTTCGGTTTTGAAGAATCTTTGCTCGAAGAGCCAGAGGTGAAAACCTATGCCGATCCTGCCCGTATCGAATTATATTTCAATGCCGATGAGTTCGCAGCGCCATTAGCTAAAACGGAAGTAAATCATGGCGGTATTAAAAATATCACCCTTCAGAAAGTTAAAGGTAAACTGAAAGCCACCATTTATCTTGATGAGTTAAAGCTGTATCAAGCCGAAATTATTGAAGGTAAGTTTGTTATTTTATTAAACAACTTCTCTAGCTTTAACGACGTGCAAATGGATGAGCAAACCGAAGCCGGTTTTATTAATAACATTCAAGCCATTGATTTTCGCAAAGGCGAAGCCGATTCGGGCCAAGTGTTGGTATTCTTAGATGACAGCATGTCTGCCGTTGATGTGAATAACAAGTTGGGCAAAATTCAGGTTGAATTTCATAATACCGATATTATGGAAGACTTGCTGTATAAGCTCGATGTAACGGACTTTGGTACCCTAGTAAGCAGCATTGAAACCTTTAAAGAAGGCAATAACGCGCGTATTGAGATTGGCACCAATAAACCATTTCAATTTGAACACGACCAAATTGATAATATTTTCTCGCTTACCATCAAAGAGCAAGAAGAGAAGAAACCTTATCTAGAAGAAGGTGATGAGTTTACTGGCAAGCCTATCTCATTAAACTTCCAAGACATTCCAATTCGTACGGTGTTGCAGATCATTTCTGACTACAATGGCTTTAACCTAGTAACCAGCGATACGGTAACCGGTAATATTACCTTGCGTCTTGATGGTGTGCCGTGGGATCAAGCCCTAGACATTATTCTTAAAGTAAAAGGGTTGGGTAAACGTATGGATGGCAACATCCTAATGATTGCCCCAAATGATGAGTTGGTAGCCCGCGAAGCCAAAGAATTACAAGCGAAACAGCAAGTCTCTGAGTTGGCCCCGCTTTATGCTGAATATGTGCAAATTAACTATGCCAAAGCCGCAGACTTTTCGAACCTGCTTAAAAACGAAGGCACCAGTTTACTTTCTGACCGTGGAAGTGTCACCGTAGATGAGCGTACCAATACCTTGTTAATTCGCGATACGGCGAAAAGCATTGAAGACGTTAAACGCATGATTGGCGTATTGGATATTCCAATTCGTCAGGTGGTGATTGAGTCACGTATGGTCACGGTAAAAGATAATATCAGTGAAGAGCTTGGTATTCGTTGGGGCATGACCCACAATGGTGGCGACACCAGTACATCGGGTAGCCTTGAAGGCGCAGATTTGGCCAATGGTGGTACCTTACCATCACTTGATGAGCGTTTAAATGTGAACTTACCGGTTGCTGAGCCTGCTGGTACCATTGCATTTCAGGTCGCACGTTTAGCCGATGGTACCATTCTTGATCTTGAGCTTTCAGCGATGGAGCAGGAAAACAAAGGTGAAATCATTGCGAGCCCGCGTATTACAACCTCAAACCAGAAAGAAGCTTATATTGAGCAGGGTACTGAAATCCCATTTGTTGAAGCCTCATCAAGTGGTGCAACCTCAGTAACCTTTAAAAAAGCCGTGCTGGGCTTGCGAGTAACACCGCAAATTACCCCAGATAATCGTATTATTCTTGATTTAGTTATTACTCAGGATACCCGAGGTGACACCATTTCAACCGGTACCGGTTTGGCTACGGCCATCGATACGCAAGAAATTGGTACCCAGGTATTGGTTAATAACGGTGAAACTATCGTCCTTGGTGGTATTTATCAGCAGCAAGTGATTAACTCGGTATCTAAGGTGCCGATTTTTGGTGATATTCCGTATGTTGGGTGGTTATTCCGCACCAGTCGTGAGTTTAACGAGAAGAAAGAATTGCTCATATTTGTGACCCCAAGAATCGTTACAGAGAAATTTTAAACAAAATTTAAGCTATTTTTGCTATTTAGTGGCGCTATACTTGCAATTTGACCTAAAGAATTGCGATAATTGCGCCCTTAATTTTTTCGAGGAGTGTCCTCAATTTCGTTAACTAATCATTTTTACGAGTATTAAAGAAATCTCATGGCAGAAAAACGTAATATTTTCCTTGTAGGCCCTATGGGTGCCGGCAAAAGCACAATTGGTCGAGAATTAGCAGACAAACTGCACCTTGAGTTCTTCGATTCTGATCAAGAAATCGAGCGTCGCACGGGTGCAGATATTGCTTGGGTTTTTGATTTGGAAGGTGAAGAAGGCTTCCGTGTTCGTGAAGAAGACGTCATTGAAGATCTATCACAAAGACAAGGCATTGTGCTGGCAACGGGTGGTGGTTCAGTAATTAGTGAACACATTCGTAATCGATTATCCGCTCGTGGTATTGTTGTTTATCTTGAAACAACCATCGACAAGCAAGTAGCTCGTACTCAACGTGACCGTCGTCGCCCTCTTTTACAAACCAAAGAAGAGCCTCGCAGTGTGCTAGAAAAGCTCGCTGTTGTGCGTAATCCATTGTACGAAGAAATCGCCGACGTAATCGTGCAAACTGATGATCAAAGTGCAAAAGTAGTTGCCAACAAGATCATTGACCGTCTAGATTTCTAATTTCCATGACGGCGCTAGTTGTATCATTAGCTGAACGCAGCTACCCAATCTATATTGAAGCCGGGCTATTTTCCAATAATAGCCCGCTTACTCAACATATCAGTGGTAAACGAGTATGCATCGTTACCAATACCGTAGTCGCACCGCTTTATCTTGCTCAGTTAAAAACGAACCTTGAAGGCTTTGAGGTTGATGAAGTGATCCTAGAAGATGGTGAAGCTGAAAAAAACCTAGCTAATTTTGAGCGCATTATGGCGCACATGCTGGAGTTAAATCACGGTCGTGATTCGACTTTAATTGCGCTTGGTGGCGGTGTTATTGGTGATATTACCGGGTTTGCAGCCGCTTGTTATCAACGTGGTATTAACTTTATCCAAATACCAACGACGTTATTGTCGCAAGTCGACTCTTCGGTTGGTGGCAAAACGGCGGTAAATCACCCGTTGGGCAAAAACATGATTGGCGCTTTTTATCAGCCAAAAGCCGTCATTATCGATATTGATAGCCTGAACACGCTGCCGATCCGTGAATTTAACGCCGGCATGAGCGAAGTGATCAAATATGGCATATTAGGTGATGAACAATTTTTTGTTTGGCTTGAGCAAAATAAAGCTCAAATCAAACAGGGTGACAGTGCGATTTTGGCGCAAATGATCCGCCATTGCTGTCAACAAAAAGCCGATATTGTTGCACAAGATGAAAAAGAATCAGGCGTACGTGCACTTCTTAATTTAGGTCATACCTTTGGTCACGCCATTGAAGCTGAGCAAGGCTATGGCGCATGGCTGCATGGTGAAGCTGTTGCTACCGGCATGGTACAAGCCGCTACTTTGGCTAAGCAATTGGGCTATTTAAGCGAAGCGGACGTACAACGTATTATCGCTCTACTTGAATATTTCGAGTTGCCAATCGAAGCACCGAGCAATATGAGCTTTGATGACTTTATCAAGCACATGAGCCGCGACAAGAAAAACAAAGCCGGAAAAATTCGCTTAATCATTCCAACCGCCATTGGCAAGAGTGACATTTTTGATAATGTAACGCTTGAGCAATTGCAGCAAGTGATTTAGTCTGAATTTCTTCAACCACCGGGATAGATACGCAAGGCACCTAAGTGTAATAACCGTCAATTAAGACAACTAGGTTGGGCTTGCTCTTTCAAGCAGTATAAGAAAACGAATGAACACAAAGCATAGAGCATTTTTAAAATGGGCTGGGGGTAAATACACCTTAAGCGATGTGATTGGAAAAATGCTGCCTAAAGGGAGTCGTTTGATTGAGCCTTTTGCTGGTGCCGGTTCGATTTTCTTAAACACCAAATACCCACAATATTTACTTAATGATATTAATAAAGATTTGATTAATCTTTATAAAACATTGCAAGACACCCCTGATCAATTTATCCATGATGCCCGTAAGCTGTTCACACCGGACTATAACGTTTCTCAAGAGTACTACGAGATACGAAAGCAGTTTAATGCCACCTCAGACCCTTATATTCGCTCTTTGCTATTTTTGTATATGAATCGTCATGGTTATAACGGTTTGTGCCGTTATAACTCAAAGGGGGGTTATAACGTGCCTTTTGGTAAATACAAGCGTCCCTATTTCCCAGAAAAGGAACTGCTTAACTTTGTGGAACAAGCCAAAACGGCAGAGTTTGTCTGTGAAAGTTACCGGGAGACGTTTGCTCGTGCTCAGGATGGGGATGTGATTTACTGTGATCCACCCTATGTACCGCTAAGTAAAACCGCCAGCTTTACGTCGTATGCCGGTAATGGCTTTGGTTTGGATGAACAAGCCGATTTAGCCAATGCCGCTGAAGAAGTTACCGAGCAAAAAAATGTGACGGTGTTGATTTCCAATCACGATACCATTTGGACTCGTAAAATTTATGAGCATGCGGATAAATTAAAGTCGGTCAAAGTGGCGCGTACCATTAGCCAGAAAGGCAGTAACCGTAATAAAGTCGGTGAGTTGCTGGCCCTTTATAAGCCGAAAAAATAGGGCATCGAAACAACGGGTAACAGGCAAGTATCATAACTCGCGATGCAACTTATTTTGGCAATACCAAAGCGACAATCGCCACCAGTACTGCAATAAAGATCACAACCGCAATAGCACCCGCAATAGCAAAGTGAACAAATTTCCCCTGACTAAAGTCTCTTTGGCGATTCTTATCACTTTGCACGCCAAAAAATGCTGCGGCGACACTGGAAAATACAGATAAAATACCCGGTGATTCGGATTCATTTGAGCTTTTGGTCATAGGGCTTCCATAATGTTAGCTGCAAGGTACAAGCTGCAAGTTTGTGGATATCCTTATTGTGCCCGAACCGTTTCTTTCTCACAAATAAAAAAGCTCAACCTAAGTCGAGCTTCTCTTTATGTTGATTATTTATATGATGTTATAAATCAATATCAACTGCGTATGAAATGACGGCTTTTACATCATCATCGTCAATGTCGGTATCAGACAGCGTAAACGTAAAACCACTCTTGCTAAGGCTTACTGAGTAATCGACATAATCATCATCATCATATTTGTCATCATACATGTAGCTACCTACGTGAAAGGCTAACTCTAGGCCTTCAGATACTTCAAAAGCGGCATCACCAGAAAGGTATAATGCTTCCTCTGTTATGTCTGCACCATCATCAGAGTTAACACCGTAGTTGGCGGTCACTGAAAATGCTCCGTAGCCTAAGCTACCGTACACTTCACCAAAGTCATATTCATTATCACCGTCAAATTCGGCTGAGTCTGGGTAGGCATAATAAAGGTAACCTACGTCATAGCTAAAGTCGCCCATGTCACCAGCAAACCCTAGATATAAATCCAGCTCGTAACTGGCATCATCACCAAAATCAATATTCGATGCCCAAGAACCTGCGTAGAAACCTACACCTGAGTCATAATCGATACCACCAGAGATTGCGGCAGCATCGTCGGTTTGAGATACACCACGCCATAAATAGTTGCTAGTTGCACCAACGTTAGCGCTTAAACCTTCTACAGCTTGCGCACTTGTTGCAAACATTGATGATAAAGCAATACTGGTTACTAATAGTGACGATGTCATTGTTTTTTTCATTAGTTTCTCTCCGAACAAAATTAAAAATTGAATTATTATTCTTATTTGATTTATAAGTTTGCAAAGACAGTGCCATTCGAAAAAAATTTTTGAAAATTGTCTGTAGGGCTTATGTTTATTGCGTTTGTCGTTTTCGATAAACAAAGCAGTGACTTACGAGTGCAGATATGTTTGAGCAAAAAAGGTGCGTGTTGCTCGATTTTTGTGCAAGGAATTGTCCCGATTTGGTAACGAATTGAAAATAAGTTTCAATTTTTACAATAAATTATTCATTGTTACTTCAACTTGCCTTGATGTTTAGGTAAAGTAGCGAAAACCTTCAGAGGATGAAAAAATATGTCGCAATTTTTAATCGCTCCATCAATTTTATCGGCCGATTTTGCTCGTTTGGGTGAAGACGTTGCCAATGTATTAGCCGCTGGCGCGGACGTGGTTCATTTTGATGTAATGGATAACCACTTTGTGCCAAACCTGACGTTTGGGCCAATGGTTTGTAAATCATTACGAGATTATGGAATTACTGCCCCTATTGATGTGCACTTAATGGTGAAGCCTGTTGATAGCTTAATTCCAGAATTTGCTAAAGCCGGTGCCGACATCATTACGTTTCATCCCGAAGCGAGCGATCATGTCGATCGCACATTGCAATTAATCAAAGATAACGGCTGTAAAGCGGGCTTGGTATTAAACCCGGCAACGCCATTACACATTCTTGATTTTGTAATGGATAAATTGGACGTTATTTTATTAATGTCGGTTAACCCAGGCTTTGGTGGCCAGTCATTTATTCCAACCACCTTAGATAAGCTGAAATTGGTTAAACAGAAAATTAAAGAATCGGGGCGTGATATTCGTCTTGAAATTGATGGCGGCGTAAAAGTTGATAACATCAAAGAGATTGCCGAAGCAGGCGCCGATATGTTCGTCGCGGGCTCAGCAATTTTTGCCGCAGATGATTACAAAACCGTAATCGATGAAATGCGTGAGCAATTAGCAAGTCTTTAATACTCGCTTGCTTCGCCAACACATTATTTAGATGTCCGAAAACGGACGACTGTAAAGGAAAAAACATGACAAAACCTATTGTACTAAGTGGCTGTCAGCCGACTGGCAATTTAACTATTGGTAATTATCTTGGTGCGATACAGCAGTGGGTAAAAATGCAACCGGATCATAACTGTTATTACATGCTTGTTGATCAGCATGCTATTACGGTTCGCCCTGATCCAGAAGCATTGCGTAAGGCGGTTCTTGATGGCTTAGCGTTATACCTTGCTTGTGGTGTTGATCCAGAGCAGAGCACTATCTTTATCCAGTCACACGTTCCTCAGCATGCACAATTAAGCTGGGTGTTGAACTGTTACACGCAAATGGGCGAGCTTAACCGTATGACCCAATATAAGGATAAGTCGCAAAAATCAGAAGCAAACATGAATTCTGGTTTATTTACTTACCCAGTTCTTATGGCAGCTGATATCTTACTTTATGGCGCAAATCGCGTACCTGTAGGTGATGATCAGAAGCAGCATTTAGAGCTTGCTCGCGATATCGCTACGCGTTTTAACAATTTACACGGCGATATCTTTACGGTGCCAGAGCCGCACATTCCTGAGTTTGGTGCTCGGGTAATGAGTTTGCAAGAGCCAACGAAAAAAATGTCTAAGTCAGATAATAACCCAGCTAACTTTATTGGTTTGTTAGAAGAACCGAAGAAGATAGCCAAGAAGATCAAACGTGCGATGACCGATTCAGACGAATTAGCTCGCATTTACTTTGATACGGCTGAAAAACCGGGCGTGTCTAACTTACTGTCATTATTGTCTTGTGCAACGGGTAATAAGATTGAAGATCTTGTACCACAATACGAAGACAAGATGTACGGCCACTTAAAAGGCGATGTGGCTAATGCCGTGGTTGCTATGCTTGAGCCAATTCAAGAGCGTTTTAAGCAATACCGTGAAGATCAAACTTTCTTAGAGCAGGTTATGCGCAATGGTGCAGAAAAAGCCTCAGAGCAAGCGGATAAAATTCTTAAGCCAGTTTACGATGCGGTAGGTTTTATTCCTCGTCCGTAATCGCTAGCGGCAATTGAAGAAGAGAAAGGCAATGTTTTTACATTGCCTTTTTATTTGGGCTTTTTTTACATGCTATAGAGGTAAGTTTATATACACACATTGTCAATTTTGGAGATTCTGGATCTTTATTTATCAATCTTCGCTTAGGCTCAGGTGAAAATAAATTCCAGAATGACGTATATGAAGCACTGTAAATACTCCGTCATACCGGATGAGCCTATGGCGAGTTCCGGAATCTTAAAAGCGACTTATATTTATCAATCTTCAATTTCTTTTGCTTGTTGCTCTACCACTTCAAATAAGTCAGTCGAGTTATTGATAAACTCTGCAGGAGTGGATGGCTTGGCAATTAAAAATGCCGGTGACATGATGGTGCTGTTATACACTGGGAATGTTCGAAATTCCGGCTCATTGCTTAAGTCGTATAAAAACAGGCTACCGTATATAAAGGTGGTTAAGCCTAACGCTATTTTTATCCGCCGTTGTCGGCTTTGCTCAAAGGCAATATAAAAATTCAGCCAAAACATGGTAAATGCCAGGGCAAAGCTTAAAGCAAGTAAAAACCAGTTCAGTGACCAGTTACTGGATAAGTTAAAGCCAAAGAATGCCTCAACAAAGTCCACTAACCAGAATAAATTGATGATAACAAAGGTCGCTCCTATCTGATTGCCTATGCGTACCTCATGTTTGTTGAGGTGCGACATCAAAGAGCATATCAAAGGCCAAATGGTATACCCCAGCGTAAGCGTAAGGCCCCACAGCACCAATGAGTTATAGTTAATCTCTTTACTTGGCGAGTTTAGGTACATCATCATAATGTTGAGTACGGTAAACACACTCAGCATTAATAAGATAATTGGCCAGCGGCCCAAGTACTCGACAATATTTTCAATCACATTGAATTTAACACTGCTGACCACAGGGTGATCCGGCATCATAAAACGTAATTGGCTTTTTCCTATGGTGACAATATCTCCGGAGTGGATGGGCTGCTGTTTGATAAGTACTTTTTTAGAGCCCATACGGCTACCATTTAGCGATTCCAAATCTTTGATAAACCATTGACCGTCAATACATTCAAGATTTAAATGATTGGCACAGACATGTGGATCGCTCAGGATAATGTCATTGTCGTAACCGCGACCGATTTGTATTTGTGAGGTGGCAAATTTATGGCGACCAATAAGCTTTTTGCCACGACTTATTTCTTCAATAATTATTTCCATGTGACCGACTCCATAAAACGTTGGCTAAATTGCTGAGCCAAACTTTGTTGCACGCCGGCCAAGGTAAAATGACTCACGATGGCTTTATTTTGTTTGTCCACTGAGGCGGCAATAAACATCACATCAAAGATGTCCGGGTATTTTTTGTATGCTCTGACACATAATATGGATTTATTCTTAATGTTATTGTCTTCGCTGCCGGTAATATCATGCTGGCAGGCGAATTCGGTTATGTCTTCTTTACTGACCCTATTTCCAGCATTCGCGCGGTTAAACTGTGATTGATAAAGCTGGTAAAAACGGTTGCTGCTCAGTTCGTCAGCTTCAAAGTAATGAAACTCCATATCGACTGTCCCGGTGGTTAACGAGTCTGATATATAGACATACTCGTCCATTTGGCAATTGGTAACGGCTTTAAACATTAAAGCGTCAGGTTTGTCGGCATTGGAATTACCCCAACAGCGTATAAAGTCGGTTTGGGTGTCGGGTATAAATGCTTGGGCAAAGGTTTTTGGCAGCCAAGGTTGTGCAAGTAATTGGTCTAGCAGGCGCTTTTGATTGGCCAGTAGTTGCTCGCTGATTTGTTGTTGAATGGGTTTTTCAATTTGACGGTCAAAGTCATCAATCAGGTGAGCCAGCTTATCATGGGGGATCAAAAAGCCAATGGAGTTTCCAGACGTTGCGACATTAATGCCAACCACTTCCCCACTTGCATTCACTACTGGACCACCACTCATGCCGGGATTAACCGAGCCGGTAAAATGGATACGTTCATTAAAGGATTCTTTTTTTAGGCCATTGTAGGTACCAGGAACCACTATCATGCCTAAGTCATGCGGGTTACCGAGTGAATAAATTTCTTCACCGTTCTTGGGCGCGGCCATAGCGATTGGGAAATAGTTTTGTTGCAAATTTTGCTGTAAATGAACAATGGCTAAGTCATTGATTACATCAACTGTTTTTAACGTCAACTGGCCTTTTTCACCGGTATGATCTTCATATTCGATAACATATTTTTCTGGATATTGAGCATAGCCTGAAATCACATGGTAATTGGTGGCAATAAAACCGTCTTCGCTGATTTGAAACCCGGAACCGATGGATGATTTTTCGGAGGTTGCTTTATCTATCAGGCGGATTTGATAGAGCGATGGCGCCAACTCCTGAAATATTTGCTGAGCTTGCTCTTTAGCAAAACAGATGCTGCTACTCAAACTCAAAAATACGAATGCCAATACTCTCATTAATTTTCCTGTTAAACCGTTTTTATTATTGTGCCATGTAAATTTTAGTTGGAAAAGGCTAAAGCTGCTTGACGGGTTGGAATAAATTAAATCGAAGAAAAATTCGATTTTTCCAATTAATTAACCTATTTTAAATTTAGATAAATGATTTTGCATTGATAACGATTAACTAACTTTTACGATACTTGGCCAATAAACGAGATGCGTTAATATACGCTTGGCGGGTACGAATAACTGCTTGATGTGTACTGTGACTTAATAAAAACAGTACGTGTGAGGCATATTTGCGTTGTTTAATTTTCCTGTTGATGTGCGCGCCCATTTATCTTTTTCTTTAGAGGGTGTTTTATGAAGCAGTTATTAAGTTTTGGTCATCTCCATGTGTTGAGCAGTGACAGTATTGAATTAATTATTGATAAAGATTGTCAGATCAATGACGACCATTTCACTGAATTAGCAGAGTGTCTTAGCGATAGGGTTAATAAGCCCTATGGGCTACTGATTAATATGGTAAATGGCGGCCAACTAGGCAATACCATTTATAAAAATCTACAAAATTCCTTAGATATTGGCTGCATTGCGCTGCTGCAATATTCGCTGAACTCCAGTTGTGATTACGAACAACGCTATAAACAAGTTAAAGTGTTTGACGGTTTCCGCTTAGGGCGAAGTCGCAGTCTGAATTGGTTGGATTTATACTTAACAAGCCTTATCAATAGCACCGATAGCCACTGTGATCTTGAGGCCAAATAATGTATCAACTTAGTTTCGGTCACATTTCACTGATTAATGAGCACATAGCAGAATTGGTTATCGATAGCGGCATTATTGTTTCTTTGGAGATGTGTGAAGAGCTCGATGCTTTTCTAATGGACCATTTCGAAGGAAATTTTGCCATTATCAATAACCGTATTCAAGACTATGGGCTCACGTATGAAGCGATATTGCATATGGGGTCGCTTGAACACTTTGTTGCCGCAGCGGTGGTTACTTATCGAGATGAAAGCGAATTGTATTTTAAGGAAATGATCTCTGTTCGCCCTCAAGATAAACTCAACTTCAAAGTGTTTTCTGGCTTGGAGTTAGGCAGAAAGAACGCTATCGACTGGCTGACAGAACAACTTAAATTAGCCGAGGCTAGAGGGTAGCGTACGCAATTATGCCTGCTAACGTAAATTTCTCAGATCTTAAAACCTACCTGCTTAAAAAGCCCTTTACCACTGAGTCCTTTCCCTTTGGCGACGATGTTTCGGTATTCAAAGTCAAAAACAAAATGTTTGCATTGATTGGTTATCGAAACGACTTAATGATGCTGAACCTTAAATGCGATCCCGATGAAGCCCTTGCCTTAAGAGATATCTTTGCGTCCATTACTGCGGGTTATCATATGGACAAAAAACATTGGATAAGCATCTACTTTGATAGCACGGTGCCCAAAGGCGAAGTTGAACGGCTTATTGATAATTCCTACCTATTGGTGGTCAGTAAAATGACCAAGAAAGATCAAGCATCAATTATGGTACATTTATAGACCGATCCTGTGAAAACCCTTTAAGATAGTTTTCAATCCGACTGGCACAATCAAGATGGCCGTTGCCAAATAACCAATACGTTGCCGGTTTTAACCATAATCAATTTTTATGTTCAGTCCAAATTAAGGTTTGAGTAGCGTTGTGCGACGAATGCATTCATAGCCAATTAAGCAGCCCAATATGGTCAAACTAATAAGTAAAATAGGTTTGACTATTGACCGCAGATTTAATTTATTCTGGCTCACTGAACGTTTATGTGTATTTAATTGACTTTGTTGAGGCGAGTAATATTGACCATGTGTTTCCAAAAAAATTGCACCGTTGTATGAACGATAAATGCGGCAAAGCCTATCAGTGTGGCAAAAATAAGTGGTAAAACACCACCAAAGGTAATGCTCATACTAAGGACAAACCCAAGAATGTATTGCGCTTGGTAGACTTTGAAAAACAGCGCAAAAAACAGAATACCAAAAAACAGCAGCGATGAAATTTCATTAAAACCATAAATAAAAGCGAGTGACAGCATCGCGCCATATCCAATAGCGACAAAAAACTGCCAGACGATGGTGTTAAAAGTCGATGCACACAAATGGTTCTCGATGAGAGTTTTGTTGTTCAACCTAAGCTTTTCTAGCCGTTTATAAATAAAGGTTAACGCGACCCAAGTTAACAACGGCAATGATAGGGCACCCCACCAATTGGAAATGGCGGGCAAGTCGGCACGATGTAATAAGTGATGGCTTGGCACGCCGCCATGTGTGTATTGCCATAGCAGTAAGCCAGAAATACAAGCAGCTACAAAAAGGGTGAAATAGCGTCTTAGAGATAAAAGGTCTTGCTGGTCCATTAAGGTTTCTCTTTTTATTCAAATGTATATATATTTTAAAAAGAGCAATTATCATACCTGAATTGTAAGTTGTTGTTTTTAGTGCTTTTGATTCATCTCTCTTGCTTCCTTTGAGTCAAATAAACCAAATGTTACTTATTTTGATTACTGCTCAGGTAAATGGCTTCTTAGGGTGTTTAAAGCAGCCACAGAAAAACCATCGTCGTAGAAATACACTATTTGCCCTTGGCTGTTTAACAGTATGACACGAGCATTATTGGGGTTTTGGTTGCCGGTAAACGCTTGCACCTTTTCACCATCTTCATATACCGTGATTACCCCTTTCCATAATTCTTTAGGGATCCCTCTGCGCATGCCATTATCAATGGTGGTGCTAAACATTTGGGGAAACAAGCCTGCGATTGTTGGGATCTCAAAAGTATCGATCTTTGTTTGAGTCATATCCAAACCAATTAACCAACGGTCAATATCAAATTGTGAGTTTTGTTTATAACCCACTAAAAGCAAATTATAGTCGCTGGCAAAATCACTAGGAATACGTACGGTTTCTTTCTCGAGTGACTGCCCCGTTATCTCAGGAAAGTCCATCCCCGTTACGGCCTGATTGGGGTGTTGACTACTGCAACCTGTAGCGAGTAGAAAAATTAGGGGTAATAATATGCTGCGCATTGTTGTTATTCCTTTGTTTGATTGTTCTAGTTGAAGCCCTTAGTTATAAGGTATACGGCTAACGTACGTAATTGGATTAATTAACATAGCAATTTTGATCTGTGCGCATCAGAGTTTCGTATACTTACAAGGTTTTGGTGCCATTATCATAGGAGGCAGGTTTGAATCTTTTTAATCTGAAAAACGAATATGACTGTATATAAACTATTCTGGGCAATGCCTCTATTGATGTGCAGCTCCGCTGTTTATCCCACGCAGAGTATCCAGACAACTGACTGGCACAGTTTAGAGCGAGTCGGACATCATAATGATAGGAAAAAGCAGCTCATGATAGATTTAACTCAGCAAAAAGAGTTGCGCCGTTGGCGAATTACCAACGATGGTGTTATGGGTGGTTTATCAAAAGGCCAGATGCAATTTGATAGCGATCATGGGGTGTTTAGTGGCTATATTTCTACCGACAATAATGGCGGTTTTAGTTCTGTTTTTAGGCCCATCACGCCGCTTTCTGAGGAAACTGATAGCATCTCCATTGATATCGAGGGCGATGGTCAGCTTTATCAACTGAGGATGGTAGCCTATGTCGATGGCTTTCGCTTGATGTATAAGCAGGAATTTCAGACGACGGCAGGCAGCAGGCAGCGCTTACAGTTTTCACTTACCGATTTTCAAGCGACCTTTCGGGGCCGGATCATCACCAATGCGCCGCCATTAACCGCAGGGCTTATTACCGAAACAGGTTTTTTGATGACGAAGAAAGCCGCGGGTAAGTTTTTTTTGCGAGTGTATAAAATGTCTTTCTTTGCTCAAGAAAAACTGCAGTCGGCATAAGATAGTATTCTAAGGGGATCGCCGTGAATCAAATTAACCCGAAAAAACTTCTGCACAGTAAGTGGACTAAAGTGGCGGTGTTAAATAAAGAAAAGCATTTTATGATCATCGAAGTTGAATTTAATGAACGGCAAAAGGTAAGTCATTGTGTGATACAAGCGGTCAAAACCCGTAATGAATACGAGATAAACTGGCGAGAATTGAAAAGTAACCAACATTGGTTGCTTGGTTGGCAATAGCGTTGTTGAAAAGATAAATCGACATTACCAGTCTATTGGTTTGCCTTGCCAGTCGATGAAACTGGTTTTGCCATCAGGGACGAATTCATCCGTTAAAGTTAATAGCTGTTTAGCGACAAAGTCGCAGCTAAATAATTTGCCCTTAGGAACATTTTTCTGAAATGGCTTTGAAAGAGGCGTGTCAGTTGTGCCTGGATGAAAAGCTATTATCTTGATGTTTTTTCTGGTCCTCGCCATTTCAATACCTACATTTTTCAGCATCATATTTAACGCGGCTTTTGATGCCCGATAACTGTACCAACCACCAAATCGATTATCGCTTATGCTGCCAACCCGGGCACTTAACACCACCACTTTGCACGGCTGCTTGTCTTTGAGCAAAGGGGTAAGGTGTTTAATCCAAAGCAGAGGGGTTAACGCGTTGGCCTGCATGACTTGAATTAAAGTGTCTGAGTTAAGATCTTCTAAACGTTTCTCAACCTTGATGCTGGCGCTGTGTAAAATACCTGTGCAGATAAATATACGGCTAATCGACATGTTTAAGGGGAGCTCAATCTGACTAACCGCTTGTGCTATGGATTGTTCTGAATAGTCTTTAACAGATATTTGTTCAATCTTAGGCTCTTGATCATGACCGTAAGGCTCTATATTACGACTGATTAGGGTTAAACATGTATTTGCATCAACTGCTAGCCTTGTTATTAAACCCTTGGCTATGGCGCTACTAGCGCCGATTATCAACGTCTTTTGCATAGCATGTTCCAGTGTCACATTTTGGAATTGTCACATTTTTGGAGCCTAAATTAAACACTTTGGCAGCCAAAGCGGAAATGGGCAGTCTATATTTCGCGAACCTCAAATACCCCCATTTGCTTAAGGGGTTGATAACAGGCCAAGACAATGGTGCCACCCAACAACCTTTACCAACCAGTGACCAGGCGCGCTTTGTTACGTCAAGACCAAGTAATACTTCCCCAAGGTAAACACCATGCAAGACTTTCATTGCTTCTTGATAATTGATTTCAGGGTAGAGCTTATCGAAGTCTGACTGCTGTATATCCACCAATTCGATTTGATTGTCTTGGTCGTACTGTTTTAAGTGGGCCATCTCAAAATGGCATAATGGACAATCGCCGTCGTAAAATATGGTTAGCATGACATACCTCTGATGTAAAAATAGGTAGTGGTGATACGGAGATTGTTAGGGCCAAGATCAATAAATAACGTTTGAAATTCACAAAAAAAGCATAATTATTTAACCGAAGTTTGCGTTAACGCAATGGAGTGATATTTATCCGTCAATATTTTCTAATTCTACCTTGGTTAATTTTTATCCTGTCTATACTTAATCTTAAACGTATTAATTTAGGAGGGGGGAACCATGATGACGTTTATTTCGAACGAGGACTGTCAGATGTTAATAGAGCAACACATGGAAAAAGTAACAGAAGCAATGATGCATGAACGTATGGGTAACCATGCCGAGTTTGAAAGATTACAAAAAGAAGCGGCTGGTATTTGGCAGCACATTGAAGATTTAGAAATTGAAATGGGTCATAGCTGATTCATTACATCGCTAACTGATTGGTTGTCGCTTTTCGCTTTTTAACCGAGTCAGAGAAATTACCGTAAAGTAAGCTTGGCACGTATAACAATAAAAATTTTCTAATTTTGTACCGAATTTAAACAAAAAAGCCTTTAACATGTGTTAAAGGCTTTTTTATTGTTCATATCTAGGCTCGTTAAAACGAGCCTAGATATGATGATATTTAACGAACAATTAGTCGATTGTGTGAACTGACATAGTGTTTGTTTGAGTGAATAACGCACCAGTAACAACGATGATTGTTTCACCTGATTTCGCTAAACCTTTCTCAACAGCTTTTTCTTTGGCTTTTTCAAAGATAACGTCGCTGCTTTCAAATGGTTCAACAACAGATGTTGTAACACCCTTGGTTAGACATAACTGCTGAGACGTTTTCTCGTCGCGAGTCATTGCTAAAATTTGTGCTTTCGGGAAGTACTTACGTACTGACTTAACGGTTTTACCACCTTGAGTCGTTACAACGATAGTGTTCACGTTTAAGTCAACAGCTGCTTGTACTGCAGATTTACATACAGATTCAGTTACACGGATCTCAGCATTTTCTGGAGATGCTGGACGATCTAACTGCTTCATTGCATCGTCTGTACGCTCACAGATTTGCGCCATGATAGCTACTGTTTCAGCTGGGTATTTACCTTTAGCAGACTCACCTGAAAGCATTACTGCATCAGTACCGTCTAAGATAGCGTTTGTAACGTCACCCGCTTCTGCGCGAGTTGGACGAGGGTTTTTGATCATTGAATCTAGCATTTGAGTTGCAGTGATTACTGGCTTACGAGCAGCAATACATTTTTCAATCATCATTTTTTGAGCGAAGATTACTTCTTCAACTGCGATTTCAACACCAAGGTCACCACGTGCAACCATGATACCGTCTGAAGCTTCAAGAATTGCGTCAAAGTTGTCAACACCTTCTTGGTTCTCAATTTTAGAGATGATGTGAATGTTCTCACCACCGTTAGCGTTCAAGATAGCGCGAATTTCTTCAACGTCTGACGCTTTACGGATAAATGATGCCGCGATGAAGTCAACACCTTGACCACAACCCCAAGCGATGTCTGACTTATCTTTTGTAGATAGTGCAGGAAGGTTTACGCTTACGCCTGGTAAGTTAACGCCTTTTTTGTTGCCTAGTTCACCGGTGTTTAAAACTTCACAGATCACGTCGTTACCAGAAATTTCAGTAACTTTTAATTCAACTAAACCGTCATCAAGTAATACCGTGTTTCCAACCGATAAATCTTTAGCAAAATCTTCGTAAGTAACAGCAACTTTCGTTTTGTCACCAGCAACTGTTTGGTCAGTGGTTAACGTAAATGTTTGACCAGCTTCTAGTAAAACGTCACCGTCGGCTAAGTTCATAGTACGGATCTCAGGACCTTTAGTATCTAATAAGATAGCTACTTTTTTACCTGTTTCTTTAGCAACTTCACGAACTGAATCGATACGACCTTGATGCTCATCGTAGTCACCGTGAGAAAAGTTTAAACGCATGATGTTCATGCCTGCGTTTACTAGGTTGGTTAGCATTTCTTTAGATTCTGAAGCTGGACCGATGGTACAAATAATCTTCGTCTTGCGCATTTTTAGAAGCCTCTTAAAAATATCTTTGTGTTAATTTGATGTAACAAATTGATGTAACAAACTCATTTAAATAATACATTGGATATTAGCATATAAATTGGTCTACACCCTGTTTAAGATCAAACTGTTACATTTTTTATGGAATTTTAAACCAAAGAACAGCTAAAAACCGAAGATTTTTCCTCTAAATAAGCCTTTTTGGTTTAAATTACGTAAGTAAATTTCATTGTTAGTTGCTTTTGATGTTGTAAAGGTGCTGTTAATGGCGTTGCTTTTGCAATGAACATCACCTTAAAGCCCACAAGTTATGGCAAGTCCGTTTGACTGGAAATATGGCTCATAAGCAGTGTAGGCGACAACAGATAAGTTAGCCAATAAACCCTAAAAACTTTCTATTAATTGCATTTTTCCTTCGTCACGATCAACCTCATCGACACGGTGTAGGCTAGGTGTGACATTTTGTCGCAGTTAAGCGCTTTTTCATTGCCTGCACAAAGGATTAGATAAACACTTATATAAAAAAAGTAAATCGTTATTAATTCTCAGGGTATGTAATGAACAAAAGCTATTTAACGCTATGCCTATCGTCCTTATTGTTAGGGCAAGCGAATGTATGGGCTAACCCAATTGAAGTGATCACCGTAACGGGTGGACAGTCAACATTAATGGAAAAAAGCCTGGCAACCGAACAAGTCACTAATCCAGATGTGAGCTCTTGGTTAGACTCGGTTCCTGGTGCGAATGTAAATCGTAATGGACCGCTTACGGGTATTGCTCAATATCGCGGTTTATATGGCGATCGAGTTTCAACTAGTATTAATGGCCAAAAGGTCATTGGTGCGGGTCCAAATGCCATGGATGCCCCTCTGAGTTACAGCCCTGCTATTGTTACCGAGTCGATGAATGTGTATCGCGGTATTGCGCCTGTTTCTGCTGGTACCGAAACGTTAGGCGGTGCCATTGAAGTAAAAAGTAAAAAAGCCGATTTCAATGACGCTGAGCAAGTTCAGTATGATGGCAAGCTAGTTGCCTCGCACGCATCGGTAAATGATGCCAATCGTCAAGCCGGCGTGTTAAACATTGCCACCAATAAAGTCGCATTACTTGCTTATATTGACACGACTTCGGCCAATGATACCGAGTCTGCAGCCTCTTATGAGGTGAAACCCAGTGAATATCATCGTACCCAGACTGGGTTAGATCTACGTTATAACAATGGCAACAGTGTGCATGGCTTTCGTTATGACTATACCGACACTCATGATTCTGGTACGGCTTCGCTGCCTATGGACATTAACTATATTTACAGCAATCGTTTTGCCCTAGATGGCGACTATGAGTTGGCTAATGGTCAGTTAATCTGGCAAGTTGGTTATCACGATGCAGAGCATGCTATGGATAACTTTAGCATGCGCACCAATAACGATCTTAGCAAGCATAAAGTTAATACGGCTGTGTCGGACAGTTACGACTTTTTAGTGAAATGGCAAAACGATGTTTGGTCAGCTGGTGTCGATGGTTATTACGCGACACACGATGCCACCATTACCAACCCCAATAATGCCATGTTCAAAGTGGTCAATTTTAATGATGTCAAAGACACTCGAGCGGGAGTCTTTGTGCAGTGGGATAAAACATTTGCAGACACCCGAGTGCAAACAGGCGTACGTGTAAATCATATCAGTGCAGATGCAAATAACGTCGATCATCATATGGCGGGTAAAAATGAGGCAATTGGTGCCCTGAAAGCGGCTTTTAATGACGCAGATAAAGAGGTTACCGATACTAATGTCGATATGACCTTGCATTTAACTCACCAGTTAACGAATGCAACCAGCGTAAGTCTCGCCTTGGCGCGTAAAGAGAGAGCTCCGTCTTATCAGGAACGTTATTTATGGACGCCGATGGAAGCAACCGGTGGCTTAGCTGACGGTAATACCTATCTTGGCGATATCAATCTGGACTCTGAAGTGGCTTGGCAATCTAACCTTGGCCTTAATTACAACCATAAAAATTTCTCATTAATGATGGATGCCTACTATCAGCGCATTGATGATTATATTCAGGGCGTACCATCGACCAATCCGCAGGCAAAAATGCTGGCGATGATGATGTCTAATGACGATAACTTACTGCAATTTGATAATGTCGAGGCAAGTTTGTACGGGCTTGACTCTTATGCGCATTTTCAACTAAATGATGCATTTTCTATGTCTTTAATTGTGAGTTACGTTCGTGGTGAACGAGAAGATATTAATGATGACTTATATCGAATCGCCCCATTAAAAGCCAAATTGAAGTTGGCCTATCAGCAAGGCGGTTTTGATATGGGCGTAACCCTTAACGGGGTGGCTAAACAAGATAAGGTTTCGATTACCAATCAGGAAGAAGAAACGGCTGGGTATGCTTTTGTTGATGCCTATGTAGATTATTACTTTGCCCAGAATTGGTTCGTTAAAACCGGCGTCAGTAATCTCTTTGATAGAGAATATGTAGATCACTTAGGTGGCTATAACCGAGTGAATCACACCGATACGCCAGTTATGGAAAGGTTGCCATCGAATGGGCGTGGCGTGCATGCCCAAATTAGTTACTTATATTAGCCAGCTACTTATATTAGCCAACTGCTTAGTTTAGCTAACTGCTTAGTTTAGCTAACTGCTTAGTTTAGCTAACGACTTAATTTAAACATTGAACACACAGAGGATTTGAACGACTTCCACATTTGTCACTGGCTAGTCAGTAGTTAATTCATTTATGGTTATCTTAGAAGTGTTTTAACTATTTTTGGTGAAACCACTTGCTCTTCTTTTTGAGTAAGTGGTTTATTTTTTTCACTAAACCGGCATACCTATGTAGCTCGATATCTCCAGATTTATTAAAGTTATTTATTGCGATTAAAGGTCGGCTTTTTATTTAGTTTTCTTTGCAGGGTTCGGCGATGCATATTTAATTGTCTGGCCGTTGCCGAAACATTACCATCATTAAACTTAAGCACCTGATTGATGTGTTCCCACTCCAGTTGCCCAGAGCTCAGAGTTTCTTCACTGGTTTCTTCTTCAATATTTATGGCTTTACCTGCTATGGCCGACAACAATGTTTGGCTGTCTATAGGCTTAGCTAAATACTCGTTGGCACCGAGTTTTATGGCATCTACGGCTGTGGCAATACTGGCAAAACCAGTGATAAGTATAATATTGCAGTTCGGTAAGGTATTACGAAACAACGGAATGAGTTTTAGGCCACTTTCATTATGTAATTTCATATCGAGTAAAATGACCTCCGGCAGAAATTCCCGGCAGATCAGTAAGGCCTTATTACCATCATCGGTATGCTGGCAGGTGTGCCCATATTTGCGCAATCTGCGTTGCACCGTGGCAGCAAAGCTTTGATCATCTTCTACGATTAAAATTCTCGACACGGCCTTTAAGACTCCCCTATTTTAGCTAATGGTAAGGTTATCATTACTTGCGCGCCACCTTGCTGGTGATTCGATAGTTGCAGTTGGCCATGCAAGCGTTCAAAGCTGGAATTACTTAATAACAACCCCATCCCTAAACCATCATCACTAATTGATTGTTGTTGGCCAACTTGCGAAAATTGTGACACCAAAAAGCCATCACCAAAATCTCTAATGGTAAGTTGCCAGCGATTATTTTCAATACAACTGGCAATCGCAATGACATTCTTTTGCTGCTTATTGGACGCATTGATGGCGTTATTTACCACATTTAAAATAGCAGGTAATAATGAACTGTTACTGATTATCGCATGCTTACTTGTTGCCTCATCTTGCTGATAATCAATTTCTTGATTGGGATAGTAAAAATTACAATGCGCATGGATTTGTTCTACAAGCGTGGATAATTTTATCACTTGCTTGTCGTCTTCACGTATTTTCAATGACATTTCTCGAAACATATGCAAATTATCGCAGCATCGGTCTACTTGTTTATCTAGCTCTTCTAATATTTCATCTTCGTTGTTTTTTGTTGTGCTAACAGCCATGTCTTTAGCATCACTTTCTTCAAGCAACTCATCAATGAGCAAGCGAATATTGGCAAGCGGTGTGGCTAAATCATGCGTTACCTGAGCAGAAGCAACACCAAGTGCCATAACCTTTTCTTGCTTAAGTTGCTGTTCACGAAAATGGGCTATGGTTTTGTCTTTGTCTCGGAGCAGTTGGGTCATTTTGGCGATAAATAAGGTGACCACAATGGCGGAAAATATAAAGTTTATCCACATGCCAATAAAGTGGCCCTGCATATTGCCATGCATTACATGCATGGGCATTAACCAAAGCAGGACCGAGTATATTGCTATGGCGCTGGCTGTAACCATTAAAAGCAGGCGTTTCTTTAACGTTACCGCTGCAATCGCTATGGGAATTAGCAGTAATGAAACAAAAGCATTGGTGGCACCACCGCTTAAATACAGTAAAGCCCCTAAAAATAAGATATCGGCCAATAATTGGGTGAAAATGTAATTGGGGTTATCACCACTGTGGTTTCTGTTATACAGATAACAACCCAAGTTAAACATACTCTCAAGCACAATAACCAACAATAGCGGCATCCAAGGTAGCTCGTATTGCAATGACACATTAACAAAAAGTACCAGAGCCAGTTGAATGGTAATGGTGCACCAGCGTAATAAAATTAAGCTGTTAGATAATGAGGTGTTTAAGGCGCTAATTCCCGAGAACAAAAATTTCATTGGCTACTGTCCACATTCTAGGGTTTCAACCGAGGTAAAACCAAGCGCTTCAAAGTCAATGTCATTACTATGCTGTTTACGTTGAATTAATATGCTGACTTGCAGATGCGCTTCGGCCTGAGCTTTAAGTTGTTTGACAGTAAGCTGATGGTATTTATTGGCATCGCGGCGTACGTAGTCATAAAAGGCATCACTAACGCCATCGTCCAAATAAACTTCATCACTGCGCTGTAGGGTTTGAAAAGCCTTTAGCGTTAAGTTATCGGGCTTATTGTTTTGTAACTGGATGATGGTCAGCTTACTGCTATTTTGAGGCTCTCGTAACGTCAGTGCTTGCGTAAATAACGCATCCGCCTGCGCTTTGTTTCCGGACATCACCTGCTCGGAAATCTCACCGGTTAATACTTGCTGCCAGAATTGCTTGCGCGCGGCGAATGATTCGATGCTTTGCTGCACTTTTATGCGTTTATCTTTGCAAAAGTTGGCTAGCTCGCCATACCCTGCAGGCAAGCTAGTTTCAATTTGATTGCGTAACATTTGCAGTAAGATTGGCGCACTGCCTTCACTTGAAATAGCAACAAGCATCGGACTCCGGTCAATAATGGCTGGCGTGATGTAATTACACAGAGCAGGGGAGTCAACCACATTAATGAGCAGGCCTAACTTGTTGGCATCATTGGCAATGCGAGCATTCGCTAAGGCATCATTCGTTGCCGCTATGATAAGTGTTTTATTGACTAGATATTTTGCTTGATAGGCGCTATCGATAAAGCGCAAATCATGCTTCTTAATTAACCGTTGTACGGTATCATTTACGCCTAGGCTTAGTACGGTGATTTGGGCAGGGGTTTTAAGCAACAGTTCAATTTTGCGAGCCGCAACATTACCACCTCCAATCACCAATACCTGTTGTTTTCTTGCGTCTAAAAAAATTGGGAAATAATTCATCTTTTTACATTAAAAAGTTTTCTTCCAGAATAGCATTTTCTATCAGCAGGTGAACATTTTTCTGTGGTTTTTGGCTAACCGCATTAAAGAAGTGGTAAACTATAGGATTATGTCGATAACCTGATCAAAGGTTGTCTTAACTTTTTACGAGAAATAACATGCCTTGGATACAACTACGCCTGGCGGCGAATGAAGAAAATGCGGAAAAATTCAGTGATTGGATGATGGCTTGTGGTGCGCAAGCGGTAACCTTTATTGACGCAAAGGATACTCCGATTTATGAACCTTTGCCGGGGGATGAAGTTGTGTATTGGCATAACACCGTAGTGATGGGGTTATTCGATGCCAGTCACGATATGGATAAAGCCATAGCTTACTTAAAAGGTATTCATCCACAAAAAGGTGAGATGCAATACAAACTTGAGCAACTTGAAGACAAAGATTGGGAACGTGAATGGATGGATAATTTCCATCCGATGAAGTTTGGTAACCGCTTATGGATTTGCCCAAGCTGGCGTGATGTACCAGAGCCTGATGCGGTAAATGTAATGCTCGACCCTGGTTTAGCATTTGGTACGGGTACCCACCCAACAACCGCTTTATGTTTAACCTGGTTAGATTCATTGGATCTGGAAGGTAAAACCGTGGTGGATTTTGGTTGTGGCTCTGGCATTTTATCGCTTGCCGCGCTGAAGTTAGGCGCAAAAAAAGTCATTGGCATTGATATTGACCCGCAAGCTTTACAAGCCAGTTTAGAGAATGCCAAGCGCAATGGCGTTGAAGACCGTTTAGAGCTTTTCTTGCCAAAAGATCAGCCAAGTTTTAAAGCCGATGTAGTGGTTGCCAACATTTTAGCTGGCCCTTTAAGAGAGTTAGCGCCGGTAATTATTGACTACGTTGCACCAAATGGTCTGCTAGCGTTATCCGGTATTCTTGAAGAGCAAGGCGAAAACTTACAATCCATTTACGGTCAATGGTGCACCATGGACCCGATTGCCGTTCAAGACGAATGGGTACGTTTATCCGGAGTTAAGCACAATAACTAGCTAACTTACAATAAGTTTACAATTAGAGGCGATCAAAACATAACGGATTGGTCGCAATAATTGTTTCGATGAATGTCAATATAAAAAATCACCAAAAAATACAAAATTGTTCAAATTATACGCTTTTCTTTAACCCGAAAAACACGTAAACTTAGCGCCCTTTTTATGAGAGGTTAAAAAAGCATCACGTGAATATCGGTCCTTACCAATTACCAAGTAATGTGATTCTAGCGCCTATGGCGGGAATTACAGATCAACCTTTTCGTCAGCTCTGTTGTCGACTCGGTGCCGGTATGGCGGTTTCGGAAATGCTTTCTTCTAATCCTAAAGTTTGGAAGTCTGGCAAATCGATGTTGCGGATGGAACACAGTGACGAAGCGGGCATTCGCTCGGTACAAATCGCTGGGTCCGATCCTGACGAAATGGCTTTTGCAGCTCAAGTAAATGCAGAAAATGGCGCACAGATTATTGATATCAATATGGGGTGTCCTGCAAAAAAAGTAAATAAGAAATTAGCGGGCTCTGCGTTGTTAAAGGCGCCTGACCAAGTAAAGCAGATTGTTCAATCTGTTGTTGCAGCAGTCGATGTTCCGGTAACGTTAAAAATTCGAACCGGTTGGTGTGAAAACACCCGCAATGGTATCGAAATCGCACAAATTGCTGAAGAAAATGGAATTCAGGCATTAGCTGTGCATGGTCGTACTCGCAATGACTTTTATAAAGGCTCTGCAGAATACGACACCATTAAAGCAATAAAGGCTGCTATTAGCATTCCGGTTATTGCTAATGGTGATATTGACACAGCACAAAAGGCTGAACAGGTGTTGGATTATACCAATGCCGACGCCGTTATGATTGGCAGAGCCGCACAGGGTCGTCCCTGGATTTTCAGAGAAATTAATCATTATCTGAAAACAGGTGAGCAGCTAGCTTCTCCAGAAGTTGCTGAAATCCGCGCTATCTTATTGGCGCATGTGCAAGGCCTGCACGAGTTTTATGGTGACTTTATGGGTCCAAGGATTGCCCGTAAGCACGTATCCTGGTACTTGCAAACGCATGATCAGGGTAAACAGTTTCGTTCTATATTTAATGGTCTTGAATCACCAGTGGAGCAACTGGAATCATTAAATATGTTTTTTGATAATTTAACTTAAAAAGAGTCTGAACTATATGTTTGAACAAAATATTACTTCTCCATTTGTCATCGGTGACCTGCAAACTCAGACCAAGGCATCACCTTTACGAACTCAAGCAAAAGTAGCCATTAAAAACTACTTGTCACAATTAAACGGTAACGATGTAGATAACATGTACGACTTGGTCTTATCAGAAATTGAAGCGCCAATGCTTGAAGAAGTAATGCAGTATACTCGAGGCAACCAAACTCGAGCTGCAAACTTGCTAGGTATCAACCGTGGTACTTTACGCAAGAAGCTGAAAAAGTACGGCATGAACTAATTATCAGGCAGGACTGCCTGCCTAAAGCACCTTCGGGTGCTTTTTTTTTAAATGTTTTTATTCGAACATCGTTTTGAATCTAAACAGCTCCCTTTTAAAGAAAATATATTGTCTAAAAATTTTAACGAACATAACTAAAAATAAACATTATCCCTGCGGCCAAAAATCAATTAAAATGCCCGATATAAAAATCACCCGGGCGAAAGCGCAGGAAAACGACAACAATAACGATAGAAACGTTGATTGTCGAAAAAAGACTAACCAAGGGATATAACACTACTCGTTGCAATAAATTTCGTTTCACTTTGCTGAAAAGCTACTTAATGCGATTAGTAAAATAACCGAATGTTAAAGGCGGTTATTGATTAAAAAATTTAAGCTGATCTGACCCAAGGTTAGATCAAACAAAAATAATTCATTTTTTAATTTCAATTAAAGGTATAGAAAATAGCTATGGAAACTCCACGTCCAATTAGACGCGCTCTATTAAGTGTTTCAGACAAAACCGGTATGGTTGAATTTGCTCGTGAACTGGCTGCTCAAGGTGTTGAGCTACTATCAACTGGTGGTACGGCCAAATTACTAGCAGATAACAACATTCCAGTGATTGAAGTATCTGATCACACCGGTCACCCGGAAATCATGGATGGTCGCGTAAAAACTCTACACCCAAAAATTCACGGCGGCATTTTAGCTAGACGCGATCAAGACGAAGCAGTAATGGCTGAAAACCAAATTGCTGCTATCGATATGGTTGTTGTTAACCTTTACCCATTTGCTAATACCGTTGCTCAAGAAGGTTGTACGTTAGCGGATGCCATTGAAAACATTGATATCGGTGGACCAACTATGGTGCGCGCTGCTGCGAAAAATCATAAAGATGTCGCTATTGTGGTAAATGCTGCAGATTACGACCGCGTTTTAGCTGAAATGGCACAAAACAATGGCTCGCTGGTATACCAAACGCGTTTTGATTTAGCGATTGCGGCCTATGAGCACACGGCAAGCTACGATGGCATGATTGCTAATTACTTTGGCAAAATGCTACCGGCTTACAATGACGAAGAAAAATCGGTCAGCAAGTTTCCTAGAACTTACAACAGCCAATACATCAAAAAACAAGATCTTCGCTACGGTGAAAACTCTCACCAAGCAGCGGCTTTCTACGTTGAAGAAAACCCACAAGAAGCGTCTGTTGCAACCGCGACGCAAGTGCAAGGTAAAGCATTATCTTACAATAACATCGCCGATACAGATGCTGCTCTTGAATGTGTAAAAGAATTCGATAAGCCAGCTTGTGTAATCGTTAAACATGCCAACCCGTGTGGTGTGGCGCTAGGCGACAACATTCTTGAAGCATACGAACGTGCGTTTAAAACCGACCCAACATCAGCATTTGGTGGCATTATTGCTTTTAACCAAGAGCTTGATGCCCAAACGGCACAAGCCATTGTTTCTCGTCAATTCGTTGAAGTCATTATTGCCCCTTCTATCTCAAAAGAAGCCAGAGATATAGTAGCCAGCAAACCAAATGTTCGTTTATTGGAATGTGGTCAGTGGGATGTTAAAACCACAGGTCTTGAACAAAAACGTGTTAATGGTGGTTTATTAGTACAAGATCGCGACCAAGGCATGGTTGGTTTAGACGATCTTAAAGTGGTGACTAAGCGTCAACCGACTGAAAAAGAAATGAGCGATCTGCTATTTTGTTGGAAAGTGGCGAAGTACGTTAAGTCTAATGCCATTGTTTACGTTAAAAACGATATGACGATTGGTGTGGGTGCGGGCCAGATGAGTCGTGTTTACAGCGCGAAAATTGCTGGTATCAAAGCGGCAGACGAAGGGTTAGAAGTTCCGGGTTCTGTTATGGCCTCAGATGCATTTTTCCCATTCCGTGATGGTTTAGATGCCGCTGCACAAGCGGGCATTACCGCCGTGATTCAACCGGGTGGCTCTATGCGCGATAACGAAGTTATTGCTGCCGCCGATGAACATGGTATTGCAATGGTATTTACTGGCATGCGTCATTTCCGCCACTAAAAACGAGTGCGATAAAATCCGGGGGCATGACCCCCGGTAAAAAATCTGTTATAACATTGTCAACAAGAAGTATTTGTTGACCATATTTTTAATAAAAACAGATAGGGATAATTATGAAGTTAATCAGAACTTTAATTTCAAGCACCATCATTTCAGCATCTTTAATGGGTACGGCTATTGCGCATCAAGGCGCACATGGCAATGCTCAACTAGAGCAAGCTATTGCTGGCGATCACCGCAGTGATAAAAACAAAGCTCGCGATCAATACCGTCATCCACAACAAACGTTGGAATTCTTTGGTTTCAAACCAAGTATGACTATTGTAGAAATTGCCCCAGGGGGTGGTTGGTATACCGAAGTATTAGCACCAGCAGTAAAAGGTAAAGGTTTACTATACGGCGCACATTACCCAGATACTGGTAAAGATGACTACTACAGCAAGTCGCGTAAAAAACTTGAAGCTAAATTAGCTGCCAATGATGTATACAGCGAAGTTAAACTGACTAACTTTGTGCCTAAAAAAGCAAGTGAATTAGCACCTGCGGGTAGTGCCGATATGGTATTAACCTTCAGAAACCTGCATAACTGGGGTGAGGAAGGCGTTAAGCAAGTTTTTGCTGATGCGTTTAAAGCCTTAAAACCAGGTGGCGTGTTAGGTGTGGTTGAGCATCGTATGCCGGCCAGCCAACAATTTGCAGAAAATTCCAAAAGTGGTTACTTCCCAGAGAAAATGGCCATTGATCTAGCCGCAGCTGCCGGTTTTAAATTAGCGGCAAGCAGCGAAATCAATGCTAACCCGAAAGATACCGCCGATCACCCTAAAGGTGTGTGGACTTTACCACCGGTATTACGCATGGGTGATACCGATAAAGCCAAATACATGGCCATCGGTGAAAGTGATCGCATGACATTGAAATTTGTTAAACCCGTTAAATAACCCGGGTTAACACAAACTAGGAAATAAGTAGTAATGAACGTTTTAGTAATAGGTAGTGGCGGCCGTGAGCATGCCTTAGCTTGGAAAGCTGCGCAATCGAGTCTTGTTGAAAAAGTATTTGTTGCCCCGGGTAATGCGGGTACGGCAACAGAAGAAAAATTAGAAAATGTGAATATCTCTGTTGGTGATATTAACGCTCTGATTGATTTTGCAAAGACGCAAGACATTGCGTTAACTATTGTAGGTCCTGAGCAACCATTGGTTGACGGGGTTGTCGATGCCTTTACTGAAGCGGGATTAACCATTTTTGGTCCTACAGCAAAAGCGGCGCAACTTGAAGGTTCAAAGGCATTTACCAAAGACTTTTTAGCCCGCAATAACATTCCAACAGGAAGTTACCAAAACTTTACTGAGATAGAACCCGCAATTGCCTACGTTCGCGAGCAGGGTGCCCCGATTGTGATCAAAGCCGATGGGTTGGCTGCCGGTAAAGGGGTTATTGTAGCCATGACGCTTGAAGAAGCTGAAGATGCCATTAAAGACATGTTGGCAGGGAATGCATTTGGTGATGCCGGTCATCGTGTGGTCATTGAAGAGTTCCTCGCAGGTGAAGAAGCCAGCTTTATTGTCATGGTTGATGGTGAAAATGTTTTACCATTTGCGACGAGTCAAGATCACAAGCGTGCTTATGATAATGACGAAGGACCAAACACCGGCGGTATGGGCGCATATTCTCCTGCCCCCGTGGTAACACCGCAAATTCATCAACGCGTTATGGATGAAGTGATTTATCCAACGGTTAAAGGTATGGCAGCTGAAGGCGCACCTTATACAGGCTTTCTATATGCCGGATTAATGATTGATGCTGACGGCACACCAAAAGTAATTGAATACAACTGCCGTTTTGGCGACCCAGAGACCCAACCTATTATGATGCGCCTGAATTCAGATTTGGTTGAGCTTTGTTTATTGGCTTGCAAGGGCGACTTAGATAAAGCTGAAATTGATTTTGATCCTCGTGCCGCCGTAGGCGTTGTTCTTGCTGCAGGTGGTTATCCTGGAAGCTACGCTAAAGGCAAGGTGATTAGCGGTTTAGAAACCAATACCTTACAAGATAGAAAAACATTCCACGCTGGAACAGAGCAAACTGATGGTCAAATCGTAACCTCAGGTGGGCGTGTACTTTGCGCGACGGCATTAGGGGAAAGCGTAACCCAAGCCCAGAGTTCTGCCTACGAGCTTTTAAAGCAAATTGAGTGGGAAGGGGTAGAGTTTAGAACGGATATCGCTTATCGCGCAATTGCTAGAGAAGCTTAAGGGAGTGATTGTTCTTACCTGCTAAGAATGAATCAGCTTTAAGTAAAAAGTATACAAAAAAGGCCATCATGTGATGGCCTTTTCTATTTGCTATTTTAAGGTAGAGAATTAATCGTGATTGGCATTTGGCTCTGGACGTTCTTTAGCTTCACGAACTTTTAATGTTCTTTGCTGAAACTCAGTATCATTTAGAGCATCTACTGCTGTGTTAGCATCGCTAGCGGCCATTTCGACAAAACCAAAACCACGACGTTTGCCCGTTTGCTTATCTTTCATAAGGCGAACAGAGTGAACAACTCCGTGTTCTTGGAATAAATCACGAACAGCTGCTTCGTTAGCTCGGTAAGGTAGATTACCCACATACAGCGTTTTAATTTCAACAGATGCATCTTCATTTTTAAGTGCACCTAAACCAATTGGTGAAACAATACAGCCGATAAATAAGCCAATGGCTAAAGAAGAACCATGAAGACCAATTGCATCACCGGCAAAAAAACCAATTAAGGCAGCGGCCGAGGCAATCAATACGGAAGTTAATAGTTGCGGAGATTTCATTTAAATTACCTGATTATTATTATTGATAAAGTGTCAATCAATTCCATGTTAACCAGAAAATGTGTGCCTGCAAAGAAAATTCGTTAAAAAATCGTTAAAAACTCTTTATTTACGAAGCTTATGCATTAATTTGGTAAGCGAAGCAAAAGATGAAACTTGAGAAAAGTAGGAATAATACAAGATGATGTTGCTTGTATGTAATCAAAATGCCACTTTTATGGGTTTTTTGCCTATAAAATAATCGAACAAACTGAAAGTGAAATTATTTTACGAAAAACGGTTGACGGCGGCGCAAAAATCTCTAAAATGCGCTTCACTTCTTCGGGACAAGCCAATAGCTTACTCGCTGAAGGGGT
>CANMZP010000015.1 GCA_947502355.1 uncultured Thalassotalea sp. | reverse complement strand
GAGTCTGGGCCGTGTCTCAGTCCCAGTGTGGCTGATCATCCTCTCAAACCAGCTAGAGATCGTCGCCTTGGTAAGCCATTACCTTACCAACTAGCTAATCTCACTTGGGCTAATCTATGAGCGAGAGGTCCGAAGATCCCCCCCTTTGGTCCGTAGACATTATGCGGTATTAGCAGTCGTTTCCAACTGTTGTCCCCCACTCAAAGGCATATTCCCAAGCATTACTCACCCGTCCGCCGCTCGTCAGCAAAAGTGCAAGCACTTCTCTGTTACCGCTCGACTTGCATGTGTTAAGCCTGCCGCCAGCGTTCAATCTGAGCCATGATCAAACTCTTCAATTAAAAAGTTGTTTTTGCTGAAACAAGTTCAGCGACTCAATGAATTCTGATGGTTCTTTGTCTTCCCTTTTTGAAAAAAGGTAAACAAAAACCTGCTCCCTAATTAAAGGAAGACTTTTTACATAAAACCATAATTAATCAAAAGATTAATTAAGTCGTTTTGTGTGTCATTCATCATTAAGTTAATTTTGCTACCTAAGTAGCTTGGTAAATCAATCTCAATGTGAGTGCCCACACAAATTGCATGATAACTAATTGTTAAAGAGGTATTCCGAAGAATACTAAGTAATAATCGCACTCGTTATTACCGTTTGCTTTCCGTTGAAAGCGGATGCGCATTCTACGCATCTTAAATTCAAAGTCAACAACTAAATTTCAAATTATCAAATTAAGTTGTTATCATCTGTAACTCACTGTTTATAGTAGTTTCAGGCTGAACGTTACTTTGAAAGTTGCTTTGAGGTAACTCTCGTTTTCCCTCAGAAGCGGATGCGAATTTTAGACATTTTCTGGCTGCCGTCAACTCTTTTTAGCAAATTAATTAATCTTTTTTGCGCCAGCTCAATTAACAACCAAAAACAGCGCAGTTCTCCATCAAATACAACAAAGTGCAATTCAAATGTTGTAATATGTAACGACTTTACGGTGTTTATTTGAACTTTAGTTTATGCTTCGGCTCTTAATAAGCACTAGGTGGAATTATAAGAAACAATAATATGAAGATTTTATCTTTTTTTGCAGCCATTTTATTATTAACAGGTCAAGCTTACGCTGGTGCTAACCAAGAAGCTTTCCTTAAGCAGCAGCTCGCCTCTAATATTAATAAAAGCATATCGGTTGAACGCAGCGTCAGTAGTTTACTCAAACAATACCCAGAATTTGAAGAAGTGATTCTAAATACCGCTTTCCAGGAATACCCGGAACAGTATCGCCAAATCATTCGCGGTGCATTTCATGCGGATCCGGCCTTTAGTGAAGACATTATTCATTTGGCGATGCTTCATAAAGTAGCAACCTGCGATAAAATCATTAAAGAAGCGATAAAAGCAGAACCGGCCTATGCCGATGATATTGTGATTGTTGCAAGCAAACTTCATCCAGAAGATCGCGATCATATCATCATTACCGCGCTACATACCCAGCCTATAATGGCTAATTCTATTGTTAATAACGCCAGCAAAACGTACCCTAGCGATTTTGAGCAGATACTGAGTATTGCTTTTAAAGAATTGCCAGACTTTTTTATGTCGACGCTTAAAAATGCCTTTAGTAATTTTCCTGATCAAAAAGATGTTGTAGTAAAAGTTGCTGTTGAAGCATTAAATAAGGAACATGCCCGGTCTATCGTTGAAGAGGCTATTTCATCAGGGCTTAGTCAGGATGTGGCGATTAATGCCGCAATCCAAGGTGGCGCTAACGATGCTCAATTTGCTTTTAATCAATAACACTAACACATAATTTTTATATGCATAAACAACAAAGGGGAAGCACTGCTTCCCCTTTTCATTTTTAAGTCTTACTTTTACACTCGTTCAAAAACGGTAGCTATACCTTGTCCTAAACCGATGCACATGGTGGCCAAGCCGACATTCACGTCTTTTTGTTCCATTAAGTTAATCAGCGTTGTGGAAATACGAGATCCAGAACAACCTAATGGATGACCCAATGCAATAGCCCCACCATTTAAGTTAATCTTATCTTCCATTGAATCTAGCATACCCAATGATTTAACACAGGACAGTGCTTGCGCAGCAAATGCTTCATTGAATTCAGCTAGCTCAATATCCGCAACGGTTAAACCGGCGCGCGCTAAGGCTTTCTTAGTGGCAGGGACTGGACCATAACCCATAGTAGATGGATCACAACCGGCAACCGCCATTGATTTGATCTTCATGCGTGGCGTTAGACCCAGTTCTTTAGCACGTTTAGCAGACATCACTAACATCGCACTGGCGCCATCAGAAATGGCCGATGACGTACCTGCCGTTACTGTACCATTAACCGGATCAAATACAGGGCGTAGACCTTGTAACGTTTCAACAGTACATTCAGGACGAATTACTTCATCTTGCTTAATGACCTTCAAAGCGCCACTTTCATCATGACCTTCAATGCCAACAATTTCATTATCCCAACGGCCTTGTTGTTGAGCTTCATACGCTAAACGATGCGAACGTGCACCAAACTCATCTTGCATTTCACGGGTAATACCGTGTTGTTTACCAAGAAGCTCAGCCGTTAAGCCCATATTGCCAGCCGCTTTTGCCATGTATTTTGCCATAGCAGGAGCAAAGTCTACGTCGTACATCATAGGTACATGACCCATATGCTCAACACCGCCAATTAAGAACACATCACCTTGCCCGGCCATAATTGAAGTTGATGCATCATGCAGAGCTTGCATTGATGAACCACACAAACGGTTTACGGTAACGCCGGCAACAGACTTTGGAATGCCGGCAAGCAATGCCGCATTACGGGCAATATTAAAACCTTGCTCTTTGGTTTGTTTAACACAACCCCAAATGACATCTTCAATATCTGCCGGATCCAATTTTGGATTACGTTTTAACAGCTGTTCCATTAAGCTTGCTGATAACTGTTCAGCACGCACATTACGAAACACACCGCCTTTTGAACGCCCCATAGGGGAGCGGATACAATCGATTATTACTACTTCATTCATTTTCCCGCTCCTATTTAGTTTTTACATCGGTAGTGAAATATGACTTACCGGCTCTAGCCATTTCACGCAGCCCATCCGTTACCTGGTAAATTTCACCAAGATGAGCATATTTATCGGCTGTCGCAATAAAGTTATCCAAACCTAGCGTTTCAAGATAACGAATTGGACCACCTCTAAATGGAGGGAAGCCTAAACCATATAACAAGCCCATGTCAGCTTCAGCGGCAGTATCCACTACCCCTTCTTCTAAACAGCGAATGGTCTCATTCACCATAGGGATCATAATACGGGCAATGATTTCATCATTACTAAATTGTGCTTTCTCAGCGCAAATGCCTGACAGTAATTCAATGCTGCTTGGGCTAGCTACTTTAACTGGACGGCCACGTTTGTCTTTAGAATAATCGTAAAAACCTGAGCCATTTTTCTGGCCAAACTTGCCATTTTTATAAAGCAGTTGCACCGCATCGTTGTCTTGTTTTGGCATACGTGTTGGAAAGCCTTTGGCCATAACATCAGTACAGTGATCTGCGGTATCTAAACCAACAACATCCAGTAAGTGCGCAGGCCCCATAGGCCAGCCAAACTCTTTAGACATAACTTTATCGACGGCAGTAAAGTCTGCACCTTCCGTTAATAACTGACTGAAGCCGGCAAAGTATGGGAATAAGACACGGTTAATATAAAAACCAGGACAGTCGTTAACAACAATCGGTGATTTACCCATTTTAGCTGCGTAAGCAACAACAGCGGCAATGGTATCATCAGATGTGTGCTTTCCACGGATCACTTCGACTAATGGCATTTTGTGTACCGGATTAAAGAAGTGCATGCCACAAAAACGCTCTGGTTTTTCCAGACTTTCACTTAACAGGTCAATGGAAATGGTTGACGTGTTTGAAGTAATAATCGCATCTTGTGCCACTTTCGTTTCAACTTCTTTTAAAACGCTGCTTTTAACCGCTGGGTTTTCAACAACCGCTTCAATCACGATGTCGGTTCCCTTAATACTGTCATAGCTTAAACTTGGGGTAATATTATTTAATACGCCCGCCATTTTTTTGCTGGTTAAACGGCCTTTATCGGCAAGTTTACTTAAAATACCGGAAGCTGTATTTAGGCCTAGCTCTAAAGCAGCATCGTTAATATCTTTCATTACAATCGGCGTGCCTTTAAAAGCAGATTGATAAGCGATACCACCACCCATAATACCAGCACCTAAAACGGCGGCTTTATTTACCGCTTTCGTTGCGGTTTTAGCCGCACGTTTGGCCTTGCCTTTAACAACCTGATCGGCCATAAAGATACCAATTTGAGCTGCTGCAGCATCGGTTTTAGCCAGTACACCAAATGCTTGGTTTTCTAAAAGCATGGCTCCCGTGCGGTCAAGTTTAACGGCTTTTTCTAATAAGTTAACGGTTGCCATCGGCGCAGGGTAGTGTTTACCCGCTTTAGCAAAAACCATCCCTTTAGCCGCGTTAAAGCTCATAACATGTTCGATTTCTGATAATTTTACTGGCTCTAATTTGACTTGCTTTCTAGCGCGCCAATCAAGATCACCGGCAATGGCATCTTTAAGCATGCTCAGTGCCACATCTTTTAATTGCTCAGGTGTGGTTACGGCATCAATGGCACCAAAGTCTAGTGCTTGCTGTGCTTTATAGGCTTTACCTGTTGTCATCCACTCTAATGAGTTATCGACCCCAATTACCCGCGGTAAACGTACTGTGCCACCAAAACCCGGCATTAAGCCCAATTTAACTTCTGGTAAACCAATGCTGGCATTGGTGCTCGCCACACGGAAATCACACACTAAAGTGGTTTCACAACCACCACCTAAGGCAATGCCATTAATCGCAGCAATGGTCGGAACGTTTAAGTCTTCGAATGCGTCAAAAATATCACTGCTTGATTTAAACACATCGGCAATTTCGTCATCCGGTGTTTTGAACATGTCAGTGAATTCGGTAATATCTGCGCCAACAATAAAGGTGGATTTAGCGGAAGTAACAATCACACCCTTTGCTTCTTCACAGTTATCGATTGCGGCAATGGCTGCTTTGTATTCTTGCAATGTGGCAAGGTTTAAAGCGTTTACAGAGCCTTTACTATCAAAACATAACTCAACGATACCATCGTCAAGCAGCTTGGCGGTTAGGCTTTGCCCTGAAAAAATCATCCCCATACTCCTTATCTCTTAAGAGATTGATACGTAATTCCAACTGCGTAAATATGCGATTCATGTTAAATAGCATCGTAAAACAATTGGTATAATTATTATTTTCACCATCGAGTTTGCCTTTAAAGTGGTGCTAAATCAACCAATTTTTAAACACCTGTTTGAATTTTGTTTATTTTACGTTATCAAGCCCGCTTTTTTTGAAACGGATTCATTTTGATGAAATCATTGAAATGCAGGTCTTTAGCTTAGATGACGGACTTTGGGGCGTGTCTGTAACCAAGGTTGACCGAAACGACAAAAAATTGTGAAAAAAACAACTTTTTACTCACAGATTCACACTACATATTCCAATGTTTGCTTATTTTTTGATAGAATGCGCGCAATTGTAGGGCCTATTGAACTTTGCTGGATAACTTTTGTTCGATGGTTTATGTTAAATAGGCTCTTTATTTACGAGTAGTACCGCTGGTGACAAAAGACTGATGTTTTCAATCCTACGAACAGCGTTTGATTGGCCATTCTACTTATTATTTTCAATGTGTAAGGCAATAAGCATTCCAAAATGAAAATAAATTGTATAATGACCAATCAACTCACTGCAAAAATCATCATCTAAGCTCAACAGCCCCTAGGAGAATTAATTTTATGCCAGCTTATGTTGTGGGTCACAAGATCCCTGATTCAGACTCAATTGCCTCAGCAATTGCTTTATCTTATTTAAAAACTACGTTAGGTGAAGAAACTCTACCGGCACGTTTAGGCGAGTTATCACCAGAAACTTTATTCATTCTTGACAAGTTTGGTTTTGAGCTGCCAATGCTAAAAACCAGCTACGCTGGTGAAGAAATCTACATCGTAGATCACTCAGATAAAGTACAAGGTCCAGATGATATCGACGAAGCGACTATTTTGGGCATTATCGATCATCACAAACTGGGTGATATCACCACTTCAACACCACTTGAATGTTGGATCCGTCCAGTGGGCTGTACCAATACCATCATTAAAATGATGTACGACTTCCACGGTGTTGCTATTCCTAAAGATATTGCTGGCTTAATGATGTGTGCCATCTTAAGTGATACGGTTATCTTTAAATCACCAACGTGCACAACGGCAGATATCAAATGTGTTGAAGCATTAGCAGAAATCGCCGGCATCGAAGATTTCCAAGGTTTAGGCATGGATATGTTTAAAGTGAAATCTGCGGTAGAAGGTACACCGGTACGTGACCTTGTAATGCGTGACTTTAAAGACTTCAATATGAACGGTAAAAAAATTGGTATTGGCCAATTAGAAGTTATCGACCTTGCCATTTTTGATGAAATGAAAGACGACCTGCAAGCTGATATTGCGGCATTAAAAGCAGAAGGCGAGCGCCACTCTGTTTTATTACTACTAACGGACATCATGAAAGAAGGTTCTGAAGTATTAGTCGCAAGTGATGACAGCGAACTGACTTTAAATGCTTACGGTAAAGCGACAAGCGATGGTAAAGTTTGGTTAGATGGTGTGTTAAGCCGTAAGAAACAAGTAGTACCACCACTACAAGATTCTTTAGCTTAATAAGCAGCAAGTATTAAGCTTCAAGCTACAAGTAGATACATCCTGTAGCTTGAAGCTCTTATACTTTAGATCCCATCACCATCGGTATGTAAGCCACACTCACGTTGCTGGCCATTAAAACGGGTATCTTCTTCATTCATTTCTGCCGATAACGGCACGGTTGAATGGGTATCTCCTACCGACACATAATTTTGCTCCCAAAGCGGGTGGTAAGGTAAATTATGCTTTTGCAAATATTCATGCACATCTTTACTCGACCAATCGATGATGGGGTGTAATTTAAAGCGACCACGTAACACCTGCAAAATCGGTAAATTCTGACGATGACTGGTTTGATCACGACGGATCCCTGAAAACCAGGTGTTTACGCCAAGATTTGTTAACCCTTTTTCCAAGGGCTGCACTTTATTTAAAAAGTTATACTGCTTTAATTCCTTTTCTCCTTGAGCCCATTGCTCACCATATCGAGCAAGTTGCCAAGCTGGTGATATATCAGCCGACAGCACATGTAAGTTTAAGCTTAACCGCTCCGTTAATTCATCAATAAAGCGGTATGTTTCCTCAAATAAATAGCCTGTGTCCGTCACTAAAACCGGAATGTCTTTATCTACCTGCGTTAGCATATGCAGCATGACCGCCGATTGAATACCAAAACTGGAGGTTAAAGCAAAGCTTGACGGCAAATGTTGATACGCCCATTCCACCCGTTCTATGGCGGACATGGTCTGTAACTGCTCATTCCATTGCTGCAACAAAGAGTCCGGTAAAGAGGCTGGAAATTTACTTTTCAGTGCCACGTTAGTCATGAAAATCCCTCACGCTCACTTTGACTTCGCTAACCACACCATGGCGAATAACAAAGTCACCAAAGCTTTCACTTTCTTGGCGATTTTCGACCCACTGGCCAACCAACTGATCAATCTCTGCCAGAATATCTGCGGAAGTCACATTATCTTTATATAATTTAGGAATACGAGTCCCCACAGGGTTACCACCCAGATACAGATTGTATTTGTCTGGACCTCGGCCAACCAAGCCTATTTCAGCTAACATTGCTCGACCACAACCATTTGGACAACCGGTTACCCGAAAGACAATATGCTCATCCGGTATACCGTGTTTATCTAAAACACCTTCCAGTGATGTAACAAATTCAGGTAAAAAGCGCTCTGCTTCGGCCATTGCTAATGGACAGGTTGGAAAGGCAACACACGCCATGGAGTTTTGTCTTTGATTACTCTGTTTTGCGTCAATCAATCCATACTCAAGGGCAATTTGCTCAATCTGTGCTTTGTCTTGCTCGGCAATACCCGCAATAATCAGGTTTTGATTTGCCGTCATGCGCATATCCCCCTGATGAATTTCAGCGATTTTTCTCACCCCAGTTTTTAATGCGGCTTCAGCATTATCCTTAATGCGACCGTTTTCGATAAACAAAGTTAAATGATGCTTGTTGTCGATGCCTTTAACCCAACCAATAGTATCCCCACGAGAGGTAAACTCATACGGGCGGGATGCTTGAAACGCAACACCGGTTCGACGCTCAACTTCTTGTTTAAAGACATCGGTGCCGACTCTGTCTAAGGTGTATTTGGTTTTGGCATTTTTACGGTTAACTCGATTACCCCAATCGCGTTGAGTTGTTACCACGGCAGCGGCAAAATCTAGGGTATCTTTAAGCTCAATAAAGCCTAAATCGTCAGCACGCCTTGGGTACGTTGAGTTATCGCCAAAGGTCATGGCCAAACCACCGCCAACAAGCACATTGAATCCAATCAATTTGCCATTGTCACTGATGGCAACAAAGTTTAAATCGTTGGCATGCACGTCAATGTCATTACTGGGCGGAATAACCACCGTGGTTTTAAACTTTCTTGGTAGGTAATGTTTACCTAGTATAGGCTCATCATCAGGGACTTGCGTATCTTCGACTTTCTCGCCATCGAGCCACACCTCAGCATAAGCACGCGTTTTAGGAAGTAAATGCTCACTGATCTTTGTTGCCCATTGATACGCCTCTTGATGAAGCTCAGATTCCACCGGATTTGACGTACAAAGTACGTTACGGTTAACATCCCCAGCGGTGGCGATAGAATCGATACCAATGCTGTTTAATGTTTGATGCATTAATTTAATATTCGGTTTTAACACCCCATGAAACTGAAACGTTTGGCGGGTGGTTAAACGTATGCTGCCATAAGAGGTATGCTCATCGGCAAACTTATCGATAGCCAGCCATTGGCTCGGAGTAATAACACCACCAGGCATACGTGCTCTAAGCATCACATTGTGTAATGGCTCAAGTTTTTGTTTGGCACGTTCCGCGCGGATATCACGATCATCTTGCTGATACATGCCATGGAAACGGATTAACTGAAAGTTATCGGCGGTAAAACCACCGGTGATTTGATCGCTTAAATCTTCGGTTATGGTGCCACGTAAATAATTACTCTCGCCTTTAATGCGTTCGTTATCAGCTAACGGGCCTTCAACAATAAGGGCGGTATTTTGATTGTCAGACATTAATATACATCCTTCTGATAACGCTTATTAATGCGCAGTTGTTTTAAATAATCTTCGGCTTGTTGTTCGCTTTTGCCACCGTGCTCAATAATGATCTCGACCAGTGCTTGATGCACATCCTTGGCCATTTTTGACATATCGCCACACACATAAAAATGCGCACCTTTTTCAAGCCAAGCAAAAACCTGTTCACCTTGTTGCTTTAATTTATGTTGGACATAGACTTTTTCTACTTGATCACGAGAAAACGCCACATCGAGTTTGGTGAGCAAACCAGATTTTACATAGCCCTGCCATTCAACCTGGTACAAAAAGTCCTGAGTAAAGGTTTGATCGCCAAAGAACAACCAGTTTTCGCCCTCAGCACCTGTTGCTTCTCTCTCTTGCATAAAGGCTCTAAACGGTGCAACACCGGTGCCCGGCCCAACCATAATAATTGGCGTATCGGTATTATCGGGTAAGCGAAAATTATTGTTGTGCTCAATAAACACGTCAATTTCATCATCTGCATTTAAGCGCTCAATTAAATACCCAGATGCACAGCCCGTTCGAGCTTCACCATCGCTTTCAAAATTAAGTAGTCCAACGGTTAAGTGCACTTCTTCCTCCACTTCTTGCTGACTGGAAGCAATGGAATATAAACGCGGTGTTAATGCCGGTAATAAGTCGACAAAGGCCTGCTCGCTGACTTTGCCTGGGTACTGGGTTAGCAAGTCAATTAACTGATAACGGTTAAGGTATTGCCTTAATGTATCGCCATCATTACTAATGGCGTTAAGCTCTTCACTGTTTGCATGGGCTAACCAAGCCTGCAAGGTTTGCTTAGCCAAAGCGGTAATTTCCAATTTTTCAACAAGGGCTTGCGTTAATGATAACTTTTCGCCAGCAAGCTCAACCTGTGCTTGTAAATCCAAAGATAACAATGTTGCTAACGCTTGCGCTAAGCCATTATCATTTTTAGGCCAAATGCCTAAAGCATCGCCCACCTGATAAGTTAAACCGGAGTCGGTTAAATCGATTTCAACATGATGGACAACTTTGTTTGAATCGCGGCCGGTAATTTTTTGGTTTTCCAATACCGTGGCCAAAAAAGGTTTTTCTTTGCTGTACTCACTCACACTGGTCGAATTAAGTTGCCCATCTAAAGGCAGTTGCACGACATCGGCACTTGGTGAACTCAAATCTTCAGCAAACAAATCTAGACTCTTTTGTTGCCAGTTCGCGACTTGCTGCTGGTAATCAACATCACAATCAATGCGTTCAATGACGGCTTTCGCACCTAAAGCGGATAGCTTTTGGTCAAAGTCTTTGCCAGTTTGACAGAAAAACTCATAACTGGAATCGCCTAAAGCCAACACAGAATATTGCAAAGAGGCTAATTTAGGCGCTCTCTTTGAACCTAAGAATTCGTGTAATGCCAAGGCATCATCAGGTGGCTCACCCTCACCATTGGTGCTAGTAATGACAATAAGGTGCGTTTCAGATTTTAATGATTTTGGCTTATAGTCGGCCATATTCACTAAGTCGGCTTTAATGCCTCTACTCGAAGCGTCAGCCGCAACCTTTTGGGCAACCGCTTTGGCGTTACCCGTTTGTGAACCAAATAAGATGGTCAGTTTACCAGCCGGTTTTGCAACGCTGCCAATGCTATTGTCATTTGAACCGCCCTGCTCACTTTTAGCAGCTAAATAACCACTTGCCCATGCCAGTTGTAGCGGTGAGTATTGCGCAGTTGCGTTTTTTAATCGCTGTAACTCATCCTGGCTTAAACTGGCGCTTGTATCATTTGGTGCCTTAACCAACATAGATATCCCAAACCCTATTGTAAAAATAATATTGATTAGAGGATAAACAGCCGTCGATAAAACATAAAAGAATAGATAATGATTTTTTATATCAAATATGAATAAGCGGTTACATAACCACGAAAAACTGACGAGATATGGGGGCTGCGGCTAAATTTTGCGGGTAAACCCCCAATAAAACGATTTTGTTATGACTTATATCTAATATTCGAGTCGTTATCTGAAAATCCCCTATAGGCAAACACCGAAATTTATGGTTTAGTAATACTAGGTTAACTTTTTATTAGGGACTGTTTAGCTTTGTTAAATCACTTTTGTTCGAAAAAGTGCTTGTTTTAATAACCATTTTTATAGTCCGTGGTAATTATTATTAAATGATAAACAGGCCCTAAAAAAGGAAAAACGCAACGATCCCTTCTCCTAGAAGTACATCGTTAAGGAGTGCATATTGAGCAGTTATATAATTTCTACCGACCTAAATGGTACGTTACTTGACCACAACACCTACAGTTTCCATAAAGCCGCGCAGGCTTTAGAGTGCTGCTGTGATCAAAACATCCCGATCATTTTCAATACCAGCAAAACGTTCGCTCAAACAGTGCCAATTACTCGACAGCTAGATAACAGCCACCCTTTTGTTGTTGAAAATGGTGCCGCCATTTATGTGGCCAAAGATTACTTTTCGGATGAAACCTTAGTTTATCTAGAGTCCGTTGATCTTAAACTCGTTGATATTGGTGAATTCTGGGTAATCGTCTACGGCAGCAAAACCATTGAAATACGTAAAAAGCTAAGCGATTTGTCCCAACAATTTAAGTTTGAACATGAAGCCGATGTAAGTGCCGAAGATATTGCCATTATTGGTCACTTACCGTTAAGCCATGCCCGACAAATCAAGCTTAGGGAATTTTCAGAGCTGATTGTATGGCAAGACAGTGATGAACAATTAAAACAATTCAAAGAGACGTTAAAGCAATTACAGCTTACCTGCATGATTAATGGTTCATTAGTTTATGTATTTGGTCAGCACGATAAAGCCGCACCTTTGCGTACCTTAAAGCAATTGTATGAAAAGCAAAATCAACAGGCCCCAACCTTAATTGCATTGGGCGACAGTGAAAATGACGCACCAATGCTGAATTTTGCCGACGTGGCCATTATTGTTGACTCGCCTGTCCATCAAAATTTGATCCTAGAAGATCATGCCAATATGATCAGAGCGAAATTCCCGGGCCCCATTGGCTGGAATGACGCAATACTGACCCTATTGGGTGTGTGCAATGAAGATTTATTAGCGGAATAGCATAATTTATGGCAAACAAAACATCGATTTCATTGGTATTAGGCAGTGGTGGTGCACGTGGGCTTGCTCATATTGGCGTTATCCGTTGGCTAGAAGAAAATAACTTTGAAATAGCCTCTATTTCGGGTTGTTCTATTGGCGCCATGGTCGGTGGTATTTATACTGCGGGCAAACTGGATGAATTTGAACAATGGGTACGCTCAATTCGCAAAGTGGATATGGTGCGCTTGCTCGATATTGCCTGGACAACCGATGGGTTAATTAAGGGTGATAAAATCATCGACACCCTAGTTAAGTTGGTTGGCGATGAACACATTGAAGATTTACCGATTCGATTTACTGCCGTTGCCGCTGATATAAAGGGCGAAAAGGAAATTTGGATAAATTCAGGTCCATTGTTTGATGCCATTAGAGCCTCAATTTCGTTACCATTATTAATGACCCCATTTGAAGTACACGGTGTTGAGCTCATTGATGGTGGGGTACTTAATCCAGTACCTATTGCACCAACCTTTCATGATAAAACCGACTTTACTCTGGCCATTAACCTTGGCGGTAAGCCACAAGAGGAAGCGCAACCTGACACAGACAAACAGGTTAGGCCAAAAGAGTCGAAAAAATTCCAGCACAAAATTGGCGAGTTTGTTGATAAAATTCAACACCGACTAACGAGAAACACCTTTGTAGACTGGAATGCCTATGAAATTGCCAACCAGGCATTTGATGCAATGCAATCGACCATTGCCAGACAAAAACTGGCCGCTTACCCGCCGGATCATATTATTGAGATCCCAAGAAATGTCTGTGGCACGCTTGAATTTGATAAAGCGGCTGAAATGATTTTACTCGGCTACATTAGAGCCGAGCAATGTTTGGGGCACCTGGTTAACGATGAAGCACTCGCCGAACCAGAATACCTAATGGAATAACGCTTACTAAAAATTACCGAATTGCCCAGGCACTGCCCATCTGAATATAAAAAGCGGTATCATCCGGGCCTTTATCAATGTAAAAGCCCATTTCTAATCCAAGTTTTGAGGCAATTAAATAGCCTAACCCTACCCCATTACTGTACACATTTTTAGAATGACCTTTGTCACTACAGTAGTAATACCAAACCCATTAAGTCTAAATACAGATTTAGCAAGGAGCAAATTGGCATTCATAAGAGAACGCCAATTTGTGTTGATTGCTATCAATTCCACAAATTTGATTAATCGGCTTTAGCCAGTTCCTTATTGGCAAAATCAATCATTTTATCGAGCGCGAGCTTACTTTCTGGCAATATCGAAAATAAAGGGTGAACATGTGGCATATCTTTCCATATCAATAATTCGGCCGGGCGATTATTTCGCTTAATGTTCTCAATAAGTCGGGTTGAATGAGTAAACAGCAATTCGGTTGAGCCAACATGGCACTGAATTGGCGGTAGTCCACTTAAATGATCATAAACCGGTGAGATTAATGGGTCATGGTCATCATGGCTCGAAGGGATGTAGTTTTTGCCCATTTGCAACATGGCACCTTTAACAAACATAGGGTCTCTACCATCATCCTCACCCATAATATCAAAACCTTCTTGGCTTAAGTCGGTACACGGTGAAATTAAGATCGCCGCAGCCGGGATGGGCAATTGCTCGTCACGAATGCGAATTAACGTTGTTAAGGTGAATTGACCACCGGCCGAATCGCCAGCAATGATGATGTTATGAGGACTATAACCTTGATTTAATAACCATTTATAACACGCCAAACAATCATCCGACCCACTTGGAAATGGGCTTTCAGGAGCGAGGCGATAATCCGGTATTAAGGCATTGGCGTTGAGTTGACTGGCGAGCTTTGAGACAAAGCCATCATACGTTTTTGGCATATGAATACAGAAGCCGCCACCGTGCAAATATAAAATCACCCGCTTACTTTGCGACGGTACGGTTAACCAACTGCAATGAACGCCCGCAATTTTTTTACTAGAAACACATACCCCGTGCGGTTGACTGGACATGATAGAGTCAAATTTTTTGGCGAAACGTCTGAACTTACCCACATCCATATACATATCCGTTTCCATTTGATGCATATGTGATTTAACGAACGTTGAGAGAAAGACTTTGTTAAATACCTTCGCTTGCCAACTAATACTGGCATTGGCAAATTCAGTTTTGCTATTGTCGACTGTGTCGCTGACTGACATCCGATTTCCTTGTAATTCTAATTATTCAATTAAAAGCAATGGTGCTTAATAAACTCGCCGATTTTCTTAATGGCGGCTCTCCCTTCGGGAAGTGCTGAAGCAGCAATATGCCAACATGACGGTACATCCTCCCATTGTTGCAAACATACATGACCGCCCTGTTGTTTAATGGCTTGTTCAAGCCGTATGGAGTCGTCTCGCAATAACTCATTGGTTGCGACCTGCAACAACATTGGCGGCAAACCACTTAGGTCGGCAAACATTGGAGAGATAGTCGGTGCGCCTAAGTCGATGCCTTCCGACAAATAATAATCTATGCCGCGAATAAAGATATTGATTCGATTGGCGCAATCGGTTTCGGCAAAAAGCTCTAGCGATGGAGAAGACAATGTCAGATCATACAAACCCGAGATCCCAACAAATGCTGATGGCATAGGCAGAGACGACTGCTTAAGCTGCAATAAAAATTGCAACGCAATACAGGCACCAGCCTGATCGCCGCCAAGAATAATCGGGTATTGGGTTTGCGGATCGGATATCAGAGATTGCCAACAAAGGAATAAATCCTCAATTGCAGCCGGAAACTTATGCTCCGGTGCGAGTCGATAATTTGGGACAACCAGCTTTAGCTGATGTCCTTTGGCCAATTCACACGTAATGCCCCGATGGCTTTCTGCTGATCCCATCGCAAAAGCCCCACCATGTATATAAAAGAAGGTGCCTTTGCTCTTTCTTGCTTTATGGGTAACAATTTCGCTTTCAATGCCTCCAATACTCGCATTGCTAATCGCTAACGAGCGACAGGGTGACGGCATGTAGTTATTGATCACACTGTTTAATTCTAAGCGGGCAGCTTCTAGCGTTAAACTTTCATCAAACCGTGGTTTGTAGTAACGGCGAAGATATTGCTTCAATAAATAATTTTGTACGCTCATTTCTCGCCTATGGCATTAATTCCAGTGGTGATGCGACCATATTAAGCAAACGACTACTGCCTTTGTGTTCAAATGGCTGCCACTCGTCAGGATCTTGAGCGAGTCTGTCGGCTAAAATGCTAAATACCAGAGGGTTAGCAATTAAGCCGGCGTGGCTGCCCGGTACACGGACATTCTCAGCTCGCTCATGATCGAGTGGATCAATACACGATTTCCAATGCACCGCCCCATCGGTATAGGAAAAAATGGATGTTGTTGGCACCGGAGGTGTACGGCGCCAGTACTTGGTAAAGCGTCGGTCCACCAACTCATCGGTTTTTCGGCCGGTGACAAAGTGCAATAAACTCAAAATTATTGGTGATGCTTCGTTCATCGTATCGGTAAAGGCAAACGGACTGCCCAACGAGATGACCTGCCTAACATGTTCAGGCACCGCATGGCCAAGATGACGAGCATAAATTCCCCCCAGACTCCAACCAATTAGGGTCACTTTCTTGCCATACACTTCGGTTAAAGATTTAACCTTTTCAACCAAACGCTGCTCAAGACCCGCATTAGGGCCAACATTACGTCCAAGATTCCAAGTGTGAACCCGATAATTTCTCGATTTTAAGTACTTGCGCAAAAAAATGGTTTCGATATCGCCAGCAGTAAAACCGGGGATCACCAACACTGGATGTTCATCACCTTTAGGAAGTGTGGCTAAAGTGGGTGATGTTAGAGTTAAACTGAGTACTGAAGTTAGTGAACGTACTTCTAACAAGGTACTTAATAATGACGGCCCTAAATGGCGTTCTCGATTTTTTGAAAAATTAAGACGTTCAGATAAATTATTAAGCATCTAATTCTCCTAGGCGTTGTTTTGCTATTTGGTATAACTTCTCAGCCGATTGCTTCAAAGTATCTCGATATACATCAGGTTCTGTCATCATTTCACGACACGAGGTAAACGTTAAATTCAAATTACCATCAATAATCGTCGCCGTGTGGATTAACCCAAGACCATCTGTGATCTCTGGTACACAAGAGAAATAGCGTAATGGTGCACCAAGTAAAGTAACTTCTTTCTTATACTCCGGTAAGAACACCAGTGCCGTGTTAGCGATTGGGCTGCCAAGCGAGTCACTTTGAATGCTATGCAATAACGTATTGCTGTACGATAAACTTTGCAAAGGAGAGATCTTATTCGCTTTAATGCTTAAGGTTTTTACTTTTTGTCTATCAATGCAGTCATCGGCATACAAAGCTAAACGCTCTTCAAATTCTTTGACATCGGTGGCCAGATTCATTACTGAGGCATCAAAATTTATGTTTTCACCATCAAGGTTGGTATCTAACACAAAGGTGCGAAGGTTGGCGCTACCTAGCTCTTCTTTATCTTCTAAAAAGGTTTTTAAAGCATCGCCCAAAATACTCAAGGTGACATGTTCATAATAGGCCCCAGGGAAGGCTTTTTTGATGGTGTCGAGTTTTTCCAATTCAATGGTACAGGTTTCCCAAACCCTGAAGTTTGAAATATTGGTATTAAATCGGGTATAGGAGACTTTACGCTGACCAAGTAAACCACTGGTAAAAAAGCGCACCATAGGGAACACATTTTTACTGACTTTGTAGCCCTGATTAAATGCCACTTGTAAAGACTGACTGATCGGGCTGATAAGCTTGGTACCACCAAAATGGAATAAATCTGACACCATGCCCGTTAAGCTGCTATCAACCACGGTTGAATCTTTTGCAGGTGGCTCGTACCCGTCATGAAGTGACCACAACATACCAATATCCGCATCGTTTTTCATTAAAGCATGATGCACCTTACACACCAGAGCGAAATAGCCTTTTGAGTCTTCGGTGACATTATCTAAGCCTTCAACCACGTTAATTTCCCATAATGGTCGAGTTTGGTCTAACGGCCGAGCATGTAAACGAGCAATTTGAATACAAAACTGGCGCCAGTCCCCCGGCTTTGGTAAGGCGATATGACGCACATGGAATTCGGCATCAAACGTTTCATCTAGTGTCCAGGTTTCACCATTTTTGGCTAAAGGACTTGGGCTGTATAAATGCTGGAACTGAGGAAAACTGCGCACATTCGAACGAATAGCGGCAAGGATTTGTTTGAACCTTAATGGCCCACCTTCTAAATCGCTTTGATCATAGATCATAACGAAGGTGTCGATTTGTTTGCCACGGATCACATTTGATAAAAATGGTAGATTTTCAAACTCGGGTAATTTTAATAACATGGTCAGTACCTGATAGTGTAAATATGGTCATGCTGCTTAACATCAAATTAACATACATCATTTTAGTTTAATAACTTTTTTATAAAAAAAAAGCCTCAAGAATGAGGCTCTTACCAAGATATTAAATGCTAATGTGAAGCAATAATATGTAGTAACAAAGTAACGAAACTGGTTACTTGGTCAAAGCCGCTGTTGTAACAAGTTTATTAGATAATTCACTGAATTGCGCAGTGGTGCTTTTTAGCCTATCCAATGCAGGTTCACTTATTGTGATAAGCGATTCTAATAAATTTTTCTCAACGGCATTTCCAACAGTTGCCCTAGGATGTTCGAAGCGCGCAAATAACGCGTTAGTGTTATCCAGAGCGCTGTCGCTAGTGTGCTGTAAAACGTTCAATGCGCAATCTTCAACCTCATTAGCGTGCATGAACATCTCATCAATCACCCTCGCGGCTTGTTCACGGTTTGTTGCGAGGCTACAAACACACGATTGTATAACCGCTCGATTGTAGTCAATGCCTTGTTTTGCAACTTGTGAAGAAGTGCTTAACACACCTCTTACGACACTTATGTTTGCGCTTAGAAATTGCTTGTTTAATTCCGTTAGTTCTTGTGTCTTAACAAAGTTGAGTAACATCACACAGCCTTTAAAATAAATTCTGTAGCGGTCAAAACTTTAATCCAAGTGCAATAAATGCCGGTTCACTAACAGCCGCCTTAAACATTTGGTATTCGTAATAACGCCTTGATTAATTAACAATTTAGGGGATTTTTCTAGAGTAAAACAACTAAAACAAACAAGTTTTTAATCATTTTTTTAATTTTAGGAAACACAGACATTTTGCGGTAAATACAAGCTACAAAACAGAAAGGGGACAGGTCATATCATTGTTCCATCTACAAAAAAAATGCCCCGTTGTTGCCAACAGAGCATTTTTATTTTCTAATTTCTTATGAAATTATTTTGTTTCTTCAGCTTTTGCTGCTGGAGCTTCCGCCTTTACTGGTGCAGCTTTCTTCGCTGGTGCAGCTTTCTTTGCTGGTGCCGCTTTCTTCGCTGGTGCAGCTTTCTTCACTGGCGCAGCCTTCTTAACTGGTGCAGCTTTCTTCGCTGGTGCAGCTTTCTTAACTGGCTCAGCTTTCTTTGCTGGTGCTGCCGCTTTCACTGGCTCAGCTTTCTTTACTGGTGCTGCCGCTTTCACTGGCGCAGGCTTTACTTCTTCAGCTTTTCCTGATTTTGCCGCAGTTTTAAGAATTTTGTTTGGTACATCAGTTACTTGCTCAACAGAACTCTTAAACAAGTCAATTGCTGGCTCAGAGATTTTATTTACTGAATCGATAACTGATTTGTCAACAGCTTCGCTGATGGTTTCAGCTGGGTTACCAACACGGTCAAATAAAGAATCAACGCGCTCTGCTGCTTTATCACTGGTTTCGTGAAGCACTTCAATTGCTCTTTCTTCAGCTTTGTGAGTTTGCTCAAGTACTTGGTCAACAATACGACTTGCTTGTTCGCGCCCCGTAGAAACGGAATTGATACCTGATTGGATAACTGAACGATTACACTCAATCCCTTTCTTAATGACTTCTTGGCTAGTATCTAATACGCTTTCCACTAAACCTTTATTTGATTTAATTAATTGACGACCAACGGCCGAAAGTTCTTTTGTTTTAAATAGATCTAGTATCATAAATCACCTGTAATTTTGTTTAATAATTTCAGCGTTTAACGCATCGGTTGTAAGCTATAATCAAATATTACAAAATATAATTAGAGTAAAGTACCTAAAGAAACACTTTTTTTACGCTAATTTTATTTTTGTCGTGTGCTCATATTAACTGGCTTGTTGCTTCACCTTACTGAAGATCATTTCAAAATTTAAGCGGTATTCATCCGACATATAAGGCATTAACAACGAAATAATTTGTTCTGTGCCCTGAGTCGTCATTTCTTCTTCACTCATACCCGCTTTTGACATGGTGTTTTTATGCATATCAACGTAGTTAAACCACTGAGTGATCAACAAATTAATGTTGGTCGACATGATACTAGCTTGATGGTCCGTTACATTTAAAGAGTTATGTTTGCGTAAGTAACTCACAAAACCATGCAGGGCCTTTTCAGTCGTATGTAATAACTGTTTAAAGGCGCGTTTGGTTTCTGGGTAACGGTTTATGGTGTAACTGGCATCTCGGAAGATGAAGCGATATTTGCCAATTAATTGATAGGTTAAATGAATGATCAACCAAATTTCTTGTGGCGAGGTGATTTTTCGATCGTTACCGGCAACAAATGATGAGTAATCGATACGAAAACACTCGTACAATGCGAGGATAATGTCACTTTTACTCTTAAAGTGATAATAAAGATTTCCTGGGCTAATATCTAAAATATCCGCTATGTGGTTTGTCGATATTTGCCCCACACCCTCTTCTGAAAACGCATCCAGACTGGCAAGTAAGATTTTATCTTTTGTTTTCACAAACCTTCTCCCTTGATTTTATAATTCTACCTTGGTTAGCATTTTACTGGATTTAAGCTCAGTAAAATGGCCGAAAACCATTGGACAGTAGTACAATTTATTATTTTATTCAACTAATTTTAACAAACTCTTTCCTTAATATTAGTAGCTAAAAATGCGTATACTGGGATATCTTAATATAATCAACTTAATATCAATTTTTATGAAACGATTAACAGCAATTTACTCTGCGATTTTTTCTCTGGTGTTTATTCAAGGCTGTGCGAACATCTCCACTAACACCATAAGCAGCAACACCGCAGAAGCTCAAGCCCCTTCAACCGAGCAGCTCATTCGCCAACCTTTTATTAGTAAGCTAGATCAAAGTCAGCGTAATTATTATGTCTACCTACCTAAAGGCTATGAAGACAATAAAGACAAACAGTGGCCAATCCTGTTTTTCTTACATGGCAATGGCGAACGAGGTAATGGTCAGGATGAACTGGACTTTGCCACAATTCATGGCCCACTTAGCGAAGCCTGGGTACAAAAACGAGACTTGCCGTTTATTATCATCACCCCACAATTACCGATGTTTGGGCAAGATAAGACGGTAAGCTATTTACAGAACAGAGATAAGAACATCATTCCAAAACGCCAAGCAGAGGGCGTACCGCCACGTAGAAAAATTGGTTTGCCAAAGGATCAAATCGTGCGCAATCCCTCTACGTCCGATATGAGCACCATGCCGCCTCTACTTCCTATGGGGTGGGAGCAAATAGAAGACGATCTTTTAGATATGTTGGCGCACACTCAGACAAACTACCGAACCGATCCAAGCCGAGTATATTTAACGGGTCTTAGCTATGGTGGTTTTGGCACTTGGTACATGGCAAGCAAACACCCAGAACTATTTGCCGCCATTGCCCCTATCGTTGGTTGGGGGCACCCAGACTTAATGGCACCAATTGCCAACTCGAATTTACCGGTTTGGGCATTTGCCGGTGGCTTAGATAGAGCCGTACCAGTTAAACACTTTTATGCTGGCATCGACACCTTAAAGAAACTGAAACAGCACATCCATAAAAACAGTGAATTACGTTTTACGGTGCACGAAGATATGGGCCACGATACATGGAAAAGAGTGTATGCCGGAGAAGACCTGTATAATTGGTTACTGTCTAAGCAAAACCCACATACACACAACCATAACCCAGTAAAAAATGAGGGTAAGTGAGCATGTCACAAATTAAATTCGAGCCAAGCCAATTAAATACCTTAGTAGATAAGCTGCAACGTTATTTTAATGATGAATTGCATACTGAACTTGGCCAATTTGATGCTGAGTTTCTAATCGACTTTATTAGCAAAGAAATGGGCAACGCCTATTACAACAAAGGGCTCGCTGATGCCCAAATAGTTTTGGCTACAAAACTCGATGACATTAGCGATGCCATTTATCAATTAGAACAACCGAGCGATATAATATGAATATTTGGGTCGATGCTGACGCCTGCCCGGTAGCGATTAAAGAAATTATTTTTAAAGCTGCCGACAGAACACAAACACCTACCAGTTTATTTGCAAACCATTCAATGCGAGTGCCACCATCAAAGTTTATCTCATTTGTTCGAGTACAATCGGGCTTTGATGTGGCCGACGACGAAATTGTTAAACGCGTAGCGGAAGGTGATTTAGTAATTACCCAAGACATTCCGTTAGCAGCTGAAGTTATTGACAAAGGCTGTGTTGCGCTTAGTCCACGAGGCGAGCTGTATACCACGAGCAACATTAGATCGCGCCTTAATATGCGTGACTTTATGGACACCATGCGTGCCAGTGGCGTGCAAACCGGTGGGCCGCCACCATTAAATCAGGCCGATAAGCAAAATTTTGCCAACCATCTCGACAGAATTTTAACGGCAAATAAAAGAACATAAAAAAGAACCTCAAAAAAGAAGAGAGTGAAACCGATGTTGCGCGTTTACTTATTAACGGAGTTTGGGCAGAATATCGGCATTGAAATATTACAAAAATAATTTAGGAAATCGAATGTCAGACTTAACGATTGCGGTGAAACAAATTTCTCAGATGTTGGCCATGCAAGATGCAATGAATTCAAGGGTGAGTGACACCTGGCGAGAAAACAACTTCGAATGGTACCGCGCACTTTGGGTTGAATGTGCCGAAATGCTTGATCACCATGGTTGGAAATGGTGGAAACATCAAGAATGTGACGTACCACAAGTACAATTAGAGTTAGTTGATATTTTCCACTTTGGTTTAAGCCTGCGTTTAATGGCCGAGCCAAATGTTGACATGATTGCTAAGCAACTAGCAAAAGAGTTATACCAGCAACATGACTACAGCGACTTTAAATTAGCCTTAGAAGATTTGGCCTCGCATGCGGTTACCAACAAAGCGTTTGATGGCAAAAGTTTTACCGCCTGTATGACGTTAATGAACATGGACTTAGACGAGTTATTCCGTCAATACGTTGGTAAAAATACCTTAAACTTCTTCCGTCAAGATCATGGCTATAAAGAAGGCACTTACATTAAAGTATGGAACGGTAAAGAAGATAACGAAGTACTAGCCGACTTGGTTACAACACTCGACACCAGTGCATCAGACTTCCAACAAAACGTGTACCAAGGCTTAAAAGCAGCTTACCCAGCCTAAAGATTAATAACCTTTAATTCTAGAAACCGCCGAAAGGCGGTTTTTTATCGACAAAGAATAGCCGTTTTAACCAAGTATTTAGTTTTCTCACTTATCATTTCCAACCCCCAAACCTATAAACCCATGTTAATGCTCAATTTTATTGTTGGCCTGTTTGTTGCTCTAATATATTTTAGGTAAATCCACTATAGTTAAGTAATAAACCAGAGAGAGGGATAATATGAACTTTTGGGTATTTTTAACCGTTGGTACGGTGTTAGGAATTTTATTGGCCGCAATCGGCATGCTATCAGGCCATAGACGCAAAGTGAAAGAAATGGAACTTGCAGCACTTAAAGAACAAAACAGTGGCCAAAGTGATGAATTAAACCAAAAAATCGACAAATTAAGCAAGCGAGTTGAAGTACTCGAAGCATTGGTTACCGATAAAGGTTATGAACTGGAACAAAAAATCAGCAACCTAAAATAGCTTGTAGCATTTTGTCAATCTTCCTTAATCCTGCGCCATTTATGATATATACTTTGCACAATTTTATCTAACCTGACACTGGGTTACCTACACAAAGAGATGATTATGAAAGCAGGTATTATCGGCGCTATGGAGCCGGAAGTTGCAATTTTAAAAGCCAAACTTGAAAACATGCAAACCCATCAGCATGCCAATTTTACTTTCTACACAGGTCAGGTAGAGGGCAATGAGATTGTGCTGGTGCAATCGGGTATCGGTAAAGTTGCCTCGACCATTGCTACCGTTTTAATGATTGATAAATTTGCGCCCGATTACATTGTAAATACGGGATCTGCCGGTGGTTTTGAACAGTCTTTGGAAGTTGGTGATATTGTGATCAGCAACGACGTGCGTCATCACGACGCTGATGTTACCGCTTTTGGTTATGAAATTGGCCAACTACCGGGCATGCCTGCAGGCTTTACTCCACACCCAACCTTAGTTGCCGCAGCCCAAGCGGGTATCGAGAAGCTTGATGGTATTAAAACCCTTACCGGGCAAATTACCACAGGCGATACATTTATGACTAAAGAAGATGACATAGCCAAAGCCAGAGCAAACTTCCCTCATATGGCCGCGGTGGAAATGGAAGGCGCGGCCATTGCCCAAGCCTGTCACCAAATGGACACCCCCTTTGTGATTATTCGCTCTATGTCGGATATTGCCGGTAAAGAATCTCCGACGTCATTTGAAGCTTACCTTGAAACGGCTTCTGTTAATTCATCAGCATTGGTTATTAACATGCTAAATGAGTTAACCGACAAAACTCTTTAACCCTCTGAATATTTTATCGTTTATCCTTTCTATATACTCAGTTCTGCTACAATAACGTGTAGCAGAACCAATAATATAAGGAAAAGACATGTTTAAATGTATTACATTCATTTTATCCTGCTTGCTGTTCAGTCTTAGCAATGCGAATGCCAATGAGCCGACCGTAAAACCTGGTGATATTAATCGCGCTCAACTAACAACCTTAGTTGAAAGTAAACAGGATTTTTTATTGTTGGATGTGCGCAGCGCTGAAGAATTTCAAACCGCCCATATTCCAGGAGCGGTTAATATTGACCATACCGCATTAGCCAAAAAACTGAGCGAAATTAAAGATTATCAGGATAAAACCGTGGTGGTTTATTGTCGCTCTGGACGCCGAGCAGGCTTAGCCATAGATGTATTAAAAGCCAATGGCTTTAAAAAAACCGTGCACTTAGAAGGTGATATGCTAGGTTGGCAAGCAGCAAATATGCCTCATAAAACACATTAAAATCGAAACACATAAAAACTGCAGCAAACACCAAGCTCAGTTTCGTTAATTGCATAGGATTTATTCAGCGTTGGACATATCAATTAGTCAGTATGTTTACTACACCGATATTTTTGGGGTCATTGTTTTTTCGTTCTCAGGGGCATTGCTGGCCGGTCGTTATCGTCTCGACCCTATCGGAGTAATGGTATTAGCCGCGGTTACCGCCGTAGGTGGTGGTACCATTCGCGATATTATTCTTGGTGTACCCGTTTTCTGGACCATTCAATCGTCCTATATCGTCGCCATCTTTGTCACTTCTGTATTAACCATTTTACTGATCCGACAGCCAAAACTTGTGCCTAAACGATTTATGCTATTAGCGGATGCTTTTGGTTTGGCGTTTTTTGCCGTACTTGGTGCACATAAAGCCATGATCCACGATCAACCCATCATCACATCAATCATCATGGGGACCATTACCGGTGTTGCCGGGGGCATGCTCCGCGACATAATTTGTAATCGTATTCCATTGATTTTAAGGGAAGAAATATACGCCACCGCGGCTATTTTAGGCAGTGCATTATATGTGGTCATGGTATCTTATGGCGTGAGTCAGCCACTGGCAGGGATTATCGCTATTGGCGGCGGATTAATGTTGAGATTGGCCGGTATTTACTGGAAACTATCCTTACCAGCGTTTCATTTTGATGATGAATTAAAGTAGCAAGCGACTTTAATTCATCCCTTTAAGGCGTTTTAACCCTAATCGGCTTCAACACCCCAGCCGTCATTATATCCATCGAATTGACGAGCGATGTTTTCAAACTTTTCTTCAAACTCAACAATATTGTCATAGCTTGGTACCATGGTTAAGGTGCAGTCCACATCCCAAACGTTTGGCGTTTGATCTGGGTGCAAACTAACCGTTGCTTGCATATCACTTTGCTCAACAAATTGCTGCATCGCTATCGCATTGCTCTTTTCTTCAAATAACTGGAAGAATGTCACCTCAACAGATTGGCTTAAATCTAAACCTGCTTGTTGCATTTCGGTAAGTACGTTACCGGTTTCATCATTAGGAAAACTCATTTAAGAGACCTTTATTAAATCAATTCGAATGACGGTTATTTTGCTGTTAAAACATACCGCCTAGATAAACCGTCATTATAACGCAAAGTCCGGGTTGCATGTAATGGTTATTACTATTTAGGTAAGCCAATATCGGCTAATAACTTATCAACCCCTTCACTAATGATTTCTCGATTGGTTTCACTGTCATTTTCAACGCGCAGCTTTAATTGCACATGGCTGCGATAAACGCTACGAAGGCGCTCTCCGTCGAGAATATCAATAATTAAGGTAGAAGGTCTTACATTATAATTTAAAAGCTTCAGCTCCCTTTTAGTGCACCCCAGGCATGCTTTTACTTTTTTATTATATTGATTCAGCTCCGCTATATTGCGACCCACTAAGAAATAGCTGACTACGACATCGGCTTCATCAACACTCTTATAGGAAAAATCATGGCGGTCCATGGTGTTTTCAATGGCTATCTCAATTCGATTACGCTCAAAATCACTTAAGTGCTGCCAATCGGTAAAATCAGAATCACGCTCAAACAGGCTGTAAGAGTTAATCCCGTTAAAATCAAAGTCCTTATTGGCGCTGGTCTGGGCCTTTGAGCTACACCCTGACATCATGCACAGAGAAACGAATGTTATTAATAGTATTTGCAGGGATTTGGTCATTTAAATCGCTTTGATTCTTATTCTATTTTTCTACTCTACGATAAGCAGGCCCTTAAGATCAATTAAGAAACCGAAATCATTGAGAATATCGGTATTATGACCTGCTAGTGTACTTAGGCTTATAGTAATTCATGCACCGCATGAAAAAGAAGAACCACACTTCACTGGTGTAAACGGTGAGATGGCTCTGGGGTGGATTATAATGCCGAGAAATGTATGTCCAAACACAAAAAAGCCAGTGTTTCACTGGCTTTTAATCATCTTATTTCACAACGCTGACTTTACGCTAAAGTTACCTTAGCAAATTTGCGCTTACCAACCTGGTAAACCGCCACGGTACCCGTTTCGCACTGAAGCTTGTTGTCAGATACTTTTTCGCCGTCGATTTTAACCGCACCTTGTTTGATCATACGCATCGCTTCTGAGGTACTTGATACAAGGCCAGCTTCTTTAAGTAAGTTGGCAATGGCAATCACACCATCTTGGGTAGCAACGGTTTTTTCATCGATTTCATCTGGCATAGCACCTTTTTGGAATCGGTTAATAAACTCTTTATGTGCCGCTTCTGCCGCGTCTTCGCTGTGGAAGCGAGCGATAAGCTCTTTGGCTAGTTCAATCTTAACATCACGCGGGTTGCCGCCACTTTCGATTTGTTGCTTGTATGCTTCGATTTGTTCAATCGGTTTAAAGCTTAATAAATCGTAGTAACGCCACATTAATACATCTGAAATTGACATCACTTTACCAAACATATCATTTGGTGCATCCGTAATACCAATGTAATTGCCTAACGATTTAGACATCTTTTGCACGCCGTCTAAACCTTCAAGTAATGGCATCATTAATACCGTTTGAGGACGCTGACCTTCGGTCTTTTGTAATTCACGGCCCATCAGCAGGTTGAATTTTTGATCCGTACCGCCAAGCTCAACATCGGACTCTAAGGCAACACTATCCCAACCTTGTACTAATGGGTACATAAATTCATGAATGGCAATGGCCTGACCATCTTTGTAACGCTTTTTAAAGTCATCACGTTCCATCATACGAGCGACGGTTTGACGAGATGCCAGTTTTAACATACCAGCAGAGCCTAATTTTTCCATCCAGGTAGAGTTAAACTCAACGCGGGTTTTCGCCGGATCCAAAATTTTGAACACCTGCTCTTTATACGTTTGGGCATTGGCTAACACATCCGCTTCGGTTAGCGGCTTACGAGTAACGTTTTTACCCGTTGGATCACCAATCATGCCAGTGAAGTCACCAATAAGGAAAATAATCTCATGGCCAAGCTGTTGGAATTGGCGCATCTTATTGATTAAAACGGTATGCCCCAAATGTAAATCGGGTGCTGTTGGATCGAAGCCGGCTTTAATACGTAACGGTTTACCCGTTTTTAATTTTTCCAGCAGTTCATCTTCAACTAAGATTTCTTCTGCACCACGTTTAATTTCTGCCAAAGCTTGCATAATATCGGTCATTTTCTTGGCCTTATTAAGGAAATAATTTGTAAAAGTTACCGAATTCTACTTTAAATTACACTTGAGATAAAACCCTAGGGTTGTTAGCTTTTTGTATTTTTTGGTATAGTTATGCTTACTAACACCTATTTTTCAACCAAATACAGAAGTAAGCAATTGATTAAACTTAAAAATTTATTTTTAGACCTACCAAAGAAACACCAGATATTAATCTCGGGGTGTAGCTTATTTTTGCTTATTTTACTGCTTTTACCTGCAGAAGAGGCTTCAGCCAGCCGACAAGCAGCAAAAGAATCTATTGAAGTAGGTAAAAAATACGCTTTGCAAATTCCACAACAGGACATTGTCGAGGCAGAGCCCGAAAAAGTTGTTGATGAAGCACCTGAGCCAGAGCCAAGTTGGCAATCGGCAAAAGTAAAAAGTGGTGATTCATTAGCCAAAGTATTTTCAAGATTTGGCTTTTCAGCCAAAGACACACACGATGTCATTAATACCGAACACGGTAAAAAACTTAAAAACTTAAATGTCGGTGATGAAATTCGATTAACAAGTGATGATGATGGTAAGTTAGTTTCTTTATCTTACGATTTATCAATAACCGACACCTTGTATGTTGATGCAACAGGTGACGGCTTTGTGAGTCACGTTGAAGAAAAACAAATCGAAATTCGCCAAGGTTTCGCTCAAGCAACCATTACCAGCAATTTCTGGAATGCCGGCTTGCAAGCGGGTATGAGTAACAGTCAAATTATGAATCTGGCCAATATTTTTGGTTGGGATGTCGACTTTGCATTAGATATCCGCGAGGGTGATAGCTTTAACGTAATGTTTGAAAATAAATACATTGATGGCGATTTTGTCGGGCACGGCAATATTTTGGCCGCCGAATTTATTAACCAAGACGAAAAATTCCAAGCCATTCGCTTTAAAGATGGTGAATTTTATACCCCGAAAGGCAATAGCATGCGTAAATCGTTTTTGCGTGCGCCAGTCAGTTTCCAATACATCAGCTCAAACTTTAAACCCAAACGTTATCATCCAATTTTAAAGCGTGTTAAAGCACACAACGGTGTTGATTACCGCGCCCCAACCGGCACACCAGTAAAAGCTGCCGGTAATGGCCGAGTCATTGCAGCAACCTACAATAAATACAATGGTAATTACGTGTTTATTCAGCATGCAAATAACATTGTCACCAAGTACCTGCATTTTTCTAAGCGAGCGGTAAAAAAAGGTCAACGTGTTAAGCAAGGACAAGTGATTGGTTATGTTGGTTCAACGGGTCTTTCTCAAGCCCCTCACTTGCATTATGAGTTTCTACTTAACGGTGTTCATCGCAATCCTCGAACCGTAAAGCTGCCAGACGCCTTACCGATCCAAAAAGAGTTTAAAGCAGAATTCGACATTGTATCGAGTGAATTACTTGCCAAACTCGAAGGCTCTAAGCAGACCTTATTAGCAATGTCTGGCGAAGAGCAAGACCAAGATGTTAGCGACGAATAATAGACAAATATGAAGCGATGTCTTGCATCGCTTCATAAAGCATTGATTTTTCAACAGCAATATATCCATTTCTTATTAAAGCATTTCATCAGAATTTCCTTATCTTTTTCTAATAACATAGAGCGGCAAACTCGCTAAGATGGTTTTAGGACTACTCCACCTTAAATTTTTTGTTGTGTCTAGAGTTTTTGTTGTATGACGAGGGTGTATGCTTACGGTTGAAAAGGTTTGTGTTTTGGTCTTTACCATAACCATCATATATGAGGCATTATCTGCCGTGGCTTATTAGGGTGTAGCATGGAGATAACCACCACTTACCCCCTCACGCTATAGTGCATTGAACTTTAACCACACTTTACTGTCTAAAAAACCAACAGCCGATGTGGGTGTGCTTTGCATAAATAACATCTTTATGTACTTGGTATGATTACCCCCATGATGCTTTAGCTGTTAACAACCCCCTTCACTAATAAAATTTATTTTGACTAAATACTATTTTGACTAAATACAAAGGAGGCTTAAATGGATATCGATCGAGTTCGAATTGGTATGGTGTGTGGTACGCATAAAGGCAGTGGTACGGTAACCTGGGTTGATGGTGCAACCCAAACCGTTTATATCACCGATTTAATTGACAATCACAGCTTTGATGTTGGTGTTGAAGAAATTATTGATGACCCGCAAATTCATAATCATGACGATTATTATTACTAACCCCCATTCCCCTCAAACAAGTTAATCAACAATTCCCCCCAGGCAGACATGAAGTAGCGTCTGCCGCCCTATTTGTCATAATAAATATGCTTGCCTGTCTTTTTATATTCGCTATGATGAATATTAACTGACCATAGTGATCATAAAATCATGCGCTCTCGCAACTTCTCTAACGTAGAACCGGACAAATTCAACTGGCAAATAATCAAACACGTCGCGCCTTATCTACTCGAATATAAGCAGCGGGTGTTGTTTGCATTGAGCTTTCTTATTTTTGCCAAAATCGCCAGTGTTGGCCTCCCCTTTATCTTAAAACACATTGTTGATACGTTAGATATGGATACAAGCAGCAACACGATGATTGTTATCCCCATAGCCTTGATAGTCGCCTATGGACTTACTCGATTAGCCAATGTTATTTTTGGCGAAATACGCGACACCTTATTTGGTCGAGTTACGGAACACGCCATCAGACGAATTAGCCTAACCGTATTTAAACACTTGCATGCTCTGGATTTAGATTTTCATTTAAATCGAAGAACCGGCGGATTATCTCGCGACATTGAGCGCGGAACCTCTGGCATTAACTTCTTGATGCGATTTATGGTGTTTAATATTTTCCCGACCTTAATTGAAATTGGCTTGGTAATTACCATTTTATGGGTTCAATACGATTTCAATTTTGCCATTATTACCTTGGTATCCATTGTCTGTTATATCGCCTTTTCCTTTATCACAACCGAATGGCGTACCAAGTATGTGCGCAAAATGAATAAGGCCGACTCTGCCAGTAACTCCAAAGCCATCGACAGCCTGCTTAATTATGAAACGACTAAATATTTCACCAACGAATCGTTTGAGGCGGATCGCTACGATAAAGACTTGGCACAATGGCAACAAGCCAAACGGCAAAATCGGTTGTCGTTGTTCGCCTTAAATGGCGGCCAAGCCTTTATTATTTCTGGTGCCATGACGGCGATGATGTTTTTGGCCGCCCACAATGTGCAACAAGGCAACATGACCCTGGGCGACTTTGTTTTAATTAACGCTTTTATGATGCAAATCTTTATGCCGCTGAACTTTCTTGGCTTTGTGTACCGTGAAATGAAAGGCTCTTTGGCGAATATTGAAGTGATGTTTAGTCTGCTTAACGTAAAACCAAACGTTAAAGATGACGATAACGCCCCTGATTTACACATAAATGGCGGCAACATTACGTTTTGTGGCATCGACTTCGCTTACAAGAAAGAGCGCGGCATTCTTAAAAACGTAGATTTTATGGTTCCAGCGGGTAAAAAAGTGGCCATCGTCGGCGAAAGTGGTGCTGGTAAGTCAACCATCGCTAAGCTGCTTTTCCGTTTTTATGATGTCAATAAAGGCAGCATTAAAATTGATGGGCAAGATATTCGTACACACTCTCTAGCATCGCTTCGTCAAAGCATTGGCATTGTGCCACAAGAAACCGTGTTGTTTAATGACTCCATTTTAGAAAATGTTCGTTATGGTAATTTACAAGCCACCGATGAGCAGGTTTTTGAGGCCATTCGCCTAGCTCACCTTGAAAAATTTATTAATGCAATCCCAAAAGGGGTGCACACTCAAGTTGGAGAGCGGGGTTTAAAACTCTCTGGTGGCGAAAAACAACGTATCGCCATTGCCAGAACCATATTAAAGCAACCGGCCATACTGGTGTTTGACGAAGCGACTTCCTCTTTAGACAGTCAGTCTGAAAAAGCCATTATGAGCGCTTTTGCACAAATTTCACAACACAGCACCTGCTTGCTTATTGCCCACCGCCTTTCCACCATTGTCGATGCCGATAATATTATTGTGCTCGATCAGGGCAAAATTGTTGAACAAGGAAGCCATGAAAGCCTCCTGAAACAATGTGGCTACTACGCCAAGCTCTGGCAAGCGCAACAACATGCCACGCGTCCGAATTAAAAAAGCTATATTTTTGTAATTAAACCATATTTTTTAGTTAACCGGTCTTTCAAGCTTAAAAGATTCGTCTACACTTAGTTCAGTCGCAGCCCCCTCATACTGGATTCTTTATTCCATGTTAATTGGCTGTGAATTGATTCATAACAAGGTTAATTTATTTAGTGAAACTAAAATACCTTGGTAAAAGTAGTAATTTTACTACAGTCGTAACTTCAGAACTCCATGTAACTGAGAATATTATGCAAGACAATCAAGACATAAACGCAAAATCTGATGACGATTTAAGCTATCAAGAAGCTCATCGTCCAGCATCAGAATTCGAGAATCGCTCCGATTACCTCGATAATGAATTAAAAATTATGAAGCCTAAGCGCTGGGGATTAAACCTTCCAGGCCGTGACTTTAACTTTGAGTGGGAAGATTTGGTTCCTGCTATCGCCGGTACAATTGGTATCACCGTAATGTACTCAGCGGTTATGTCTGCATGGGCTGCGGGTCTAAGTGCAAAATGGGAACACGTTTCGTTAGGTGCCGAGTTTGCTGTATCGGTTGTACGTGTCGAAATGCTACTTCCTGCATTATTGTTCTGTGTTATGGCCTCTGGTTTTATTAACCCACGAGCCAACCTTGCCGGTAACCACGGTCCGATGATCCCATTAATTGGTGCCATCGCATTAGCTGGTGCTCACCCATTAGCACTTGCTATCTTGTTAGGTATTTTCGGTTTATTACTGAGTTATTTTAAAGGGGGCTCCCGACTCGTTAACCTAACGGGTGACGGCGTTGCCGGTGGTCTTCTGGTCTTCCTTGGCTTTGGTGGTGCAACCGGTCAGATTAAATCCTTATTTACCTGGGCCGAATCACTTGAAGTAAAACATGCGCTAGATTACAGCTTAAGTCATGTTGCCTTTATTATCTTGTTCGTAAACATTGTGGTTTATGCCTACCTGGCTCGTATTGGTAAGCGTTGGTTGGCTATTCCTTTATGTTCAATTGCCGCTATTTTAATTGCATTCCTTTGTGGTGCGGGTCTGGATCTTCAGTTTGTAACCACACCGGGCATTCCAAATCTTAACCCAGCTTACTGGTGGGGCAGCACAACGGAAGGTTGGATGTTAGGTTTACCAAACCTTAATCATTTCATTGCGTCATTACCGTTTGCCATTCTTGCCGTAGCCATGTGGTCTCCTGATTTCCTTGGTCACCGTATTTTCCAAGAATTGAACTACCCTAAAGGTACTGAAAAAGTATTAATGGACGTTGACGATACAATGACCACTTGTTCATTCCGTCAAATCGTTGGTACTGCACTAGGTGGCGGTAACATTACATCTTCTTGGGGTACCTACATGATCCCAGCAGCTATCGCTAAGCGTCCAATCCCTGCTGGTGCCATCTTATTAGGTGTTATGTGTATTGTTATTGCAATCGCAGGTTACCCGATGGATATCACGGTTTGGAAACCGGTAATGGCAATCGCCTTATTAGTTGGCGTATTCTTACCCTTACTTGAAGCCGGCTTACAGATGGTTAAAGAGAGTAAAGACGCTCAATCTGCTGGTATTTGTATTTTTGCCGCATTCGTTGCGAACCCAGTATTGGCTTGGTCATTAACAATGTTACTAGATAACAATGGTTTAATTGGTGACAAAGAGCGTGCAAATACATTATCATTTGCAGACAGAGTGATTATTCCTGGTTCGGCATTCGTTGTTTGTTTAATAGCAATGTTAGCCGTAGGTATGCTACCTGGGATCCCTGCTCTGCTGTAATAAGCTAAAATAACAACAAGCTTACAAAGCGAGGTTAATATCTTATTAGCCTCGCAATATAAACGAATGGGAGATAAACTCATGGATACGCAATTTGTAGCAACTGTTTTTGGACCTGAACGTTCAGGTATTATGCAAACCTTAGCCGATGAAACGCACCGTTTAGGTGGTAAATGGCTTGATTCCCGCTTAAGTCAACTTGATGGTCAATTTATTGGTCTTATCAAAATCGACATACCGCAAGAAAACGAACAACAACTCAAATCTTTTTTCCAATCGCAACAAGATATCAACAGCCAATTTAACGACGTTTCTAACGTGAGTGCTCACACTCGCTCATTAACCGTTCATTTTGACGCTCAGGACCGTGCTGGTCTGGTAAGCGAGATTTCCAATTTATTTCGAAAGCTTGGTATTGATGTGGATGCGATGGAAGCACACCGCGTAGCGGTTAATGAACTTGGCGGTAATATGTTTACCTCGCAGTTTGAGTTACGAGTACCGGTGACCTGCGATCTTGACGGTCTTGAAGACAGTTTGAAAGGCATTCAAGCTGATGCCTCAATTAATATCGAATAGTTGCATGCCATTCGTTAGAAGGTAATATCTTTTAGGGTATTACCTTCAAAATCTTTTACCGCAAACCCGGTTTGAGTTAACTCACCATAGCTCGCTTTATACCCTTCTTTTGGCAACGTAATGGAGCCAGGGTTTAATATTACTTTGCCATTGTTAACCTCTGCCTGTGGCACATGAAAATGGCCATGCAAATAGATATCGCCATCGGCAAAGAACGCATCACTGGCATCTCGCTGATATAAATGCCCGTGACTTAAAACCACACGACGCTTGCCCAATTGAACCACCGCCATATCAGCCAATATTGGAAAATTCAACACCATTTGGTCCACTTCACTATCGCAATTGCCCCGCACAGCGATAATATGTTGTCGATATTGATTAAGTACATCGATACACGCCTTGGGATCGTAGATCTCCACCAAAGGATTCCTTGGGCCATGATTAAGCACATCACCCAACAACAGAATACCTTCATAGTTACCTTGCTCATATATGCTAAGCACGTTCTCTAATGCTGTAATGCACCCGTGCACATCTGAAATTACAAAATACATATTTGCCTTTTACACGTTATTTAGGGCGTCATACCAAGGTTAAAATTTATTGGCTTAGCTACACGCCGATTGAAAAATATCTTATCTCACTTTCATTTTACTTAAAATAACGTAATAAATTTAGTAAAAGATGATTACGGATAAAAATTAGTCAGTTACGCTCAAAAATCAATGGTTAATTTTACGTTAACAATTTGTGGCATTTAATTACGCTATTAACAATGAATTCCTCTGTTTCTTTGACTACTATTTATTCATAGATATGCAATCTTGGGAATTGTCCGTTTAGTGTGATTAAAAACCAAAGCGCATACTTAAAATTAAAGTTAAATAATTACATCATTACAGTAAACAACCCTACTGTACCATTACTTTTTTTACCTACATCCGACATTGAAAACCAACAACGTTGATCTAGGTCAAAAAATGTTTTTTATTGTAATTTAACCCCAATAAAACAATGAAAGTTTATTACATAAGTGGTATTTTTGGAGTATAAAATCTATTTTATGTAATTTTATAACATATAGATTGCTAGAATTTTTATCAGTTCCAGTTTTGGTATTTGGAAAAACTGGATCTGCAGTTAGCTTTGCACACAACGAAGCGTTGTAAAGTTAACGTCCTAATCTAATTTTTGGAGACCGTTATGGCTAATGATACCAACACAAATGCATGGAATGGGTTCACCCCAGGTGCATGGCAAGAAGAAGTAAATGTTCGTGATTTCATTCAGAAAAACTATACCCCTTATGAAGGTAATGAAGATTTCTTAGTAGGTTCTACTGAAGCTACAGATACCCTTTGGGAGCAAATTGCTGCTGGTATTAAACAAGAAAACGAAACATTAGCACCAATCGATTTTGATACTGACAACCCAGCGACTATCACATCTCACCCTGCTGGCTACATTAACAAAGATTTAGAAACTATCGTTGGTTTACAAACTGATGCGCCTCTTAAGCGTGGTATCATTTGTAACGGTGGTATTCGTATGGTTGAAACGAGCTGTAAAGTATACGGCAAAGAGTTAGACCCTACAGTAAACAAAATTTTCTCTGACTACAAAAAGACTCACAACCAAGGTGTATTCGATGTTTACACTGGTGATATCTTAAAATGTCGTAAGTCTGGTGTTATCACGGGTCTTCCTGATGCATACGGTCGTGGTCGTATTATTGGTGATTACCGTCGTGTTGCACTATACGGTATCGACTTCTTAATGAAAGATAAACAAGCACAACACAAAGCGCTTGAAGAAAATCTTTATGCTGCAGAAAGTGCAGGCGATCTAGACAGCGTTATCCGTTCTCGTGAAGAAGTTTCAGATCAATACCGCGCTCTAAGCGACATGAAAAAAATGGCAGCAGAATACGGTTTCGATATTTCAAAACCAGCAAACACTGCACAAGAAGCTATCCAGTGGACTTACTTTGGTTACTTAGCGGCAATCAAATCACAAAACGGCGCAGCAATGTCGTTTGGTCGTGTATCTTCTTTCCTAGATATCTATGTTGAGCGTGATATTGCAGCCGGTACTATCACTGAAACTCAAGCACAAGAAATGATTGACCACTTAGTTATGAAACTTCGTATGGTTCGTTTCTTACGTACACCTGAATACGATGAGTTATTCTCTGGTGACCCAATCTGGGCAACTGAATCAATTGGTGGTATGGGTATTGACGGTCGTACACTTGTTACTCGTACTAACTTCCGTATCCTTAATACGCTTTACACTATGGGCCCAAGCCCAGAGCCAAACTTAACGGTTCTTTGGTCTGAAAAACTTCCACAAGGCTTTAAAGAGTACTGTGCAAAAGTTTCAATTGACACCAGCTCAATTCAGTACGAAAACGATGACCTAATGCGTCCTGACCTAGAGTCTGATGACTACGGTATCGCATGTTGTGTAAGCCCAATGGTTATTGGTAAACAAATGCAATTCTTCGGTGCTCGTGCCAACCTTGGTAAAGCACTTCTATACGCCATCAACGGTGGTATGGATGAGAAGTTAAAAATGCAAGTCGGTCCTAAGATCCCTGCAATCGAGTCTGAATACTTAGATTACGATCAAGTTAAAGCAAACTTCGATATCATGACTGAGTGGGTTGCTAAGCAATACGTTACAGCACTTAACTGTATCCACTTTATGCACGACAAGCACAGCTACGAAGCGGCACTATTAGCATTACACGATCGTAAAGTTCGTCGTACAATGGCTTGTGGTATTGCTGGTCTTTCTGTTGCAGCCGATAGTTTATCTGCTATTAAGCACGCTAAAGTTAAGCCAGTTCGTGACGAAAATGGTATTGCTGTAGATTTCGAAATCGAAGGCGATTTCCCAATGTTCGGTAACAACGAAGCAGCGGTAGATGACATTGCATGTCAATTAGTTGAAGAGTTCATGAAGAACGTTCAAAAGAACCCAACTTACCGTAACGCTCGTCCAACTCAGTCAGTACTTACAATTACATCTAACGTTGTATACGGTAAGAAGACAGGTTCTACACCAGATGGTCGTAAAGCCGGTGCTCCTTTCGCACCAGGTGCTAACCCAATGCACGGTCGTGATACCAAAGGTGCATTAGCGTCTATGACTTCAGTTGGAAAACTACCATTTAAATATGCACAAGATGGTATTTCTTACACGTTCTCGATGGTACCAGATGCCTTAGGTAAAACTGACCAAGCAAAACGTACTAACTTAGCAAGTCTAATGGATGGTTACTTCTACAACAACCAAGCAGAAGCAGCTAACAGTGGCGAGCTTGACGGTGTAGAAGGTGGTCAACACTTGAACGTTAACGTTCTTGACCGTGACATGCTTTTAGACGCTATTGATCACCCGGAGAAGTACCCACAACTTACTATCCGTGTATCAGGTTACGCTGTTCGTTTTAACTCACTAACGCCTGAGCAACAACAAGACGTTGTGAACCGTACATTTACAGACCGCATGTAGTCAAAAACAGACTAAAATAAATAGAGGTGGCTTTGCCACCTCTTTTTGTATACGAATAATGAACGAGTATTAATATGTTTCAAGGTAGAATCCATTCAATAGAAACCTGTGGCACAGTCGACGGTCCAGGAATTCGCTTTATCCTATTTTTACAAGGCTGCTTAATGCGCTGTAAATACTGTCATAACCGTGACAGCTGGGATGAAGACGGCGGTTATGTGAAAACCGTTAGCGAAGTCATGGATGAAATTCGCCCATATAAGCACTTTTTCCGTGCCAATGGCGGCGGTGTTACCGCATCGGGTGGTGAAGCCATTTTACAAGCGGAGTTTGTAACGGAACTCTTTAAGCAATGTAAAGCCGAAGGCATTCATACCTGTTTAGACACCAATGGTTTTGTCAAAAAACACGACAAGGTGATTGACGATTTATTAGCGGTTACCGATTTAGTGATGTTGGATTTAAAGCAGCTTAATGACAAAAAGCATATCGACTTAACGAAAGTCAGTAATCGTTATGCCATTAAGTTTGCCAAGCACCTGCAAGAAATCAACAAACCTGCGTGGATTCGTTATGTAATCGTACCAGGTTACAGCGATGATGCACCTTCAGCAAAACTGCTTGCCGACTTTGTAGCCCCGATGGAAAATGTCGAGCGCTTAGAGCTCTTGCCATACCACGCCATGGGCGAATATAAATGGGCCGAGTTTGGTGAAAAATACGAACTTGAAGGCATGTCACCACCATCAAAAGCTGCGATGAAAGCTCTGGGCATTATTTTTGAAGACCAGAACATTAATGTGATTTTTTAGGGTTATCTGATAAAAATCTCATTATTACTGGAGCAAATCACGGATATTTATTTAACATCGGTCACTCAGGCTCTAGTGTTAAATAAAACCCAGGATGATGTATAACTGTTTTTAGTTTAAATACAACGTCATCCCAGAATTTGTTGTTCATGCGAGCCACAGCGAGCAAGGAATAACAAATATCTGGGACCTCCTTGCTTCACAACGAGCTTATAAAAACAAACGTTGAGCCCCAATAAAGCAACGCCCCTTTGTAAACAACGACACAATTCCCCTTGCAATATATCTGAATAAACTCCCCTTATACCTCATAACCTTTGACTAATAATCCGCCAGTAATTATTCTGACTTTATAACAATAATTACTATCCTAAATAAGGAAGATTATGATCCTCAAAAAGCTCTCAATTTCACTCTTATCATTTTGCGCTTTATCCGCTTGCCAAGATAATGAAAATCAGGCCCCTTTGGCTGATAACCAAAACATAGACCATCGTATTGTAAACGCCGGCAAAGACGGCGCCCCTGTTACCATGCGTGAAGATGGTCGAGGTGACCGCGTAACATCGGCCCCTTGGGCAACACGATCTGCGGTATTAGCAACAAATGGCATGGCGGCCACTTCTCACCCATTAGCTAGCCAGGTGGCCATAGATATATTAAAGCAAGGTGGCAGCGCCATGGATGCAGCGATTGCCGCCAATGCAGCCATTGGTTTAATGGAGCCAACTGGCAATGGTATTGGCGGTGATTTATTTGCCATTGTTTGGGATCCAAAAACCGAAAAACTGTACGGTTTAAATGGCTCGGGCCGCTCAGCAAAAGGGCAAAGCCTAGAAGATTTAAAGGCCAAAATTGGTGATGTAACCGAAATTCCAAACTGGGGCACCCCGCCAGTAACCGTACCTGGCACCGTGGATGGTTGGTTTGAACTGCACAGCAAATTCGGTAAATTATCGATGGCCAATAACCTTGCCCCAGCCATAGCGTATGCTGAAAAAGGTTTTCCGGTAACCGAAGTCGTTTCATATTACATGGGCATTTATCAGGAGCGCTACGAGCGATTGCATGCAAAAGGTGAAATCGAAGAAATCGAAAACTATCAATCCACCTACTTAATTGATGGCGAATACGTTAAAGAAGGGCAAATTTTTAAAAACCCAGATTTAGCCAATACCTTACGTAAAATTGCCAAAGGCGGACGTGATGCCTTTTATAAAGGCGACATTGCCGACACCATTGATGCCTACTTCAAACGCATTGGCGGGCCATTAAGAAAGCAAGACTTTGTTGATCACACCAGCACTTGGCTTGAGCCCGTATCGGTGAATTACCGAGGTTACGATGTTTGGGAATTACCACCGAATGGACAAGGCATTGCCGCCTTGCAAATGCTAAATATCCTTGAAGGTTATGATTTAACGTCAATGGGACATAACAGTGCCGATTACTTACACGTAATGACGGAAGCCAAAAAACTGGCCTTTGAAGACAGAGCCCGTTTTTACGCCGATCCTGATTTCTACGATGTGCCGTTAGATAATTTATTATCCAAAGACTACGCCAACAATCGTCGCGCCTTAATTGACATGAACAAAGCGGCAACCCAAGTTGAACATGGCGATCCAAAGCTTATCGAGGGTGATACGATTTACCTAACGGTGGCAGACAAAGAAGGCATGATGGTAAGTCTTATTCAAAGTAATTACCGAGGCATGGGTACCGGTCTAGTTGCCGATGGTTTAGGGTTTATTTTCCAAAACCGTGGGGCGCAATATTCATTAACACCGGGGCACCCAAATGTATACGAGCCAGGCAAGCGCCCTTTCCACACCATCATACCTGCGTTTATGACCAAAGATGGCCAACCGATTATGAGCTTTGGCTTAATGGGCGGAGCAATGCAACCGCAAGGTCATGTGCAAATGGTAACCAACATTGTTGACTTTGGTATGGGCGTGCAACAATCGGGAGATGTCGCTCGCTATCATCATAAAGGCTCTACCGAACCCACATGGCAAGCGCGCATGCAAGACGGTGGTACTTTAGAACTTGAAAGTGGTATGAAAGCGGATGTAGTGCGTGAGCTGCAAAAGCGCGGCCATAAAGTTCACATTAGCAGTGGTCCGTTTGGTGGTTATCAAGCGATTTTCAAAGATCCCACAACCGAGGTTTACCATGGCGCCAGCGAGATGCGCAAAGACGGCATGGCCATTGGCTACTAATTTAGATATTAGCACCTAGCCGGACTTAAAAATGAATGGTTTGCTGAGTCATCGGACTGCTTGGCAAACCACACATCTCATCATAAGGGGTGTGCAGCACCAAAGTTGCACTATGGATATTATTATCACGCAATAACTCTTTGGCAGCATAAAGAGATTTACAGCGTTTAACTTCCTGCAATGCCGGTATCGCGTTAAAACCACCATGCTGATCAGTTGTTCCAACTAAATAATGTACCGCATCAGCGTTGCCAATAATGGTTGTTTGATGAGCCATGACTACCCCTTATCTGTTTGTATATACCTTCACTACGCACTCAAGCTATCAAAAGATCAAAAGATCAAAAGATCAAAGTCGACTGTTTACCTCCCTTGTTGTTCGGCCAACTTATGAAATGCCTGTAGAGAGTGTTTATCTTGGTAATCGAATTCGTACTTGTTGTGAAAATAGATACTCATGGTCACGTCCTTATAGCCTAAGTAGCAGGTATATCCATCAAAATCATGCCAAGCCATAATTTGCTCAAGCTCATACTTATCCCCTTGGCGCATACCGTTATTAACGACCTTATTAAATAAACGGAGGTAGTTTTTTATGTTCATGATTATTCCCCAAATAAAGGATGGTTAAGATAAGGTACGAAGTGCCGTTGACGCTGGTTCAATTAGTTTAAATTATGACCTACATTAAATTATTTCAGCTGTAGTGAAAATATTAATAATGCTATAATACCGACAGAGCCAGTGGTTTATTCCTACTGGCTTTTTTTATTGTTTTTTAACTATTTTATTTATGCTTTTAGCATTAATTTTTGAGGACACTATGGATTTATTAACAATCGCTGTAACCTTATTTTTAATCATGGATCCGCTCGGCAACTTGCCTGTGTTTGTATCCATTTTAAAGGGTATTGATCCAAAGCGTCAGCAACAAATAATCATTCGTGAATTGTGCTTCGCTTTAATCATCATGTTCTTATTCCTATTTGCCGGTGAAAGCATGCTTAGCTTTCTGCACTTAAAGCAAGAGTCGGTAAGTATTGCCGGTGGTATTATTTTATTTATTATCGCCATTAAAATGATTTTCCCAGAGCCGGGTGGCATTTTTGGTATGGATGAAGGTGAAGAACCGTTTTTAGTACCAATTGCTGTGCCCATGATGGCAGGTCCATCCATTTTGGCCGCATTAATCTTGTTTAGTAACCAATATCCTGGCCAATTGTTTGAGCTAAGTGGTGCACTGATCCTGTCTTGGCTTGCCAGCGCGATTATTTTAATGTTCTCAAGAGCCTTTAACCGCTTATTGGGCGAGCGTGGCTTGAAAGCTATGGAACGTTTAATGGGGATGTTACTGGTCATGATTGCAGTTCAAATGCTACTCGATGGCATTAGCCAATACATGTCTCACAGCTAGAAACCGCCACAAAAATTTCAGTAATGGAGTATCTAAGCGAAGGGTAAAAAACTCCGTTACTGAATTTTCATTCGCAACAGGTTAAAATAGCCTTTTTACCTGTTAGCGATACTCAAAATGCCCACACCACCAGCTTATTTTACGCCATTTATTTCTGATGTGAGTGCTATCGCTTTACCCACTAAATTTACCTTTCCCTTTTGCTATGAAGCACACCCTTTAGCATCTCTTGCTGCCGAGCAATTACAGCAGCACTTATTAAGCCAGCAAGATTGGCAGCATGACTTCGGTCTTGATCAAAACAATGACCCGAGTATTAATGAAGGCAAGGGAAAAATGTTTGGGGTGCTCGTGGTTGAAAACTCTAACGGTGAGTTAGGTTATTTATCGGCATTTTCGGGCAAAATAGCCGACCAAAATTTATTACCCGGTTTTGTCCCACCGGTTTATGACATGCTTGCACAAGATGGTTTTGTTAAAGACGACATGGCTGAAATCACCGAAATCAGCAACCAATACAAAGCGCATGCACAAAACCCTGAAATAGATCGGTTACGGGAACACATAAAGCAATTAGAACAGCAGTTTGCCGAACAACTCGCCGAGTTAAGATCGCAAATAATTGAAGCCAGAGCAACGCGTAAAATCAAACGAAAAGCGGGTGAACAATCACGAGCAGAAGACGCGTTAACAGAAGCGGAATTTCAAGCACTGCTTAATGAGTTAAGCCGCCAAAGTGTGTTTGAGAAAAAACAAACTCTGTCCTTAAAAGCGCACTGGCAAAAGCAAATTGGCCTAGTTCAAAGCCAATTAGACAAACTGGAAAGCGAGGTTAAGTACCTCCTTAAAAAACGACGTAAACGCTCGGCTCAACTGCAAAAGAAAGTCTTTGCGCAATATCAGTTTTTAAATAAAGACGGACAATTACAGGACTTAAATGATATTTTTGCCAAAACACCGGACAAGATACCGCCAGCAGGAGCCGGAGAGTGTGCCGCCCCAAAACTTCTTCAGTATGCTTTCGAGCATAACTTGCGCCCAGTAACTATGGCCGAATTTTGGTGGGGGGTATCACCCAAATCGGCGATTCGTCAGCATAAAAAGTTTTATGCTTCTTGTACCAGCAAATGCTTACCTATTTTAACGCATATGCTCTCGGGCATAGAGATGGATGACAACCCGCTACTCATTAACACCGGCAGAGATAAACACATTGAAATCATCTTTGCAGATGAGCACATGTTGGTCATTAACAAACCAGAAGACTTATTATCGGTGCCCGGAAAAAATGTTGAAGACTCGGTTTATACCCGTATTAAGGCTCTATACCCTCAGGCTAAAGGGCCAATCATCGTACACCGCTTGGATATGTCTACATCAGGGCTTATGGTTTTAGCGCTAACAAAAGAAGCGAATAAGCGCCTGCAAAGACAATTTATCAGTCGCAGTGTACAAAAGCGCTACGTGGCTGTTATTGAAGGCCGTGTAGCAGAGGACTCTGGCGTGGTTGAATTGCCATTACGTCAAGACTTAGAAGACAGGCCTAGACAGTTGGTGTGTTATGAACACGGTAAACCGGCCTACACCACATGGCAAGTCATTGCCCGCAATGAAACTCACAGTAAGCTTTACCTGTATCCTAAAACCGGTCGTACACACCAATTGCGCATGCACTGTGCCCATGCACTCGGGTTAAATATGCCAATTGTTGGCGATGATTTGTATGGCCAAAAAGCCAACCGCTTGCACTTACACGCTCAAAGGTTAGAGCTAACCCATCCGTTCAGTAGAGAGCCATTAGTGTTTGAGGTTGATGATAACTTTTAATATGATTAGCATCAAAATCGGTGAATTCGATAATTTCGCCGAACGGGACAAATATAAACTATCATTCTACTAATGAATTTTAATAATTGTTGACGAATTTATGTTTAATTTAGGTAAACCTCAAGATAATCTTTCAGATTAAATACGCTATAAACTGACCGTTATGACATATAAAAACCTTAATGCATTCAATAGCATCCAATCCGACTGGCTAATTAAGGCATTGAGAAATAAACACATCGATCACGTTCTGATTGACAATAAACTTAAAACCCTAGGTATTACTGGGCAAGATAATAATTTTTTACCTATTGCCAGTTACCTAGATTTTTTTGATTGGGGAGCAACACAAACAGGCAACCCTTTTTTAGGCTTAGATATCGCCCAAGATATCGACCTACAAGACCTTGGTATACTCGCTTATTTGCTCCGCTACGCGCCAACGCTAGGTGATTTATTCGCTCTGTTGGAGCAGTACCAAATTATTCTCATGCAAGGAATGCAGTATTCATTTAAGCCGTCGGCTGATGACTTTATCGAATGTCAGTTTTCTTATACAAAGCCGGACTTGCAAAATATTGAGCAAGATATTGAATTTTCAATTGCCATTTTAATACGACTTTTAAAAGAAAAAATAGGAACCGATTGGTCTCCAGAACGGATAAATTTCAGCTACTCAAGCAACAAACCAACGGCCCACCTAAAGAAAATATTGGGTAATAATTGTTATTTTGATCAACCTTGCAACAGTGTCATCTTGCCATCTTCACTTTTAACATTAAAATTAACCAATGCGGACCCTTTGTTGCTACAAATAATATTAAAACAGGCCAATATTGAACTTGAAAAAATAAATCAGCAAAATGATTTCATTTATTCGGTAAAATTATTAATTTCGATTGGGTTAAGTACACAAAATTTTTCAGTCGGAGATCTTGCCAATCAACTCAATTTAACAACTCGAACATTAAACAGACGCCTTCATAAATATAACACTTGCTTCAATGATTTAAGAAATGAAATCATACTAGATATTGCAAAAGAGGCACTGCTAACAACAGAATCATCCATCACCGAAATCGCCATGAAACTTGGTTATTCTGATTCAACCACCTTCGTACGTTCGTTCAAACGTTTAGCTCAATTAAGCCCACTTCAATACCGAAAAAAGCAACGCCAATCGCTTTAAGTTACGCCCAATTTAATAAAACCACTGCGACGAATGGCACAAAAACAGAATAAATGCCATTACCCTCATATCAAAAAAGCAGCAATTTGTCTCGATATGCCAAAAACATGTCTTTTAGTGCAAGTATTTTTAGAATTGTTTGCCGTATATTAGCGCCCATACTTAAGTGAAGCTTGCATTTACTCTGTAAATAGAGAACTCAAATCATGATTACAAAAATTACCAATGGCGCATTTGGGCGTCTGTTAAGATATTGGCGTCAAGTACGAAAGCTGAGCCAAGAAGATGTAGCCTGGGAATTAGAATCCTCAACAAAGCACATCAGTTTTCTTGAAAATGGTAAATCGATGCCAAGCAGAGAACTAACGATAAAGCTTGCCACTTACTTTAAGTTAAGTGCACAAGAAACCAATAATTTACTCGCCGCCGCTAATTTTTTTCCTGATACTAAGTCAACCCTCAGCCCGCAAGAATTGCAATTTCTCGATGATTCATTAAAGCTTATCCTAATGGGTTTAGATCCGGTGCCTTCAATCATTATTGACCATAATGGCAATGTAAAAATGATGAACAAGGCTTGGGCGGAAATAATAGGAAATCGAATCCCTTCAATTCAACAAAGAGCTGACTTTAATTTGCTCGATATCTACCTTGCTGAAGATGGTTTAAGACTTTACATGGATAAGTGGCAAGATATGGTGTGTGCTTTACTTGTCGCTCTGCAACAAGAGGTTTTGCTGTTTCAGGAAGAATCGTCAAAAGCGACACTTAATAAATATTCAAAGCACAAACTGACTCCAGTTGATTGGCAGCAACGCGGCGCGAGCAAGCTAAAATCGTCGGGCATGTACAGTCAAATAAAACTACCAAACAGCGAACCTCAAACATTTTTAAATGTGCTGACTTCGGTTGGTGGTATGCGCTTTATTCCAGAGCCGATGTTAATGGTGTTTAGTATCTTCCCTAAAGACGCGAGTCTGTTAGATACCTGGCGTAAACGTATGGAAGGTAAAAGCTATCAACATGCTTTACTTAAATATGACAACCATTAGATAAAAAATGGTGAAAAAAAGGGCTGATGATATCAGCCCTTTTTAGTATTGCCTCTAAATTACCACAGGCTCATTGTTTGTTGGTGTTTCGATTTCTGTTTCGTGCGTTTTTACATCCGATTGCTCAGCTTGTTTAGGCAAAAGGTAATATGCCAAAGCCGGTAGTAACGTAACGGCACCAACCATGTTCCATAAGAACATAAAGGTCAATAAAATCCCCATATCCGCCTGAAATTGGATTGGTGAAATAATCCAGGTTGCAACACCTACAGCAAGTGTAATGCCTGTAAAGACAACCGCTTTACCTGTTGTCTTTAAGGTTTCTAAGTAGGCATCTTGTAAAGAATGGCCTAAATCCAAGTACGACTTCAAGCGGCTGAAAATATAAATTCCGTAATCAATCCCAATACCAACACCTAAGGCGATAACCGGTAGAGTTGCAACTTTTACACCGATACCAACAGCGGTCATTAATGCTTGGCACAGCAAGGACGTTAAGGCTAATGGAATCAATATACACAATGTTGCTCTTACGCTACGGAACATAAGTAAACACATAAAGGCCACAATGCAGTAAATGTAAGCAAGAATTTCATATTGTGTTTCTTCGATAACTTCATTCGTTGCCGCTTCATATGCCGCATTACCATCACCAAGTCTAAAGCGTAAATTGGCTTCATCATGTGCTTGTGCAAAACTACGAACAACCTGAACGACATTACCTAAAGTCGCTTGCTTATGATCAACAAGTTCAAGTTTAATCGTCTGTTTATCACAGACACCACTATCTGCGGTAACAGATGCGCCTACTCGAGATACCGCTCGAGCTAAGACGCGTTCATCACGCGGAAGCGCCATCAGTTTAAGGTTGCCCTCATTGCCTAAATAGCGATTCATTTTTGCGGTTGTGGCAGCTGAGTTTACAGACTGAACACCGGGTGTGTTTTGCAGCAACCAACCAAGTTGATCAACTAAATCAATGACTTTATAAGTTTCACATTGACCTGCATCGGTTCCAACAAATATCGTCATCAAGTCCGTACTTGTCGTAAAGTGACTGGTAATGTAATTGTTATCGATATTATATCTTGAGTCTGGTCGTAATTCAGGCGCACCTTTGTCTAAATCACCTATCGTAGGTGCTAAGCCCCACTGTAACCCAACACAAGTCAGTACTACGATGGCTACCATGCCAGCTTTCGCAAATTTAGGCGTCGCAAATAACGAAATGCTTTCCCATAGGACGCTTTTTTCTTCCATTTTCGATTGGGCATGGTCAACACAGCGTTGGCTCACGCCACAGTACGACATTAATAACGGTAACAAAATTAAGTTTGTGAAAATTACCAAAGCAACGCCAACACTGGCCACCATGGCTAAATCTTTAATGGCACCAATATCGATAACAAACAGCATTGCAAAACCAATACCATCACTTAATAAAGCAATTAATCCTGCTTTGTGTAATAAATGAAATGTTACTTTTGAGGCTTCTAGGGGGGTGCGACCTTTAGCAGATTCATGCGCAATGGCATTGATCATTTGCACACCATGACTTACGGCAATAGCAAACACTAAAAAAGGCACTAAAACAGAAAATACACCCAAATCATAACCAAGGATATTAAGCACACCTAACTGCCAAATTACCGCGACGATTGAACAAAACACCGGTACCAACGTTGCACGCCAGCATCGAGAATAATTGAATAATAAAATAGCCGTAATTAAGATAGCCATAGCGAAAAATAGCGCTATTTGCTCAAAACCTTCAACTAGGTCTGAAATTTTCTTAATATCACCAATAATATGAATCGATAAATCATCTGACTGGTATTTATCTCTTATCTGCTCTAATTTTGCTGCGAAAGCATTATAATCAAGTGGCTGTTGAGTCGTCGGGTTAATCGCCATAACCTGAAAGTCGATCATAGTAGAGCTGAAGTCATTCGATACATAACTGCCAACAATTCCCGCACGCAATGCGTTGGTGCGAATTTGATCCATCGAAGCTTGTGTACGTGCAAACGTCGCGTTATCAATGATAGGTCCGCTATCAAATCCCTGCGGGGTGATTCCAAACCATAACATGCCCGGAGACCACAGCGAATTCAAGCCTGCCGTATCAACTCCTTCTAGCAGTGATAATTCATCACTAAGCTTTTGTAAGGTAAGTAAAAAGTCGTAGTCAAAAACCGACTCTGCTGAATTATTTACCACGGCAAAACGAATAAAGCTACCACCCGTGGTGGATTCATTTTTCAGGAATTCATTAGCATTTTGTACAAATTCATGGCTGGTCGGGATAAGTCTTTCTAAACGAGTGTCCGGTTGCACAAACGTCGCTCGATACGCAAGAAATGCCGTAAGTACGATACTTAAGAGGACAATAATTGGTCTTAAGTTAAAAACAGCACGCTCGAATGCTGAAAATTGATAATCATATTTTTTTGTTTTATAAGTCATGTGAATATCTCTATACAGAATTATTTGGCGAGCTTAGGCGAATTGAGTTTATGAACTCCACCTAAACCTAAAGCAATATGTGACTGTGCTGAATATGAAAACACACTATTTAGTGGGTAGCCGTTGTCGGTGTATGCCGATGATGCCTGCATTAGCGATGCGTCAACAGTAACCATAACCCCATTAGCACCAACAAGCAGTGCCGAGTTATTTTCTAACCATATGCCACCACTTAAACCGTCTTCGATTGATGTATCAACATATTGCCAATTTTCGCCACTATCGATACTGGTATAAACAACCCCACCAACACCAAATAATACCAATTCGTCATGACCTTCAACGCCTTTTCGGGCTAAAATGCCATGAAATGAACCGTCATGATCCGTTTGGATTTGGGTAAATGATTGGCCCCCATCGAGTGAGCGAAACACTAACCCCATTTCAGATGCTATGTATAAATGATCTCCAGCGGCCGCGATAGCGAATAGATGCCATTCATCTAGGTTGTCGATATTGTCTTGCCAAGCTTGCCAAGAATTGCCGCCATCGATTGTGTGATAGATTTTATTGAAAACACCGACAGCAAACCCTTCATTTGCATTTAAAAAATACACATCTAACAATGGGCCTTTTTGCTCAGCATCTCGAATATCCATTTGCTTTTGCCAAGTGATTCCGCCATTTTGAGTATTCAAAACAATACCATCTTCACCAACAGACCAACCTTGGTTTTCATCGATAAATTGCACGGCGTTTAGGTGACCTCGGCTTGGTACATCGGCTTGTTGCCATTGCGTACCATTATTATCACTGTAAATGATATGCCCTCTTTCACCCACGGCTAATAGACGAGTGCCGGCAACATCGCCATCGAGTAGTAAAGCGTGTTGGCTAGATGCCATTTTAATGGCGGGTAAATCGAGTGGGTCTTGATAATTTTCAGCCAATGCACCTGTAGACAATAACAGGCCGGTGAACAATGAAAGAATGCGAGAGCTTACGTTTCGCTCTGTAAGAAAAAGTGGCATAACCGCTCCTTTTTTCAAATGAAATAGCCCAATGTATCCATATTAGGCTTAATAAATAAATTCGCTCTATTTAAGGTCAGGCGTTGGGTTACAACGACTGACCTTTTATAGATGTACTAAATACTATCGTCCGCGACGACGTACCGCTGCTGGTGAGAAGTAAGAAGATTTAGGTGTTTCAAAATTGAATGACCAACCTTCACCTTCATTTGTACCGTTGTACATGTAGTATCCACCTTTCTTAAGGTCAATCTGCGTGTACATACCTGCACCAGTAAGTGGCACTTCAGTTGCAACTACAGGATAGTAGTAACCTACACGCCATAATTTATCGTTACCATCATATTTATCAGCGGCTAAAATATTCCATGTATCTTCATCAATAAAGTTAACACGCTTTTTATATAAATGACGTTGACCATCTTTTACTGTCGCTTCTACAACCCAAACACGGTGTAGCTCATAACGGATTAAATCGCTATCAATGTAACCAGGCTTAGACATCTCTTTTAGGTTTGTCGATGGCGAGTTAACCATGTTGTTGTTGTAAGGAACAAGCATTTCTTTTTTGCCAAGTAACTTCCAATCGTATCGTTCAGGAGAACCACTAAACAATTCATAATCATCGATTACGTTGATAGGACGATCTGGCGTATCAAACGCTAAATTAGGCGCACGTCTAACTCGACGCTCGCCTGGATCATAGGTCCAAGCTTTACGAGGAAACTGCTCCATATCTAATTGATCAATCGCTAAATAACCTTCACCAGAATCACGAGCTGGTGCATCCAGTGTTAAGGCAAACTTGTAGATAGTGCCATCTTTAACATCTTTTTCAGACGCGTTCGCATCATAAAATGGTGCATGGATCATTGTATCGCCAGACCAATCTAATCGTTGACCTGATTGGTAAACAATATTTTCATTAATGTTCGCCGAGCGAGAATACCCTTGATAACGTAAAATGTGGTTCCAGATAACCTCAGTACCATTGCTTGGAATCGGGAAAGGGATCGCCCCCCAAACATTACTTACACCATTACCATTTTTAATTAGCTCAGCATTCGGTGCTTGCTTAGCAATCGCATCATAGTATGACTGTGGGTATGCAGCTGTACGTCTTGATGGATATACATTCATTTTAAATTGATCAGGGTAAGCCTTTAGCATCGCTTTAGTACCGTCTGTCAATTTATCGGAATATTGCTCCATATTGGCTGCTGTAATCGTATAAAGAGGCTTATCTGCCGCGTGCGGATTAGGGCGATCGTTTTTGGCATTTGGCCAACCTGGTAACGCTGATTTGATGCCACCAGTCCATTCAGGGATAGTTCCGTCTGCATTACCGGCGCGCTCTGCACCTACCGGTGTTAAATCTTTTTGTAATCGAGCCGTTTCTTCAGGAGTAATAACAGCTGCTGCAGAGCCAATCCACAAGGTGGATACGGCTAGGCCTACTAATGTTTTTTTAATCATAATTTTTATACCTTGTTTTCGCTGTGCAATCTAAAATTTGTAATTTATTGAGAAGTTATAAGCATCTTGCGTGTCGTAGTAAGAATTATCTTGGTCAGTCCATTGATAACCTAAACTCGCTTCCCAAGCTTGACTTATATTTGCTGTAACACTTACCGCACCAAGCAAACGATCTTCAGCAAAGTTGCCAAAGAAATGTGAGTTACCTTTAATATCTTTTTGTAGGAAAATATCTAAGATTAAATCAGTACTTGGGTAAATACCTTGCCATGTACCTGTCCATTGGGCAGACACACCATATGCGGTGCTATCGGCGTAAGTTGATGAACTTGACTCACGGTGAACCGAGTTATGTGCCATGACGTTATTAACATCACCACCTAAATGATCAGCAGCAACCTGAACTAATAAAAGTTGTGAAGTTATACCGCCAACTAATGGGCCACCTAACCAGATACCGTGTACTGAGGCGTGAGTGCTATCATGTTCTTCGTAGGCATCGCCATTGGTGAAAAAGGCACAACCTTCAACACATTCACCGTTATGATTCCAAAAGTTGGTAAACACTGGACGATCAGGTCGATAGGCAAGCTCACCATTAAGTGACCATGAACCTAATGTGGTGGCAAAACTTGCACCAATCATATCAAGATCTTCAATCCATTTTTGTTGCATACTCATGCCGTCGCCTGCTTGAGCACCAAACAGACCTAGTACCGCTGAGCTTTGTTCACTAAGTGCAATGGCTTCACCGGTAGGATCGCCGGGATCACCTGCAGCATCAAATGCACCACCAAATGGCATGCCATACATCTCAAGAATTTCACCAGAGAATGCACCGGTTAATTCACCAGTACCAACAGTATTATCGATAATAAGTTGTTGGGTAAATTGTGTCGTTGGATCTGAGTTGTTAGATAGCGTTAATACCGGGTTGGCATCATGGTAGCGGGCATAGTAAATTCCGACTTCCGTATCATTACCTAGCATTGTTCTATATGCCGCACCAAATTGACCTGAATTAGATGCTTCGATGTTCTCACCTCTAAAGCCAGGAGCTGGAAATGCAGCCTCTGAGCTTAAATCTGTATTCCAAGCCTGTTTAGCGCCTCTAAATAATGTATCGTCGCCATAAAAAGAACCATGGATAGGCCACTCATTGCGACGCCACTTAAAGTGATAGTAAGCCTCTAATGAAGACGCTTCACCAATACCTAAATTGAAATATAAGCTTTCTACACCAATATAAGCTTCTTTAAGTTCTGAACCTGGAGTAACCAGTTTACTGATGTTTAATGGTACTTGTTGAGCAACACCGTCAAGGTAAAATAACCCTTCCCCCCAGTTAATCACTTGCTTACCTAATCGTACTTCAAGTGGGTTATCACCTATATAATACTCACCAAAAATGTAGGCATCTAAGATATCGAACGCATTGCCTTGACCATCTTCAGCAGCTTTAGTCCACTGGTCACCCATGCCATAAATACCAGCATCCGGATTAGGAACAAATACGTCTTCAATACCTGGAATTACTTGCCCAGTTGTATTAGCAAGATATTCACGATACTCATGCATCAACCTTACTTGACCGTTATTTTCGTCCATAATTTCACTATCGTATTGATAAGTGAAAGAGCCAACAAAGCCATAGTTTTCCCAGTATAAATTGATACCTGTGGTGATTTTTCCTAGGTTAGAAATCATATCACCTGCATCAGGGGCTGCAGCATCAGAAGCCATATTAGGAACAGGATAAAAAGCTTGCTCTCCCTGCATGGCTAATGTTTTAAAAATGGCTTCTTTATTAGCATCTGTTGCTCTAACTGATCCCGCATAACCAAGAGTAAAATCAATACTTCCCGTTACTGGAGATGTGTCGCCAAAATCAAGCTCAACAGCTTGAGACAAGGGGGCAATCGATAGTGCCGAACATACTGACAATACCAATGCTTTTTTCTTTAATATTAAAGGTTTATTCATTTTATTTAGTCCTGAGATAAAGCAGCATTCCAAAAGGGATATAGATGTGCTGCAGTTATATTTATTCACTACTTGTGTTGTAAAAAATGACTGCCTTGAATGTATCTAAACAGTTATTTAAATTTATTTTTTTTCGTAATACGGCATCGCCGTTGTGAATAGATAGTTGGTCTTTTAAGCCCGTTAAAACAATAGCAAATTCCCCCTTTCAAAAGTTGTCTTACAATGACTTAAAATTTTCATTCCGTGTCAACAAAAGCACCGACTGTGTCGTATAAAGTCTTAAAATACTTATCGGGTTGTTTAACTTTTCTGGGGTACAAATTAGGGGTAAAAATGCAATGGATATTCAGAAATGGAAAAATTTAATCACTGAAGCTGTGCGTGCCTCAATGATTAAATTTTCTGAATACTGTTTATGGTTAAAAAGATAAACACAGCGCGGAATATTACATCGTATAAATGAACTTCAGCAAAAAACTAATGAAGAGAGCTTCTCTGCATCCGATAACGTTTAGGGGCAACGCCGGTCCATCGTTTAAATGCTCGGGTAAAAGAGCTGGCATCGTTATAGCCAATTTTTTCAGCGACTTTGACGATTGGTATATTAAGATCGTTAATATAATGCATTGCCAATTGCTGACGAACATCATCACATAACTGGCTGAAATCTAGGTCATTTTCAGAAAGTCTACGCTGTAAAGTACGAACACTTGAGCCAACTAACTTACTAATAAAATTAATTGATAAATCTTCACGACCTAAGTTATCTTCGATCAGAAGACTCAATTGTGAACCTAAGTCTGATCGGGTACGTAGCTTTTTTTGATTCTCTAAATGAGCGATCAAAATTTCAAATAACCTATGATCAGTCTTTATCGCCTTACCGCTTTCTAACCCCTTGTAAATAACAATTTTATTTAATTCTGCACCAAATTTTACAGGACAATTAAATACCTCTTTGTGCAATTCTGTAGAAGATGGCTTTTGATGGGCAAATTCAACTCTTTTAGGGGTTAAGCGTTGACCATTTCGAAGCGATAAAAGCTTTAAAATAGCCGAAAGAGCAAACTCAGCATCTTGACTTTTAGAGATGATTTTAGGGTAGTTTAAACGATACGTTATCTCAATTATACTTTCACCTTGTTGCCATTTAACTTCCGAAAAATGGCTATAGGTCACCATATAATTAGATATTATCTCTATCCCTTCTTCTAAAGTAGGCGCATTGATCGCAGCATGGGCAATGGCCCCAATGTGCTCAGGCATGATTTTACTACCTAAAAGCAGCCCAACATGTTCATTGCTGTTCTGGGCAGCAACTTGTAGTAATTCGACGAATTTACTTTCAGAAAATTCAACGTTTGGTTCAGAAAGCACCTTTTCGGGTACACCTACATTTTTTAAATATGGACCTAATTGGTCTGAAAATGCGGTAAAAAGTTGTTCAGATACTATCGTTCCATTTTGCTTATTCATAGACTCTTCCACCCATTAATTGTTGCGATATCACTTTATTAATCATTTTGATGATTTTAATTATTCTGATGATTTTAATTATTCTGATTAAACTTATTAGCCTGCAATTGGCAACATTTGCCTTAACAGCTGCTCACAATCTTTACGAAACATATGACGTGGCACAGGGTAATTTAACAAAGCTTCTTTTAATGCTTTCTTGGCAATCTCTGGAATATGTTGTTCTTTAAGCTCTACAGCTTTGGTTGGTATGCCAAGTTTCACGTTGAAGTCGTAAATAAAATCAACAAATTGCTGAGCTAATTGCGTGTTATTATCTGTAGACGAGCCTAACCCAATTTCGCGGGCTAACTTAGCAAATTTATCTTCGGCAGATTTTTTCGAAAACTCTAAAATATAAGGCAAAACAATCGCATTAGCTTGTCCATGAGAGATGCCATAATATGCACCTAATTGATGAGAAATGGCATGTACATAACCGACAAATGAGCGAGTAAATGCCTGACCCGCTTTAAACGAAGCAACCGCCATATTTTCACGAGCCTGTAGATTAGAACCATTTTGAAAGGCTAATGGTAAATTAACTAAAATTAACTTTATTGCCGCTAACGCATATTCATCACTCTGTTTTGTGCTGATGGTACTGATATAGGCTTCAATGGCGTGTGTTAAGGCATCCATTCCAGTAGCCGCGGTCATACCAGACGGTATACTTACCATTAGACGGGGATCTAACGCGGCAACCAGTGGCACGGTTCTGCTATCAACGATAAATGCTTTCTCATGAGTGTCATTATCTGATACAACAGAAGCAATCGTTGCTTCAGAACCAGAACCTGCCGTTGTAGGAATGGCAAAGAGAGGTAAAGGTTTTTTAATGCCTTTAAAGAACCCAACAAGCTTCTCTGGTTTCTTTTTGTTCGCGGCCGCAACAGCGATAACCTTAGCAGCATCCATTGCAGACCCACCACCAAAGGCAATAACGGCTTGACAATTTTCTTTGTTTAACAAATCTAAGGCTTCATTTACTCCTGAAAAAGTCGGATCGGGCAAAATGCGATCATACACAACGGCCTTGATACCTTCTGATGCTAGGCAGTCAAGTAATTGGGAAGCTTGACCGCGTTTTACAATACCGGATGTTGTTACGATAAGGACTTTTTTTAATTGATATTTGCTGACTTCTTTCGCTAATTCAGGGATAGATTCCTCACCTAATAACAATTGAGGATCTTTAATCGGCATCAAACCAATGGCAAGTTTCATACCTTTCATTAGGAGTTTATTTGCTGAAAACTGTAATTTTTCAAGTGGGAATTTTGAAGACATTTTTATTTTACATCCTTTGAATATAACTTATAAAAACGAATTATATAGATTATAAAATCATTGTCCTTTACCAATGAGGTAAAAAAAATAAACGAACGAATAAAGCATTCTTAACCAACCCTTAACACTTAACATTTTTATTACAGGTGATTTTACACAATACGCTGATAATATTGACTTTAATCAACAAGGATAAGTTTTCAGCTCATATCAAGACAGTTCAAAAACAACAACAAAAAGTTTATTTTTTATTGAATTAATATAAAAAAACTAGAATAAATGATATCTAAACGTTGGGGATTGGTAATTTTTTGCGATGGGATACTTTAAAAAAGCATATTAAATATTTGGTAAGAAAAAACTATTTTTCAATGATGTCTGCCAATAACCGAACATGCAATTGATGTTCGGTTATTGACATTATAAATGAGTCTTTATAAATGACTCTTAAATCGAATTATGCTCTGGCTGCGATAATTGATTTTGCAGCGATGTGACTAAACGCCATAATAGATAAACTTGGGTCAAGGGCTGAACTCGATGGGAATACCGAGCTATCTGAAACAAACACATTGTCTAAACCATGAACTTTATGGTTAGAGTCTACCACTGAGTCTGTTGCGTCTTTACCCATTCGACACCCACCACCAGGATGAGGTGAAGCCAAGAACAAACCACCCGCTGAAACCAATAACTCGTCAAGCTTAGGTAAGTCTTCCAATGATTCAAGCGTGATCCCTTGATGGCCACCAATAATCACTTTTTTAGCACCCGCATTAAATTGCAAAATAGCTTGCTTATGGATTGAATCTTTAAGGATCTTTTGTGTTAATGGGCCATACTCATAGAATATTTTCTTTGAGCCATCGTCATTTATTTGAATTTCACCAAGTTCCGTCTCAACGTCATCAACCCAACTAATCGTGCCACCAATGTTTGGCATTTGAAGCATTAAGTCACTATGAACCTCTCCGTAGCCCGGTAACATAGCCGCAAATAATGCAGGCTGAATTTGATTTGGCATTAATAAGTAACCACCTTCTTGGTACTCATCACCTTTAAAAGTACGTTGCATAAAGTGATCAATACCATAAGCGGCCGGAATATTTCGCCACAAGGTGATATTTTGCTCATAAAGACCATGCACCATGGTTGATGGGTTCATAGAGAAGTGCTTACCTAATTGCGGTAATTTTTCTTGTAACCCTTGCTTCATTAAGAAATATGATGAATTAAATCCACCAGCAGCGACGACAAATTGCTCTGCATTAACCGTCATTTTAATGCCGTTAGGTTTGTTGGTTTTGCGATCAATCATATGAACCACAAGCGATTTAACTTTACCTCCTTCAAAGATAAATTCACCCGCTTCGGCATCAGCAAACACTTTTGCTCCTTGGCTAATCGCTTTAGGAATATTAGTGATCATTTGACTTTGCTTGGCATTGTACATACAACCTTGCATACAATGGCCTGATTTTTGGCAGTAATGACGCGCTTGTGGAATTCGATGTCCATGCCAATGTAATTCTTCAGCACTTTGTTTAAGCAACTTATTCATTGTATTAAAGTTTTCATCTTTAGCACGGTGAATATGCAGATCTTTTTCGATTTCATCAAATGCCGGAGCAAGGTCATCTGCTTGATGCCCAGTAATGCCGTAATCGTTTGACCACTGATCAAGTTTGAATTGTGGCGTGCGATAACTATCTGCCCAGTAATGCACTGATGCACCACCAATGTTATGACCACTGGCTAATAAGTTACCACCATCTTGGTTGGTTTCTAAGTTACGGTTGGCTGAAATTTTACCAGCCATATTTAACTCTCTTTGATCCATATCGCCAGCAGGGTAATAGCCGCCGCGCTCTAGAACAACAACATCTAAGCCAGAATCAGTCAGTTTTTTAGCGACAGTTGCACCACCACAACCAGAACCAATCACACATATTTGAGTATTAATTACCTTGTTCTCAGTGATATCACTGGATTCAAATATTCCGTCTCTCATAATTATTCCTCTCCAACTAATTTGGCATAATGACGTCTTTGCTCACCTAACACTTCAGGACGTCTAGAAAAAGGTCCGTCATAGCCAATATTTTGCCATGTTGATTCGTGACCGTAATACATGTTGTAGGTGATCATTCGACAGTTATTTACTACCGCGCGAACCGTTTCATTTGTTGTGTCATTTAACGACTTAAGAAACGCCAACCTGTCAGAATGATCCATTTTGCTGAAACGAGAAAATTCTCCGTAGAAAACTGGCAAGTACTCCATTACATCGAGCGCCAATTTAAAATCGCTTTTTATATTGCTGTCCACAAAATAAAACTCTTCATCAGTACGGTTTATTACTTTTGCAGTTTTAATATCAGGAAAACCATTACCGGTAGGAAGAATAGTTTCTGCAAACGTAAATAATGTACGAGCTTGTGCTTCGTCCATCACCAAAAGTTTACCGAATTCAGTATCTGTGTTTGCTTTGTTTTGACCATTAAGCCATGAACACCCGCCCATAACTACAGCAGTCGTTGCTGCGGTACAGGTTGCACCAAATCGTAGGAACGATCGTCTCGAAATAGGTTCAAGATTCATCTATTTTCTCCTGTGTAATTCATTACTCTGGCTCGATTTTCAGATCACATATAGATGAATGGGGAAAGTCCATTGCAATACTGTTTCAGCGGTAATGAGTATTATTATTAGTTTTGAGGTCTAGTACTTCGCTTTCCATATAAAGACCTTCATTTGACCTTGGTGAAATATATCACTTAGTTAAAAGCAGGAGTTGTCGGCAAGCACATATTATTTGTTATTAGACGCCAAATATGGCGGAAGATGTAAAAGAAAGAGTCGATGATAATTATGCAAATTGGTATTTGGATGACAAATTAGCACGCTGGCAATGACAAAAGCACGACATTATAAAAAGTGCCTTTTGCTTACATCATGTTAAATTAAATACGGTTGTTATTCAGCATCGGTGGGAATTGTTCCAGTTTCGACAACCTTATCATCAACAGCAACACCGGGAGTAGTCATGATACCCGCGTCCATAATCGCCATTACGTCTTTTCTTTAATCATCTCAACTTACAGATTATTTGCACTGGCAAATTCTTCAATTTTGTTGGCCGTTTCGAGGCAACTTTTGCAACCAGTACCGTAAACTGTGATTTCTGTTATTTGATTATCCTAATACCAAACCCATTAACAAGATTAAATACTCAGCGAACTAAACATGGCGATTTTTTCCGAGTGAACTAGATTATAAGTAACAACTCAAGGGGGTAGATATGTGGCAAGGTAAACCATTTGCAATTGAGGTAAAGGCAGGCGAGACAAAAGCTTTTTGTATGTGTGGCCTTTCTAAGAATGGCCCATTTTGTGATGGCTCTCACAAAACCACCAACATCACGCCCAAAGTCATTAGCTATGAAGAAGATAAAACCGTTTATGCCTGTGGTTGTTTGCAATCGAACAATCGGCCCTTTTGCGACGGTAGCCATAAATCATTAAAAAAAGAACAGTCCACACAAGTAGCCCTTAGCCAGCCCAAGTCAGATGAACCCATTGAGCCCTACATCGAATTTATCCAGCATCTGGCTAAGCACGGCTTAGAGAAACTTGGCCATCATGGCCCGATGGATGCCATGGGCGTGCCACGAAAAGATTTACCATCATGGGATGATCTACAAATCCTTACCGCGCAATTGGCCACAGCCCCATTACTTGATGATGTGCCGGTATCAACGAAAACCGTCATAGGGCCAAACGCTAAAAAACCATTGCATCTGAATATTCCGCTGTTTGTCTCGGACATGAGCTATGGCGCTTTATCAGAAGAAGCTAAGGTTGCCCTTGCAAAAGGCGCAGAGCTCGCAGGCACCGGTATTTGCAGTGGCGAAGGTGGCATGTTACCCGAAGAGCAAGCGGCCAATTCGCATTATTTCTACGAATTAGCCTCTGCACAATTTGGTTTCTCGCTTGATAAAGTCAAAGGTTGTCAGGCATTTCATTTCAAAGGTGGTCAAGCGGCTAAAACTGGTACGGGTGGCCATTTACCCGGGATAAAAGTAAGCGAGAAAATTGCACAGGTTCGTGGGCTAACCCCTGGTGAAGATGCCGTGTCGCCAGCCACCTTTGTCAATTTCACACAAGAGGATTTTAAACGTATTGCCAAAGAGGTTCGTGAGGCCACGGGTGGTATTCCCATTGGCTTTAAGTTATCGGCCCAGCACATCGAACAGGATATTCAAGCAGCGCTTGATATTGGCGTAGATTACATTATTTTAGATGGTCGCGGCGGTGGTACCGGGGCGGCGCCACTGATCTTTCGCGACAATATTTCTGTCCCCACCATTCCGGCTTTAGCCAGAGCCAGACGCTATTTGGACAAAGTAAACCGCCAGGATGTCAGTTTAGTCATTACTGGTGGCTTAAGAACCCCGGCCGACTTTACCAAAGCCTTAGCCTTGGGTGCCGATGCAATTGCCATATCGAATGCTGCCATGCAAGCCATAGGTTGTATTGGCATGCGTGCATGTAACACCAACACCTGCCCGGTCGGCATTGCCACCCAAGATCCAGAATTGCGTAAACGCTTAAAAGTAGAAAGCGCCGCCAAGGGGTTAGCTAACTTTTTCAAAGCTTCAGTTGATTTAATGTCGCTACTCGCTCGCGCCTGTGGGCATGCTAGTTTACGTGATTTTAATCAAAACGATTTAACCACCTGGAAAAAAGACATGCATGATCTTACTGGCATCGATTATGGTGGTGTCATTAATCGCCAAGATTAAGGTCTAGATCCCAATAGGGCTCATCGCCAAATCGGGCCACTAAAAAGTCGATAAACACGCGCACTTTTGCTGGCATAAAACGAGTTTCAGGAAATACCGCGAACGCTTGAATATGCTCAAATTTGTGGTCGGTCATGATCGGAACAAGCTTACCCGACTGAAATTCTTTCCAGGCGATGAACGTTGGCCCCATAATAATGCCATGCCCTGCAACCGCCATACTCTTTAAAAAATCGCCGTTATTGGCACTGCAATTTGAATTAAGGCTTAGCATATACGTTTTTCCATTAGGATCTTCAATAGGCAATCCCGTGACCGATAGCCCGCTATATTTGAGCAAATTATGGGTTTTTAATTGCTCAATGTTTTTGGGTTCACCATATTTAGCCAAGTATTCCGGGCTCGCACATAGCAACTGTTTAATCGGGGTGATCGCACGTGAGCGCAAAGACGAGTCTTGCAGCTGTCCAATGCGAAAAGCTAAATCAAAACCTTGCTCAACAATATCTACTCGGCTATCGGAAAAATGCACATCAAGCTTTAAATCTGGATGCGCTTTTAAAAACACATCAAGTGCCGGCATCAAATGGGATAAGCCAAAACTCAATGGCACGGCGAGTTTTAGCGTACCGCTTAGGCTTTGTTGCTGACAATTAAGCTCGGCATGCAACTCTTCCACTTCGCTTACCAGCAATTTACTTTTGCGGTAGTAGGTTTTTCCGGCCTCGGTAAGGTGTGAACTGCGAGTCGTTCTTTGAATAAGCTTGACCCCTAAGTCACGCTCTAATTCAGTCATACGCCTGCTAACCGCCGATTTTGCCATATCAAGGTTATCGGCCGTACGGGTGATACTGCCAAGCTCGACCACCTTAATAAAAAGCTGCATATTTTCTAACTGTCCCATTTAACCTCTCGCACTTCCAACCTCATTGTTCTCATATTATGAACAATCATTTCACAAATGCACTGTTTATTGATTAATAACACATCATTAAAATGACCTTAATCGTTTCAGCAACACGCTTGAAGCACCTTATGACAATACTGAGAGACTATTATGAATACATTAAATACCCTTACCGCACCTATTGGCCGCCTTTTTCTATCACTAATTTTTATCACCTCAGGGCTAAATAAAATCGCTCAATACCAAGGAACCCAAGGTTATATGGAAGCAATGGGCGTACACGGTGCCCTACTACCTCTTGCCATAGCAACGGAAGTATTAGGCGGATTGGCCGTCTTATTAGGCTGGAAAACTCGCTATGCAGCGTTAGTATTGGCCGGTTTTAGTGTGGTGTCAGGCGTGCTATTTCACAGTGACTTTGCTGATCAGGCACAAATGATCAACTTTATGAAGAATCTTACCATTGCTGGTGGCTTTATAATGATCATGGCCCACGGTGCTGGCAACTATGCTTTAGATAACCATTTTAATAAACCCGCTAAATAATAAGGCAAGCTAAGGAGTCATTTATGAACAACAGCATTCGAGAATTAGCTTTCGTTACTTCCGGGCAGATAGGCTCAGATGGCGACGGCGTAAAGTTAACCCGCCTTATTGGCACAGCCGATTTAGACATGATTGATCCGTTTTTATTATTCGATTCGTTTGAAAGCGATCAAGCCAATGATTATATCGGCGGCTTTCCCTCTCACCCACACAGAGGGTTTGAAACGGTCACCTATATGATTAATGGCAAGGTTCGCCATAAAGACAGCATGGGAAATGAAGGCGTAATAGAACCAAATGGTGTGCAATGGATGACGGCTGGTAAAGGCGTGGTCCATAGTGAAATGCCTGAGCAACAACACGGTTTGCTACGAGGGTTGCAACTTTGGGTTAATTTACCCAAAACCCACAAAATGACAGAGCCTGCTTACCAGGAGTTTGACGAGTCGAAAATTAGCACGGAAACCACCAATGGCCACACCCTTAATATTGTTGCCGGTAAAACCAACTTAGGCACACAAGGGGTTATCCACAATGAACACGTGCAACCAACCTACCTTGACGTATTTTTAACCGGAACAGAGCCTTTCGAGCAAACGCTTGAAGAAAACCATAACGCGTTTATTTACGTAATAAGTGGCGAGGTAAGCGTTGGTATAAACCAAGCCAAGCTAGGCGAGCGCCAGCTTGGGGTGCTGACAAAAGGTAAGCAAGTCCGTGTAGAAGTCACAAACACCAATAAAGACAGTCGTTTTTTATTAGTGGCAGCAAAACCATTAAATGAACCCGTAGCTCGCTCTGGTCCGTTTGTTATGAACAGCCATAAAGAACTGCGGCAAGCATTTGACGATTTTAGTAACAATCGATTTTAAGAGCCGTTTATAAGAACCGTATTTAAAAAACATTGCTAAAAACCGGCATTTTACCGACAAACAATTTAGGAGCAAGACATGGGATTATTAGTTGATGGTGTATGGCATACCGATTGGTACGACACCAAAGCAACAGGCGGTAAATTTGAGCGCAAAGCCTCAAGCTTTCGCAACTGGGTAACCAAAGACGGTCGTGCCGGGCCAAGTGGTAAGGGCGGTTTTAACGCCGAAGCAGGCCGCTATCATTTATACGTTTCTTTGGCTTGTCCTTGGGCACATCGAACCATCATTTACCGCAAGCTTAAAGGCCTTGAAAACATGATTTCCATGTCGGTGGTTAATGCGTATATGGCCGATAATGGTTGGACGTTTAAGCCTGGCAATGGTGTGGTAGAAGACACGGTTATAGGGGCAACACACATGCACCAGGTATATACCGCAGCCATGTCGGATTACACCGGCAGAGTTACCGTGCCTGTGCTTTGGGATAAAAAAAACAACACAATTGTGAGCAATGAATCTGCAGAGATCATTCGCATGCTCAATTCGGCCTTTGATGACATTGGGGCCACTGATCTTGATTTGTCACCTGATGAATTGCTAAGGCAAATAGATGCCATGAACGACTTTATTTATCCCAATATTAATAATGGCGTTTACCGAGCCGGCTTTGCCACCACGCAACAAGCCTATGATGAAGCGGTTGATGATGTGTTTATGGCTTTGGATAAACTGGAAGACCTACTTATGCAGAACCGCTATTTGTTAGGGGCACAAATCACCGAAGCTGACTGGCGATTATTTACAACGTTAGTGCGCTTTGACCCTGTGTATGTGGGCCATTTTAAATGCAATAAAAAACGCATTGTCGATTACCCGAATTTATGGGGCTACTTACGCGATCTGTACCAACAAGACGGCATCGCCCAAACGGTTAATATGGATTACATCAAAGCGCATTACTATGCGAGCCATGACACCATAAACCCAACGAGAGTGATCCCTAAAGGGCCAATTATCGACTTTTTAGCGCCTCACACTAGAGACACAATATAGAAACAATACATAGAAATAGAAACAAAAAAGGCAGCACATTACCTAAAACGCTGCTGCCCTAATTTGTTGCCAAAAAATGGCTATTATTTGCTAACTTAAAGGTAATTAGGCAAAGTATTTTTGCAACTCAGCATCCGATGGAATTGAGCCGGTATGAACCACAGTGCCATCAATCGCCACACCCGGTGTTGTCATAATTCCAGCATCCATAATCGCCATTAAATCTTTTTCTTTAATGATTTCAACGTCAATGTTGTTTGCAGCTGAAAACGTTTCTATTTGTTTGGCGGTTTCGTTACAGCTCTTACAGCCCGTACCGTATACAGTCACTTTTTTCATTTGATTATCCTAAAACATTAATAATATTAAACACCCACCCCACAATAGAGATGGCTATGAGTAGGTAAATAAAAATTAAAGCAAGCAGACGCCAAGTCATGACCTGCTTTAACATGGTAAATTCGGGAATACTGGCTGCTACCGCACTCATACAAAACGCCAACGTGGTACCAAGCGGCATGCCTTTGGCCAATAAACTGCCCATAATCGGTACAATAGCGGTTGCATTGGTATAGATAGGAATGGCAATAAAGGTTGCTACTGGTACGGTCCACCACTGCCCATGTGCAAGATTTTCTTCAAACCACGCAGCCGGTACCATGCCGTGAATAAATGCACCAATACCAACACCAATAAACACCCATTTCCAAATGCGTTTTAAAATGGTTAAGGTTTCATTTTTGGCAAATTCATGACGATCATTAAGGGTAAGTGCTTTATCTTCACTAAAATGACTCAGCTCCACCTCACCCTGTTGTTGATACCGAGCGGCTAACGCAGGTATTAACCAACGCTCGGCTTTACATAAATCAAGCACAAAACCACCCACAATGCCCAAGCTTAACCCTAGGGCAACGTATAGCACGGTAAATTTTAAGCCCAGTAATGAGCCAAGCAATACAATGGCAATTTCATTAATCAGCGGCGAGGTGAGTAAAAAGGCCATCGTCACCCCTATCGGAATGCGCGCCGATACAAACCCCAAAAATAATGGAATAGAACTACACGAACAAAATGGCGTCACCGCCCCAAAGACCGAGCCGAAAACATACCCAACAAAACGGTTTTTGCCTTGCAGGTAATCGCGAACCTTTTCAACATTCAAACTGGCACGAAGCAGCGCAATCACATAGATGAGCACAAACAACAGAACGAAGATCTTACTGGTATCTTCTATAAAGAAATGCAGACTTTGTCCAATATTAGACGCCGAATCCAACCCCAGCAGTTGATAGGTTAGCCAATCGGCAAAATGGGTAAATACAACAAACATAAATCAACCTATAAGTTGGGGTGGTTGGCATCAATACAGCTTAAAAAAGGCAGAATACATTTCGCTTTTAATGTATAAATAACTTGCTTACCGCGACGTTCATCTTCGACAATAAAAGCCTTTTTCAACTGCTGTAAATGGCGAGAAATGGTAGACATATCACAACCGAAAAGCTGGTCAAAATCACACACACAACGCTCCCCCTCGGCAAGAATATGCACAATCTGCAACCGAGTTGGGTGGGCTAAAGCTTTAAAAAACTGACTATGATATTGATGCGCTTCGCTACTCATTATTTCTCCAAAATAACTTAACACTTGCACAATACGACAATTGTCGAATTATGCAAATGAAATAAAACCATTTTTTGATCAATATCAGATATTTAATTAGCCTAAAAAAAGCTATTTGAGAGCGTCCGGCAGGTCAGTACAATTGAAGATTGTCACTATATCCATTTATTGGCGCCGTCATTGCAACATGTTTTTGGTTGCAACCTCCTTCAGTTTCGAAGTGGCTTTGACCGGAAGCTCTGTGCCAATCACGGACGTTCAGCAGCAACTTAATATCTTAAATCCAATAGCTATAGCCGACATTCACCCAACTCGTATTTGGACAAAAGCGCGTTAGATACTTCACTAAATTAAGTTCGATTGGCAGCATTCCTTATCTAAAGTTATTTGTCAAACTCCTGACTATTCAGTCCAAAGAGTTTGTAAATTAACATCTTCACTGTCTGGTTGTTTCTCTTTTTCTAACTCATCGACTTGCAATAACATTGGTAAGTCGAAAGCTGCTCCCGTTATGACACAGCTACCTCTAGATAGATTGGGAATCATATTCCTAGACATACTATCAAGAGTACTGATAGTGTTATCTATCAAAAACAAGTCTCTTTCATTTACTAGCCTATGGATGAAGAAGTTGTGTATTTGAGACACTATAGTCGGTGAAATATCGGCTGGTCTTTGGCTTGATAGCGTCAAAAATATACCGAATTTTCGACCTTCTTTGATTATTTCTTCAAATGTCTCTAGTCGATAATCTTTCCAGCTTTCACTTTCTCGTGTTGATTGCTGTGATAGTACATTGTGCGCTTCATCAATAATAAGGTGAATAGTCTTATCTGGTGGATTGGCTACACTGGCTTTGTGCGGGTTGTAGTAATGCTTTGCAATCAAAAGAGGCAGAACTTTTTTGATGTCTTGGTTACATTTTCTAAGTGAGATTATTGTAACAACTTTGTTAGGGATAGGTCCATCCGTGACTTGAATAACTTTTGTTAAGTTGGATAGTGATGAATCAATACGTTTTAACAATGGTTGTATAAAATCAAACTGAACATATCCATTGATTAAGTCACGTATCAGTTGGATATGACACCTAATACTAAACTGGTCTAAGTCGCTTAGACCTGGCGGCAAGGTAAGTGCGTCAACATCATCTTCTAGCTTGTTTCTGTAACCTGCGCCATCAGCATTAAAGTAAGTACCATCATTAGTGTAAAATTTATTGCCATTGCCATGGTAAGCAACGGTCTTGAGTGTACTTTTGATAGCTCTATTATCTAAAATGTTTGTGATATCTCGAATAAGGTCGAGTAGTTCAGGGTGTGGTGATGCTACTGAAAATACTTTTCCATAAGTGCTTTTGATGTAGTTCAAGAAATTATCATCAGTATCGAACCTAAGCTTCCCATTTACTATTCTATTGATAAAAGGCTTTTGAGTGTTCTGAGTTGCTTGGAATAGTAGGCTTAAAGTGTCTGTATCCCAAAATTCGGCTTTAGCTAATGGAAACAGATCTTCTTGGTTTCTGGTGTTTAGATTGTAGATACTTTTATGTTGGGGAGTTGTCAACTGGCCATTGGTGTATTCGCCATTAAAGTCGACAACAACAAACTGACTTTTTCCATTGATAGATTCAATTTTCTTATCAAACAATGTGGTGTAAAGATTGGTTAGTGTGTTTGACTTGCCGCTCCCAGTATTACCGAAGATACCTATATGCGAGTTAAACAACTTTTGCCATGGTAAAGATACAGGGAATTCCTCTTTCAAAAGGTTACCAATAACAAAATCACCACCAACGTTTCCATAAATATCAGATAACTTGTTTTCTTCAAGTAGATATACAGGATCTTTAATCAAAGGTAGGTGTTTGATGCCTTCAAAGAATTTCCCTGCTTCAAAGTAACCTATTGGCTTTAAATCAACAGTTCTAACATGATGGTAGTCATCATCAATACGCTTTTCATCGAGGTATTCACCCTCAACAATACAAATAATTTTCTTGAAGCCACGTTCAATCTGGACGTACTCTCGGATTGATACACCTTTATACTTCGTACCATCATAGAACAAGGTATCTTTGTTTGATTCTTCAAAGACTTTTATCGAGACCTTTACACCATTAACGGCTATTACTTCACCTACTAGAATTGACATTTAATTCTCCTAGCTTGGAAGTTTGAAGACTTCGGTATTGAAAAGGCTAAAATCTAATAACTCAGGTTGAGTTACTAATTTCACATTGTTAAAACTTTCAAATAGACATTCCATTTCTTGAGCAGTAGCGGCATCGAAGCAGCATATGTACATGGTTAGTGATTTATTGCCTAATGAACGTTTGACGAGGTTTGTGATGTGCTCATCAGCAAATGAGAAACCGAATACCACAAGAGTAGAGTCCTGTTTTTCAAGCTCATAACTCATGAGTCGAAGCATTTGATAGTAGTGCTCATCAAACACAGTCTCATGAAACTTCCACTTGGTCGGGTTCACAATTGGCAGTTTGTTGTAGATTTCCCAAAACTTCTTTTCTACATCATCAAATTCATCGCTAAATTCAATAGTGTCGAAGCTATTTCTATTTGACGCTTCATTATTCAGAATGGCTTCAATAGCATTAAGTTCGGTTTGTACATCATCAAAGAACTTGTCTTCAAATTTTGATTCCTTGTCTTGATAGTCAACGGCTATGCGCTGATTGTTTAAACTCCAATATGCAGAACCATGTAAATGAATAAGATTGGCTTGAGGTGTAACAGAATTGTTTTTACCAAAAATACTGCTTTTGACTTCATAGGTGTCAAAGTTTCGAGCTTCCAAGAACTTTCTTCTGAAGCCTTTAGTACCATCATTAAGATTGAATTCTAAATTGGAATGCTCAAGCAATAATTCTTCATAGGCACTTGTAAAGCATGAGTCATAGTTAGTAGTGAATATGTTTGATTTCAACTGCGACTTATTCTTGGAAGCTATGACTCGAAGTGTGTTAAGCAAGACTTTATATTTTTCAATAACATCAAGCTTTTTCTGACTTTCTTCAGACTGAAGTAGTTCAACGCAACATTTTTCAGAATCTACATCAAAGACTATGACAGGCTCGATACAACTAACATAGTAATGCATAAAAAGCAGGGACTTAAGCTTTTGTTTGTTCTCATCTTCAAAGTACTTACCTAGTGTTTCTATAGACTCACTATCCATCTTGGTCTCTAGTGTTGGGAACAAACCATATGATGCACCTGAACCGATCAATAAGTTGACGTTGTTTTGCCAAATATCATTAATGTTTATTTCTTCTATAGATTCCATACTCTTTATCTTCAATGACTTATGATGCAGCCATAGTAACGTTTGGGTGATAAGCTGTCAGTAATTTAAGCTATAAAATAGTGTTATAAAGAACATTTTAAAGAAATAGAGATGCTTACTTCCTACTGATTAGAAAAAGTATGTTAATTAATCCAACTTTAAGTGTTTCTGAAGAATACTCTAACTTGTCTTGGGGCAGAAATGCGTTAGCAGAACGTCCGCTTTATAAAATAGAGCCCTTAGCAATTAGATGACGGTGACCGTCTCTTGTTCGCTCAGTATAGTTATACAAATATCAGCTTAATTGGGGGAGATACTGACCTTCGTCAGCATGACGTCTATTTTTATTTAGCTAATTCTGCTTATCATTCACGCCAGACTGTCAGGGGTATCTTTAACTTGCAACATTAAGTTTATCCGGCAAATAATGGCGCTTTCACACCAGCGTTCACAAATGGAATCAATCGATACATTTCTTAAAAAATATTTGCATTAGATAGTTGAGCATTATGATGTGAATAATAAAAACCTGAATATCTACGCTTTAAATATTTAAGGATAAAAAAAAGAGACTTTCTAGTCTCTTTTTTTAAATCTTTAATCATTCCAGTTTAAAACGGAATATCGTCATCAAAATCCATTACTGGCTCTTGTGGGTTTACCTTAGGTGCTTGCTGCTTGTTAAAACCGCCTTGTTGGCCTTGGTTTTGTTGGTAACCACCTTGTTGTGGTGCTGAAGCAGGAGCATTTTGCTGGTAACCGCCTTGTTGTGGTGCTGAAGCAGGAGCATTTTGTTGGTAACCGCCTTGCTGAGGTGCTTGCTGACCACCGCTTTGTTGGTAACCACCTTGCTGCATTGCTGGTTTGTTAAAACCACCACCTTGTTGAGCTGCAGGTTGTTGGTTGAAACCTTGGTTTTGACCCATAGGAGCGCCAGCACCTTGGCCTGCACCGCGTGAGTCTAGCATTTGCATTTCGTTGGCACGGATTTCTGTCGTGTATTGATCTTGGCCTTGCTGGTTTTGCCACTTACGTGTTTGCAAACGACCTTCGATGTATACCTTTGAACCTTTTTTCAGGTATTCAGAAGCAATTTCAGCTAAACGGTTGTTAAATACAACACGGTGCCATTCGGTGATTTCCTTTTGCTCACCTGTTTGTTTATCTTTCCAACTTTCAGACGTTGCTACAGTAACATTACATACTGAACCGCCACTTGGGAAAAAACGAACTTCAGGATCTTGTCCTAAGTTACCTACGATAATTACTTTATTTACACCACGACTGGCCATGAAAAAAATCCTGTTTTGTACTGATTAAGCGGGAAACTACCCGACTTACATGCATTGTATTCTCGTCATCTTGCCGAAAAAAGTATTCACTAAATAATCGAAAAGAATTGCTATTAGTAGGTCAGTTTATCACTGATATTTAATTTAAAAAAGCGTTAAAAGTGATCTAAATTCGCTTTTTTTGTAGGCCGAAAAAAAGCCTTAATAGAATCAACTATTAAGGCTTGCTGTTTTTTACGGCAATGACTTGCCTAAAACCAACTTACTGAAAGTAAAATGGCTGACGTTTGTTGTCGTAGTTGCCAATTTCATTCATGGTGTCGGCATTGTATAAACGACCGTTAATCATGACATGGCTTACTTTATCTGATTGACGAATGTCTTTAACCACATCGCCATCAACAATCATGATATCGGCCAGTTTGCCGGCTTTTAATGAGCCAATGTTGTTATCTAGGCCTAAGTGAATGGCCGGATCGATGGTTGCTGTGCGAATTGCTTGCAGTGGCGTCATGCCACCTTGCGCCATCATCCACATTTCCCAATGCGCGGCTAAACCTTCACGTTGACCGTGGGCGCCAATGCCAACGAGTACACCCATGTCTTGCATTTCTTTAGCAACGCTGGCCACACTTACGTGGTTGTAGTGGTGATCAGGCGCTTTTGAACGGCGCATAGACTGCGGCGCTAAAATGTTAGCCGGTACGTATTGGCTTAAACGTGGGTGTTCCCAAACGTTGGTTTTATCGTACCAGTACAATTCACCTTGAATACCACCATAGGCAACAACGAGTGTTGGTACATAAGCGGTTTTAGATTGCTGCCAGAACTGACGGATATCATCATAAATAGTCGCTGTAGAAATAGAATGCTCTAACGATGAGTGACCGTCGGCAACCATAGACAAATTATGTTGCAGTAATGAGCCCCCTTCAGGTACAACCATCATGTTTAATTCGCGACCAGCTTGAATAATTTGCTGACGTTGGTTACGACGTGGTTGATTGTATGACTTAACACTAAACGCACCCACTTTTTGTAAACGCTCTAATTGGAACTTGGCATCTTCTAGGCTATCAACATGTGAAGTGTAACCTGCACCGTAGGCTCCGTATAAAATTGAGCCGGTTGAGAAAATACGCGGCGCAACAATAGTACCTTGTTTTTGCAACTCACTTGCCGCAAAGATTTCAGTGGTATCGTTTGATGGATCGTGAATGGTGGTAACACCTAACGAGATAGTCGCGTAGTTTTTCCAGTTTTGTTGTGGAATGATTTCATTAGTGCCTTGCGGGCCGTGTGCATGTGCATCCACTAAGCCTGGCATAACAGTTTTACCGGTTACATCAATAACCTTGGCATCTTTTGGAATGCTGATATCGCCGCGTTTACCAACGGCTTTAATGTGTCTGCCGTCGGTTAGTACCACACCATCAACAATCACTTCTTCACCTTCCATAGTAACAACCTGACCACCGACTAAAGCTATCATGCCTTTTGGCGTATCGGCTTTTTCACTAAAGCCAAGCGACGTAACCGTTGGCTTGCTGTCTTCATCGGCTTTAAAACCAATATCAAACATGCCTTCAAGTTTTGCTTGGTAAAGATCTGGGCCTAGGCTCCAGTATATCTCGTTACTGTCGGCATTAAAGCTGATGTTTTCACCCGCACGAGCGGACAGCTTATGTACGGGGACATTGCTAGCGTTATGACTGATTTGAATCACATCGCCACGTTCGGTTAGCGGTGTAACAAATACTTTAAAACGCTCAGCAAACGCTAAGTATTCACCATTGGGAGATACTTTAAACTCGGTCGTGTACTTGCCTTTGTACAAGGTTTTGTCGTTTTGACCATCTAAATCAATACGTGCTAGCTCTGGCATTTCACCATGACGTTGTACATAAATGCGGTCATTTCGAGCCGCAAATTGTGGGGCACGGCCATTGTCGGTGACAAGTGTTGGCTCACCACCTTTAACCGATACGTGATAAATACCTGGGTTTAAACCCCATTTAGGGTCAGTAATATAGCCACCACGTACTTTGCGGTAAACCACGGTTTTGCCATCTGGTGAGAATGTACCTTCAATGTACTTACCAGGCTCGCTTAACAGGTTTTTACCTTTACCACTTCGGGCTGAAACAACGCGGATATTACCTTGCTTTTGATCATCCCAAGTTGAGAATAAGATCTTTTTACCATCGCGAGAAAACGTTGGGTTTAACTCAAAATGATCGTTTTGTTTGGTTAAACGCTTTGGCTTACCGTTTGGTAAATCGCGGGTGTAAACATGGCCTAACGCTTCAAATACCACTTTTTCACCATCTGGTGAAATTTCCACATCGCGCAGCATTTTTACATCGAAGTTATCCACATCGAGGTTCTTGGCATAACGTAGGGCTTGTTGAATTTGTTTGCTGGTATTAATTTCAAACTCAATGATTTCACTGCGTTTATCTTCTAGATTCAGCTTATTAATTTTACCGCCAGCCCAAAAGATAATTTCTTCGTTGTCCGGAGTCCACGCCATTGTTGGGTAAACACCATGGATAGCCCAAGTTTCTTGCATATCACGGTCTAATTTATCGTATACCGGTTTTTTCTCGCCGGTTTTTAAATCGTAAATAAACAAGGTTGATTGGAAATCAACACGAGAGATGTAGGCTAATTTACTGCCATCTGGTGAAGGCGTTGGACGAATTGCGCCACCACGACCCGAAATAATCACCTCGATTTCACCGGTTTCACGGTCTAATCGTTTGATCTTATAAATGCCTTTTTCACTGTCTTTTGAATAGTGGAAAGTTTTACCCGGCGTTGCATCTTGAGAAAAATATACGTAACGTCCATCAGGAGAAAATGCTGGCTCACCCAAATCTTTTTGCTGATTAGGACGCTTGGTTAGCATCATGCCTTCGCCACCGGTTTTGTGGTACATCCACACTTCACCAGCACCTAAAGAACGTGTTCCAGTAAAGTGCTTACGCGCAACAATAAAGTTACCGTCTGGGCTCCATGCTGGCGAATTGACTAAACGGAATGTTTCTTTGGTTACTTGCACAGGGTTAGAGCCGTCGGCTTCCATTACCCAAATGTTGTCACCGCCACCTTGGTCTGAAGTAAAGGCAATGTATTTTCCATCAGGTGAGAACGTTGGTTGCATCTGCCATGCAATATCATTAAATAGGGCTTTTGGTGTGCCACCTGTTACGGGCATGCTGTAAATGTCACCGAGTAAATCAAATACAATGGTTTTGCCATCTGGACTTAAATCAACGTTCATCCAGGTACCTTGATTTACATTGATATTGGCCGTAGTGAACTCTCCCATAGGCTCATTTACCGACCACTGTGCTTTTTTATCTTCTTTTACATCGTTGTCTGCTGCAAAAACAGCAGGCGATGTCAGTAATAACGACAACGATGCCGCCATAACTGATTTTTTTGCATTGAATGTAATACGTGACATTTAACTTGCCTTATTTCTTATCTTTTTAGGCTACTCAGAGGGGAGCAGGCTTTTTATTCGATATGAAATAAAACATATTGTTTACATGGTGTAAAGGTTATCCTTAATGACGGATATCCTTTTAAGGTGAATAACAAATTTTAAGCGGTAGGCGACAAGCTTAAGAGCTAAGGTGACAGGCTTTTGCCGGTCACCTAAATTTTGAGAATGGCTTGGTTAATGAGAATATCTGTATTATTGAGAATAGCCCCAGCGCGGCATAATGGTTTGATCAATGCCAAGATGGTCTAACATACGTCCCACCATAAAATCGACCAAGTCATTGATGGATTTCGGGTTATGATAAAACCCAGGGGCTGCTGGCATAATGGTTACGCCCATTTGTGACAAGCTGTGCATATTAGCTAAGTGAATGGTCGAAAACGGTGTTTCCCTTGGCACCATGATTAACTGGCCACGCTCTTTAATGACCACATCGGCCGCGCGTTCAATTAGGTTGTCACTCATGCCTTGGCTAATAGCCGCGAGTGTGCCTACAGAACAAGGACAAACCACCATTTGTTTTGGTGCTGCCGATCCGGAGGCCACAGGTGAAAACCATTGGTCTTTACCAAATACCGTTATTTGCTCAGGTCTGGCGTTGAATCTATCGCCTAACTGCTCAGTGGCTCGCTCGGCATTACCTGAAACTTTGAGACCGACTTCGGTATCTAACACCACTCGGGCGGCACTGGAGATCAGCACATATACCTGATAATCAGCAGCAACTAAGCATTCTAATAGGCGCAGCGCATAAGCACTACCAGAGGCACCGGTAATGGCTAAGGTAATTTTTCCAGTAAAGGTCGACAATTCTACTCTTTCCTATTTCTTTAACGTTCGTTTTTCTAATACATTGATAAGCTTAGTATGAAATCCACCAAAGCCACCATTACTCATCACCACAACATGGTCATTTGGCTGACACACATCGGCCACCTGCTCCACTAACGCATCAATATTGGTAACACATACGGTTGGGGCATGACATTGGTCAATCAGATCGCTTACCGACCATTTAACCTGATCATCCTGAAAAAGGTAGACTAAATCAGCATCGTTTAATGACGCCGGCAAAGTGTCTTTATGAATACCTGATTTCATTGTATTTGAGCGAGGCTCAAGCACGGCAATAATACGTTGGTCTTTTACTTTAGCACGAAAGGCCGCTAAGTTTTTAGCAATGGCGGTTGGGTGATGTGCAAAATCATCATAAACATGCACCCCATTGACTTGTGCCAATAATTCTTGGCGTCGTTTGCTGTTTTTAAATTCCGCTAACGCGGCAATCGAAACATGCGTTGGTACACCGGCATGACGAGCGCTTGCAATCGCCATTAAAGCGTTATCAATATTAAAATCACCAATCAGCGACCAATTAACCTGTCCTTGATGCTCACCGTTAAAGCTAACGTCAAACGTGGCGCCAGAATCGTCAAGCTTATTCGCTTGCCAACCCGTATCATCACCATGCGTTTCTATGGGTGTCCAACAGCCCATGGCCAAGGTTTCTTGCAGAGCAACATCGCCTTTCGGGGCAATCAATAAACCATTCTTTGGTACCATGCGAATAACATGATGAAACTGCTTTTGAATGTCTTTAATTGAATCAAAGATATCTCCATGATCGAATTCTAGGTTATTCATCACCAAGGTATTTGGACGGTAATGAACAAACTTAGAACGCTTATCAAAAAAGGCAGTATCGTATTCATCGGCTTCAATGACAAAGAATGGCGCGCTGCCAAGCCTTGCGGAGCTATCAAAATTTTGCGGCACACCACCAATTAAGTAGCCTGGTTTCATATGCGCGTATTCTAAGATCCAAGTCAGCATTGAGCTGGTGGTGGTTTTACCATGGGTGCCAGATACCGCCAGCACCCATCTATCTTTTAAAACGTTTTCCAATAACCATTGCGGCCCCGAGGTATAAGCCATTTTACGGGCCAATACATGTTCTACCATCGGGTTGCCGCGGGTCATGGCATTGCCAATTATCACCAAATCCGGTTCATCATCTAAATGAGCAACATCATACCCTTGCATTAGCTCAATGCCCAACTGCGCTAGTTGGGTACTCATTGGTGGGTAAACATTGGCATCACACCCTGAAACCCGAAAGCCTAACTCTTTAGCAATCGCTGCGATACCGCCCATGAACGTACCGCAAACGCCCAATATGTGAATATGTTTACTCATTTATTTCCTGATTTCGCCTTTACTTGGCCCTTAACTGTGATCTAGTTGCCTATTGGTGAACCCGGCGGCATTGAAACACTTGCCTCTTTCACCACCGACTTACCTTTTTGGAAACTATAATCGATTTGCTTATGCAGCAATTGATACTGATTAACTTGCGCATCATTTTTATGATTTACTTTAAGCTGCTTGCCTAACCAGGTCTGCAAATCCAGCAAACTTGCATACAATGACACTCGAACTTCGGCCACTAGTTTATCATCATAAAGCAGTGCCAATAAACTATCTAACACCTGTTGATTTACCCGAAGCTGTACTGTTTGCGCTAATCCTTTGCTTGCTAACGGCTGTTTTATGGTTTTCAAGATAACTTTGGCGATCAATTCCTCAACTGACACTATCTTAGGATCCATGCTGTGTTGCTGCGCTAAACGGGCGAGACGCTGTTTGTTTAATAACAACGATAAGGTGTGTTTGCTACTTGCCTGCGCTGCGGTTACCGGATCAAACGTTAATGAAGTATTTGAGGCAAAACTTTCTCTGTTTCGATAATAGCCATAGGCTTTAGGTGGGATCAATGAAATGATCTCATCCGATAGGGTTAACACGTCTGGGCTTAAAGTTGTTAATAAGGCATCGATGGCCGCATCTTGTGCTTTGGCACCTACCACCGTCATTGGCACTTTATCTTCGCCTTTTATCGCGTAGGAATAGTTAACGCCAGCAACCAACTTAACCGCCGCTTCTACTTGGTAACGATGAAAGTTATAAATTGGCACCAAGGCATTTTCTAATTCAGAGAAAGGGGTGCCATTCTTAATGGTATTTATACCAAACTGGCTTAACGCTTTTTCTCTCACCTTTAATACACGCTTGAGCTCTACAACGGCATCTTCACCGTTATCCCATAAATGACCATGACCATCGGCCCCACCTTGTGGGCGTGCATCTGAGTCAGACACATAGAGCAAGCCTTTGTCTTTCGCCGCTTTAATAACGTTTGCTAAGCCTTGTTTCTCGTTTTCAAAATCCCCATAGGCGTATTCAACAACATGCTTATCCCAAACACCTATATCGGTATCATAAGCATTTGATAAATCGATATTACCCTGTTTATCTAGGGTTACTAACGGGTGTGGGTAATCCATTACTGAAGCACGGTTATTCACACTGGCTGAAAAATTGTGGGCTATACCAAGCGTGTGACCTACCTCATGAGCTGATAGTTGACGAATACGGGCCAATGCCATGTCTTTTTGTGCTTTTGTATTTGTGTTGTCTGAGCTAAATGGCGAGGTTAAGCCCAAAGCAATCAAGTAATCCTGACGTACTCGTAATGAGCCTAGGGTTACATGCCCTTTTAAGATTTCACCCGTGCGAGGGTCAATAACCGAAGCACCATAAGACCAACCTCGTGTCGCTCTGTGTACCCACTGAATCACGTTATAACGTACATCCATTGGGTCAGCATCTTCGGGTAACATTTTCACCTGAAAGCCATTTTTATAACCAATAGCAGCAAAGGCCTGGTCCCACCAAAGCGCACCATCAATTAAGGCTGAACGCACAGGCTCTGGCACACCTGGGTCTAGGTAATAAACAATCGGTTCAACGGCTTCGCTGATTTTCGAACTTGGGTTCTTTTTCTCTAGGCGATGTCTTGGGATCATTCGCTGAATTAAAGGCTCGTCAATAGCGGTAGCATAATCGGCGTATTCAACCGACCACATACCTGAATACGGGTGGAATTGACGTGTTTTATAGTTATCATCTGGCAAACGAATTAATGAGTGATGCAAATGCACGGTAACCGCACTAGACTCAGGCGTTACTGAGCGCAAATGTTTACCGGCTTTACCACCTTTAAAGGTGACAATAGCTTCTAGCTCCGTATTATCAACAAAGGCTTTGGTGCGTTTTGCATATAAGCCACTGCGACCGGCATCAATCGCGTAACTGCCCTGCTCAGTACGTTTTAATTTATCGGCTAAGCCATGAATGTCCGATAAAAGAAATGGGGTGTAATCAATATACACCTCACCATCAATGACTTTTTCTACCTTAAAGCCCCAAATGATTGAGCTCGCAAAGGCTTCTTGCATCGCTTGTCGTTCAAGCTTGTTTTCACTGTTGGCGCGATAATAGGTATTTAGTTGGCGTAAAAACACCTTTTTACCGACGCGTTCAAACTGGACTAAGCGCGTATCGCCTAACTGTCCACGGTCAAGACCAATATCGTTCGAGCCAACACCATGAGGTAAGCTGCTTTGGAAAATAAACTGTTGATTTAAGTCGGTTAGTTTAAGAAACACCTGAGCGGTTTCATCATCGACATAAAAAGGTATAAAACCTTGGTGAAGTGTTTTCCCGCTTAAAAAGTCTTTTTCATCGTCGGTTAATGCATGGGCATTAACTATCAAGGAGAAAAACAAACAGAAAACATAGGCAAATTTTTTCATCTTCAATCCCTAAATTGATTATTATTATTTTGTAAGTTCCGTTTCTCTTTGCTATTTGGTTTTGGTGAATTGTTGAATAAACACAGATTAAACAAAAGTGATGCATCAAAATTGAAGCCACAAAGGTCAACAGATCCTAGGGTCTGTTTATCTTTGGTGGTGATTTTTGCAGCGAATTGTTTGGTGATTCTATAAGTCTTTTTCACTTTGGAATGCTTATTGCCTTTCACATTGAAAAAACGCAGTAGAATTGCCAAACAAACGGTGTCCGTAGGATTCACATCAACAACGACAAAACATAATATTTATATTTTCAGCCAATAAGTAGAAATTACATTCAACTTAAGAACAAAAGTTAGACAGCAAAGGTCAACAGCCCCTAGCAATATACACGATTTAACAAAAAAATAACCGCACCATAAAAAATATATTTGCTTGATTAAGGAAATACCCAACTTTTTCTACGCTTTTAATAGAGTAAGAGGCTAATCTGCTTAGATTTTTTATTGATACAAACCAAACTAATTCAGACTTAACCAGATAAATTGACGAATTTCTAGTACACTTAAGCACCACATTTAACCGTTCTCAAATCAACAGTAATGAAAAGACTTGTACAAGCGTTAAAAGACGATAACGTCCCTAATGATTTAATCAATTTAATTAACACCATTTTAGTTTCCACCAAAGAGCTTTCTTTCCGCGTCGGACAGGGTTTTTTAAGTGGCTACCATGGCACCACTTTGGATGAAAACATTCAGGGCGAAATTCAGAAAAAACTCGATGTCGTAGCCAATCAGTTGCTTAAGGATATTATTCTTGAGTCTGATGAGGTAAAAGCCATTTCTTCGGAAGAAGAAGATGACATTGTTGCCGGTCATGAAGATGGCAAATACCTTGTTTCATTCGATCCATTAGATGGCAGCTCTAACATTGAAATAAACTCACTCGTGGGGACCATTTTCTCAATTATGCCAGCCCCTGCGGATAAAAAAGCCGATGATCCGAGCATGTTTTTACAACCCGGTAAAAACCAAGTGTGTGCCGGTTTTGTTTTATATGGACCAAGCACCACCCTTGCCATGACCACAGGTAAAGGCACCCACTTATATACCCTTGATAGATCGCATGGCAGTTACATGCTGACTCACAAGAATATTGAGATAGCTGAAGATACCAGCGAGTTTGCGATTAATATGTCAAACCGCCGCTATTGGCTTGAACCAATGCAAGAGTATATTGAAGATCTTGTTATGGGCGTAGAGGGGCCTCGTGAGCGCGATTTTAACATGCGTTGGATTGCCGCATTGGTAGCCGAAGTTCATCGTGTATTAACACGCTCAGGTTTATTTACCTACCCGCTAGATACCAAAAAACCTGGCGTGGGTCGTTTGCGCTTAGGCTATGAAGCCAACCCAATGAGTTTTATTATTGAGCAAGCGGGTGGCTTGAGTATGACCAGCAACGAACGCATTATGGACATTATGCCGACCGATATCCACCAACGTGTGGAAATGATCTTGGGCTCAAAAAATGAAGTAGAGAAGTGCCTAAGCTATTTTAAATAACTGGCGACATTTTTTCTTTCATTCATAAAAAAACCGGGCTAAGCCCGGTTTTTCAGAATAAGCAGACGATTTTTATTCGTCAAACGGGTTTACCAAGATCATTGTTTCGTTACGGTCTGGACCCGTTGAAATAATATCGATTGGCACACCGGTAATTTCTTCAAGGCGACGAATGTAGGCAATGGCATTAGCCGGTAAGTCTTCTAATGATTTTGCGCCAACGGTGTTGTCATCCCAACCAGGTACGGTTTCGTAAATTGGGGTGATGTTTTCGTAACCTTCAGCAGCCATTGGTGGTACGGTTAGTACTTCACCAGATTGTGTTTTGTAGCCAGTACAGATTTTAAGTTCTTTCAAACCATCTAACACGTCAAGCTTGGTTAAACAGAAACCTGAGATGCTGTTAACTTGTACTGCACGGTGCATAGCAACGGCGTCAAACCAGCCACAACGACGCTCACGTCCAGTAGTCGCACCAAACTCGTGACCCACTGTCCCTAAGTGATTACCAATCTCGTCATCCAATTCGGTAGGGAAAGGACCTGAGCCAACACGCGTAGTGTATGCCTTAGTAATACCTAGTACGTAATCAAGGTTTAATGGACCAAAACCACAACCCGTGGCAACACCACCTACGGTTGTATTCGAAGAAGTAACGTATGGGTACGTACCGTGGTCGATGTCTAGTAAAGTACCTTGGGCACCTTCAAACATGATTGAGTCACCCGCTTTACGCGCTTGGTCAAGAATTTCACTGATATCAGCAGTCATTGCTTTAATGATATCGGCAATTTCCATGATTTCGGCATAAACCGTATCAAAATCTAAAGCGTCTGCTTTGTAGTATTGGGTTAGCGCGAAGTTATGGTATTCCATAATTTCTTTTAGTTTTTCAGCAAACGATTCTTTGTTGAATAAATCGCTAACACGCAAACCACGACGAGCAACTTTATCTTCGTATGCTGGACCAATACCACGACCGGTTGTACCGATTGCTTTCTTGCCACGTGCCGCTTCGCGAGCGTTATCTAATGCAACGTGGTAAGGCATGATAAGTGGACATGCGTCACTGATAAGTAAGCGTTCACGAACCGGAACACCGCGCTCTTCCAGCATGTTGATTTCTTTCATCAATGCTTTTGGACATAACACCACACCATTACCAATCATGCATTTTACGTTGTCACGTAACACACCTGATGGAATTAAATGTAATACAGTTTTTTCACCATCAATTACTAATGTATGACCTGCGTTGTGACCACCTTGATAACGAACTACAAAGCTCGCCTTATCCGTTAGTAGATCTACAACCTTCCCTTTACCTTCGTCACCCCATTGGGTGCCAAGTACAACGACGTTTTTGCCCATAATAATTTTTTACAATTTCGAATGAAAATTAGGCGGGAATTCTAACAAACCCAGGCGGTGAGATCATCAATTTTATGCAATTTTTTACGCTTTAATTACAATGTGCGAATTATTGCGCACGGGTTATAAAATTAAACCACAAAAAACAATAAGATAAGTCCAGCTGACAATAAGGCTAAGCCCACTTGCCGAATGGTATTCGAAGGCTCTTTAGCCAGTTTTAGCATGTAGTCTTTCCACCGGTTAGGAAAAAAGAACGGCCCTATTCCCTCAAGAATAAGCACTAACGCTAGGGAAGTTAAGAATATCGTCATAATGATTTATACCATAAACAACAAAGCCTTATCCCACGATGATGTAAGATAAGGCTTTAGATTAACACGGGTTGTGCGGATTATTTTTTCGTTGATTTTAAGTAATCAAAGAAATCACTTTCCGGCTTAACAATCATGATGTCATTTTTACTGCTAAAGCTATTCTCATACGCTTCAAGGCTACGAACAAAACTGAAGAATTCAGGGTCTTTGTTGTAAGATTGTGCGTAAACATTAGCCGCTAATGCATCACCTTCACCACGTAGGGTAAATGCAAGTTTTTTCGCATCGGCTAACATAACCGTAACTTTGGCATCTACTGTTGCCTGAATAACATCCGCTTTCTCACGACCTTGAGAACGATGCTCTGCAGCAACCGCTTTACGGTCCGCTCGCATACGCTCATAAATCGAGTTACTTACTTCTTCTGGCAGGTTAATACGCTTAACACGTACATCAACCACTTCGATACCCAAATCGGCTTTACTCGACTCAGCACTTAGCATCGCTTCTTCCATTAATGAATCACGATCACCTGATACAATTTGTTTAATGGTACGACGACCAAATTCACTACGTAGGCCGTTATTCACTTTCTGTTTTAAAAGCGCTTGTGCATTCGATAAGTTACCGCCAGCAGTACGAACGTAGTAAGTCGAGAAATCAACGATTTTCCACTTTACGTAAGAATCGACTAATACGTCTTTCTTTTCTGCCGTTACGAAACGATCTGGTGCACCATCTAAGGTTTGAATACGAGCATCAATTTTGTTGATACGCTCAATAAGTGGGATCTTAAAATGTAGGCCAGGCTCATAAATACGCATTTCACCATCGGAGTCACGCTTAATTTTTGAGAACTGAAATACAATACCACGTTCGCCTTCGTTAATAACAAATACGCTCGATACGGTTAGTAGAGCCAGAGCCACTAAGGTAATAATTGAAAAATTCTTCATGACTAATTATCTCCTCGGCTAAAACGGTCTGTTCTGCTGGAGCCAGAATTTACCGATGAATTTTTGGTTTCTGCCAATGGGGTCTGGTTTACGCTGTTTACACGATTACGGTATGGTTGTAGCGGTTGCGCTTGTTGTTGCTGCATGATTTTATCCAGTGGGATGTACATCATATTATTGCCGCCTTCAACATCGACCACTACTTTTGAGGTATTCGAGTAAACTTTTTCCATGGTGGTTAAATACAAGCGCTGACGTGTTACTTCAGGTGCTGCTTGGTATTCAGGTAGAAGTTTATTAAACTTCGCTACTTCACCTTCTGCCGCCAAAACAATTTGCTCTTTATAAGCTAGGGCTTCTTGTTCCATAGCTTTGACTTTACCACGAGCACGAGGCTCAACAGATAAGGCATAAGCTTCGGCTTCTAACATGAAACGCTCTTCATCTTCTCGAGCCGCGATGGCATCATCGAATGCGTCTTTCACTTGCTCTGGTGGACGTGCATCTTTAAAGTTGACGTCGGCAATTAAGATACCAAGATTGTACGGCTCAATTACGCCTTCTAATTCTTGCCATACCGACTGACGAACGTTTTCACGACCAGAGGTTAACACTTCATCCATTTTTGAATGACCAATAACGTAACGAATCGCACTATCAAACGCGTGTTCAAGGCTGGCATCAGCATTGGTTACACTAAATAGGTAGTTACGAGGATTTACGATACGGTACTGAACCTGCATTTCAACGCGAACCACGTTTTCATCTTCGGTTAGCATGAAACCACTTGCTGGTAAGTTACGGGTTGTTTGTACATCAACCGGGATAACTTTCTCGATTAAAGAAAACTGCCAGTGGATACCTGGATCAACTAAACCACTAAATTCACCAAAGCGAAGTACAACACCGCGCTCTGCTTCTTTGATGGTGTAGAAACCGCTTACGGCCCAAGCCACAATGGCAACAATTAATAAAATACTTGCGCCAATCCCGCTGAAGCTTTTGCCACCGCCAGATTTACCTGGTTTGTTGCCAAAAACACCACCGAACTTATTGCCCAGGTCTTTTAGTAATTCATCTAAATCAGGTGGTCCTTGATCGCGACCGCCTTTATTTTTCCAGGGATCCTTATCATTATTCCCCGGTTCATTCCACGCCATTTTATTCTCCGTCAGGTTTTTACCTTGGTTTTGTTAACTTTTATACTATCAGCAGCTTAGTGTTGGATAAAGTCTTCTAGGTTACTTTTATCCATTTTCACTAATTTATTCCACTCTCTAAGGGGCATTTTAACTTCTAACAAGCAATTTCCTAGCTCATCAAAGCTTTCTTCATTAATGCATTCTAATTCATAAAGCATTCCGCGAAGACGACCTTCAGCAGGTGGTATCTTCAAACTGTATTGTACGACTTCAGTGGCCAAAAGTTCACTTAACGCTTGCGAAAGTAGCTCCATGCCAAGATTAGCTTGGGCTGACAGCCATACTCTAATCGGCTTACCTTGTTCATCGCGGTCAATTCTTGGCGCCACATCGGCTAGTAAATCAATTTTATTACAAATTAATAATTGCGGAATGTCATTAGCGCCTATTTCTTCCAAAACGCTGTCTACTTGCGCCATGTTATCAACACGGCGTTCATCTGCAATATCAACAACATGCAGTTGTAAATCGGCTTGTTTAGTTTCGGTTAAGGTCGCTTTAAATGCGGCAACCAAATCGTGTGGTAAATGACGAATAAAACCCACCGTATCGGCAAGAATGATTCGACCAACATCTTTAATTTGCAGTTTTCTAAGGGTTGGGTCTAGGGTTGCGAACAACTGATCCGCCGCATACACCTCGGCATCCGTGATCCGGTTAAACAAGGTAGACTTACCGGCGTTGGTATAGCCGACCAGCGATACCGTTGGAATTTCGGCACGATCACGAGCACGACGGCCTTGATGGCGTTGCTTTTCAACCTTTTCCAGTCGACCACGGATATTATGCATGCGTTCACGCAATAAACGTCTGTCGGTTTCTAGCTGGGTTTCACCCGGACCACGCAAACCAATACCACCTTTTTGTCGCTCAAGGTGAGTCCAACCACGGATCAAACGTGTACTGATATGCTTTAATTGCGCCAGTTCAACTTGCAACTTACCTTCATGAGTTCGTGCTCGTTGAGCAAAGATATCTAGGATCAAAGTGGTCCTATCAATCACTCGACATTCACATAAGGCTTCAATATTTTTTTCTTGCGAGGGTGAGAGCACGTGATTAAATAAAATCACATCCGCTTCAAAAAGATTTACGGCTTCACGAATTTCTTCAGCTTTACCACTGCCAACAAAGAACTTGTGATGTGGGGTGTCACGTTTACCGGTGACGACAGTTAACGCATTAACGCCTGCAGAAGAAACTAACATTTCAAATTCTTTTAGGTCTTCGCGGGCATTTTCTTGCGGGAAATCTAAGTGAACGAGTACAGCTTGCTCACCTGCTTGATGTCTATCAAACAAATGAACAACTCCAATTCAATATCATCTATTATTTATTCCTGATTAAACTCAGCCGGTGTTGATGTATTAACGGCACGAGAAGGCACGACAGTAGAAATGGCATGCTTATACACCATTTGGCTTACCGTGTTTTTTAGTAAAATAACAAATTGGTCAAACGACTCAACTTGTCCTTGCAATTTAATCCCGTTTACTAGGTAAATTGCTACAGGAATGCGGTCACGACGTAACGCATTCAAAAATGGGTCTTGTAAAGACTGCCCTTTTGCCATAATTTTGGCCCCTTATTTTTTTATTTTATTCTCAAAAAACTGAAATTTATTGTGTAAATATTACCAAAATTAGTGAGTTACACAACGAGCTTTTTAAGTATACACTATCATTTAAACTTTGCTAAACAACTTAATACTTGTTGCAAGTTAGTTGGATCATTTGTGGTCAACCACGTTAAATCTTTCCAACTTCTTAACCAAGTAAGCTGTCGCTTAGCTAGTTGCCGGGTTGCACATACACCACGAAATACCATTTCGTCATAGTCAATGTCGCCATTTAGGTGCTGCCACATTTGTCGATAACCTACACATCGAATCGAAGGTAAGTCTTCATTTAAATCATCACGTTTACGCAATTGCTCAACTTCTGCCTGAAAACCTTGCTCAAGCATGATGTTAAAGCGTTGTTCTATGCGTTGGTGTAACTCACTTCGATCAGCTGTCATTACCGCAAATTGTAATACATTGCCAGCAAGACTATCACCTTTAATCTTGGTAAGTTCAGTTAAAGTCTTATTAGTTATTCTAAAAACTTCTAAGGCTCGACTTAACCGTTGTGGATCGTTTACATTAATGCGTTCAGCCGAAACTGGATCAACATCAGCAAGCAACGAATGAACATGTTGCCAGCCTTTTTGCTCGGCCAGAGCATTGATTTCGGCCCTTATGCTTTCATCAGCCGCTGGTAAAGGCGATATGCCTTCAATCAGGCTTTTGAAATACATCATGGTGCCGCCAACTAAAATTGGAATTCGGCCCTTTGCACGAATGTCGGCAATCTCTCGCTTGGCATCCACACAAAAGTCCGACACAGAATAACTTTGCGCCGGATCGATGATATCGATTAACCGATGAGGGTATTTTTCTAGCTCATCGCTTGTTGGCTTGGCACTGCCAATATCAAAGCTTTTATATATCAATGCTGAGTCAACGCTGATGATATCGGCTGGTAAATGATCACAGAGCTCCATTGCCAAAGCGGTCTTGCCAGATGCCGTTGGCCCCATAATACAAATTACAGGAGGGAGGTTGTTTTTCAAAGATTCAGTCATCAATAATTCAATTTAATTGCTTAATATAAGAGTTAAGGTCAATTAACACAGAATTCAAGCGTAACATATCGAAAATTTCATTGTTTTTCACATTTATTACATTAATTAACAATTGTGATGCCTGCACCGCAGTGATTGTTTCTGGTACCTTTAATTGGGCGAAAGCCGCTACCCATTCATCTTGATGGCTAACATCCTTGCCTTCAAGGGTGCTAAGTAAGTCGAGAAAGCTTTGCTGAACATCCATTTCTCTTAGTTGTGCCGGATACTGACGGATCACCACATTACGCTTGTTTAATTGATAATGAATACCTGCCAGTTCAAAATGCGATTGAAATGATTCCAAGAACTGACTCTGCTCAGTACTTACAGCAAATGAAATAGGCAATAACAATGGCTGAGATATGATCCCGGCGGAAAACGCCTGCGCCATTTGCAGCTGAACGGCCACGAGCGCTATCGATGCTAAATTAACACAACGTAACTCGTCTTTTAACTCCATTAGGGCAACCTGCGGGGCCACCATACTTAACAACCGCATACCTTGATGGTTGAAATATTGGCCATCTGTAGACGCGCTTAGGCGACTCTTGGGTAATTCTTTGGTTTGCTCCTGGCTTATAATAGCCGGAGTCGATTGCTCGTGTGCAATGGGGGTTAGCAAGGACTGATAGTTATCTACGGCACGCTGCGATATACCACCAGAACCATAACCCGTGCCATGACGAGATTGCCCACCACTCGCGCTGCTTTGATTAAAAGATTGCCCGCTGTGATGCTGCTCCGCCACTCTTAAAGGTTGTACGTATTCACGCTCTTGTGTAAATGGCTGATGCATTTCATCATTAGGTGATTGCCCGCTTGAGTCAGGATTGGAATGCGGCTCTAAAGCGATGGTATTTGCTAACGTCTGCTCAACCGCGGCACAAATAAAATCATGCACAAAACGCGATTGATGAAAGCGAACTTCGTGTTTTGCCGGGTGCACGTTTACGTCGACATCGCCAAAATCAAGATTTAAAAACAGCACAAAAGCCGGATAGCCATCATTTACCAGACGATCAGCATAGGCCTGACGAATGGCATGATTAATCAGCTTATCTCGCATCATTCGGTCGTTTACGTAGCTATAGCACAAGTCGTTTTGCATACGAGAAAATTCTGGGCTAGCAATCCAACCCCATAAATGCAAACTGTCATGATGAAACTCAAGCTTTATGGCATGGTCGATAAAATTTTGTCCGCATACCTGAGCAATACGTTTTTCAATTTGTTTATCGGTTTTTGCGCTTCGATATTGGCGGATGATTTTGCCATTGTGCACTAAGGTAATGTTGAGCGCCAATTTTGACAAAGCGATGCGTTTTACCACTTCATCAATATGGGTAAATTCAGTTTTTTCGGTACGTAAAAATTTACGTCTGGCCGGGGTATTAAAAAATAAGTCTTCAACATTTATGGTAGTCCCCTGCGGGTGCGCTGCCGGCTTTACATCAACCGCCATATCCCGCCCTACCGCAATGGCTTGCCAAGCCGCTTCTTGACCTTCGGGCATGGAGGTTAATGTTAATCTGGAAACCGAACTGATCGAGGCTAAAGCCTCACCACGAAAACCTAAACTATTGATTGATTCAAGATCATCAAGGTTTTTAATTTTACTGGTCGCATGCCGACTTAACGCTAAGGTTAATTCGTCTTTACCTATCCCCGAACCATTGTCGGTGATGCGGATGCGTTTAGCACCGCCTTTTTCAATTTCAATACGAATTTGCGTTGCGCCTGCATCAATGCTGTTTTCAACCAGCTCTTTAACCACAGACGCCGGGCGCTCAACCACTTCGCCAGCGGCAATTTGGTTTGCCAGGCGAGCCGGTAATATTTGTATGCTCATTAATTTACCCGGGGAATGGTTAAGGTTTGGCCTACCCGCACCACATCATTTTTTAAATTATTGGCAAGCTTTATGGATTTAACCGACACCTTATAACGCTGCGCAACTATCGATAAAGATTCACCACGACTCACTTTGTGCTCAGTAGGTTGTAAACTGGCCAGTAACGAGCCTTCCGGTGGGAACTTAGTGAAATAGTTTTTCAAACCTTTAAAAATAGCATTCGCCAATTTTCGTTGATGGGTCGGTGACGTTAAGTTTTTAAAGTCATAAGGATTTGAAATAAAACCCGTTTCCACTAACATCGAGGGAATATCGGACGATTTCAGCACGGCAAAACTGCGGTTTTGTGGTTGGGTTTTATGCATTTTGGTGACGTGTTTCATTTCTTTAATAACATAACGCGCCGTCTTATCACTGATTTCTAATGATTTATCTTTGGTTAAATCAGCTAGGAATACCGCCAAGTTGTCGTCGTTGGTCTTTTTAATCAACTCACCGCCCCCGCCAAGTAACTCGGAGTTTTTCTCACGGTTAGCGAGCCAACGTGACAATTCCGAATCGGCACGGCGGTTGGTTACAATCCATACGGAGCCGCCACGAGGCTGTGAAGACGTAAAAGCATCAGCGTGTATTGAGACCAAAAACTCGACTTGTTTTTGTCTGGCTATCTCGGTGCGTCGATTTAAATTCACAAAATAGTCGCCATCGCGGATCATCACGGCCTTAAAGCCAGGTTGTTTATTGATTAAAGCCTGTAGCTTTTTAGAAATGGCCAAGGTGATGGCTTTTTCGTGGGTACCATTTTTGGCAATAGACCCTGGGTCTTCACCACCGTGGCCAGCATCGATGCCAATAATGATATCGCGCTTGTTGTTTTTAGGTTTATTTTTGGCAATGTCTTTAAAGCGATGTTCGTCATTTAAATCCACCACTAGGCGATTTCCGTAAGGACCGGTTGGCGTTAACGGAAAGATCTTATCTTTGTATTTACCATTGAGTTCAAAAACAACGCGCGTAGTGCCTTTGGTTTTAGCGGTACTGGTACGTAATAACTTGATGCGGGAATCATTTTTGGCCAGCGATTTAAGGTCAACAATGTTGCTGGTTGATTTAAAGTCAATCACCAGACGGCGCGGATTGTTCAGGTAAAAGTAGCTATAATCAGGCTTCTTGCTTAAATCGAATACCACTCGAGTATTATCCGGCGCTGGCCAAATACGAACGCTTTCAATAACATTGGCAGCCCAAGCTTGCACTGACATGCTACTGAGTAGGATAAATAACCACTTAAAACCGATTTTACGCATGCTGAAACTTTTTACACTCCGATATTATTATTTTGAAAGCGCTGCTACGACGGCTTCGCCATTGGCGGAAGTCGCTTGCAATGTTATTTCTCTTTGTTCTTCAAGGTACTGTAAATTAATAATAAGATCTTGTTGGGGTAAAATGCCAGTCCCTTTTTCAGGCCATTCAATAAAACAGCACGATTTCTGCGAAAAATAATCGCGGATCCCCATATATTCCAACTCTTCAGGATCGCCAAGACGATATAAATCAAAATGATAAACATGCCAAGGTGGTAACTCGTAGGGCTCGACCAGTGTATACGTTGGACTTTTAACATTACCTTTATGACCCATACCCTGCACGAAACCACGGGTAAGGGTGGTTTTCCCCGCCCCCAAATCACCATTTAAAAATACGATCAGCGAATCCAAATTTAGCTGTTTGGTAACGGTAGCCAGTCGAGACCCCATGCTAACAGTGGCCGTTTCGTCGGCTAAAGTAAAAGTTTTCTCAGTCATCTTTGTCGAACTCATATGTTGTCAGCTAATATCACTTATTTGCCTTAGCTTACCTAACGTTTGCTTAATGTTTACTTAACGCATGAACATTTAATACTTATTTAATGTTTATTTACAAGGGCTCTAATGTGCTCAAAGAGGTCGCTTGCTAGCATACCAATTTTGCCATCTCGACTGGCTAAATCGGCTGCTTTGCCATGCAAATAAACCCCATGACAGGCCGCCATCAATAAATTATCGCTGCGTAAACTTAGACTGGCAATGATACCAGATAACACATCCCCCATGCCACCACTGGCCATACCTGAATTACCGGTAAGATTTATAATGATTTGTTCGCCATCACTAATTAACGTCCCGGGGCCTTTCAAGACACAAATGCCCCCATATTTATTGGCGATGCACTTAACGGCCTCAAACCTATCAGATTGTACGTCTTCAATGCTGCAATTAAGCAAACGAGCCGCTTCTTTAACATGCGGGGTTAAAATCCAGTTATGACGAAAACTTGGTGCTTTTGCCAATAAATTTAAACCATCGGCATCGACAACCATCGGTGTTTGCATTTTCATGGTCGCTGAAAACATCCGTTGTGCCCAGTGGTTACTGCCAAGCCCGGGACCAAGGACAATACAATCGGCCTTACTTACCCGGCTTTGGCTTTGCTCTACAAAGCTTTGTTCTTCTAGGAGCATTATTTCAGGTCGACTGGCCACCACCGTCATTTTATTTTGCGGGTGGCAAATTAACCCCACCAAGCCGGCACCCGCTCGAAGTGCGGCTTCACTGCATAATCGAGCAGCGCCAGGGTAAGATTCATTTCCGGCGATATTGACAACAAAACCACTGTCCCCCTTATGCGCGGTTTCTTTTCGGGCAGATAAACGAGATAGAAAATGCGGCCCATTGATTAATGTATCCGTGCGAATTTGACGGGCAAACAGCTCACCGATGTTAATGTGGGATAGATAGATTTCCCCACAATAATCCTTAGCCGACCCGGTAAGCATGCCCTGCTTTATCGCCACAAAAGATACCGTGACAGCAGCCTCTATCGCCATACCATGAGGTTGACCTGTGTCAGCATTTAAACCAGAAGGGATATCTAAACTTAAAATAGGTTGCGGCAGTTGGTTAAGTAACCCCATTACCAAGGCATAATTTTCTTGGACCTCGCCACTAAGCCCCGTACCAAGCAGAGCATCGACAATATAATCAATTTCGGCTAAATCTATTTCGTTAAATTTAACCAAAGTACCACCCATTTGCTCAAATTTTTCGCAGGCTAACCGGGCATCGCCGCGATAATCTTGGGCCGTTGATAAGCTGTGTAAGTACACTTTAAAACCGCGTTCTAGTGCCAGTCGAGCTAAAATAAACCCATCCCCTGCATTATTTCCCCGGCCACAAACAACCAAAATGGTTTTTGCTTTTGGCCACAATTTGCTCGCCAAAGCAAAACTGCTTTGCCCTGCTAATTCCATTAACTGGTACATATCGATGTGTTGCATTTTGGCAATGCGAGGTTCGTTTTCACGCACATGTTCAGCGGTGTAGGCATATTGAGGTAGGTTTGCTAAAAGCCGGTCGGGGATCATTTAGGCATTCTCACTTATACTAGGTTGTATTATTGTTTTTATTTTAGGTATATGTCGCTAATGTAAAGCCACTCTATGCTAATATAGCGCTCTTTTTTGCGTAAACCAATCACAATCGGTGTCCCTTATATGACAACAGCCAATCACATCAACTATGAGCAACTTGCCCAACGGATAAAAGACTGGGGGAAAGCACTAGGTTTTGAAGATATAGGCATTTGTGATGTCGACTTAAGCCAACACGAAAAAGCCTTAAGTCGTTGGCTTGAAAACGGTTTTCATGGCGAAATGGACTACATGCAGCGCCACGACTTAATGCGTGCTCGACCTGATGAATTATTACCTGGTACCTTACGTGTTATTTCTGCTAGGTTAAATTATTTACCCAAAAACGCTCAATTTGCTCATATTTTAAAACAGCCTGAACACGCTTATGTATCACGCTATGCATTAGGCCGTGATTATCACAAATTGATGCGAAACCGCTTAAAGCAACTTGGCCAAAAAATCATTGACCATTGTCAGAGCCTCAATTTCAGACCCTTTGTTGACTCTGCCCCGATCCTTGAAAGACCACTGGCTGAAAAAGCCGGTCTTGGTTGGGTTGGTAAACATTCCTTACTCATCAACGAGAACGCTGGCTCTTGGTTCTTTTTAGGTGAATTACTGGTGGATTTACCACTGCCTGTGGACAAGCTCCAACAAAATCAATGTGGACAATGCGTAGCTTGTATTAAGATTTGTCCAACCCAAGCGATTGTCGAACCTTATGTGGTAGATGCAAGGCGCTGTATCTCGTATTTAACCATTGAGCTAAAAGACGCGATTCCATTGGAGTTTAGAGAAGCGATAGGCAATCGAATTTACGGTTGTGATGATTGTCAGCTTATTTGCCCGTGGAATCGATATGCACAATTAAGTAACGAGCAAGACTTTCAAGCCAGACACCAACTGGATAATGTGACCCTTTTGGCGCTTTTTTCTTGGTCTGAAGCGCAGTTTTTAAAAAATACCGAAGGCTCACCTATTCGTCGTATTGGCCATGATTGCTGGCAACGTAATATTGCCGTAGCCCTAGGTAATGCGCCTTTTAATCAGCAAATTGTCGATGCGCTCGAACAGAAAAAAACCACGGCCAGTGACATGGTTAGAGAGCATATTGATTGGGCTTTAGCTCAACATACGAAAAAACAGGCAGAGCAAGACAGCCAACAAAGTCGACTGACGAGCCGACTTGTTCGCTCTATAGAGAAAGGGTTACCGCGAGATGCTTAACCCCTAAGCGTGCTTAGGCTTTGGCGTTAAGCAAACTTAAACTTTCATCAGCAAAACCAACACCAGCTTCGTGATAGAAGTTAAATACTTTGTTAATACCCAAGCTTTCCAGTATCGCACGTTCATCATCAAAACGAGCTATGGCAGCAATTTGGCCGGTATAATTGGCTGAACGCAGCTGATTGGTAATATTAATGGTATCTTTTACCGCAGGAACAGCAATAAGCACCAACTCCAGTTTAGACAGGTCCATGGTTTCCCAAAAATCTCTGGACTCACCATCACCATAAAATGCTTGTACGTTTTGACTTTTAAGCCAGTCGACCTTACTGCCCTCAGCATCTAGTCCCCACACTTTATTCCCCACTTGGGATGCTAATGCATCATATGCACCCATACCAACACGTCCCATACCAACAATAACAATCGGTGCGTTTTCAGGCAGTTCAAAGACATCTTCGTTTAACCTTGTACGACGCTCTAATGTTACTAATGTGGGTTTATTACGGTTAAACATGGATTCAGCAAATCGATACACCACATTGGTGATAATAAAAGACATAGATACTGCCAGCGCAAGGATCACCAACCACTCTTTCGCTAACCAGCCAGACTCAACACTAATTGACGCAACGATTAAGCCAAATTCACTGAAATTACACAGAATGATCGCGGTAAGAAACGCCGTTCTTACTTTGAGCTTTAACCAACAGAATAGTGCGAAAAACAGCGCAAATTTGAGTGGTAACAATAAGGTAATGATCAGCGCCACGGTCAACATTTCCAATGTCGGTAATGCGGTGAAGCCAATCAGCAAGAAAAAACCAATTAGAAACAGATCTTTAAAGTTTAAGAGTGACTTGTTAATTTCACTGGCTTTCGGATGCCCGGCTAAGAACATACCCGCAAGTAAAGCGCCTAAATCACCTTTTATTTGTAGTAAGTAAAATAGCTCATAAGCGCCCAGGGCAAGAAAAATACCGGTAAGAGGGATAAGTTCACCGTGACCAACCGAGGTGACAATTCGATAAATAAGCGGTTTGAAAACAAAAGCTAACAATAGGGCGAATGCCCAAACCGAAGGCATCTTACCGGTTGCGACAACCAAAAAGATAACGGCAACAATGTCCTGCATAACCAGAATACCAATTGATAATTTACCATGTCGGGTTCGCAATTCACCATGATCTTCCATCAACTTAACCACACATACAGTGCTTGAAAAGCTTAATGCAAACGCCATGATCAGTGCCGCTGAGTCGGTTAATAGATCAAAATAGAATAGGCTAATAAAGGCGAAAATCTTGAGGACAATCAAACTTAACAGCACCCAAATACCACTATGGAAAATGGCACCTTGCCAGACCTCTGCTTTAATAAGATCTTTAATGTTTAATTTCAGGCCGATGGTAAATAGCATCAAGGTGATGCCTAAATCGGCTAGGGTTGTTAAGCTGGTATCGGCTTGATAACCGAGAAAGTGAAGGGCAAAACCTGCGACCAGATAGCCAATGCTTGGCGGCAAAGAAACGATTTTCGCAGCTAAACCAAACAAAAAAGCGACCAGTATCCAAATAAACTCCATTTGCTAAACCCTATGCCTTTTTTAGGCTGTTAAAATCATTACTTTAATGGCTAGATTTTAACTGAAATGGTCGAACAGCTCTATCTTTAACAGATGATTTATAGAGATTTATTTTCTTTGAAACATTTATTTAAACACGGCCGCGTTTATTCAATAGTTTCTTGTCGCTTAGCTCATTTCACAAACGTAATCTTTTACTTCCTGCATGGCTTCTTCAAGTTCAATAACAAGCGGTGGGCATAAATCGACTTTGCCTTGCTCACAGGCAAGTTTAATATGCTCACAAGCTTTAAGCATTCTTGGCGCACTTAAAATATTTGCGGTCTTAAGGATGGCTTTTTGAATGTGGTCAATTTTCACTAGGTTTTTATGGTGAACTGCTTGCTTTAATTTTTCTAAATTGGTTTCATTGCGGCCAACATAATCTTCTAGCATAAATACCGCCATCTCTGCCGAACCATGGTATTGGTTATACTTTTCAATATCCATAACCAGACCATTCATTTTATAAAAGCTAGGTTGCAGTTCACCAGAATCTTCTTCAGACTTTACAGACTCATCTTGGGCTACGGGTTCTTCGAGTTTCATTATATTATCAAGCTGCAACTTATGGCGCTCTTCTGCTTGCTTAATCGCTTGCTCAGCCTGCAGCTCCTGACGATAATCTTCTTTAACAAATTCAGCCCCACGAAGGTATGAAACCTTTATTAACACAATAAGGCGCCAAGCTAAAAAGGCCGAGGTGCTAAATAAAACCACAACAAATAAAAAGCCAATCGGGGTAAGGGTGGATTCGTTCACTTTAACGTTTATGATTGGCAGTACCAATTTGAATTCAGGTAAATCATAAAAGTCTGAACTTTGGATCAAGCCGGCGGTTTTGCGTAAAAAAAGCTGATAATTGGTCAATTCATTTAAAATTTGCGTTACTAGGGTGTTTTCGGTTTGCCATTTGGCAAAGAGTTGCCCAGATCCCATAAATTGATTACTGATATCAATAATATCATCACTGATACTTTTAAACTCTTTTCCAGCCGAGCGATTATTCATTTCCTCATTGATGTTTTTGGTTAAGCTGGCAATTTGGGAAGAAATTTGATTTAGCTTATGGGCAGTAACTTGCGACGATAAAGAGGTCAATTGGTTTTGTATTTTCAAAAGTTCCTGATAAATATGCTGGTATAACTGCACCTCGCTATTTAAGGATAACATCTGGTTAAATTGTTCTGTGCCAAGGCGATTATTGGAATTTACAAAATCAAAAGAGGTTTGCTTAAGCTCCGTTTGTTTGTTGTTTTTAAGACGATTTACGTTTCCGATTATTTCAGCCAATGTCGCGCTATTGGCCGCATATTGGCCAACTCTCGATTGACGAGTTAACAATAAATCATCGACTAAAATAACAAATTCTTTATAACCTTCGGCGTATTGCTGAGCGGTTACGGCTATTTCATCGGCAGCATTATCGCGCAAACTATCGTTTACCATCAAAATATGGTTACGGCTTAGGTCGACGATCTCAAGCCAGGCTTGTTTAACATTTTCTAGAGGTTGGGCAAGTTGTTGATGTGAAATGGCCAGTTGTTGTGCCACCAACTGATTTTCCAGCTCAGCAACACTTTTCATTAATTGGGCGTTGTTTTTGATAAACGGCACTTGTTGCTGATGCAAAAAGTTGGCTTTTTCGGCTTGCTGATTATAAAGCCATAAAGATACGCCAAGCAGCAATACCATAGTCGCGAGTAGAAGTGCTACGTATACAATACCTTTACCCAATATTTTATTGGGTACTGTGATGTCCGTTACAACTTGAACCATGAGTTGAGATCCTTTCTTATTATTCTGTCCATTACATCTTGATATGGAGCGTAGGATTTAGCTTATAGAATTATTAGCGTGCAAAAACACTATTTTTACACGCTTTTTACTAGGTTAGTATAAAAAAGCAGCCATTACGATAGGGCTGACAAAAAAAAGCCACTGTAAAGTGGCTTTTAGGGTTAGATTTTAAATGCGTATTGGCGATAAACCTGTAACTCGCTGATTGATTCGCGGATATCATCCAATGCCAAGTGAACGCCTTTTTTCTCAACCTTATCAAGAATGTCAGGTTGCCAACGACGAGCTAATTCTTTAATGGTACTAACATCAATATTGCGATAATGAAAATAATCTTCAAAGTCAGGCATATAAGCATTAATAAAGCGACGATCCTGACCGATGCTATTACCACACATAGGTGATACACCTTTAGGAACATATTTGCTGATAAAAGCGATGGTTTGCTGTTCAGCTTCTTCAAGGCTTACTGTGGAGTTAAGACAGCGCTGGGTTAAGCCACTTTTACCATGCTGCTCAATGCACCACTCATTCATATTTTCCATTACTTCAGGTGGTTGTTTTATGGCAAACACAGGGCCTTCAGCAATAATGTTTAACTGCCCATCGGTAATGATTGAAGCAATTTCCAAAATTTTATCGTGTTTTGGTTCAAGGCCAGTCATTTCTAAATCAAGCCAAATTAAGTTATCTGCATTTACGGTCATATTCATGTTCCATTATTCTTGGTTTGCTTACCTAGCCTAGGGCTAACCCCATCGTTTTTAGGAATTTGGTATAATAAGCGCTTAAGTATATAATACTGTATCCCAAACGGTTATATAAGATAAAGCGGGCTTTTCTTATGACCTAAATAAACACATGAAGAGTATTAGTGGCTAAAGCAAAAAAACTGACTAAAGGGCAAAACCGCCGGATTAAAAAGAATCTTTCCAACAAACTGAAGAAAGACAAGCAAGATGTTTGGCAAGATTCAGAACTTGGTGATCAGCAAGAAGGGGTGATTGTTAGCCGTTTTGGCCAACACGCCGATGTTGAAGACGCTTCCGGTAATATTTTTCGCTGTAATATTCGCCGCACTGTGTCCAGCCTGGTTTGTGGAGACAATGTGGTTTGGCGACAAGGTAAAGAAACAGTGCACAGCATCAGCGGCGTCATTGAGGCAGTTCATGAACGCCACTCTGAATTATCACGCCCAGATGTCTATGACGGGGTAAAACCCATTGCGGCAAATATTGATCAAATCTTCATCGTTTCTTCTGTGGTACCGGCCTTCAATGCCGATATTATTGACCGTTATCTAGTAGCCACCGAGCTAACGGGCATTAAGCCGATTATCGTGTTAAATAAAACCGACTTATTAAGCGATGAGAACCTCGAAGAAATTAACCAACGCTTAAAAATATTAAGCGACATTGGCTATGAAATTATTCGAGCTAGCAGTAAAGCGGAGTCGGGTATTGATGAAATAAAAGCGAAAATGACCGATAAAACGTCAATCTTTGTTGGTCAATCCGGCGTCGGAAAATCGACTCTAGTGAATACCTTGATGCCAAATTTGGATTTGTTGACCAAAGAAGTATCTGAAGGTTCGGGGTTAGGACAACACACAACCACGGTCGCTCGCTTATACCACTTCCCAACCGGTGGCAGTTTAATTGACTCACCAGGGATCCGTGAATTTGGCTTATGGCATTTATCGCCAGAGCAAGTTGATGCAGGCTTTATCGAATTTCAGGATTATTTTGGCTATTGTAAATTCAGAGACTGCAAGCACTTAAACGATCCTGGCTGTGCCTTGATTGCTGCCGTAGATGAAGGTCACATAAATCCATTACGATTTGCCAGTTATCAACGTATTTTGGCGAGTTTAGACGACAACAAATTAACATCACGATTTAATTAACAATTAATTATTACAGACAAAGGAAATTCTCAAGTCAATGGACAATTTTAAAATTGCATTACAGTACCTCTTACCAAAGCATGGCCTATCTCGCTTAGTGGGTAAATTCGCAGGTGCCAAGGCAGGCGCTTTAACCACTTTTGCCATCAATCGTTTTATCAAAGCCTATGGCATTGATATGAGTGAAGCAAAATTACAAGACGCCACCGACTTTGATACCTTTAATGACTTTTTCACTCGTGAATTAAAAGAGGGTGCCCGTCCAATAAATCCTGATAACAAAGAAATCTGTTTCCCTGTTGACGGTACTATCAGCCAACAAGGTGATATTAAAGATGATCAAATTATCCAGGCGAAAGGCGTAAGTTATTCTCTTACGACACTACTTGGTGGTGAAGAAGAAACCGCAGATCCATTTCAAGGCGGTAAGTTTTCAACCATTTATTTGGCTCCAAAAGATTATCACCGCATTCACATGCCAATGGCAGGTACTTTACGCGAAATGATCTTTGTTCCGGGCGATCTGTTTTCGGTTAACCCACTAACCGCCAGAAACGTTCCTAACTTATTTGCTCGAAACGAACGTGTCGTCGCTATTTTTGATACTGAAATCGGCCCAATGGCGTTGGTCCTTGTTGGCGCAACCATTGTTGCTAGTATTGAGACTGTTTGGGCTGGTACCATCACACCTCCTGCTGGTAAACGTATTACTCGCTGGCAGTACCCGGCTGAAGGTGAACAAGCTATCCACCTTGAAAAAGGGGAAGAAATGGGCCGCTTTAAATTAGGTTCCACCACTGTTTGCTGTTTCCCTGCTAACACAATGGATTTCACTGAAGGTGATGTGCCAGGTACAATTACTCGTCTTGGTAAACCATACGGTTATCTGAACGATAAATAATGACCATTGCAATAGGGGCTGTTTCTGCAATCATGCAGGTAAAGAGTCCCTAATTCTCCGCTTATAAATTCAACCGAATCAATTCCCCATCCTTAGTTTTTTAATTTCATAAAAGTGCCATACTTAGCGACTATAATTGAGTTAATTATGTCGGATGGAAAGCCATTACCTTATGCTCGTTTTTGCCCATCGAGGCGCTAGTGGCCATGAGCCTGAAAATACGTTATTAGCCATAGAACAAGCACTGGCAATGAACGTTGACGCCATTGAAATTGATGTCCACGTATGTGAGACCGAATTAGTGGTTATTCACGACCGCTGGTTGCATAAAACAACAAATGGCTCAGGACTTGTAGGAAGTTTAGCGTTCAATGAATTGCGAAAGCTCGATGCAGGTAAGGGCCAAGCTATACCCACATTAGAAGAAGTGTTACAGCTGATCAATGGCCGATGCCTTATAAACATTGAAATGAAAGCGGAAGGCTGTGTCGATCTTCTCCTAGCATTAATTGAAAAAGCACAACAGTTGTATCATTTCCAAACCAATCAGTTTTTATTTTCTTCATTCAATCATCATTTACTGTTTGAGCTCAAAGCAAAAGCCCCTCATTTTAATATTGGCGCATTAACGGCCTGTTGCCCCATTGATTATGCAGCTTTTGCGGAGCATTTAAATGCCTTTAGTATTCATATAGATGTAGATTTTGTTAATCAGGCCTTTGTCGAAGATGCACATCAGCGGGGATTAAAAGTCTATGTTTATACCGTGGATGATGAAATCGATATGATCCAGCTTCATCTAATGGGTGTTGATGGCATATTTACCAACTACCCAACCAAATCCATGGTAAAAATAGCTCACCTAAAAAACCCACACTATGGCGTTGGTAGTCCAATAATTGAATGATATATGTGAAGGTGACAACTCTGCGAACGGATGAAAAATACGCAGTTCATTGAACAAGTACTCATTGTAACTGCAGGAGGTTCCAGATATAAAATTTCACTTACAATTTATTTGAAACACACCATAGCTAGTGTAGAAACTGTACATCATAATGCCCTAAACAGTATCAGAAACAATACAGCGTCATCCCATCGCGCTTTTGGATGGGACCCCCTCCCGTCAAAGCGTGCATCAAAAACAAAACCTGCAAATGCGAAAAAGCCCTTCGCGTTAGCGAAGGGCTTTATCTGAATAGGAGCCTAGCGATGAAGAACATGGATGTTCA
>CANMZP010000014.1 GCA_947502355.1 uncultured Thalassotalea sp. | reverse complement strand
AACCGTACATGCCGCAGTGATGGTATCTGTGGTAAACACATTGCCAACCAAACTACCGTTACAGCCCGTGACGCTATTAATGCTATAGCCTGTCTCTGGGGTAATGGTGAAACTGGTTGTATTGCCATCAGAAACTATTTGCGACGTTGGGCTGATTGCGCCACCAGAACCTGCACTTGTGCTTACTGTATGCTCAGTTACTAGTGCGAATCCATTATCATCTTGAATTGATTGACCTGCTATTACGGTCACTAAATTATCTGTGTCACCAACGGTTTGGGTCCAAGCAACATTTAATTCCCCCGAACCTGATTGTACATCTATGTACCAATCGCCAATAGGCAGAACCGTTTCAAAGTAACCATCATTATTGGTATAAGCAACATAACAACCGCTGCTATATAAATCAGAACAGTCATCGCCATCGGCGTGAATATTCACTTGTACGTTTGCTAAGGCAACATCACTGCCTGGCACAAACGCATCTCCTGTTGCAATGGTTCGATTGAATACATAACCACCTACAACGCCAGAGTCATCTCTTAAAACGGTAACATCTTCAGCTGTTGTGGTTAATTGGTTAAAGGATTGCAAGCCAGTATCGGCAGGTACTACAACGTTAAGTTCATTCTGATAAGTTGCGGCACCAGTATCTTCACTAACATCCACACTAAAATCGATAACAACAGAGCTGTTCGCAGAAACGTTTAAATTTGCCCAAATCGGTTGAGAGTTAGTTACGTCGGCCATTGCGAATGACGGCTCAGTGGCAACAGCATTAACGGTTGCCGTTCCAACTTTATAGGTAAAATCACTCGGTAATAAGTCGGTGACACTAACGTTATTAATGTCTGAAGGTAAGGTATTAGTCAGGGTAACTTGATAAGTTGCTACGTCACCATTGGCAACATAACGAGTGGATGTTTTCTTATTAATCGAAAGGCCGCCAATTAACGTGGTTACACTGGCATCAACAGACGTTGCATTGTCTGCATCTACGGTTGCCGTTGTTGTAAAGTTGCCTTGGCTGCCATTAGGGAATACCACGACACGTTTCGTAGCAAATTCACCAGAAGCTAAATCGCCAATATCCCAATCTACAGATCCAGAATTACCAACAGCTGGTTTTGAATCGGCGTTTGGGCTAGACGAATAATAGGTAAGCTCATTTGCTAATAGCTCGGATAAACTAACATTAGTTGCGGTTGCATTGCCGGTATTTTGATACGTCATTGTTAAGGTAATACTACCAACGACTTTATCACCAATAACTGCCGAAACAGAACGATCTAGTTCAATCGTATTGGATGAAATGTTATTAATGATAGCTGCAATGCCATTTACTTGAATCAATTGATTCAAGCTAAAATCACTGGTTTTATCTACGTGTAGCGTTGTTGAATTACTTATTACTGCAGTTACTGTTGCGGCAGGATATGCGGTAGTACCTGATTGCGTTTGAGTGAGTGTTAACACGGGTGCAGCATCTGCTGATATTAATGCGGAGTCTGATTTAGCTAAAGCATTACCGGCAGTTGCGGTTGAGTTAAAGGTTGTGGTTGTATTACCACTAGGTAAATTATTACTGATTTTTGCTTTGAAGCTTAATGCAGCCGCGCTGCTGGACGCCAATTCACCTAAGGTATAAACAACTTTATTACCGATGGTATCAAAACTGCCGGTGCCTACATCTGCAGTTATTGAGCCGATAAATTGAGTAAACCCTGGTATCGGCGTTACCACAGTAACATTGGTGGCAGTGGCAGAGCCTTGGTTGGAGACTGAAATGTCGTATATTAATTCATCATTCGGACTTAAACTGTTGTTTGGAGTAGCGCTTACTGAAATAGCCAACAATGGATTTCCACTAATGGCGATTGCAACTTCATTACTGGTAACTGCGGATAAACCATTGCCCGTAGCGTTGGCATCATCACTGATTAATGTAATTCCCGCCGATAGATTGTTGGCGCTTACCGACATACGGTAGGTAACCGATTTAGAGTCACCAGCAGCTAAACTACCAATTGTCCAAGTTAAGACATTGGCCGATAATGCACAAGAGTCACTACAACTGCTGTATTGAAAGTAATCGGCAATAGGCAAGCTATTTGCAATGGCAACATCGGTAGCATCAGCGCCGCCAATGTTGGTTACGGTTAAAGTATAAGTAATATCATCGCCTGGGACTAAGCTTGATTTATCGGCGGATAAATTTAATGATAATTCAGCAACGCCAACTCCGACATCTGCTCCTGAAACACTGGTAATTGCAGAAACCTCAACCTCTGAAGTTTGAACACTACTTATTGATGAGATAGCTGTTAATGTTTGACCATCGACGGTGCCACTTGGGGCGATACCTCTAATGTATCGGCTGCCATTGCTGCCCGCAATCACGGTCCCTAAATCAAAGGTATGAGATTCACTCTCTGAACAACTGGTCCATGTACTATTATTTGTTGAAGATTCACAACTGGTAAACCCTGAAGGCAAATCTGCCACAAGTTCTGTATTATCTGCGTCGGCTTGACCGCTGTTGGTAAAATCCATGGTGTAAGTTAAACGTTCAGAACTACCTGCAGATATGTGGCTATCATCAACACTAGCTGATAGGGTTAAGTTAGCAGGGGGAATGGTACAAAAGGTAGCGCCTGAAAGGGCGGGAATATCTGCTGTATTACTACCCGAAACTGTTCCGCCCCATAAAAATTCAATATCTTTACCAGCACTTTTAACACTAAACACCCAAAGTAATTGATGATCCTTTTTTAAATAACCTCGAATCGGTACGTCAAAGTTCATCAAACCTTTAGTATTCCCGCCAAAAGATGTTATAGCTGAACCTAAAGATTTAGGAGTATCTATACCGCTAGGGTCATAATCAAAAACTTCTCCTTTAACTTCAATAGCTACACCATTTTTTTTATCAATGTAAATAGAGGTATTAATTTGAACATCGGGATCGCTAGGGTTAATCGTGAAAGGAATATCTGTTTCAGCAGCTGGTGATTGGTAAAATCTCACCGCTTCTGTAAACGTTGAAGTGGCATGAACAGAAAAAATACTACCTTGATTGCTTAATGTCGGAATGGGTGAAGCAACCGCGACTTTAGGGTCATCACCAGAAGCCCCACTAAAATAATACGTCTTACATGATTGACCATTGACCCCTATGTCAAGTTGAGCTTCACCCTGAATGCCACCAGTCCAGTCTATCGTCGCGTTATTTGTTGTAGGGTTGAATGCCGTAAATGGATCAGATACATCAACGGTGAGGGTTACGCTACCACTGGCCCCGCCTGCAACGCTGCCAATGTTCCAAGAAGTTATCCCATTAGCTTGAGTACAAGCGCCAGTACAATCAGAATTTGATAGCCCATCTGCAGTGGTATTCGTTATAACGACGTTGTTTGCGGATGTATCGCCATCATTCTGATAATTCAAGGTATAAACAATCGTCGACCCTGCATCTACAGAAACGGCATCCGCTGTTAAATTTAGTTTCATCGAAGCGGGAGTGGCAATGGTTAAGCCTGTAACCGCAACTGTCGTAGCCGCATTAGCTGAAACGGCAGAAAGATCAGGTGCTTTTGCCCTAAGCATTGCACTGCTTGTTAATGAACGTGAAGCCCAAGTGTTGCTAACTGTGATGGTATAACTCACGCTGCCGGTTGCACCACCGGCAATATCACCTAGGTTCCAGTAAATAGTATTGCCAGATTCACTACATGATGCCCCGCCCGTGCAGGAAACATAACCAAGTTCGTTGGTAATAGACGAGGTAATAGATGCATTCGTTACCGGTACCGTGGCGTCATTGGCATAATTAATGGTAAACGTAATTTCATCCACACCATTTGCCGCAACACTAAAACTGTCTGGTACAATCGCCATCGATAATCTAGCTGCATCAACGGCTATGGCAACCGGACTACTTTCAATATCATCAAAAGACGTTACCGCATAAGCGTTATTATTATAAGTTCCTGAAATTGTTGTTGCGGTAGCAGTAAAGTTAATGGTTACCGACTCGCCAGCATCTAGCGATACAGGGCTGGAAAAAGTCCAGCTGAGCATTTGATTTGATTCGCTAGGATCATTGGTAATTGCACCCGTTGTGGTGCCATCTTGGTAAGCAAAACCATCTGGTAAAATATCACTAATACTGCTAACACTTACGGTTTTATTGTTCAGTGGATTACTCACCGTAATTGAATAACCAACGGTGCCACCGGCGCTAACACTGGCTTTATCGGCCGTTAATGAAATAGATGGTGCTAAACCACAAGCATTAATGGCGGTGCCAAGAATCGCGATTTGTTGACCCGTTACAGCAGGGTTGCCATACCAATTTTCACTCGAACTTGGCGTTAATGCCGGAGAATGGTCAAGAAATAGCGCTTGTTGTCCGGTAGTCCAACTGCCAGCAATATAAATTTCATTAGCATCATCACCCGTCAGATAAGAAACCGTTCGGTTATCGATACCAGACGGCACCATGCCATCGTCAACTTTTGTATTATCATCAACGGCTTGTACACCAATTAAAAATTGACCTTTAGGTAAAATGGTTGCATCCCAGGTCGCCGACCAAGAATTCAAAGTATTGGGGTCAAGTGTACCGGGACTGCCAATTTTAACCCATTCACTGTCGGTATCAGAATTGTCTGCAACGCCATCACCGTTAACATCATACCAATAATAAAAGTCGACACTTTTTACCGAAGGAACAACTACGCCGTTTTGTAATGCTAATGTATCTTGCACTTTTGCATTTATTTCATAAGTTCCGGGACAGGTATCGGGAGAGATAACATCAATACTGGAAATAATCGGCTGACTGTAAGGCTCTTCTTGATTAAAAGACAAATAATCGCCAAATGGCGCAGTAACAGCAGTATCGGCTAACCATTCTTTTCCGATAGCACAATCTTTTTGAAGGGGATTATTTAAACTGTTGGCACTACAAAACAACATTGAAATAGGCGTGTCGCGAGTAATGCTAGGGCCTGCTTCACCTGATGAATCTGTTTTATTTGAAGCATCAAGCATTTTAATTGGAATTTGATAATCAATAAAATACTCGGTACAGGAGTTTTTAGTTACGGCCTTAGCTCGGGTCGTTCCGTAATCCCAGCTTGATTCATCGGCGCCATTAGGCCAGTTTTCAGTCGGGGTTAAATTGTCTGCAAAGTTTAAAATTTTATTGTTGTCACCAATAAAGGCGGTAGGGTTGTGACCAAGTAAGTGGACATTTGCATCGTTTTCATAATCTAAAGAGTGGCTTCTTGAATCTCCCCAAATACCTGAAATTCGGTCAATGGCTTCAGAAGGGCTACCAATTGAGCCATCAAGATGTGCTGCTAAACTGCGATAACCAGAACCATCTAAATCAAAAAATACAGTCCATAATGCCGATGACCAAGGGTTACTTGCGCCAAAAGAACCTGAATTTTTACCCGTGGCATAAGTGTGCGCACTTGACTCTACCCGCCAACGAAACATTAACACGTCTTCATCTTCGGTATCGCCGCGATGCAGAGCGTAATAAATACTTGGTAATGACTTATCAATACAAGATGAAGCGACATTGACATAACTTTGTGGTGAAGTACCACCATTGGAAGGATCTTTCGTTCTTGGATCGGCTAGCTCGTTTTGAAAACGAGTATAAGGCTTCCATTCACCACACTCGTTTCCACAATCGACTGCATTTTCCGGCTCATTTGGCCATTGTACTGGACTGAAATGGATCGCTGGCCCTGAACCATTATTCCACAATGGAGGAAATGGGTCTGATTTGGCGGTTCCGGCACTTAATATTAACGTAATAAATACGCCTAAAAGAACGGACAGTTTACGGTTTTTGAAACCCAACATAGTAAGCCTTACAATTTTAATAGAGTAAAAATGTTATATTTAAAATCGCAAACGGTAGCTAAGTTGGTTAATTAAGAAAAAAAGGACGGCATAGTCGCTAAAGAAAATTAATTATGTAATTAATTGACCCAAGTATAAACGTTGGGAACTGCCAATTTTATTTTTATTATTTAATTAATTCTCGCGTCCAGCGATTAATTCCATGAATGATAGTCAATAAAAATGCAACCAAAAACCAACAACCGCATCAATATTGTTGCGAACATGTTACGCTATTTATCCTCTAAACTCAATAACTTATCAATTAAAATTTTACATACCTCTTTCAAGCTGTTTTATTGATGGAATAATCTGTTCTCAAAATCTTGGGTCATTCGACAAACCAGATAGTTGCCAACACCACAAACAACAATAAAAGCCATCGCATCCCTACCCGTAATCGATATATGACCAAACTCAAAGACCTCTTAAATTTGGTCATCAGGAATCACACAAGATGGAAAGCAATAATCGACTAGCGATGGATAGGTCAAAGGTAGGCAAAGAAGCTGTGTCAAACGACTGTGGCAGAAAATCCCCACAGAAGAAGGTAATCGAAGTAGAAGATGAAGGATATTTTTTATTGGACATAAAAAAACCTAGCAAAAGCTAGGTCTTAATTATGGTACCGGAAGCCGGACTTGAACCGGCACGCCCGCAAAGGCAACGGATTTTGAATCTCTCAAAAGAGGCCGAAAACGACGCAACCTATTGATTTTATTAGGTCTTCATTGTCGCAATAATTTGCGACAATGCTAAAATTCGTTACGGTCATTCGCTAATCTAAATTTGAATATTAAAGTAACTTCCTTCATTACTTCTTCCTCTCCATTTCATACAGGCAAAATTCTTTCCATGACAATGCTGTATTGCTGTAGATACTACCAAATGGCTCATATTTATTGTTTCTATTCTTAACAATCCATTCGCATATTTTGGGTTCATGTTCGCTGTAGGCTTCCCTAACATACTGATATAACCATCTTATAGGGCTAACACTTCCCCCCGTATGTATCTGGTTTGTGTTATAAAAGCTAAGCATGCCCTTTATTAGAAAAGTAAGTCTTTCTGCTGAATGAAGACTTCTGGCAATATCTAACCAATAATCAGGGGACATTACGGGTGCCACTTTTCCACGGTATTGTTTTGAAAAATTGACTAATGTATCCGAATTGAAAGTATTGGATTTACCATATTCGATTAAGTCATCAATGATATTTTTATCCATTAACACCATTCCCAATTTCCCTTTTATACTGAGCAACCAACTGCCTAACAGGTTCCCACACCTCAATAATTTCATTATTAACTTCAAATATCTTTGCATGATTTTTGTCGGAAATCATTTTCATTTGAGCAAAATTGGAGTTAAAGGTAGCTAGTTCAGGGAGTGCCGCCTGAAGTGCATTTTTTGTGATGGGTTGCTGATCACCATTCAGTTCTAGATATTTGTTTAAAATTTTACAGCAAATTTGATTCGGCTTTTTTGACCATCGCTCTAATTTTTTTCTAACCTTTTCGATTTCCTTATCACAGAAGTTGTTGCTGTTATTTTCTGTTGCGGAATTCGATTCATTTTTGCTAGAAATATTTATATTTGAAAGAGTATTTTGAGAGCAGGCTACGATGTGTTTTATTTCATTCGCTAACTTTTGCGATTCAGTCATCACCTGTAAAACTTGACTCCAATTATCCCAGTGTTGAGTCCACAACTCGCTTCCTACAATGTCCTCAAAATTAACTTTTGTAGGCTTTCGCCAACTTTCATATGCTTGCAAATTTTCAATCCGCAGATTTAAGTTTTCAACTTCTCTTGTTTTTGGTGATTTAGGTGCGTCACTGAGAATCCAATCAAACCAATTTTTGTTCCCTTTTGACTGATTACATTTACCACAAGAGGGAACCAAATTTTGAATTTCAGATATATAACCAGTTGGTTTCTGCTCTTTGACCAACGGCCTTAGGTGATCCCATTCAGTGGCTCCATCACCACAATAAACACACTGAAAATCAGTTTTGGATATTTTAAGAACGTTCAGAGCTTCTTTAACGTCATCTTCTGAGGGAGGAAGCACTGGGATAATGGAATTTATGAAAGCATTAGTAATGCTTGAAGAGCGCCCTGTAATTTTCATAGGCGTTGGCATTCTAAACAATGACAAGTAACTCATTCGACGTTCCTTAATTTAGTATTAAGCAGCTACCCAGCTTTCACTCAAAACTTCAGCTTGTTTCAAACATAAATCAATCGCTTCATCAGATTTGTCTGGCGGGTATTTCCAGCGCCTGAGCGCTCTTCTCACAAGGTTACGCAACCTGGCTCTCACACTATCTCGTTTTTGCCAATCAACGGTTGTAGATTTGCGTAGCTTGCCCGTAATTTCTTTTGCGAGTTCTCTAAGGTTGTGGTCTCCAAGATCTCGAACTGCCGATTCATTTTGAATCAGTGCTCTGTAGAATGCGATTTCATCAGAGTTCAAGCCAAGCTGTTCGGCTTGAGCTAAGTTCTCTTCCATTTCCTTAGCCATTTTGATCAGCTCTTCGATCACTTGGGCAGTCTCTATAGCTCGGTTATGATACTTTCGAAGAGTTTCTAAAATGCGATCCGAATACGCTTTTTCAGACACCACATCATTTTTCATTCGTGCTTTAACTTCATCTTTAAGGAGCTTTTCTAACAACTCAACTGCTAGGTTGCGTTGTTTCATATTACGAACATCATCCAAGAATTCTTCTGACAACAATCCAACATTGGGTTTATCTAGGCCGACCGATTCAAATACATCCACAACACCTTCAGCAATAATAGCGTTATCAATGATTTGTTTCATTGCTGTGTGTTTTTCTTCATCTGTAAGGCGTTTGTCAGTATTTGTGTATTTACTGAGTGCTGCTTTAACAGCACTAAAAAATGCGATTTCTTTTTTGTGCTCGGCAGCTTCATCTAAGGTACTACATAAGGTGAATGCTTTAGTTAAAGGTGCCATCACATCAAAAAATCGTTTCTTGCCATCTAGCTTTCCATTGCCAGGGTTGGGTAGGCTGAGGATATGATTCATTGCCCCTGGTAACAGCTTTAAGGCATTGGCAACATAGTCGGAGTAATCAAAGCCATTCATTAAGCCCCTGATGACCTCAAGCTTTTCCAGCATAATAGAAAAAGCTTCATGATTGTCATGAGTTGGTTTGCCTCGGCCTTGTGACTCTGTATAGGTTTTAAGGGCAGTTTTAAGTTCGTTGGCTATGCCAATATAATCGACAACCAACCCACCTGGTTTATCTTTAAAGACTCGGTTTACCCTTGCAATGGCTTGCATCAGGTTATGACCTTTCATTGGCTTATCGACATACATGGTATGACAATTTGGCGCATCAAAGCCTGTTAACCACATGTCCCTGACGATAACTATTTGTAATGGGTCCTTTACGTCTTTATAGCGTTTTTCAAAGAGCTTTTTGGTGTCTTTATTATGTATGTGTGGTTGCAGTAATGGTTTATCCGATGCAGAGCCTGTCATGACTATTTTGATAGCCCCTTTAGCAGGATCATCGTCATGCCACTCTGGTTTTAATGCTACCAAAGCATTGTACATATGAACGCAAATCTCACGGCTCATACAAACAATCATTGCTTTACCAGGAAAACTGGCTATCCGAGTTTCATAATGATTAACCAAATCTTTGGCAACTTGCTCAACACGCGGTTCAGCCCCAACCAATTTTTCTAATGCCGCCCATTTTGATTTGGTGCTTTCTCTTGCAGTTACGTCTTCCTCGTCTTCTATAACTTCATCGACTTCTTCATTCAGGTGTTCTATTTCATCTTGTCGAATATCTAGCTTAGCTAGACGTGATTCGTAATAAATAGGAACGGTAGCACCATCTTCTACTGCATCCTGAATATCGTAAATCGAAACATAATCACCAAAAACTGCGCGAGTGTCTTTATCTTCGGCAGAAATAGGTGTTCCGGTAAAACCGATAAATGAAGCGTTCGGTAACGCATCTCGCATGTATTTAGAGTAACCGTAGGTGTATTCACCTGTTTTCGGATTAAACTTGGCTTTGTCGCCATATTGACTGCGGTGAGCTTCATCGCTTACGACAACGATGTTGTTGCGGTCACTAAGAACTGGGTGTGAGGTTTCATTGGCAAGTAGGGCAAATTTTTGCACCGTGGTAAACACAATGCCACCAGATTTTTTGGCCTTTAGTATATCGCGCAAAGAATCCCTGTCTTCGGCCTGGACAGGTGTTTGTTTTAGCGTATCAGCGGCCATGCCGAACGTATTATAAAGCTGTCCGTCCAAGTCATTACGATCTGTCACCACGACTATCGTTGGGTTATTCATTGCTTGCTGGGCCATTAACTTGCCCGCATAGCAAACCATTGAAATAGACTTACCAGATCCTTGGGTGTGCCATACAACCCCTGCTTTACCTGAACCTACCCTAACGTTGTTGTTATAGTTAGAACGAGGCTCGGCAGCTTGTGATAGTTCCAGCGGTTGTCGAGCAGCAACAATAGTAGCTTCAACAGCTGCACGCACAGCATGAAACTGATGGTAACCTGCAATCTTTTTAATCAGCTCTCCACCAGACTCTTCAAACAAAACAAAATGGCGTATGTAATCTAAAAACAGCTCAGGATTAAAGAAACCTCTTACCAGAGTTTCTAAGCGAAACTCCAACATGGGTTTGTCATTCTCGTCCTTAACCGTTCGCCAGGGCAAGAAACGTTCTTGGTTAGCGGTCAGCGAGCCGACACGCGCTTCAACGCCATCGCTAACCACCAATGCTTCATTAAACACAAATAAGTCACTGATTTCTTCTTTGTAGGTTTGAAGTTGGTTGTAAGCGTGCCAAATATCGGCGGTATTGTCGGCTGGGTTTTTAAGCTCTAGCACGGCTAAAGGCAAGCCATTTACAAATACCACAACGTCGGGACGACGATTCCCCTTAGTGCCAGTAATCGTGAATTGATTAACAACTAAGAACTGATTTTTTGAGGGCTCATTAAAATCAACAAGGCGAACATAATCGGTTTTATCTTCACCATTTTCTTTGTATTCAACTATCACACCTTCCAATAAATATTGGTGTAGTTGCTTGTTATTTTTGATCAGTACAGGAGTGTCCGGCTGAGATATTGTTGCGATAGCCTGCTCAATAGCATCCACAGGTATATGAGCATTAATAACCTTTAACTGACTTAATAAACGCTTGGTTAAAATAACTTGTCGATAGTCATTGCGCTCAGGATTATTGCCATCTGGAGCGATGTCGTAACCATTGGCATATTCATAACCAGTTTCTTTAAACCAGTCTATGCATAATTGTTCTAATTGATCCTCCGTGATCATTTTTCATTACCTCTATCATTTTTAGAATAAGCTTGCTTAGGGTGATTTTTTTCTGTTGGATAAGCCAACTTAAGCTTTTCTTCTCTGACTAATGGGGTTAAGTAGTTTTTTCTTAATGTATCCACTTTCATATCAAGCAATTCTGAAAGATCGCTAATTGATATATATCTGTTCTCACAAATTTCCAAAATGGCTTTAATAACAGCTTCCTTTCCAACCTTCCTAATTTTTCCTTTGACTGGTTTTGCTATTTCTTGAAGCGCTATCCACTCCTCTTGAGCTTCTTCCATATCCGGAGTTATGTCCGGAGCTAAGTCCGGACTTTCACTATCACTAGTAACTTCCTGAGGTTTATTCAAAATTACATAGTCTGCCATAAACTGGCCACTCGCGTTATCCGGAGTCGGCACTTCAATATCCGGACTATGATAAACCTTACTTTTTTGATGGCCGCTTGACTTAATAATCCCTAATTTTTCCAGTTTTACTAACGCTAGGGTGACTTCTCTGGCATGCGCACTGGTTTGCGTCACTAATTGCTGATGGGTTAAATAAAAGTCTGCGTTAATAGAAATGGCCAAAGAGCGTTCAAGCTCAGAAAGGCTGGAAAATTTTTCGCCAAACTGTTGTGTCAAATTTTCTACAACCTTGCTAGGATAAAGATCTATCATTTTCAACTCTAGCAGAGTTTGTTCGTATGGTTCAGTGGCCTCCCTTAATAACGGTGGAGACCAATGTTGGCTCTGCCAACCATCGAGAATTTTCGGTATTCCAGAGCCTGATTGCTCACCAAACTTAATATATCTGAACATTTGATGAAGCAATCTATTTCTGCAATCGGGTTCCCCCCCTTGAAGCGCTATTTCAACTGGCACTCTCATTAAGCCAGGGTTTCTAAAGCCAAACATATCGGGTCTTTTGACCACCAAAATCGATGCTCTTCCGGTATAGTCTGCATGTACTATGACGTTTGCTAACGCTTCTCGCAATGCAATATGAACAGGAGTATCTTCTTGCCTTACCCCATCAACCAATTCAAAAGGCACTTTGATATCTTCCGTCAGTTTCCTATATACCCTGCGCGCAAAGTCGTATAAATTTCCTGACCAAGAGCCGTCTAGGGTTATTCTATCGACCCAACGGCGCTCTGTTTTTGCTTCCGGCCTTTCTTGGTAATCCAGCATGAAATAAGGGAACTTTTCCTGAATAACAGGATGTGTCCCAAACATAAGTAATCCCGCAACAGTTAGCCCTTGCTCACCAGTTTCTCTGTTAATTCGCCAACCACCTATTTTATTAAGAAACTGATGATCCGGTAATTCGTTCCAGACATGGTTAGTGTTTAAGTTAGCAAAGTTTTGCCGATAAATTCTCAACGACTCAAGATCAATATCCTCAATACCATAGAAGGGTAAAACCTGGTTATCACGAGAGTCTTCAACTTGCTCTGCTAACATCCGCTTTACTTGTTCTGAAGATAGCTTTTGGTCAGCCTCATGAGCTCGGCAGTAAGAATTGTCGAGGGGGTTAGCATTTAGAAATACAGGCCGTTCATCACGCCTAGCCCGCCTGACCCCAACAACTAATATGGTTTTCCCATCAATATTAGCTTCATAAACGCTTTGATTCGATAAAAGGTTTACACTGACCTTTTGGGAATTTGCTGTATTAAACAAGTCGGTTTTAACCTTATCTACATTGGTTATGCCCTGTATGGAAAACCGCCCTTTAGACTCTTTTACCCCCAGTAGAATCGTGCCGCCATCGGTATTAGCAAAGGCACTGTAGGTTTCCCACATATCTTTTGGAATTGCGCCTTTACCATCTCGGCCACCTGCGGTTTTACATTCCAGTTCAGAAGATTCTTTGAGCAGGGAAATATCTTCTAATGTAGCTATATCAAATAGTTGCATATCTTCACTTATTATTTTTTGAGAAACCTTGTTTTCAACCGAGGTTTCAGTCAATTCAACTTATTACATTGAATGTACTATGGCAACAGTTCCTTGGCCCTAAGCTGTTGATTCATTTCCTTTAAAGCCATTTTAAATGGTGTTTTCCATTTTTATGGCGTTATCAATATACCAGTTGAAAATCGTCGGCCAACAATCAATATCAGGCACATTAAATTCTTTTCGCATTTGTACCTTGCTGCCTTTTTTATTGTCAGAACGTACCCAATCAAGCGCAGAACCATAACAATGTTCAAAATGGCTCTTTTTCGCCACCAGAGAGTCAAAAATGGCTTTATTTTCCTCTTTGGATTTCCTGCCTAAAAACAACTCCATCCGGACCTCTTTTTTAGAGAAGGTGAGAATGTAGTTACATGAACTAATACCAGAGCCTGCGGCTATCCAGCTTTCTTTTGAAGCACTAACATTGTCAAATAAGGTGCAGTCACTGTCGTAAAGTTTATCTAGTGCGCTTTCCCAAAAGCTTTTATTGAACGCCTGCCCGCGCTTTTGTTTGGATTTTGTGACTTTTTCATCGGCTTCTTTAGCACTCATGCTGATCATCAGTTCTTTCGCTTCCGGCGTAGGTATAATTTGCTCAACGTTTAAAAACAGCTCTTGTTGTACATCACCGTTAGTGCCAAAAGACATTGCATATGGAGACACCTTAAAACATTGCAAGCGAATGCCGTGTTGTAGTAACCACAACGCGGTGCTAGTCACTTCCTTGCGATAATTTGCAGCAACCCAAATAATACGTTGCTCATTGCCTGGATTAATAACCACTTCACTAAGATCTGACACGTCCAAAAATTCACACACCAAAGAGTTGGCATCCAAAAATTCAACACCACCAAGCAAAGAATTAGCATCAAGGTAAGCTTGAAAAATATCCAGAACTTGTTGTTTAGTTAAACTAGCGCAATATGATGCGTATTTGATTGCCTGCCAAACAACATCGCGCCCAGAATCATCCAATTTGTTCTCAATGATGACTAAGTTCCCTTCCTTATCAAGCGCCAATAAATCAAGGCGCTCACGGGTATCATCAAAACCATCAAACTCTTTTTGAATTATGAGTAACTCTTCACCTAACGCATCAGGTTGGTTTGCTAACCATTCTTGCAAGTGGTTTCGTTCAGAAAAGCCGAGTTCGCTAAAACGCTTTTTTTCTAAACGACTAATGCGATTTGAAGATTTTTCAATTTTAAACATTATTAATAGCCCCCACCGCCAATGTATGAATTTAGCTCTTGCTGCGGCTTATAATCACTTAAATAAGTTCTATCAATAAATGTTACTTGGCTATTTTTCATTACATTACACTCACCAATAGTATCAATTGAAGAATTATTAACTTCTGTCGTATACCATCCATTAAAATACGCTTCATAAACAAATAGCCAATGCTCAGAATAGAAAGCATCTTGTACAATCCATGATTTCCAAAGATCTGACTCCAAAGCAGGATCAATCAACTCCAATTCTTGTGCAAGACAAGCCAAAATAGCGACAAAATCATCATTAGTTTGAAATATGCAATCAATAGACGATTGAGGTACGTTTATTCCTAGAAGAGTAAAGCTCAACAACGCCCAAAATACTTCACTATGATGAGATGCGTTACTTGATTGAACTATTATGTCATTCAGCACTCTTGCGGCTAGATTTAAGTCAATTTGTTTCAATCCCAAGGCTGGGGTGATGTTAAACAACAAAATATCAATAACATATTTAATAACACCAGGATCTGACATTGCAGATTGCCACAACAGGTGTTGAGCTATATCCCAATTTCGGTCATCTAGTACACAATTTCTACAAGCAGCAACTGCGTAGCGAATCACACCATCCTTTGGATACTCTTTTTGTAATTCAAATGCCTTATTGAAATAATCAATCCATTGAGTTTTACTTTTAGTATTTGACTCTGGAATCATGTTTCGAAGTTCACTCACGTACTTCGACTCAATCGTATCAGGAAGAGCAATAATTTCTGTTTTATTAAGGTTTAACTGAAGGTCGTATTCGAGCAACAGCGTTTCTAATGTTGCTAATGCATGCTGGGCATCTTGGTAACTGGCAAAACTAAACTCCATATCATCGATAAAACGGCACCCTGAAATCATATTTGAATTTGCTTTCAGTTCTGCGTCTATTTTACTAAGCATTAACTCTGCAATACCTAGAGATGTATCGGGACCAATAGCAATTCCTTTCGTTTGTCCAAAATTACTTGCCTGCAATTCAGCATCTAACTTATTTCCAAATAAATTGTGACTTCTGTTTTGTTTAGCCACTGCCTTAGTATGTAATCGCCAAGGAATAGAGTGTGTGTAAAGAGAAGGGTAAAATTGAGCTATATCGGCTTTTAGCATGTACCTCGCACCAGAGCGACATTTAGTGCGGGCTTCTGAACGGATTGAGTTCTCTGGAGAAATAGCCCTATACGCACTCTGCGTTGTATTCGGTTTCGTACAGGACATATCCGATTCATTCCAAGCTAACTCTAAGTCAGCTTTGTTATCTTCAAATACTTTTGCTATTCGATAAAAGTTTACAGGGTTGGGTACACCTAAACGACGTCGTGCTCCTCCCACACGAAGCAAGTTATGGTCAACTTGTTGTGTCCATTTTGCTTTGTTATCAGAAAATTTCGCAGGTAAAGGTTGGGTATTATCAATAAAATCAGCAAAAATTTTTGATGTAAATAACGCAGGAATTTCTTGTGGAAGATATCCTTTTCTTAAAAGCTTATTAAGCATTTACTAGTTCCTTTGATAATTAGTGGTAACTTCTCCAGAAAGAAGCTTTGGCAATAACACATCTCTTAAGTCAGAAAGTGTTGAAGACTCAAGCCGACACTCAATTTGTTTGTTAATTATGTTTGCAATGTCATCATTTTCCATGAGCTCTTCAGAAGGGATGATACATTTAGCTTCTGATAAATGACTGCGCTTAATGTGTCCCATTGTAACCGCTTTGTCAGCAGCAATTTGTTGAAACTGAGCTAAGTGATGTTTTGTCCAATTAAAATAAAACCATTTAGGATAATCCTTTGATGTCACTTTAAAGAGATGTTGGTTTAGAGCGACCTTACCGCCACACCAAATGTCAACTACCAGTGAACCCGACCATGAAAAAATTACATCACCATTTTCTACAATGCACTCTGGTTTAATCGAAGATTTTGCGACTTCTTTACCATCTGCAAAACCAGCTTTTAGCTGTGCAATTTTTAATACAGGCAGAAAGTCTTCTCCTTCTTCTGGTCGAAATTTCTGTAATGCTAAGCCATTTTGATAGTGTGCTATTTCATCTAGTGCTTTTACTTGCCATCCCTCAGGTATATCACCTAATTCACTCTCAACTAATTGATTCGGGAACAGTTCTGCTAAAGTTTGTAGCCGTTCTGTTGGAACAACATCACTTGCACCTGAAATAGCTTTAATGGCGGCTTGTTGTTCAGCTTCAGCTATTTGTTGTGCTGTGGCAGTTGGGTTGTTAGCTATGAGTGCTTCACGTGCTGCGATTTTGGCTTTTACAGGTTCAAAATCAACAAACCAGCTTTTGAAAATCGCTTGAGCTATTTGTTCCAGAGTTTGGTTAGTCTGAACGTTTAATTGAACTTTTGAATCGAGTGTTTTCAAGATCCGACCAATAGTTTTTTGTACACTTTCTGGTGGTAACTTGAATTCAAAGTCTTTAATTTGCTTACCACTAATATGAGGAACAGCAGTGCCAGTTTGAACCAACTTTACATACTCAACAAAATCATATGAAGCAATTACATACTTTAAAAAATCTTGCCGAAGTCCGGCCTTAGCTCTTAAACAACTCGTACGTTGTACTAAGAGACATGGCAAATCATGTTTTGATATTTGACTATACTTTAAACCTGCTTCTATCCAGGGACGATCCATTGCAAGGATCACATCTCCCTCTTGTAAAAAGTAACTCTGGTGCTTTTCTATCAAGAGACTTTCAGGCCAACGTTTTACATTTTCCCAACGGAACTTCCCTTGAACAATATTATCACCGCGCAAAAGCTTAACACCTTCACTATCACTAAAATCTTTGCTTTTGAATGGATTACCAGTAAACAAATCTACATAATCACCTAATTTAACAAGAGGCCAGTTAGCATTCATAACCTAACCCCTTCAGATTCTCCTTAATCTGTTGTTCTAATTCAGAGCTTTGCTCAAACTGTTCTTTCAATTGGGCTGTTAAACGAGCCATTTTATCCGCAAACGGTTCACCATCGTCTTCTTGCTCGACGGCACCAACATAACGGCCAGGTGTGAGCACAAAGTCGTGTTTTTCAATTTCAGCCAATTTTACAGACTTGCAATAGCCCGCCTCATCAAGGTATGGCGTAACGGTTATGTTCAACTCATCTTCTTTTTCTACTTTATTGATATAATTGCTAGCAGCTTCATGGCTGTGAAGATCTCTTGATTGCCACTTGTGGTAGGTCTCGGTAATTTTTTCGATATCTTCAGGGTTGAAATCACGTAATACTCTGTCTTTCATATAGCCAAGGTTTCTGGCGTCTATGAACAATACCTCACCAGAGCGATCACGCAGCTCTTCCCCAAGAGAATTGGTTCTTACTTTTTTGTTTTTGGTTAAAAACCAGATACAGGCAGGAATTTGGGTGTTTGTGAAAAGCTGGCCAGGTAATGCCACCATACATTCAACCAAGTCGTTTTCAATCAATGCTTTTCGTATGGTTCCTTCATTGCTTGTGTTGGATGACATTGAACCGTTTGCCAATAAAAGTCCCATTGAACCATTTGGTGCAAGGTGATACAGCATGTGCTGCATCCAGGCAAAGTTAGCGTTGTTTGAAGGTGGTGTTCCATATTGCCAACGTGGGTCATCATCGCTTACACCTGTATCCCACTCTTTCATGTTAAATGGTGGGTTCGCCATAATGTAGTCGGCGCGCAGATCTGGGTGCTGGTTGTGGGTGTATGTGCTTGCAGGCTCTTTACCAAAGTCAAAATCAATACCACGTATGACCATGTTCATAGCGGCTAGTTGCCAGGTGGTATGGTTGTATTCCTGACCATAAATAGAAACATCACCAATTTTACCGCCATGCTCGGTAATGAACTTTTCAGATTGAACGAAGAAACCGCCACTGCCCATTGCAGGGTCATAGACACGCCCTTTAAATGGCTCCAGCATTTCGACAATCAGGCTAACAATAGATTTAGGAGTGTAGTATTGACCGCCTTTTTTACCTTCCGCTAGGGCAAATTGTCCTAGGAAATACTCATAAACGTGGCCGAGAATATCTTTACTGTTTAAGGTTTCATGGCAGAACGGCACCGTTGCAATTAAATCTATTAACTCAGCTAACTTGCTTTGATCGATTTTTAAGTTGGTGTATTGCTTGTTGAGAACGCCTTTTAATTTGGAGTTGTCTTTTTCAATGGCTTCAAGGGCGTTGTCGATTAGCTGCCCGACACTGCGAATTTTTTTGCCCACTTTTCCTGTTGAGCTGTCGGCACCTGTTTCAATCTCACCGCCAATAACCACTTTGTTATTATCTTGCAAGAATGACCAACGGGCTTCTTTTGGCACCCAAAATACGTTTTTCTCGGTAAAGAAATCGCGAACTTCCAGTTCGGCTTCAATTTCTTGTTTATATTCAGGGTCATCTTTACCAGCGTTGAAATCACTTGGGTCAATAAAGTATTCGTTGGTTTCATCTTCAAACTGTTCAATGAGCTCTTTACGACGTATTTCAAAGGCATCACTGGTGTATTTTAAAAACACTAAACCAAGCACAACATGCTTATAGTGGGCAGCATCGAGAGATGGGAGAAGTTTATTGGCTGCCGTCCATAATTTTTTTTCTAGGTCATTTAAAAAATTTTGTTCTTCGTTGTTCACTGTTACATCCTTAATGTATTGAACTTCCTGAAGGATTGTTTATACCTTCAGAAATTTGGATATCTGGTAATTGAGTTAATAACTCGGTCATGGCTTTTATCGGCCACATACAATCTTTTTGGCCTTTTATATTACAAGGGCGGTCACTCAGCCATGCTGATGTAGAATAAATGGCAAGGTTATCAATTTTTATGCTGTTGTATTTGAGGTGCCAGTCTACTTCGTCGGCCATTAACCGCATGGTGCCTTGAACAGAGCGATTACAAATAGTGTCCAACTGTAGGTTGTCAGTCATCAAATAACGCGTGGCTTTGTCAATAAGATTCAGGGCAACGCCTGCTTTCATTAAACTGTTGATAAACACATCTTGAAAATGCAGGTCAAAATCCGCTAACTGCTTTTTATTCATGCCAGGAATAAACAAAGCGTACCTAGTTGAATCATGAACCAAGATCACACATTGTTTTCGTTGAATGGTGATCACATTGGCGTGCCAATGCTGCCACCGTTCGAGTAAGCCGATAGATGCAGTGTTTTCTACATCTTTAGGCAAGGAATCTGGTAACTTTGCCATTAGTTTTTTGGTGCAATGAAAAATCATTAAACAACAGACTCCAATTCATAGCCTGGAGCAATAGCAAGGTTTTCCGCACCATATAACGTTTGCCTGTTAGCAAGCCACAATTGGTGTTCGCCCCCTGTTAAAGAGGCATCCTCGGTACAATCCACGTTCCATCGCCTTAGCAAATACCCCGCTAACGCTGCACGTACATTTAGCTCTAACCTGCCATTTTCCATCCCGTAATCCAGCTTTATTGCAGTGGGATATTTGATATTGTTGGGGTGTGGTACTAGATGAAGCGTCATCATCCTAAGCCACTGATGATCATTAATTAACTCTTCAAATTGCTCAGGTTTATTTTCTAGCAATGAGACCTTGCTCACACGGGTTAATACAAAATCCCTGAACGTATTGGACTTTCTGTCAAATGCACGAACATGCCAACGCAATCCATTATCTACGATGGAATGGGGTACTAATTCCCTAGCGACTGAACCGCTAGATAACGATGTGTAAATAACCGATACGGCTTTTTGATTTAAAATTGCCTGGGTGAGCTTTGCCACATTGTTGAGATCTGGCACATTTAATTGGCTAGGCGCAATGACCGGAAACTCAATATCGGAAATGGCATCAAAGCCATCACTGATGTCGTTTGCCAATTTTACTAAGGTTTTACGGGCATCATGCTCAAAAAGCGGGGTGAACTTTTCAGTTTGAAAATAGCGCTTTTGTTTTGTGTCGTAGATTAAATTTTCTGGTCTGTGCTCTTTATAAATATTGAAATCACGAGTACCCGCCGATAAGCCTACCTCAAACTTTTCAACAAGATCATTGCGAGTCAAGTGGCCCCGAAACATTAAACAAAAATCAATATAAGCTAATCGTTGTTTTTGAGCGTAATTTAGTTCGTCTAACAAAATAAAAACCATGCTATTCAAAAGTGAACACCAATATGATTCAAAACAAACCGAATGTAAAGCTATTAATAAATCCCACTAAATTTATAACGTATAAATATCAACAAATTACTGATTTGTTAATTTTCTAGACAAAAGCCTATAGTTACCGTTCACCCTCGAAATTCAAATGAAAATTTTTTCAAACGCCCAAAATTTCCCCCTACTGAATCTTGTTAAAGTGAACTTAATTAAAGAAGGAAATTTTATGGAACAGAATTATTTCAATGTAAAATTCATCAATATGTTATTGGAAGAAGTATCTATTGCTTTCGATGCTCAAGAATTACCCTTGAAAGATCAGACAGTTTCTCGCTGGGGGTGTTCAGATGACTTTATTTATAGCGAATATTTAAGCAAACATTTTGAGGACATGCTGCCCTGTGAACGCAAAGCCATAATGCAGATCATTAGAACTGTGATTAATGCCTCATGCGAAGCTTATTTTGAACTAATAGAGGATAATTATCTATGTTACGAAGAGTTTGATAGGATCGATGGCAATCTGGGGGAATTCATAAATCGACTTAAAGCTGACGAAACTGATTGTTAGAAATCGCCCCACATTCAAGTGGGGCTTATTTTTTTACCAACTATCATCGAAGGAGGAAAATGAATCATCAAAACTACAGCTAGAAAATGTGTCATCAAAGGAGCAACTGGAAATCGAGTCATCAATTCCAATAATGTCAGAATCAAATAAATCAGTTGAACAAGCGTCTTCAGTGTCGCATTGTCCATAAACCTTGCCCTCAACATCTATATAGGTCCCTTGCACCATTGGGGTTCCATCACAATTTACCGATGGCGTGTTGTCAGTTGACGTTTGTACATTATCAGAGCCAAAGAACCAAGAAAACAATCCCATAAATCACCTTTTGCAATTAAATATCAATACTTTAAGTATGCTTGGATTTATGATAATGTCATGAATTCTTCGTAACTTAGTTACTAAAATTCTTCCCTCCTACAAACTATTTCTGGCGGTAAAAAATCTTAGCAACATTCCCATTCTCGATAATGTTTAAAGTTGTTTGGTCTAATTTTTCTATTGGACGTATTCAACTGCGGCGCTCTTGAATAACCAAATCTTAAAATGTTTGAACAAGAAATTCTGAAATGTTTTACATCGTAATGATTATGACGATATTACTAAGCCATAAACTGTAAACAAGAGTTGGGGGTTCACCTGGCGCAGCCAATAAAAAATTTTTAATGCAATTTAAAAATTAAACATAGGCTTGCAACGCAAGCAACAAAACGCGGAACTAATCGATAACGAAGTTATTGACTTAGTGGAGCACGGATATCAGAAGCACAGCGCTGATTTCGCCGGATGAAGTTCCGCCTTAGCGGAATGAGTATGAAAAACGGTACGTTTTTGATGCTCACAAAAGCCATGAAATGGCAACGTTATTTACAGGGTATCTCCGGTGTCTCCACCGCCTGAAAATGACTGCGAATGCGGCGAAATCAGCGGTCGCTGATATCCGCAGTGGTTTTCTTTGACGAACAAAGTGAGGAAAGCCAGATAGCGACGAGTCGCGTCAAATCTGGCGTGTAGAAAATCACAATCAAGAATTGATTTCAACAAAGTTGATATAGCTTGCTGCAAGCTAAGCGTGGCGAAGCCTTAACCTAATGCTAAGCATTTGGTTTGTTAAATATGAAATATTTCCACAAAATGCTCCTGTGTTCAGCCTAGTTAATATGACACTATTAACAGGAGAATTTTTTATGGAAGAATTAGAAATTTACCGTGATATGGGCACAACCTTTTTAGTGCCTGTTGAGCATACAAACCCAGCACAAAAAGGCCACGTTAGGCGCTTGTGCATTTTATATGTCATTGGCCGCTTTGGTTTTAGCAGTAAAGTGATTTTTGAATACTTGCTTGGCTTGCCAAGGGAAGCCATAAACAAGCTATTTAGAAAATTAGTCACTGAAAATTTTCTCAATGAAAGGAAAAGTTTTGGCTCAAAGGATGGTGCCGTTTATTATTTAAGCTCAAAGGGAAAACGCTACATAGCATTTGAAACAGAGCTGGAGTACAACCAGAAAACGGATACCTCAAGTCACAATAGCAAAACCGAGATCCATGATGAATCCATCAAAATTTGTGTGATAGACCGTCTGTTAAATAGCAAAGGACAATACACAGCCTTTGTGACTGAAAAAGAGCTTAGAGAATTGGGTTACGGTACATTTGGTGAATTAAAGAACCAACGTGCCGTTGACGCGCTTCTTTACCACAACGAGAGCGGGCAATGGCATGCTCTTGAGCTAGAAACCGCAAATTCGAAGAATATCCAAACACACAAGCTAGACGTGCGAGCCGATATCCTTCAGAAATATATTCATCAACTTGATAATGACAACGGCCTTTACAAAAGGGTGTTGTTTTTTTCACATAGAGAACGGTTTTTAAGGCAAATAAAATCCAGAATCGATAATATCATCGCTGAAAATAAACTTGGGTTAACAGACCATCAAAAAACATTAGCTTTAAACGAACTAAAATACATCCATTCATTTTGCCCTACTCTATACAATATATTCTGGGACCCTGAGTTTAAGCTTGGAAAAGATACCCATCAAAAAATTGAACTCGATAAGATCTCCCGCTTATTAAACAATGTTACAGCAAATGATGAACTAAGCGATGAATACAAAGCTGGCTATGAAAAGGCTTTTACTGACTTAAAACTGATAAATCCAATTTCTTAAAAGGAATGAGCCCCTAGTAGGGGCTCAATATTACTGCTCTTCGTAGCGTCTTTTAAAAAAATGGTAAACAATTACCAACACCATCGAAAAAACATACAAAAATATTCCAACAAGACCCAAAGTTAGGCCTTTGGCTGGAAACTTTTCATGCAACTCTACCAGTCCTAAATGACTAAATAACCCTAAAAACAGACTGAGATCTGCTATTAACTTAGTGACTTCTTTTAAATCTACCAAGAATAAGGCTAGAAATGTTGATTTAAATGGCTTCATGCAAATACTCCTTTGATTGTTTGCATGAGTACATAGGACTGCTCTTAGGAAATTATCATTAGGTAAAAAAAGAGAGCTGCAATAGCTCCCTTACCAGTCATACGCTTTTCTTTATTGATCTTTGTCGCAATGACGCCCACCAATGCAGATACAAGTTTCCGATCACTTGAGAAGCGGCGAGAATAGTGAGGTTAACTAACTCAATCAGTCGCAAAGTTCGGAACCTTCGCATAAATTACTGTAAGAAGTGACAGTGGCACTTTGCTTCAACGTAACATCAGACTGTTCTTTACAATAGGCACAGCAGGAGCAAATTTTGCCACCAAAGAAAACGGGAGCAAATGCTCCCGTATAGTTTTTAAAATGACTGTTCACACAAGTCTAGTAATGAATCATAGCTGTCCGATGAAAAAAATATGGCTTTGGTCACTCCGGTAAAATTAAAAAAATCTAAGTCATCAACATTTTCATGGATGAAACTTTGGATTTCTCTAAAGAAGAAACCAAAGAGCCAACAGCGCTCTTCTGCTGTAAAGTATTTTTGTTGCATGTGTTCAGGAAGTTGCTCTTGCAATTTTGCTGTAATGGCAAAACCGTTGGTTTTACCTGTGCAATCACGATACTCATAAATACCCTGCTTTCTTTCATCGTCCAAAAACCAACATATCCGCGTGTCATCAGGAAATTCCGCTCTCCAGGGAGTACGAGATTTTCTCACAAGCTTATGGATCCATTGGGCTTTTAATTCCACGACATTACTCATTTTATATCCTCTAGTTAGTTAACCTCGAATATATCTAGGAGCAGGCCAAGGGAAATAAGCCCAAGTAGGGAAGCAGTCCAAGTAAAGAAAATGTTTACGGCAAAATGGAAATTTTTAGATCGGGTAAGATCATTCAAAATTATTTTTTGAGTGTTCATTTATCTATACTGAAGCTAAACAAACTAACCAACAACCGCAGGGGGCTTTTATACCTGCGGTTCATGGTGCCTGTTTGCAAAGTATCGATAACACCCCCTACACAGATAAATGGATTACCCTGGAGCAATTTAAACAACACAACACTGGGTTGCCTGGGTCATTCATTGATGAGTTGTTAGGGATAAGAGATAAACATGGTCTTTTTGTTATCCCTCACATCAAGGCCGCAGAAGGTTTATTTATTCTCACCTCAGCGTCTGACAACCTGGTGCGATTGGCGTACGGCATTAATGAATTCGACAGTGTTGGCAATAATGCACCGTCAAATTCAACAACCTCTGTAAATCCCGAAAAACAAAATACAACTCAAATAAAGGAAGAGCGTCTTAACAAAATAATCACGCCCCCTGAATCCTTAGAACCATTGTCAGCCGCACCGCCACAAATCGAAGCGAGCGCTAGTAGAGACATTCAAAAACCTGCAACCAATATTGTGGACTCCATCACAACAAATGTTAAAGCTGAGCAATCTATTGATATCAACCCAACCCATGCTATCGATACAGATGAGATACTCCGTAAAGTTGACGACTACTTTGAAAAATCCAGTAAGGCTAAAAATACCGTATCCAAAGCAGCTTTAGATCAATTAATGAGTTCAAATGTGTCTGATACAACAAATGTTGTGTCCTTGTTAAAGTTAAGAATAGCACCAAGAACTTCCGGTTATAAAAATTGCCGTTGGCAATTAGATTTACGGCCTAAGAAAAATAAAAATAATCAGTTGATTAAAAAGCTTTTAGGCAAAAAAACTCTGGTACGAAAAGAAAGTGAGGCTGAATCTATAGCGTATTTTAACAAATTGATATTAACCAAGGTGAATGAAGGTGTTTGCTCTGCTGATGATAATGTAAAACTGGCTGCCCAAAAGCTTGCTTCCCATGTTAATAGCGATCGCTATAGAGTAGCAGATGCGTTAAAGCTAAGTGCAAATGAAAACTTAAAGAAAGAGCCTAAAAGCATCAAGGAGATGAATTCCAAGATAGGCTTCTGGCAACACCTTATTGGTCATTTTCCTTTGGATAGCCTCACCTATAAAGACTTGCTGGATATCACGACCAGGATAAAGTTAACAGGCCCTGATGCTAGCACCTTAACTGGGTATGTCGTAGAAATAAACAAAGCCATGCGACTTGCTCTTGATAATGGCTGGGTGGACAGCGAGATAAAGCTGAAGACATACCAATCTAATGAACGTCCAATATTTGAGCTTTCAACTGAAATCAAAGAGAAACTAATTTCAGAATATTGCCAATCCATCCAGGAAGAAAATTATGTACGTGTTTGTGATTTGTCAGGATACCGAAATGGAGCTCTCCTTAGGCTTAAAGAACACCAAATCCACTGGGATAATAATGCCATTTACTGGGCAGAATCAAAATCTGGAAAACAACTTTACACACCTATTTGTGATGAAATCAAAAAATACATCAACAAAGCCCTATTGTTTAAATCGGAGAATGATATTCATAGTGAGTATGTCTTTGCGAAAGATAACAAGGGTACTTTGCCCAAATTTGATTATACAAGATGGCATAAAATTACCGACAGCCAGGGCATTAAGCCCATTAAAGTGAATGGCAAAGAATTTCATTATGTTCCGCACCACTTTAGGCATGAAATGGCAACCGAACTTAGAGCTGCCGGAGTTCCTATCCATGACATCATGGAAGCCGGAGGATGGACAAGTTTTGATGGTATCAAGCGCTATTACCACATAAAAAATATGGATCTAGGCAGCAAATTACTGAATGAGCGAAATAAACAGAAAAAAGTTGGCATTGTCTAACAGTTCATTAATATAAATTTATAAATCATTATCTGGAGCAAGCTATGATTTATAAAAAGAAAGATTCAAAATATTGGTACATCAAATTTGAACTAACCTTTGACGGTAACACAAAGAAAGTTCACCGAAGCAGCAAAGAAACCATTCGAGCGAAGGCTGAACAACAAGAAGCGAAACTCAGACAGCTTATCTGGAAACAGCTGACAGAGGAGGAAGAAAAGCCCAAACGTATATCTGAGGCCGTTTCCTTATATCTAGACTCCCGTCGCCACACTAAAACCATCAAAGAAAAAACCAATAAGCTTAATTGGTGGATAGATAAACTTGGTGATCCTCTCCTCAAGCAAGTCAAAGCCGATAAGCTGCTACAAATCTTATCAACCAAGGCAAACATCTCCATAGCGACCAGAAATCGCTATCTGGCAGAAATTAAAACATTCCTAAACTTCTGCCACCAAGATCTAGGCTGGATAGATAAAGTGCCTGTATTAAAGATTTATAAAGAAAGTCCCCGTGATTTCTACAAGCTGGATAACCTAGACATAAAACAGCTCATCGCTGCCTCGCCTGATTACATACGGCCAATAATTGCCTTTGCTTTACTGACAGGTCTTCGTCGTAGCAACATATTAAACTTAAGATGGGCTCAAATTGATTTTAAGCGGCAGGAAATTCGAATTGCGGCTACCGATCACAAATCAGGAAAAGCGGTCACTACGCCGTTATCAGACCAAGCAATGGCGCTGCTTCATAAATTGGCGCAGCAAAGGGAGTCTAGTTATGTATTTATTAACACCCGTCTAAATCCTGTCAAAGATATTAAAGACAAAAAATGGAAAGAGATCACTGAAAAGGCAGGGTTACCTGGCTTAAGGTTTCACGATCTAAGACACAATTGGGCTACAAGGCATGTTGAATCAGGAACAGATTTATTGGCACTTAAAGAGTTGGGTGGATGGCGAACATTAGAAATGGTTCAGCGATACGCACACCCCAGTCAGGAGTATTTATCATCACAAGCGAAAAATATTGATGCAAAAAGTAAGGAGGTCAGTAATGAGCCATTTAAATCTGTCGCAAGAATTTCAGAGAGAGGGAATGAAGAAAAAAGCAAAAAATCGTCACAGTTGGGAGGTTTTTGCGTCAGAACAGAGGATTATGTGATAGTTGGGGAACCCCATAAACTAAAAAACCTCTTGAAAATCAAGAGGTTAATGGTACCGGAAGCCGGACTTGAACCGGCACGCCCGCAAAGGCAACGGATTTTGAATCCGTCGTGTCTACCAATTCCACCACTCCGGCAACACGTGCCTCAACTTGTCGTTGAGTTGGTTGAATTATACGAGAAAAATTGGTTAGAGCAATAGTTTTTTTATTTATTTGGTTTGTTCGTTGTTTAAATGAGCAATTCGCTTTATTTTTGTTAGAAATACAATCTTAGTACGGTTTCGGCCACGCAGCCTAGACGCTTGCTGTTTTCTACTTCTATGCTCATTTCATTTACGACTTCAATGCTTTTGCGCATTGGTTCTAGGCCGACTAATACGGTTCTTACTCTTACTCTTGAACCTACTTTTACCGGGAATGGGAAACGCACTCGGTTTAGGCCAAAATTGATCACCATTTTGGCCTCTGGGTATGGGTTTGTTTCTGGGTTTACGGTATCAGTTAGCTTGGGAATGAGCGACAAGGTTAAGAAACCATGTGCGATGGTGGACTTAAACGGCGACTCTTTAGCCGCCCTTTCTGGGTCGGTATGGATCCATTGTTTATCACCCGTTACTTCGGCAAACTGATCAATGCAATCCTGATCCACGGTAAACCATTCACCTAAATAGGTTTCTTCTCCGAGTTTCTCGGATAGCTTGGCAAACATTTCGGCCGCTTTTGGCGTTTGCTCGACGGGCTTTTTTTTTGCTGATTCGGTATCTGCTTCATTAAAGGCAAATTTAGAAAGCCAAGGATTATTCATCGTGTTGCTTAACGGGTTGGTGATTTTGTCATTGAATAAATCGGTCAGGTTCTTGAACTTTGGCTCAAGCCTGGCTTTAAACTCATCGTTCCTTTGCTGTAACTTTCCTTTTTTATCACGAATAAACTCAACAACTTTCATTACGTTCCCTTTGAATTTGGCTATTTATGGTACTAATTATACCGCAGAACTGATTATTGTATCTTGCTCTGTGTTTTGTGCAAAGCACAGCTGTACGCTGAAACGGACCGATTACTATTTTTTTGGCCTTTTTTGTGGCAAATGATACACTGCCATTTTTATTTACTTTGAAAAATTAAAACTATGCCAACAAGAAGTAATAGCCGAGCCGGATTTCGCCGCCGAATGGGCTCGTATCTTTATGATTTCCTTACATCCATTGCAGTATACATGGCCGCTGGCGCCATCTCTTTTGCCATTTTTGGCTTTCTGTTTGCACAAGGGGTGATTGATAATCAGGGCTTTGAACATGCCAGTGATTTACAACAAAACTCTTATTTAGCCAACGGCTTAATTTTATTGTGGAACCTAGGTTGGGTTGCTTTCTTTTTTATGTATTTTTGGCAACGCAGCGGGCAAACCATTGGCATGCGAGCTTGGCGTTTAAAGGTGCAGAATGTTGATGGTAGCTTAATAAGTTTTAAAACGGGGTTTAAACGTTTATGTTTTACCTTTTTAGGGCTTGGTAATCTCTTGGTTATTTTTGATAGAAAGAACAAGCTGTCTTTACAGGATAGATTCACTAATACCGAAATTGTCGTGCTATCACTTGAAGAAAACAGACGTAATTTAGAGAATTAGGAGATACGAACCAAGTCCGGAATGACGTGCTCTTTTTAGGTATTACGTTCTTCTTGTATGTTATTTCGAAAAGCTTAGGTTATAAAAAAGGTCATTGCTGGTTTACATCAATGACCTTTTTTTTGATTAGAATGTAAAAATCAGACCTTTCGCCTTAACAGATAAATGGCCACCGTCACAAACAATAAACTTGGTAATATGGCCCCTACAAATGGTGATAGGTTAAAGGTTAAGCTCACTGAAGCAAACATGCGATTTATAAAGTCATAAACAATACCCGTACCAATTCCCATCATGATTCGGGCCCCCATTGACACAGAGCGAAGTGGGCCGAATATATAAGATAAGGCCACCAACAACATCACGGCAACGGTAATCGGTTGCATTAGCTTACGCCAGAAAGCCAGCATGTACCTGGTGGTGTCTTGTTGGTTTTCTTCAAGGTAATCTAAGTAACTTACCAATCCACGCAATGATAACGCTTCAGGTTTTACCGTGACCACCCCTAATTTATCGGGCGTTAAACTGGATTTCCATTCAATGGTTCCAGGTCTTAGTGTCGTCAATTGTTCGTGCGTAAAGTTTACTTTCTCTACCCCTTCGAGTAACCAATGATCATTCACCCATTGGGCGCTCTCGGCAGTTAGCCAAGTTTTCATCTTTAAGCTGTCATCAAACTTATAGACCGAAATCGCCTTTAACGTACCGGTATCTTCCACCTCAGTGATATTGACAATAAACTCCCCATCCTTGGCCCAAACCCCATTCTTGGCAGATATCAAACTACCACTTGAAATGGCTCTGGCACGCAGTTCTCTGGCCGATGCTTCACCTTGCGGGGCCAACCATTCACCTACCGCCATGCTGATCAAAATTAAAATAGCCGCGGTTTTCATTACCGACTTAATGATTTGCAGTTTTGATAAACCAGCGGCCTGCATCACAACTAACTCACTGTTGTTTGCCATCATGCCTAAACCGATTAAACCACCGACTAAGGCCGCCATAGGGAAGAATATTTCTACGTCTCTTGGCACCGAGTAAAGAGAATAGAGTGCCGCATGGACTAGATCATAATTTCCGCGACCAACGGCTCGCATTTGCTCAACAAACTTAATGATGGTACTGATACTTACCAACACAGCCAACGTCAAAAAGGAAGTCGTGGCAATGATACGACCAATATAAATATCGAGTATGCGCATTATTGTTTACTCCGCGCTAATTTTGCTTTTATTTTTTTACCGCTTTCCCGGCTGCGCAGTAATAAACTCCAACCTAAGAACAAAGCAATTAAATGGATTGGCCATAAACCAACCTGCGTGGCAATTACGCCATCTTCCACCGCCGATCGTGCACTTGTTAGCGCTAAAAAATAGCCTAAAAATAGCATTAAAGCAGGGAACATTTTGGCAAACTTACCTTGTCTTGGGTTAACCACACTTAAGGGAACCGCGATTAAGGTTAAGATAAATACCGACAGTGGAAATGCCAGTCGCCATTGCACTTCAGCCACCGCTTCAGTACTTGAGTCTTTAATCAATGCCATTGTCGGTAACGCTTCGAGCTTTCGACGTTTATGTTCTGCTTTTCTGTCCTGAATTTGCATTTCGTAACTTGAAAATGTCACCGTTTGAAATTGGTTGGCTTGTTTGTCTTTTTGGTATCGGTTGCCCATGCTAAGGACCAACCGTTGTGAGCCATCGTCATTTTCAACCACTTTACCATTGGCAGCATAAATTAAACTCACCGTATCTTGCTCAGTGGGTTCTCTATCATGGTCGGGTAATTGAGCAACAAAGACTCTATTTAACTGGTTGTTGTTATTAATGTTATGAACAAAAATAACCGCTTTATCATTGGTTGTTTTTTGGAAACGCCCCGAGACCAGAGCGGATAAACCGACGTCTTTAGACAGCTCTTCTTTTACTTGGTATTCCGCTTCTGCCGCCATCGGCGAAAGGTACAAGGTAAACGCACCAGTGATAATGGCGGTGATTAACGCGGCAACCAAAGTTACCCGAACAACATACCATTCACTTACCCCACAAGCATGTAAAACGCTCATTTCGTTTTCGGCATAAATTCGCCCATAGGCGAGTAATATTCCTAAAAACAAACTAAGTGGCAACATGAGGCCAATTAAATGCGGAACGGTTAAACCAATAAAGGTCATTACCGCGCTTCCTGGGATCCCGCCTTCGGATGCATCCCCTAGAATTCGTACGAATTTTTGGCTGATGAAGATAGTCATTAACACTAAGAACACACCTAACTGGGTGCGACTCACTTCGCTCAACAAATATCGAAAAATAATCACAAATTTAATCCAAAAAACATAGTTTTTTTCTGACAAGTGGGCAAATTTTAAGTAAACTTACCGTTTTTACATATAAAATAATTTAGGCGCAAAGATGTAGAGTGCTTCAATCTGGCTATAATAATAGCCTATAGCTATCTTTATACCCTATTAAGTCTATCTGTTTACAGCAGATTTTAGCAAGCTTAACATCAAATTTTTAGCCAAATACAAACATTTAATAATCATATAGGAGTGTTCATGGAGTTCAGTGTAAAAAGTGGCAGCCCAGAAAAGCAACGTAGTGCGTGCATTGTTGTCGGTGTATACGAGCCTCGTCGTTTGTCAGCTGTAGCTGAGCAACTTGATGAAATCAGCGGCGGTTACATTTCAAATCTACTACGTCGTGGCGATCTGGAAGGCAAGTCTGGACAAATGTTGTTATTGCATCAGGTACCTAACATCCTAAGTGAACGCGTCCTATTGGTTGGCTGTGGTAAAGAGCGAGAGTTAAACGAACGTCAATACCGTCAAATCATCAGCAAAACCATTAACACGTTAAACGAAACGGGTTCAATGGAAGCGGTATGTTTCTTACCAGAGCTGCATGTTAAAGGTCGTGATACCTACTGGAAAGTACGTCAAGCAGTTGAAGCCACACAAGACTGTTTATACAGCTTTAACTCATTAAAAACTCGCAAAGAAGAGCCTCGTCGACCACTGCGAAAAATTGTTTTCAATGTACCTACGCGTCGTGAATTAACCTTAGGTGAGCGCGCGATCGCTCACGGTTTAGGCATTGCTGCGGGTATCAACGTATGTAAAGACGTTGCCAATTTACCACCAAACATCTGTAACCCAGCTTACCTTGCCGAGCAAGCGCAAAAGCTAGCGGCAGAAAACGACAAAATCACGACCGACATCGTTAATGAAGCGATGATGGAAGAATTAGGCATGGGGTCTTACCTTGCCGTTGGTCGTGGTAGTGACAACGAATCACTAATGAGTGTGATTAACTACCAAGGCGCTGGCGATGACAGCAAGCCAATCGTATTAGTTGGTAAAGGCCTAACCTTTGACTCAGGTGGTATCTCATTAAAACCAGGCGAAGCAATGGATGAAATGAAATACGACATGGGTGGTGCTGCTGGTGTTTTAGGTACCATGAATGCCCTAGCCAAATTGGATTTACCCATTAACGTTATTGGTGTACTTGCCGGTTGTGAAAACATGCCCGATGCAAACGCGTACCGCCCAGGTGATATTTTAACCACCATGTCGGGTCAAACCGTTGAAGTACTAAATACCGATGCTGAAGGCCGTTTGGTCTTATGTGATGCCCTAACTTACGTTGAACGTTTCAACCCAGATGTGGTGATTGATGTTGCCACACTAACCGGTGCTTGTGTTATCGCACTTGGTGCTCACGCAACGGGTTTACTAAGCTCGCACAACCCATTAGCACATGAACTATTAAATGCCTCTGATCAAAGTGGCGACCGAGCATGGCGCTTACCGCTTTGGGATGATTACGCAGACCAATTAGAAAGCCCATTTGCCGATTTCACCAACTTAGGTGGTCGTGCAGCAGGTACCATTACGGCCGGTCTATTCTTGGCGAAATTCACCAAGAAATACAACTGGGCGCATTTAGATATCGCCGGTACGGCATGGCGCAGCGGCGCTAACAAAGGCTCAACAGGCCGTCCAGTTAGCATGCTAACCCAATACTTGTTAAACCGTAGTGGTCAGGAACAAGGCGAATAAATATGGCTAGCCAGGTAATCTTTGAGATCATCAGTGATGAATCAACCGAGCAAGATCACCTGCAGCTTGCTTGTTTAAAAGCAGCCGAATGCTTTCGCAGCAAAAAACGAGTATTTATTTATACCGATAGTCAGAAAAGTGCACATCAGGTAGATGAATTACTCTGGGCATTTGATGCCAACAGTTTTATTCCCCACAACCTTCCCGGTGAAGGCTTACGTGGTGGCTCACCAGTAGAGATCAGTTGGCAAGAGCCTTCTGGTCAACGCCAGGTGTTAATTAATTTATCCAGCGAAGTCCCGCGCTTTGCTGGTCAGTTTTCGCAAATTTTTGATTTTGTGCCCCTTGATGAAACCTTAAAACAGCAAGCTCGATTGCGTTATCGCGCCTATCAGCAACTCGGTTTTAACGTATCCACCAAGCAAAGCACACAAGCAGCATAGTAAAGAAGATCATGGAAAAAACATTTAATCCGTCTGATATTGAACAACAACTTTACTCTTCATGGGAAGAGCAAGGTTACTTTAGCCCAACAGGTACGGGCGATGGCTATTGTATTGCTATCCCACCACCGAATGTAACCGGTAGCCTACACATGGGTCACGCCTTCCAGCAAACCATTATGGATACGCTTATTCGTTACCAACGCATGCAGGGTAAAAATACCTTATGGCAAACGGGTACCGACCACGCAGGTATTGCGACACAAATGGTTGTTGAGCGTAAAATTGGCGCTGAAGAAAATAAAACACGTCACGACTACGGCCGTGATGCGTTTATCGACAAAATCTGGGAATGGAAAGAACACTCAGGTGGTACCATTGGCGGCCAAATGCGCCGTTTAGGTAACTCAATCGACTGGTCTCGTGAACGCTTTACCATGGATGATGGCATGAGCAACGCGGTACAAGAAGTATTTGTTCGTTTATACCAAGACGATTTAATTTACCGTGGTAAGCGCTTAGTTAACTGGGATCCGAAATTGCATACCGCAATTTCAGACTTAGAAGTCGAAAACAAAGACAAGAAAGGCCACATGTGGCATTTCCGTTACCCATTAGCCGACGGTGTTAAAACTGCCGATGGCAAAGACTACATTGTGGTAGCGACAACACGTCCAGAAACCATGCTTGGTGATACAGGTGTTGCGGTTAACCCAGAAGACCCTCGTTATAAAGACTTAATTGGCAAGCACATCTTATTGCCATTGGTTAATCGTTTAATTCCAATTGTTGGCGATGACCACGCGGATATGGAAAAAGGCACGGGTTGTGTGAAAATCACCCCTGCGCACGATTTTAACGATAACGAAGTGGGTAAGCGTCATGCATTACCACTTATCAATATATTCAATGAAGATGCCGCGGTTTTAGCCACGGCCCAAGTATATGACACCAATGGTGAAGTATCAGATGCTTACAGTAGCGAACTTCCGGCAACCTACGCTGGTTTAGACCGTTTCGACGCTCGTAAGCAAATCGTCGAAGAATTCGACACCCTTGGTTTATTAGATGAAATCAAAGATCACGAATTAACCGTTCCATACGGGGATCGCTCTGGTGTGGTTATAGAGCCTCTACTAACCGACCAATGGTATGTACGTGCAGCACCTTTAGCTGAGCCTGCGGTAGAAGCGGTTGAAAACGGTTCGATTGAATTTGTGCCGAAGCAATACGAAAACATGTACTTTGCTTGGATGAAAGACATTCAAGATTGGTGTATCTCTCGTCAGCTTTGGTGGGGTCACCGCATCCCAGCATGGTATGACGAAAACGGTAAAGTGTATGTTGGTCGCAGCGAAGAAGAAGTGCGCAGCAACAACGACCTACCTGCCGATGCAGTGCTTCGTCAAGATGATGATGTATTAGATACGTGGTTCTCATCAGCACTTTGGACTTTCTCTACTTTAGGCTGGCCTGAAAAGAACGACCTTTTAAAACAGTTCCACTCAACGGATGTGTTGGTAACCGGTTTTGATATCATTTTCTTCTGGGTAGCGCGTATGATCATGATGACCATGCACTTTATCAAAGACGAAGATGGCACCCCGCAAGTACCATTTAAGAAAGTGTACGTAACCGGTCTTATTCGCGATGAAAATGGCGATAAGATGAGTAAGTCAAAAGGTAACGTAGTCGATCCTCTAGATATGATTGACGGTATCTCGTTAGACGATTTATTAGAAAAACGTACTGGCAACATGATGCAACCACAACTTGCCAAGAAAATTGCCAAATTAACCCGTAAAGAGTACCCAGAAGGTATTGAAGCACACGGTACGGATGCATTGCGCTTTACCCTTACCTCTGTTGCGTCTACCGGTCGCGATATCAGCTGGGATATGAAACGTTTGGAAGGTTACCGTAATTTCACCAATAAATTATGGAATGCTAGCCGTTACGTATTAATGAACACCGAAGAGCACGATTGTGGTAAAGATGGTGGCGAGATGGAATTTTCATTGGCCGATCGCTGGATCATGGGTCAATTCCAACAAACTGTTAAAACCGTACACGAAGCCTTTGAGTCGTTCCGTTTCGATTTAGCATCGCAAGCCTTGTACGAATTTACTTGGAACCAATTCTGTGACTGGTACCTTGAATTAACCAAACCGGTTTTATTTAAAGGTAGCGAAGCACAACAACGTGGTACACGCCACACATTGGTAAATACGTTGGAGGCCTTATTACGTTTAATGCACCCAATTATGCCATTTATCACGGAGACTATTTGGCAGCAAGTTGCGCCATTATCTACTGCCGGTAAGTCTGGTGACAGCATCATGATTCAAAGCTTCCCGCAGTTTGACGAAAGCAAGCTAGACGAGGCCGCGATTGCGGATTTAGAATGGGTTAAGAGCTTTATTATCGCCATTCGTAACATCCGTGGTGAAATGGACATCGCACCAAGCAAGCCATTACCGGTATTTTTGAAGAACGTTGATGATAGTGACTTACGTCGCTTAAACGACAACAAAACCTTCTTAAGTGCACTAGCGAAACTTGAGTCGATTGATGTATTAGCAGACGATGACAATGGTCCAGCATCGGCTACCGCCGTTATTGGAAACATGAGCGTGTTAATTCCAATGGCAGGCCTTATCGATAAAGATGCCGAAATTGCCCGTTTAAGCAAAGCGATTGAGAAAATTGAAAAAGACGTTTCTCGTACGCGTGGTAAATTGTCGAATGATAACTTCGTAAGCAAAGCACCTGAAGCGGTAATCGCCAAAGAAAAAGCCAAGCTTGAAGAAGGCGAAACCATGATAGCCAAACTAGCCGAGCAAAAAGCGACTATCGAAGCGCTATAATAGCGTTTTAAGACAAGTATTATTGCAACGGCTTAACGGCCAAGCGCTAATAACTGGTCTTTACTAAGCAAATAGTCGAAAAATCAGTAAAAAAGCCAGCAAAATGCACTTGCTGGCTTTTTTTATAGCGCAAAGCATATTATCATCCCTTTATAACAAGAGTAACAAACAAGCTACCAAACACTAACAATAACAACCCACCGATCACCAGGGCGCAGCATCAGGTTGAATCGACTTTTTTTACAGGGAATAACATGCATAATTTATTGACGAAAAGGTCAGCACTTTCTGTGTTGATGGCATCTGCATTTCTAATATCAAATCCGGTGTTGGCAGCGACCGAAAACACAGCGCCACAATGGGTGAGTGATATATCTGCGGGTTTAAATTTTAAATCAGGTAACTCAGAACGTTTCGACTCATCTATGGCGGCAAAAACAGAACTAGACCGAGGCAAAGACAAGTTCTCTTTCTCATACCTTGGTATTTTTTCTGAGTCTACTGACGCAGATACCGACGAATCTTCGGTGACCGAGCGTAACCACCGCTTAAAAGCGCGCTACGATTGGAACTATACCGAGCAAGTATTCTTTTTATTACCAACGTTTGAATACTACACCGATGAATTTAAAAATATCGAACATCAAGCGACCCTTGGTGTTGCCGCCGGTTATAAATACATTAATCAACCGGATTTCAAAGTCGACTTCTATGCGGGCCCAAGTGCACAATGGACCAAATACAATGAAGTTGAGATGGATGAAGATGACTCAGAAACCTCACCGGTTTTAAACCTTGGTGCGAACGTAAAATACGATATAGCCGAAAACATCAAGTACTTCTTAGACTACGACGTTAAGTTTGTAAGTGAAGACTCAGGTAAACGCATTCATCACTTAGAAACAGGTTTTAAAGTTGCGCTAGTAGGTAACTTGGCCTTAGATGCGAAGTTAATTATTGACCGCGTTGATGATCCATTACCAGATGGCGATGGCGAAATTCCTGATGAGCAAGATAACTTGGTTATCGTTGGCTTAAATTACTCGTTCTAACAAACGAGCTAAAGTAAGACCTTGTATACATTAAAAAAGCCGAGCTTCATAACAAAGCTCGGCTTTTTTAATACGCTGTAAAGCTATAAGGCTTTAACTTGAAAGCTTTAACTTGAAAGCATTTACTCTTCGAAGTAAGTGCCCCAACCGTCGTAATCAATGTTGCAAGACTGGGCAAAAAGAAACATTTCTTGGGTTTCTTCTAATAGCTCATCAACATCTAAGTATTGCTCGGTAACAACGTCAAAACAGAAGATACGTGCACCGTTTTCCAGTTCTGCTTCTTCTGGCTCATCTACTTCATAGCCTTTCTTAAAAGCCGCAATGGCAGCCGCTTCCAACACGTCAAAATTACTGCTGGCAAAATGATGCTCAATAACGTGCTCTTTTTCTTGGTTAGAGCCATCATCGAGTAATTCATTTACCAAAGTATCTGTGTGCGCAAACCACTCTTGTAGTTCTTGCTCTTGCTCTGGTGTTAATTGGGTGTTGTTTTGCTCTGTCATTATCTATCCTGCTTCAGCGGTAACATCACCAACAAGTGGGTTACCGACTTCTTCACTTAATTCGATGATTTTATCATGCATTAATTGATGCGTTTCATTGGCTAATACACGAACCGATTTATCACTGTGCTCAATCTCGATTGGTGCTAAAAATTCGATGATCATTTTGCCGTTATTCCAACGGTTTAAATTAACCATATCATGGGTGTTACTGACACAAACCGGAACAATTGGCACGTGCGCTTGTTTTGCGGTATGGAATGCCCCGGTTTTAAAAGGCAGTAAACCACGGCCATAGCTTCGAGTACCTTCTGGAAACAACCAAACTGAGATGTTTCGTTGCTTAACTCGGTCAGCGGTCATGGCAATTGTACCATGGGCTCTTGAGCGATTGTTTCGGTCTAATAAAATATTACCAGTAAACCAATACATTTGCCCAAAAAATGGGATCAAGCGTAAGCTTTTTTTACCAACGCTTACCGTACGTTTGGGTAATCCGGCACTCACCGTAAAAATATCTAAACTGTTCTGGTGGTTTGCAACGTAAACAAATGGGCCTTTATCTTCTAGCCCTTTGGGTTTTCTAATTTCAACAGTTATACCAAACACTTTGGCCAAACGACTGATTAGCATGGCGCAAACATAAGCATTATTGCGGTTGGTTGGACGAAATGCACATAAGAAAAAAGAGAAAAGACTTATCAACAATAAGCCAATAAAAACTAAAAAAATACGAACTACTGCTAGCACAAATAACCCCGAAATATTTGAATGTGGCGCAATTATACACACAAAGGGTAAGGGGATAAACCTTTAGGGAACTTGTATGACCAACCCTTGCATAATGAATGTATGCACACTGAAAATTCTGAAGGTTCCGTTGCACAACTTAATGACGGTGCAACTAAACTTAATTAAAGTAAAACGTCCCGGAATTGATTATCAAAGGTAGCTCTAGGAGCTTACAATCGATAAATATCCGGGATCTCCCATCAGATGCTGTGGCTATGTTAACTTACTCTTCATCACCAGCAATCTGAATGCTTTCAACGCGCTGTAAGCCTCTGGGTAACTTGTTACCTCGTCGGCCACGTTCACCACGGTAATGCTCAAGATCCGATGGTTTTAAGGTCAACTTACGTTTGCCAGCAAATAGAGTTATGGCCTGATCTTGCTGTATCACGGTTAAAATCGTGACAAATTCTTCTCTGGCTTTGGCTCTGGCGGCTGGAATACCGATTATCTTATTTCCCTTACCTTTACTTAATTGTGGTAAATCGGTTAGTGGGAATAACAACATTCGCCCTTCGGTGGTAATGGACAGACATAAGCTGCTTTCAATATCCGTGATGGGTTGTGGAGCCATTACTTTGGCACCTTGTGGCAAGGATAATAAAGCTTTACCGTTCTTATTACGGCTTACCATGTCATTAAAATTACCAATAAAGCCATAACCGGAATCACTGGAAAGTAGGAATTTTTGCGAGTCCTGGCCCATGATAGCATGAGTAAATGACTCACCTGGTGCAATAGAGAAGCGTCCACTTAACGGCTCCCCCTGACTTCTGGCGCTTGGTAAGGTATGCGCATCGGTCGCAAATGCCCTACCTGAGCTGTCTAAGAATACCACCGGCAAGTTACTGCGCCCTTTGGCCGAACATAAGTATTTGTCGCCTGCTTTGTAGTTCATCGCCAGCGGGTCTAAATCGTGGCCCTTGGCTGCTCTTGCCCACCCTTTTTCAGAAACCACAACCGTTACCGCTTCAGATGGCATTAAGTCTTTTTCATTTAACGCTTTCGCTTCACCACGTTCAACCAACTTACTGCGACGTTCATCGCCGTATTCATTGGCGGCGGCAAGGATTTCCTTTTTCATTAGGGTATTCATGCGCGCTTTCGAGCCAAGGATTTTTTCAATCTTGTCGCGTTCAACTGATAGCTCGTCCTGCTCCGCGCGGATTTTAATTTCTTCAAGTTTGGCTAACTGACGAAGTTTAATTTCTAAAATTGCTTCGGCTTGCACTTTGCTTAAGCCAAAGCGGCTCATCAGTTCTTCTTTCGGGTTGTCATATTCACGAATAATCGCGATGACTTCATCGATGTTTAAGTATGCAACCAACAAACCATCAAGGATGTGCAAGCGAGCTAATACTTTATCTAAACGATATTGCAAACGACGACGAATGGTTTCGCGGCGATACTCTAACCACTCGGCTAAAATTTGCTTCAGATTTTTAACCGCCGGACGGTTGTCTAAGCCAAGGATGTTTAAGTTAACTCGATAGTTCTTTTCCAAGTCGGTGGTCGCAAATAAATGCTGCATCACTTGTTCGGTATCCACTCGGTTAGAGCGCGGCACAACCACTAGACGAGTTGGGTTTTCATGATCGGACTCGTCACGCAAGTCCACCACCATAGGCAATTTTTTCTGCTGCATTTGTTGAGCAATTTGCTCAAGAATTTTACCGCCCGAGGCTTGATGTGGTAGTGAAGTGATCACGATATCACCTTGTTCAACATCATAAACCGCACGCATTTTAATGCTACCACGCCCCGTGCGATATATTTTTTCAATATCGGCTTTCGGGGTAATGATTTCGGCATCGGTTGGGTAGTCGGGGCCTTGCACAAACTCGCCAATCTCTTCCAACTCGGCTTTCGGGTTTTCGATTAAATGCACACATGCATTCGCCACTTCGTTAACGTTATGTGGCGGTATATCGGTGGCCATACCAACGGCAATACCGGTTACACCATTGAGTAAAATGTGAGGTAATCGGGCCGGTAAGGTTTTTGGCTCTTTTAAGGTGCCATCGAAGTTTGGTAACCAATCAACGGTCCCTTGCCCTAATTCCGATAAGAGTACTTCACTAAACTTAGATAATTTGGCTTCGGTATAACGCATGGCGGCGAACGATTTTGGATCATCCGGTGCCCCCCAGTTACCTTGTCCATCCACTAAGGGATGACGGTATGAGAATGGCTGTGCCATAAGGACCATGGCTTCATAACAGGCTGAGTCGCCATGCGGGTGGAATTTACCCAGAACATCACCCACAGTACGTGCTGATTTTTTATATTTGGCACTGGCGTTTAAGCCCAGTTCACTCATTGCGTAAATGATCCGCCTTTGTACTGGTTTTAAACCATCACCTATGTGTGGCAGTGCCCTGTCCATAATAACGTACATGGAATAGTTCAGGTATGCGTCTTCGGTAAAACGACGCATAGGCAGCTGTTCTATTCCTTCAAGACTTAAATCGATTGCATCAGACATAATTTGTGTTTTTCCTGGTATGCCAAACAAGTGTTTATTTTTTATAGTATCAATGGATGACGTCAGATGTTTTGACTCATCGCATGGCTGCTTGGCTTTTTTCGTTACGTATTCTTTATCTACTGTATCGGAAAATGGATAAAGGTAAAATAGTTCAAAGTGTTATAACATTATTTAGATTGAAATTCGACATCCCAAAAGCTCGCTTCAATACGATGGCCGTCCAAATCAATAATAAAACAACCGTAATATGGTTCACCGTATTCCGGCCTGGGCCCTGGCTCGCCATTGCACGTACCGCCTTGTTCTAATGCTTTTTGATAGAAAGCATCTACCATGGCTTTGCTGGTGGCCATAAAGCCAATATGACTGCCGTTGCCAATCGTCGCCTTTTGCTTATCAAAAGGGACTTGTAACCAAAAGGTTGGGTAGCCTTTACCATAAGCGACTGCGTGTTCGTGCTCTACTACCCTTTCAATATTTAAGGTCGGCAAAACATGGTCATAAAAATGGGTCGCTTTGGTTAATTGGTTGGTGCCTATGGAGATGTGGCATAAGGTTTTATCGGCTTGATTGAGCATAATAGGTAATATCGTTCTCTGTTAGGTTAAGAGCCCATTTGGCTGGTGCGATTTACGTTTATCTTTCGTTATCGTATCACAGGTGCATTTTACTTGGATATGATTAACCACCCTTGACGACTATTGTTCTTGAGCAACAACATTGGCTTGCTTAGATCTTTTACACCGTCAAAATAAATCAAGGACCAATACCTGTAATCCTTACTTTTATTTTCACTGTATTCACCTTGAAAAAATATAATAATTACAAGCCATTCAACTAAATGCAAACCATAAGAAAACGCCTGCAATTTGTCGCTTATAAAAGGTAACTAAACGTAAACAAGTTGATCCTTGTCATTATAACCTAGATTATTGCGGACTATAAAAAGACCTATAAAATAAAAGTATAAAGGAAGTCTATGTTTCGCTCCATATTGTCGGTTTTATCGATAATGCTTATCTGCCAAGTTAACGCTATGGCTAGACCAAAACCTACCGGTCCATTACCTAAAATCAACACCCCAAAAATACAGGGTAACATCACCGTTGATGCAATTTTAGATGAGCCCCAATGGCAAAATGCACAAAGAGTTTTACTCGATAACATCACAAGTCCGTATGACAACATTACAAGTAAAATAAACACCGAAGCCTTATTAATGGAAAACGGTGAACACTTTTATATTGCCTTTATTGCCGAAGATCCAAACCCAAGTAAAATCCGAGCCTATTTGCGCGACAGAGATAAATCATGGCGTGATGACATTATTGGCATCAAAATCGATACCTATAATGATGAACGCAGCGCCTACCGATTTATGGTTAACCCCCTTGGTGTGCAAATTGACGGCATTGAAGATGCGATAACAGGCCATGAAAGTGATTCGTGGGATGGTATTTGGGATAGCAGCGGCAGAATAACCGAAAAAGGCTATGTCATTGAAATGGCCTTGCCACTGCGCATGCTTAACTTTAATGAGCAATTACCCGTTCAAGAATGGGGCATTGAATTGGTGCGCTTTTATCCACGCGAAGAACGACTAAGAATATCCAATATTTATTTAGACCGAGACAATAACTGTCAAATATGTCAGTTGGTAACCACACAAGGCTTTTCGGGTGCCAAGCAAGGTAACAACCTAACGTTGGTGCCATCTATGGTAACCAAACGCGTCGAAGCCCGTGATGATGAAGGTGATTGGCAAGGCGAAAATGATTTTGATCCAAGCTTAGATATTCGCTGGGGCATTACCCCGGACACACTATTAAACGTCACGCTAAACCCTGACTTTTCAACGGTTGAAACCGATAATGCGCAATTAAGCATTAACAATACCTTTGCTTTATTTTTCGATGAAAAGCGACCGTTCTTTTTGGATAACTCCGATTACTTCGACTCCAACTACGACTTGATTTATACCCGAAACATCAATGCCCCAAATTACGGCGGCAAGTTAACCAGCAAAAAAGGCGATCATAGCGTTGGTTTATTTGTAACCGATGATGATGACACCAATATTCTTATACCGGGGAACCGCAACTCATCAATTGCCACTATTGAAGACAGTTCCAACAATGCCGCGCTTCGATACCGATACAATATCGACAAAAACACCACGTTAGGTACGGTGAGTACTTTACGAAGTAGTGAAGACTATAAAAACGCCGTGCATGCCGTCGACTTATCTGCCCGCTTTAGCGATTCAGATAAACTAAAAGTACAAGCAGCCTATTCCGATACCGAATATCCAGATGACTTGTTTAAGCAATTTTGTGATGATGAAGACAATTGTGAAGACAATGAAATGACCCTAAGAACCAAAAATAAGGACTCATTTAGTGGCTATGCGTTTAAAGCTGAGTACAGTCACAATGACCGAGATTGGTACTACCGAGGCTTTATTGATAAAAAAGATGAAGACTTTCGTGGTGATTTAGGTTTTATGTCTCGCGTTGATTTTACTCGCCACGGTGCGGCGCTTCGTCGCAAATGGTATGCAGAGCCCGGTGAGTGGTGGACGCAATTTAACGTTTATAGCGATTATGACAAATCGAAAAATAATGACGGTGATTTAATCGAAGAAGAGTTTGATTTACGCACCGAGCTAAATGCGATGAACAGCACTTATGCCCAGTTAAAGTATTCTCATCGTGATGTGATTGGTAGTCGCATTGATAAAACCGACTTGGCTATTAAAGATAACACCACCTTATTTACCCAAAACGAATATGAGGTGTATATAAATTCCAAACCATTATCTAACTTGTATTTAGAGGGCGCTGTTGGCTGGGGCGATGCCATTGATTATGCCAATAACCGCGCCGGCGATAAAATCAATATCCGCCCGGTGATCAACTGGAATGTGAATCAACACCTTGAGCTGAAACTGCGTCATAATTATCGTCAGCTTGAAGCCGAAGGCGACAATGTGTTTCGAGCTCGATTAACCGATTTTCGGACCACCTATCAGTTTGATACCATGAGTTTTCTAAGGTTTACGCTGATATACAACAACACCAGTCGTAATACCCATAACACCGGTGATTTAGACCCAGATGATGTTGATGCAAACAGCAAAAACGTTTCTACTGAGTTGCTTTATGCCTATAAAATTAATCCCCAAACGGTATTTTATTTAGGTTACTCCGATCAACATAACTCAACCGAAGGGTTCAGTAATTTGGAGCAAAATGACCGAGCGGTATACACCAAAGTTAGCTACGCCTGGTTAAAATAATCCCAATTTGCTCCCTGATTTTTGTCAGGGAGCACGCTTTAAATTGCTGCCTCTCTTGAAAACGTTTATATTCCCCCCATAACAAAACATTAACAGATACTATTTATAAAGTTGTAACGTATGTACGAAACCCTTCAGGCTAATTTAAACCAATTAAAAAACAACCGAATCTTCGAATTTACGGTCGTTGCGGTGATCATAATTTCGGCGTTGGAGATTGGAGCCAAAACATTTGAATTAACCGACAGCGCTATCTCCATCACGCAAATTCTTGATACGTTTATTACCATTTTCTTTTTATTTGAAATCAGCATTCGCTTTATCGCTGACCCAAATAAAAAACACTTTTTCAAAAGTGGCTGGAACGTCTTTGATACTTTAGTGGTGGCCATTAGTTTAATTCCAATCAATGATGCGGAAATGGCACTGTTAGCACGACTTGTGCGCATATTTAGGGTTCTGCGTATGGTGTCCGTCGTCCCCGAATTGCGAGTACTGATTAATTCATTAATCAAAGCGTTGCCCCAATTAGGTTACGTTATCTTATTAATGTTTATAATCTTCTATATATACGCCGCTTTTGGCAGTTTTGTTTTTAAAGACATCAACCCAACGTTATGGGGTGACATTGCCATTTCCATGCTTACTCTGTTTCGTATTATGACGTTTGAAGACTGGACCGATATTCAATACGAAACCATGGATGTGTACCCTTGGTCTTGGGTGTTTTATTTATCGTTTATCTTTTTTACCGCATTCGCGTTTTTAAATATGGTGATTGGCATCGTGGTTAATGTGATGGAAGAAGAGCATACCAAAATGCGCAACGAGAAAGAGCCAAGCTTAAGCGAGTTACAAGATGAGATCAGAGAGTTGAAAGAACTGATTAAAGCGCAAAACAAAGCATAATAGCTTTTTCTTTGCTCTCTTTTATAAGGCTTTTGCTCATGCAAAAGCCTTTTTTATTTTCCGTTTACCAACGCTTGACCTGTCTATTGCTTTATAGTTTAAGATTACCTTTCGAATTTTTGCTGAGATTGTTTATGTACCGAATATCACAAGTCGCCGACCGAGTTGGGCTTTCACGTACGGCCCTGCTCTATTATGAAAAATTAGGCCTAATTAACGGTGAACGCTTAACCAATGGTTATCGAGTTTACCGTGATATCGACATTCAGCGAATCAAGCTGGTACAGCAACTGCAAGCTGGTGGCTTAAGCTTAAAAGAATGTAAGGCGTCGATTGAGGCAAAAATTGATTTGCAGGTATTACAATTGCGACTAGACCAACTTGAGGCTGAAATCGCTGAAAAACAACAGTCTAGAGAATTGCTTTTAGCCATGCTTGGCAAAGGTGATGAGCGCACCTGGCATGCCAATATGGATAAAGTGGCCCCGGATGCGCATCTGGAATTTTTAATGAAACAAGGCTTCACAGAAAAAGAAGCGCTAAGACTAAAATGGTTATCTAAAGATATGACTGAACACGACAAATACATGCAAGATTTTATGAAAATATTCTCAACACTTGAACGTTGGGGTCCGGGCAGTGAAGAAGAAACCCTAAAAGCGTTATCTTTATTGCCGCAAACACCAAAGCAGGTGTTGGAAATAGGCCCAGGAAAAGGCTTATCAACCGCAATAATCGCACAACAAACAGGCGCGCATATAACGGCAGTCGATAACGAACAGTCAGCGCTAGATAAGTTAGCGACGTCGCTGCAAGAAAAAGGTCTGAGTGAACAAGTAACGCCCCTTTGTGCCAGTATGACCGACTTACCCCTAGAACCTAAAAGCTATGATCTTATTTGGGCAGAGGGGTGTGCTTACATTATGGGCGTTGAAAAGGCGCTAGCGGCTTGGAACCCCTTTCTAAAAGACAATGGCACCATGATGCTGAGCGACGCGGTGTGGTTAACCGATACCCAAAGTGAGGCGGCTCATACCTTTTGGACTCGTGAATACCCCGATATACAGCCTTTACAGACTCGGCTAAACCAAATTGAGCAAGCGGGTTACAACGTTATCGCGCATTTCTCTTTAAGTCAGGCATCATGGGAAAATTACTACCTGCCCGTTAAGCAGCGTGCTCTTGACTTGCAGGCTCAAATGCCAGACTCACAAGCCATTAAAGACACCTTGGTTGAGATGGATATTTTTGAGAAATACTTAGGGGAGTTTGGTTATCAGATGTTTATTCTTGCTAAAGCATAGAATAGATAAAATGGGTGAATATTGATTGGCAATTTTGACGTGCCCAGATATTTTTTCTTTTAGCTCGCTAAAGTGTTAAATATCTGGGATTTCCATTCGAATGCTGTGGAACAATGACATAATCAGCCTGCACCTGAAGGAGATCCTGAGCTTGCCATAGGCTACTCAGAATGACACCTCTGCTTCGAGGAATATGTGCTTTATATTCCCATAGGTGTATCGCCGTTTTCACTGGCTAATTAAGCTCCACCAAATTACCTTTATCTTGTAACCACTCTTTACGATCCCCAGCGCGTTTTTTCGATAACAGCATATCCATCATTTCCATGGTGGTATCATATTCATCTACCGTTAATTGCACTAAGCGGCGAGTGTTTGGGTCCATGGTGGTTTCACGCAGTTGCAGTGGGTTCATTTCACCCAGACCTTTAAAGCGTTGTACGTTGACTTTTCCGCGTTTCTTCTCTGCTTGAATTCTATCAAGGATGCCATCTTTTTCTTGTTCATCGAGGGCATAAAATACCTCTTTACCAATATCGATTCGATACAACGGTGGCATGGCTACAAACACATGGCCTGCTTGTACCAGCGGTAAAAAGTGCTGAGTAAATAGTGCACACAATAAAGTGGCAATGTGCAAACCATCGGAATCGGCATCGGCAAGAATACAAATTTTACCGTAGCGTAATCCGGATAAATCTTCGCTGTCAGGGTCAATACCTAAGGCAACGGAAATATCATGAATTTCTTGTGAAGCTAAAATCTGCCCAGAGTCAACTTCCCATGAGTTTAGAATTTTACCACGCAGCGGCATAATCGCCTGAAAGTCACGATCACGTGCTTGTTTGGCACTACCGCCCGCTGAGTCACCCTCTACTAAGAATAACTCGGTACGCTCTGGCTCTTGTGAGCCACAATCGGTTAATTTACCCGGTAAAGCAGGCCCTTGGGTGATTTTTTTACGCACCACTTTTTTGCTGGCGCGCATGCGGCGTTGGGCGTTACTAATACAAAACTCAGCTAACGCTTCTGCAATATTGGTGTGTTCATTCAGCCATAAGCTAAACGCATCTTTTACCACCCCAGAAACAAAAGCCGAACATTGACGCGACGATAAACGCTCTTTGGTTTGTCCGGCAAACTGTGGGTCTTGAATTTTAACCGACAAGATGTAAGAACATTTGTCCCAAATATCATCTGGGGTTAATTTTACGCCACGAGGGATCAGGTTTCGAAATTCACAAAACTCGCGCATGGAGTCTAAAAGACCTTGGCGTAGACCATTTACATGGGTACCACCTTGTATGGTTGGAATAAGGTTTACATAACTCTCACCTATGCCTTCGCCACCTTCGGGTAACCAAGTTACGGCCCAGTTAACCCCTTCATTTGATGACATAAACTCACCAATAAATGGCTCCTCGGGCAGGTTTTCCCATTTCTCTACCGCTTCTTTTAAGTAATCGCGTAAGCCATTTTGGTAGCACCATTGCTGCTTATTGTTATTTACTTTGTCGGTAAATTTAATGTTTAAGCCCGGACACAATACCGCTTTGGCTTTTAATATGTGTGCTAGCTTACTTACTGAAAACTTATGTGAGTCAAAATAGCTGGCATCCGGCCAGAAACGTACTCGGGTACCGGTATTACGCTTACCTACCGTGCCCGTAATCTCCAAATCAGATACTTTTTCACCATGTTCAAACGCCATTTCATAAACGTTCTGATCACGACGTACCGCCACCTCAACACGCGTTGACAAGGCATTAACCACCGAAATACCAACCCCATGCAAGCCACCCGAAAACTGATAGTTTTTATTTGAAAATTTACCACCAGCGTGCAATCGACAAAAGATCAGTTCAACCCCGGGAACCCCTTCCTCCGGATGAATATCGGTTGGCATACCACGGCCATCATCAATAACTTCTAACGAGTGGTCTTCGTGTAAAATAACTTGAATATTTTGCGCATGCCCAGCTAACGCTTCATCGACGGAGTTATCAATAACCTCCTGACCTAAATGGTTCGGGCGAATGGTGTCGGTATACATGCCTGGGCGACGACGCACAGGATCTAAACCGCTTAATACTTCAATGGCTTCTGAGTTATATTGATCAGTCATAGGGGGTTCTGATTTCTTCGTTAATTATGTTCTTATTAAAATAATACCTTATAACCGGTTTAGGATAAATTAAAAAACTCGGTTATAAGGGGTAAAGTTGCTGAGAAATTAATGTAGCTGTGATCACCACCTTGTTCAATTCTCATCTGACAACCATGATATTTTGCAACGGCTTTTTGATAATCCAAGACTTCATCACCTGTTTGTACCATAACAAAAAAGTGATTGATATTGATTGATTTACATTCCAATGATTTTAACGAACATACTTGCTGTTCAGTCACCTCATAATGCTCTTCGGTATAAGGGTTATATTGCTTGCCAGCAATTTCACCAGCCAGCTCAAAAGGCCGCACAGCGGGGTTTATCAAAACAGCTGGGCATTGATATTTTTCGCTAAGAAAGGTGGCAAAAAAGCCGCCTAACGATGATCCCACAAGACACCAACGGCTTTGAGGTGCTGCGTTGATAATAGCCTCAAGTTGTTCAATGGCTATAAACGGGTTGCTAACTAACTGCGGACAAATAAATTGTATATCGGGATGATTTTCTTGCAAATATTGCGCGGTAGCTTCTGCTTTAAATGAGCGAGGAGAGCTATTAAAGCCATGAATAAAAAGTATATTTAGATTTGAATCCATTAAATGTATTTTGAAATGTTTATAACAAATATTGAGACCCTAACGGATGTCACTATCGTTTCACATTATCTTATTTTAGAGATTGTGTTTTAACCCTATATTAAAACTATAAGTAGACTCTTTACCATAATTATTTTTATCTTTTCGATAAATATCGGTATAACCAACAAGGAATTCAAGATCTTCATTTATTGCGTAATAGGTCGTAAAATGAAATGAAAAATCAGAATCAACACCGCCAAGCCCCTCAACATCTTTTCCATTTACCGTCCAATCCGTATCATAATCGGTTTGGCCAACCCCTAATTCAAATGAATATTGCTGAATTTCCCATCTTTTAAATAAAATAACAGAAAATAATTTTTCAATTTTATTTTTATGATCTTCATTCTCAATGTCATATTTATTATCGACATTATTACTCATTGCACCTTCTAACCTTAAGCCGTAATTGCCTCCAGTTACATAAGCAAAACCAACATTAATTGCATCCATTTCAAAATAGAAGTCATCATATAGGTCTTGGTTAATTCTCATATATTTGTATTCGAACTCGTAGCCTGCAAACGATGAAAAAGGGGTGAAAAACAGTAATAAAGCGAGTAGATTTTTGATAAAAAATTCCTTATATTTAGAGCTATTACTAGCATCCCTTTGATATGAAGCGGTATGATACACTTTAATATAAAGCCTATCAAACACTTAGCTATAATTTTACAGAGCAGTTACCTATAGCTTATTCTAACTTGCTCTATAGTTAATCATTGGGTGATATTAGATCCATTAAATTGTTGCAAAACTTAGAGTTAGATAAGAGGTGCATTAATACGATAACTATCTTTAGCATAGTATTTTGCGTAGCCTTTACATAGTTTATAGTTAAGGGCACTTGATGAACTCAACAAGGGTGCTTTTAAAGGCTTGTAGCTGTTTTATTGATTTGATAAAACAGCTACAATGACCTAAAAATTAAAACCTTGCCTAAAAGTATTAAAATTCTCGCTAAGCGGCAAAAAACTTAATAAGGTCGCTATAAGTATCTATTTAACTAAGCTCAGATAATGTAATGATGTTTCAATGCAACCATTTTGATTTAAATAAAAATGCCGATACCCAGGACCTTTATCTAACGCGGCAACTGTTGGACATGTTGGGTCGAATTGAATCGAGGTAGCCGGACAAGTAAACACAGGTATTTGATGTTCTGCAGTCGCAGCAAAAGACATGCCCTGATGAACATGCCCGCTACAAATTGCTTTCACTTGCACGATAGAATTCATCGCCTCCCAAAACTGCTTTTTATGACGTAAGCCATGCTTATCAATAAAGAACCCAACTTCTATCGGTGTATGATGCATAAAAACCATGCAAAATTTTGTGGTCTGCGCTGTCTGTTTCAATGCATCTAGCTGTTCATCATATACATGACCACTTGGCGTTGGGCTTGTTGAATCAATTAACTGTATTTGCCACGAATCGAATTGAATGAGATTTTCGTGAACAATTAATGGGTGAACTAAAGTTTGTTCCAACAATTGTAGCTCATCATGATTGCCTGGGAGCCAATACAAAGGGGCATTTAAACCAAATTCATCAACGGCTTGACTAAAAGCCTTAACAAAATTTCGATATGAGACAATCGAGTGATCTTGGGAGAGATCACCACTAAAAATGATTGCATCCACCCCTTCCAGTTTAGCTATTTCTTGCAATATTCTTAATAAGTTTTGATACACAGGTTGACCGAAATGTAATGCATCTTGATCGGCAAATAAGTGACAATCACTGATTTGTACTAAAGATATTTGTTTTGGATTCGGCATAGTGAAATTCATTCCAATTAAATAATGGCTTTAAGGTTTTTTAGGGAGAATACCAGTAGACTGCCCCTGCGCCAGACAAAGTTGTAACCATTGGGTTAAAAATTGATGGTTTTGTCTTTTTTCATCTGGCTGGTGCATGGCTTCATTAGGGTAATCGTATCGAGGTTTAATTTGTCGAATGTGCTGGGTGGTAATAACTTCCGCCAAACGCGCATCATGATAAAGACGAATGACCATACAAGGCTTCTTTAATAGGCTTGCTTTTTCAGCGCCATCAGTATCTTCATCTGTTAACTGTTTAAATTCAACAAGATGAGTATACTTGGACTTTTCTTTAATGGTGAGCTGATACTGTAAATGCTCATTAATTAAGAAATGATGGAACTCCCCCACCTCATCTAAGTGACCTAATAATCGAATGAGTAACATATAGTTCACTTCAAAACTGTTAATTAAGCCCCCTAAGCGCGGGCGATATTTTGATAGTGACATAATCGTTTGGTCTACCTCATTAATGGTTAGGTTTAGGTTTAATGTCGTCAATTACGGTTGCAGAGTATGATAGTTTAAGGCTAACCATTGCAAACCAATAATGGTAGAAGCATTGTTTATTTTGCCTTCTTGTAGCCAAGTTAAGGCTAGCTCGCGGCTAACCACATGCGTTTTAATGTCTTCATGCTCTTCATCTAAGCCTGCAACATGTCCATCAACAATCTGAGCGCTGGCAATTAATGCGACATAAAGATAGAGTTTTTCCGAGGTACCGCCGGGGCTGGACATAAAATCCATCACATGCTTGACTTGGGCAATGTCGATATCAATGTTTGCTTCCTCTTTAGCTTCTCTTATGGCCACCTCTACCGGGCTTTCCCCTTGATGAAACATGCCAGCGACAAACTCCAGTAACCAAGGGCTTTCCTCGGTTCTTATGGCGCCGACTCTAAACTGTTCAATGAGTACAACTTGATCAGTTATTGGATCATAAGGGAGCATCACAACCGCATCCCCCCGCTCAAAAACCTCACGAGTAAACCACTCACTCCACCCGCCGTGAAATAGCTTATGTTTTAACTTGTACAGATCAATTTTAAAAAAGCCATTAAAAACAGTTGTTTTTTTATCGATGACAACATGCTTTTTGCTGAACCCACCCATCTTGTTATGAATTGTCATTTTTTGTAAAACTCGCCGTATTAACAATACCCTACAGAAAAATTCTGTTACACTTTGATGTAGGCTGACTTGAAAAAGAGTATTCAGCATAGTAACAATTACAGCTACACTTAATCAACCAAACCGAATAAGAGTGTTAAAAGGGAAATCAAAAACTTATGTCAATAAAATTTAACTCAATCGTAGTTGGGCTAGTATTAGCCGGAAGCAGTCAACTTGTTGCAGCTCAAGATTTATTACAAACTTATCAGCTGGCCCTAACCAAAGATCCAACGGTTCTTCAAGCTGAAGCTATCTTCAAGTCAACTGAAGAAAGCATTGAACAAGCACGCTCTGCATTATTACCACAAATTAATGCAACGGCTGGTTATACAATGGATACCACTGATAACCCAATGGTAGAAACAGATACAGACACAACAAGTTTCGCATTAAACTTGAGCATGTCAGTATACAACCACAGCAGCTGGTTAACCCTTGATGCTAGCAAAAAAGCGGCACATCGCTCTGATATTAACTACCAGTTCAGTAAGCAGTTACTGATTTCTCGCGTAACAGGAGCTTACTTTAACGTATTAGCCGCAAACGATAGTCTTGAGTTTGCAGTAGCTGAAAAAAATGCCATCGAGCGTCAATTAGAGCAAACCAAACAACGCTTCTCTGTTGGTTTAACGGCAATTACTGACGTACATGAAGCGCAAGCACAGTACGATAACTCCGTAGCAGCTGAAATTGCAGCACAAAACAACGTATACAATGCAGAAGAAGCACTACGTGAAATCACAGGTGTTTACCCTGAGAACTTAAACGTATTAAATACGGACCGTTTCTCGCCATTTATGCCTACGCCTGCAAACATTGATCACTGGGAAGATACTGCGGTTGCTAAAAACTTGCAGTTAATCGGTGAGCGTATTGCCATGGATATCGCTAAAGATCAAATCGATATCGCCACCTCTGGTCACTTACCAACATTAAGCTTGTCTGGTTCAGTCAGCTCTTCTGATTCTGATTTTGAATACGACAACGGCGACCCAGATGTAAATGGCTACGACGTTGACCAAAACCGTATTGGTATACAATTAAACGTACCAATTTACGAAGGTGGCTTCACTAGCTCAACCGTTCGTCAAGCACAACACGACTACGCAGCAGCAAGTCAAGGTATGCAATTAGTTTATCGTGGTGTTGTTCGTGATTCTCGTAACTCTTATAACTCAATTGTTGCGACAATCTCAGGTGTTAAAGCCTTTGAACAAGCGGTTATTTCAGCTGAAAGTGCACTAAAAGCAACGGAAGCAGGTTTTGAAGTAGGTACACGTACTATCGTTGACGTACTAGACAGCACTCGTAACCTTTACAATGCGAAGCGTAACCTTTCAACAACTCGTTACCAGTACATCAATAACATGTTAGCGCTTAAAGCGGCAACCGGTACGATTAGCGACGAAGACATCGTAGCAATCAACAACGGTTTGTCTGCTAAATAATTCGTTATTTACTTACCGTCATAAAAAGCCAGAGTTTGATACTCTGGCTTTTTTGTATTTACACTTAAGCCGTTGAAAACGGCCTATGCTAGTGAAGTGTCTATGCTGTTTAAATACCTAGGCAAGCTAGGCATTTAGGGGCTCGGCTAATTTAATCTGCTATTTTAATCTTCTAGACGAATCGTATTAATAATTTCAGTCGTCGAAACGCCGTCTTCAAAGTTTAAAACCTGTACTTGACCGCCTGCGGCAATGACTTCGGCACCACCGGCAATGTCTTCTACTTTATAATCACCGCCTTTTACCAAAATGTCTGGTAATAGATTCGCAATTAATCGTTGTGGGGTATCTTCGCTAAAGTTTACGACCCAGTCTACCGCACCTAATCCGGCTAATACCGCCATACGACGGTCTAATGGATTTACTGGTCGACCGCTACCTTTTAATCGTTTTACTGAATTGTCATCATTTACCGCAACAATTAAACGATCGCCTAACTTACCTGCGTTTGATAAATACGACACGTGTCCGGCGTGTAATATGTCGAAACAGCCATTGGTCATAACCACTTTTTCACCACGCTTTTGCGCTTGCTCAAGGATCATTTTTAACTGTTCTTCTGTCACCACACCACTGCCACTTTCCTGACCTTGGCTGATGGCTTGGGCAATTTCAACTTCACTTACCGTTGACGTACCTAGCTTACCAACTACGACACTTGCGGCAATATTGGCTAAAGCACTGGCTTCACTAAAGGTAGAACCCGCAGCAATGGCTAAAGCTAACGTCGCAATTACGGTATCACCTGCACCGGTAACGTCATACACTTCTTTGGCATGCGTTGGTAAGTGTAACTCTGGCTCATTGGCGCGAATTAGCGTCATGCCATTTTCGGATCGGGTAACCAATAAGGCATCAAGTTCAAGCTCTTCCAATAGTGCCTGACCTTTATCCACCAACTCGGCTTCATCTTTACAATGCCCGACTACCCCTTCAAATTCCGATAAATTTGGGGTAATTAACGTGGCACCGCGATATTTTCTAAAATCACTGCCTTTGGGATCAACTAATACTGGCACATTCTTACTGCGCGCTAAGGTGATTAATTGCTGAACATCCGACAGCGTCCCCTTATCGTAATCTGATAATAACAATAAATCGTTCTGCTCAAGGCTTTGTTCAACCTGGGCAACCAACTCGGTTTTATCAATACCAGCAAGGGACTCTTCAAAGTCTAATCGTAATAACTGCTGATGACGGCTTAATACCCTCAACTTAGTGATGGTTGGTACGCTGTCATTGCGCGAGAATTTACACTGCACTTTCATTGCCGATAAGGCTACATCCAATGCCTGTGCCGCTTCATCATTGCCGGTAACACCAGACAACGAAACATGCCCACCTAAACTGGCAATGTTTAATGCCACGTTGGCTGCACCACCTGGGCGGTCTTCGTTGTTGTCAATTTTAACCACCGGTACAGGGGCTTCAGGGGAAATTCGACTTGTTGGCCCATGCCAATAGCGGTCGAGCATCACATCGCCAACTACTAATACGCGGGCGTCGTTAAAATTAGGAATATCTACTTTCATACCGGTTCTCATAAAGGATATAATGTTAATAAACCAATGATTTACAATTTCTGTTGAGATTGAAATAGCAATCATTGATATAATGTTAAGATTAAGCATAGATGCTAATCTTAAAGAATGCGCTATAGTATAATCTTTTCAAAGAGTTGATGTAACCTTGAGTAAAAACAAAGTTCTGCAAACCGAATTTAAACCCGCTTTTTTATTACCTAAATACTGGCCAACCTGGCTAGCTGTGATTATTTTGGGCAGTATTTCTTGGTTGCCATATAAATTACAGTTGCCAATGGGCCGAGTGCTTGGCCGGTTAATGATGAAACTTGGTGGCACTCGCTATAAAGTTGCCGAAAAGAACATCAACGTATGTTTTCCCGAATTAAGCGACGAAGAGCGTTTAAAGCTGCTAACCAAAAACTTTGAAAATACTGGCATTGCCCTTCTGGAAACAGGCATTGGCTGGTGGTGGCCTAATTGGCGTTTTAAACGCCGTATCCATGTTAAAGGCCTAGAGAATGTCGAAAAAGCCAAACAAGATGGCAGTGGCCTATTATTATTGGCCAAACATAACTTATGTGTTGAGCCAGCCGCTCGCGCCATTGGTTTTTTCCATCAGGTGGTGGTGTTTTATCGCCCGAATCATAATCAGCTAATGGAATACTTCCAGCATAAAGGTCGTGCTCGTTCGAATAAGTTTATGCTTGATAAGTCGGATGTACGTGGCATGTGTAATGCCCTTCGAGATGGTGAGTCCTGTATTTATTTACCGGATCAGGACTATGGTCGTAAACGGTCTGTTTTTGTGCCATTTTTTAATATACCAGATACCGCCAGCACCATAGGCACGATGATGTTTGCCAAACGCAAGAATGTGAAAACCATTATGGTGCATACATACCGCTTAGATGATGACAGTGGTTATGAGATTTGCTTTAGTGAGCCGCTAGAAAACTTCCCCTCAGGTGACGACATACAAGACATTACTCGTGTAAACCAAGAGCTAGAAAAGCAAATCAGAGAAAAGCCGGAGCAATACATGTGGCTGCATCGTCGTTTTAAAACCAGACCAAACAAAGACGATCCTAAATTCTACAGCTAAAGACTTTTAAGTAATATAAGAAGCATGCTGCACGACGAATGCAGCATGCTTTTTTTTATGGCTTGCAGCTCTACTGTGGCTATTTTTTATTCAAACAGCCTATGCCAAACCTTTTCCACATAAGCGCGTTCGGCTTGCAATTGTTGCTTATCAACCAACGTGGGCTTACTTTGCAATACCAACGCATGCCCCATATCCCTTAACTGACAATACGCGGTGGTCAATTGCTCAGCTTCTTGTTGTGATAGCAACTCATGCTCAGCTAATTGCTCAAAAATACGCACATTATCGGAGTATTGCGCAAGGGTTGGGAATATATGCGCATTTGCCAACACCAAATACTGGGCGATAAATTCAATGTCAGCAAGCCCGCCAACACTCTGTTTTATATCGATTTGATCAGTAGTAGATTTATCAAGGTGATTACGCATTTTGACGCGCATCTTACTTACGTCTTCTTTTAAACTGCCTAAGTTCCTCGTCGTTGCCAAAATATCTTGTCGAATACGCGTAAAAGCATTAAGGAGTGCAGGATCAGAATATACCATTCTTGCTCTAACAAGGGCTTGATGTTCCCAGGTCCAGGCTTCTTTGTGCTGATATTGCTCAAAGCTGTCAATATGAATCACCAGGGCCCCCGAATTGCCCGAAGGCCTTAGTCGCATATCTGCTTCATATAAAATGCCACTGGCGGTGCGAGTATTAAACAAGTGTTGAATTCGTTGGCCAAGTTTGAGGTAAAATTGCATGGCGGAAATTTGTTTCTCCCCGGTGGTGTTATCCCCCGCAGGGCTGTTATGCACAAAAACCAAATCAAGATCGGAGCCATAGCCCAACTCAAGACCACCTAATTTTCCATAACCAATCACTGCAAAGTTCTTCTCACCCGTGGTTAAACTGTGCTTTGGCGCACCATAGCGTTGTACCATTTGCTGCCAGGCCATGTTAACCACTTCATTAATGATTGCCTCGGCCAAATACGTTAAATGATCACTTACTTTCATAACCGGTAAGATGCCCGTAATATCTGCTGCTGCAGTTTTAAGTTGCATGGCTTGTTTAAACTGGCGCAAGCCTTCCATTTGCGCTTCTAAATCATCTTCAGGAATACGCATTAATGCCTCGCTACATAACGGTAGATAATCCGCTTGTTCTGGCATGGCGTAGAGTAATTTTGGATCGATTAACTCATCAAGTAGCATTGGGAATTTAGCCAATAACTCGGCTATCCACTCACTGGCTCGACATAACTTTAACAGTTGTTCAAAGGCGCCCGGATTTTCATAGAGTAATTCAAGGTAAGCGGTACGAGTTAATATTTTACCGAGCACGGTTAAGGTACGTTGCAAGGTTAGTTCAACCGTTTTATCGGCTGCCAACAAACCTAACAAGGATGGAATGAGTTTATCTAAAATTAGCCGCCCACGTTGTCCTATGGTGCGCTTTTTTAAATCATGCTTAAAGTGCTGTAATTGATTGTTAATTTGCTCTGCAGGCCACTGGCTTTGATGACTTAAAATCCAATGACATGCCTCATCCTCAGGCCAATCAGCCAACCAATACGTAACCCAATGCTCATCGGCATTTTGCTCGGTTTCATTTTCTTCGCCAACTAATTGCTTAAACTCTTCATTGACTGCTCGCATATGCTTTTGGCACTGGGCAAGATAATCTTGCCAGTTGGCAAACCCCATAACAAAACAAAGCCTAGCCTGATTTATCTCATCATCGGGCAACTGTTGGGTTTGTTGATCCCCAAAGGCTTGAATGGCGTTTTCGCTTCGCCTTAAAAAGCAGTAAGCATCACTCAACACTTGTTTTGAGGACTCACTGATGCACTCAAATTCTACTAATAAGCTTAGGGCGGTTAATAAATTACGCTCTTGAAGCTGGGCAATACGACCGCCGCGGATCAGTTGAAACACTTGCGCAATAAACTCGACTTCACGAATGCCACCAACGCCAAGTTTTATATTGTGTTGAAGCTGACGACGACGTGCTTCTTGGGCAATCATCATCTTCATTTTCCGAAAGCTCTCAATCACGCTAAAGTCGATATAACGACGAAACACAAAAGGACGCAGCATTTGCTGTAATTGCACATGACTAGGGTGGTCACCAACCAAGCGAGCTTTTAACATGGCGTAACGTTCCCAATCTCGCCCTTGATCCTGATAGTAATTTTCTAGAGAAGAAAAATTCATCACCAAAGGACCACTATCACCAAATGGGCGTAAACGCATATCAACACGAAACACAAAACCATCTTGGGTAATTTGATTTAAGGCGGTAATAAGCTTTTGTCCTAAACGCACAAAAAATTGTTGATTATCTAGCGCTCGCCTAGCACCAACCGTTTGACCACTGTCTGGATAAGAAAAGATCAAATCAATATCGGATGAAAAATTCAGCTCCTTACCACCAAGCTTGCCCATTGCATAAATCAGTAAAGGCTGACACTCCCCCGCTTCATTTTGAGGTTGGCCCCAAAGCTTATAGCAAAACTCACTTAACCAATCACGAGCATTAACGATTAGAGCATCGGCTAATGCGGATAAGTTTGTAAGCGATGTGGTTAAAGGGATGTCACAACATAAATCGGTTAATGCGATACCTGCTAGATATTTACGGCGGATCAGGCGCAACGCTTTATGTAATTCTTCCTCACTCTCACAGGCATCTATTTTGGCTTTAACCAAGGTGTCAAAGTCTATCGGTTGTAAGAAGTCGGTGGCGAATATTTCTGGTAACCATTGTGGATAAGCCATAAACTGAGCAAACACAAAATCACTTAAGGCAAATCCACGCTGGCAAAGTTCGATTTGCTTAGGATTTAGGGCCACAACAACATCAGGGTGTTGCTCGGAAAATAGCTGCCAATGATGAATGGAAAGTTTTGATAGCTCAGCGGGTAAATCGGCTGGCAAATCGGCAAGTAGGTCTGCGTTTTTATAATGACGTGTGTTCAATGAACTACCCTTATACGAAGTGAGCGGCAAACATAGACATATTATGTCAAAGGTGTTATTAATAATAACAGTACTTTAGCATTTTTGAAGGAAAGAGAGCAGAAATGCAATCAATAAAACGCGTTTTTATATTTTTATTATTCATTGGCTTAACCGCTTGTGGTGATCCAGTGCTCGATAAAATCGAAGCACAAATCCCCATTACCGAGCAACGAGTTGAGCTACTGGCAAAAGCGTTGTCCTCTGGAGACGTGCGAAATGCCAATCTAATCAATCAATACGCCGATAAAATTATTGAGTTAAAACCGGATTTAGCCCCTTTAGCTCAAGAGTTTAAAAAGGATGCGACTGCGCAAGGACCAATGTATTTGTCCTTGCAAGAACGCCTTCTAACGGTGCTTAATCAGCCACAGATGTTTGTTGATAACCAAGAGCGCTTTGACGAACTGGTTAATATTTACCAGGCGGCCGATCTCAACCTGTATTCAGACGCCCTAAGTGACCCATTAAATGTGTTGTCCGATATGTCTGATGGTGTGCTCCCCCGTATTAACTCCCTTAGTAAAGAACAGAGTTTGGCTGCAAACGGTGCAGAAGACTTTGGCACCGGCTCGCAGTTAGTTGGTAACCCAAGTTATGGGCAATGGCAAAGCAATGGCTCGGGTATGTCTTTTTGGGCATGGTATGGCATGTACTCAATGATGGATAATATGTTTGGTGGACGTCGCATTTATTATGATCGTTGGGGACGTTCACGTGGTTACAGTTATTACAATGACTATGGCCGTTACCGTTATACCTCTCCGAAACAACGAACCAAACAAACCAACCTGGATAATCGAATGAAAAAATCGTTTGCCAGTACCGGACAAAAATACACCAGCCCATACAGCAAGAACCGCACCGGAAGCTCAGGGTTGTCCAAGCAGAGTAAAACCGCTCAGGTAAGCAGTAATAAATTTAGGCAAACCAGCAGCAGTAAAGCCAACAGTTTTGCCAAAAAATCGAAATATTCAAACAACGCAAGCCTTCGTAATAGCAGAACAACAACATCACGAAGCTTCAGAAGTGGAAAATAATAGGAAAACAAATGAATCAATTGTTTAATATTACCTCGCTAAACCAGGAAATTATCACCATTTTGGCGATAGATTTGGTTATTGCCATCATCTTACTTAGTGCGATGCGTTTTGTCTCAGGGTTAAGCGCACAAGTAAACACCACCAAAGAATTAGCTGAGGAAGATAACTTCGCCTTTGGTATCAGCGTCGCTGGTAGCGTTGCCGCACTAGGCATCGTAATGACGGGCGCCATTACCGGTGAGAGCGCAAGCAGTTATCATCTCGAAGCGTTAGGCATGTTTTCGTACGGTTTATTGGGTTTATTACTGATTAAACTTGGCCGTGTATTTCACGATAAATTTGCCTTGGATAAATTAGATAAAATCCATGAAATTAAAAACCGTAATATCACGGTTGCCTTAGTCGATGCCGCTAGCGTAATTGCTACCGCTATCGTTGTGCGTGCCGTGCTTATTTGGGTGGATGGCTTAAACGTATATACCTTTATTGCCATTATTAGTGGCTTTTTTGTTTCGCAGGTTATTTTGGTTATTGTTACCCGTATGCGCGAATCTTACTATGCCAATCATAATCAAAAAGATTCATTACAAGAAGCATTTAAAGACGGTCAGATAGCCTTAGCTTTGCGCTACAGCGGCCATGTTATCTCAACGTCTTTAGCGGTAACCGCCGCGAGTTACTTTTTAAACTATACCCCAGAAACAATTGTTGAAAACTTGATTGGCTGGTTAGTGATTGGCGTGATCATGACGGTACTAATGGCGATTCTTACCGCCATTGCCAAAAAAATCATCTTATGGGGTATTAACCTTACCCAAGAAGTTGACCATCAACATAACGTCGGTGTGGCCAGTATTGAAATGGCGATTAGCATTTCAATCGCGTTAATTTTAACCGCATTAATGGCCTAACTAGCTTACAACACAGACAACATTTATGAGCAATCAACGCAGTTTGCGCAAGCCCTCGTGGCTGCCTGCCCTAAAAAGCAGGCTTTTTTGGGATGATGTCCTTCTCATTTTAACCATGGCGGTGCTAGCCGGCTGTGGGATGATTTACGAGTATTTACTGTCTCATTATGCTGGCCGGGTGCTAGGCATTATGGAAAGCACCATATACTCAATGATAGGCCTGATGATTGTTGCTATGGGCTTAGGCTCCTTTGCTGCCCGAAAAATCATTTGCAGCTATCAAGGCTTTGCCTGGTTGGAATTATTAATTGGCCTGCTTGGCAGTTTATCGATTATTTTTATTTCCACCTTAATTGGTTTCACTCAGGTGTTACCACAAACCATTGCTGACTTAATGGCCCTGCCACCCGATGCTCTGCCGCGTGGCGGGGTATTTAAACAACTTACCCAATTGGCGCTAAATACGCCGTATGTGTTTGGCTTTTTACTCGGCTTTTTCATTGGTATGGAAATTCCGCTTATTGCTCGCATTCGTGAAGATCGCCATAAAGAACATTTAGAGCATAATTTTGGCACCATGTACGGTGCCGATTACCTTGGTGCTGGTGCAGGTGCGGCGATTTGGGTGATATTTTTATTGAGCCTGGACATTAGCGCCGCAGCGGCCATTACCGCCTCCTTAAATTTACTTGCCGGTGGCATTTTTATGATCCGCTTTTGGCATAAACTGAACTGGCGTAAAACACTTGTTGGTGCGCATGCCCTATTAGCGCTTTGTATCGTTATCACCTACCAATCAGGTAATGCCTGGCTAAATAATATGAGCAACTTATTGTTTCTCGATAAGGTGGTATACAGCGAACAAACCCGTTATCAGCAGCTTACCTTTACCGAACGTAAAATGGGTTTGGAAAATACCGATGTGGTTAATTTTTATCTAAACTCACGGTTGCAGTTTTCCTCTGCCGATGAACACATTTACCACGGCTACTTGGTGATCCCTGCCATGGCAGGCTCAGCTCGTCATAATGAGATATTAATCGTAGGCGGTGGTGACGGTCTGGCCTTGCGTGATGTGTTAAAATGGCAACCTCAAAGCGTCACTCTAATCGATTTAGACGAGGAGCTGGTGCAGCTGTTTCAACACCCTGAGCAGCACTTACCTGCAGATCTGGCACAAAAAATTCGTCATATAACTCAGTCGAGCTTACTCGATGAGCGTGTTGAAGTGGTTAATTCGGATGCGTTTTTGGCCATCGATAATCTGCTTAAACAAGGCAAAACCTTTGACACCATCATTGTTGACTTACCCGATCCGAATCATCCTGACTTAAATAAGCTCTACTCGGTTAACTTTTACGCCCGTTTAAAGCACTTATTAGCGGGTGATGGCTTAATAAATGTGCAATCAACCAGTCCTTATCATGCCAAAAATGCGTTTATTTCCATTAAAAACACCATGCAAGAAGCCGGTTTTGCGCATGTTGAACAAATGCATGATAACGTGCCAAGCTTTGGTGAATGGGGCTGGACCATTGCCAGTAAAATGGGGGCACCAGCCTCACGCAGGCTGCATGAGTTAACCGAATTACCTGTTAAGCATCAATGGCTTAGTTTGCCATTGATTGAAAATGCCTTTGTATTCCCTAACGCGTTTTATCAAAACTCGCAGGACATTAAAACCAATTACCTCGGTTCTCATACCTTGTATCAGTACCATCAGCAGGCTTGGCAGAACCAACAGGGACTAAACAGCAAAAGTTTACAAAATTAGTGTTTGACATATTATGTCAGTATGCTAAATTTATAACCAATGACATAATATGTCGCTAATTAATTCCCTTTAAGCAATTAAAGAGAGCCATTAGTTTAACAACCATAAGGATAACCATGAATATTCATAAGATTGCAGACCACCTTAACAGTTTGGGTGAAGCATCAGAAACGGGAATGGTATTTGATTGCCAACCGATTTCAGGCGAAGTGGATGTATTGCAAATTAGCATTGTTGATCGTGAAGAGTTACCGATTTTTTTATCGGTAAGTGATGACCAAATTCTTTGTATCACCTACTTGTGGGGCGAAGAAGAAGTTAAAGCCGACAAACGTGTGGCAATGCTTGAAGCCATGTTAGAAATGAATATCCCGATGCCATTGTCATCATTCTCAAAAATCGGCGACAAGTACGTAATTTTTGGGGCGTTATCAATCAATTCATCCAATAGCGACATCGAACACGAATTAGCGGTGTTAAGCAACAATGCGGTTGAAGTGATTATGGATATGGACGAGTTTTTAGTTTAATTGGGTTACTGGAGAAATTATGAGTATTTTTAAAAAGATTATGACCGCCATTCGCGGTGGCGCTACCGAAATCGGTGAAGGCATTGTTGATGCCAATTCAACCCGTATTTTTGAACAAGAGATCCGTGATGCTGAAAACCATTTAACCAAAGCCAAACGCGATTTAACCGCCGTAATGGCACAGCAAATGTCAGCAAATCGCGATGTGGATCGCATTAAGCGTGAAGTTGTTGAGCATGAAGGGTATGCCACACAAGCACTTGAAAAGGGCAATGAAACATTGGCTCTACAAGTAGCTGAAAAAATTGCCACGCTTGAAAACGAATTAGTGACGCAGCAACAGGCGCTAGATAGCTTTAGCACCAATGCGGACCGTTTAAAAGAGCTAGTTAAAAAGAGTGAGCGCCAGGTGACAGAGTACAAACGTCAGTTATCTATGGTAAAAACCACTGCGAGTGTGCAAAAAGCAACATCAGCGATTACCGATAACTTTGCGTCAAGTAACTCGAAGTTATTAAATGCCAAAGACTCGCTAGAGCGAATTAAAGCCAAGCAGCAAAAATTTGATGACCAAATGAAAGCCGCCGAAGTACTTGAGTCAGAAAACTCAGATAATTCACTTGAAGCACAATTGCGCGAAGCGGGCATCGGCTCACAAGATACCAGTGCAAACTCGGTATTGGACCGCATTAAAGCCAAACAGAAGTAAATTTTATACCATTTCGGGTGGTTCTCCCAACCCAATTGCAGCCCGAAGTGGTATTTTCCTGACCTAAGGAACAAGGAACACACATGAGCTTTCTTAAAAATATATTTAAAAAAGATCAGCCCAAGCCTCGTCAACTAAACCACCCACAACATCTTCATGTTAAAGACATCATTGTTTTTTCTGACAGTTTTGCCCTTCCCGCGCAATTAAGAGCGCAGCAATATGAAGTAACAGCCATTAATACTTATGAATTTGAACATAAGCTTGTTACCGAATGGGTGTTAAAAGGCAATCAACAAGAGCTGTTGTATTTAAGTTTGGATATTGATGATAACACCTACCTTAAACTGTCATTAAAACTTGATGATAGCGAAGTAGAACAGCTCTTTGATTTAAACCATTTTGCTGAAATATTTGATGAACCAGGACAGGCCTTTTTAGACCGTAAACAAGACACTATAAACAGTGAAGGCTGGACCTGTGAGCAATACAAGCAAACGCATTTTGCCCAGCTTGGTTACTTTCACCGTAGTGATCACCGCATTGTAAAACCCAGTCAATATGAAGGCAAAAATGCTGGTGAGCAGTTTGAGTTTTACTCCTTGGTTGGCAGTAACGATCAATATAGTCTCGACCTAGAAGTGTGGTCCGATGGCGATACCGATGTTTTTGTAAACCTGTTTAGACCGCTTACAGACATCATCGATTACTTCCCAGGAGCTTAAGATGAATAACCGTAAAGTACCTGAGAAATGGCAATCAAACCTTAAAGCCGTCAAGGCGGTACAGGTTGCTTTTGATATGGATGAAAGGGTACAAAAAGAAATTCGCAAAGCGGCGGTTGAAGCGAATTTAAGCCCAAGCGATCAAATTCGTATGATCCTTGGCTTACCGGTTAATAAAAAACCTAAGCGCCCTCGTCTAACGGTTTCGTTAAGCCCGGATGATTATTTGGTGCTAGGCGAAAAATACGGCTTAAAACCGGATCAGCAACTTGAGATCAAACGTAAGTTAATGGATGAATTAATCGAGTTTGTGCAATAAGAGTTGGTCTAAATAGCTTACAAAAAAACAGCAAGCCCTAAGTGATATATTTGGACTTGCTGTTTTTGTTTGTTCGGTATTTATGCTTTTAACCAATAAGGTGATAAATTAAGTGCGGCATCTTTGCTGTGCTCCAAGGCACAGAGCAAGTTTTCTAATTTATTATCCAACCAATTAATCAATTTTAACGGCGGCTCTTCAGAGGCATTTTGCAAATGCTCTTTTAAAAACTGCAACGTAGCTAGCTCATCAATACCCTGATGTAAATCCAACCAAGGCCCGCGAAACTCTAGCCGTTTTTCTCTATCGAATAATAAACCAAACCAACTACCGGTTAATAAACTCCGCGTTAATAAACGATGATGATTCAAATAATCTTCAACCGTTAAGGCCTCTTTTGTCACTAATTCGGTGGTAAGCTGCTTTAAGTGAATCGATAACCAACTTGGCGCAAAATCGGATAGCTCGGGAATATTGTCTTTATATGGGGTTTCAATCAGGATCATTTGCAACATCGACAATTGCAGTTCATTGAACGCTTCGCTATGAAACAACTTACTGGCCTTTTCAAAGTCGATAATCGCATGATTCTCATCTTTTAATTGAGTTAGTAAATTTTGACTGTATTCAACTTTTTTACGGTAACGACCTGTTTTGGTTGTTAATTCCTTAATTTGCCTAGCGGTTTCCGTCCAAGCGAGTTCATGTAACAAGCCATTAATTTTGGTGCGCAACTCTTTACCGTGGTTGCCAGTTAAATAGTCAGCATACAACCATAAACCATGTCGAGCTAAGGCCAGCGAATCGGACACTTCCCTTAAAATATTAATGTCATTATCGGCTTCAAATTTATCCACCAATAATTGCAACTGCTTAAGACACTGTGAAAAACCCACATTAAAAGAATCAAGCACATTCATTTGCTTGGTTATATTTAATTGCGTATTGGCTGAGCTGATGTATTCGTCTTTTTTACCAAACACCAGTGCATAGCCTCTTGCGGCTTTACTTTCGGTGCCAGGGCGCATTTTAAAATGCTTAAACAAGATCTGGGCTAAGTCAAAGAGCGCCTCTCGCTCGCCACTGACTAGCTCAATTTCAATTTCAGAAATACCACATTGTTGCTCATTACCCGTAATCGAGCCAACATCATAGGCTAACTCGATTTGACTGCCACTTGGCATTTCGACTAACCAGGCAGCCCGAGTAAAGTCGGTATTAAATAATTCAATGAGTTGTTCATTAACCGCTGTAACGTTGAAGTCCTCCGGCCAGATGTCATCACTAAACAAGGCTATATCAGGCGTTTCAGAGCTCACTTCAAGATTGTATTCGGGACGCTGATGTAAGCCGCCAATCACTTTGCCTTTGGTTTTAATGGTTTGCTCTAGGCGCTCACCATCGTACTGACGAATGCGCAGACCGGTATCCGCTTTTCTTAACAGTAGATCTGGGGTATCAAAATAACAATTGCGTAGATGCTTGATTTGTTTTTTGTAGGAAAGGTTGTGCTGTATTAATAACGAGTCGATATTTTCAGAGATTTTCTCACCCGAGACTAAGTATTTCAGCTCTATTTCAGTGTCCATTAATTAATGTAGTCATATTACTTTTAGTGTGGAAGATTTTAGCTTACAAAAGGTCCAATCAGCTTGCAATTAAAATATGCATATTTTTTAATCTTAAAACAGCAAATTTACAAATACCAAACACCATGACTAATTATGTAGTAAACCTTGATATACCGCTTACAAACACCTAATATCCTTATTATATTTTACCCAAATCAAATTATTTATGAAGTATCTAACAAACCTGCTTATTATTGCCTCGCTAAGTCTGAGCGCCAACCTACACGCTGAAGAAGCCGTACAACAAGAACCAGTTGAGCCAACTCAACAAGCAGACAGTAATGACGATCAAACCCGAATTGGTTTCATTAGTGATGACTTGTTTCTATATTTTCATTCTGGCCCGGGTACACAGTATCGCATATTAGGTAGCATGAATGCCGGAGAAGAAGTAAAAGTACTTTCTGACGTTAGCAATGAATACATCCAAATAGAAGACAGTGAAGGCCGCAAAGGTTGGATTGATGCAAAATATTTATCGGACATGCCTGGCCTTAGGGTTGTGCTAGCCGAATTAAACGAAGATTTAGCTAATAAAACCGTGCAAATCACTGATTTAAGTAATAAACTTGACAATAGCCAAGCACAAGTAAACGACTTAAATGCGCAGTTAACTAGCTTACAAACGGAAAATGCAGACTTACAAGCAAAATACGCCGCAGCAAGTAGCGAACTTGACGATAAAGACCTAAACACAAAAATAACCTACTTTAAATATGGCGCTGCGGTATTATTAGTTGGGTTGTTATTTGGTATTTTATTACCTCGACTAGTTGTTAGTAAGAAACGTTACTCTTCATGGAATTAGATTAACACTTATATTTCGCTATAAGTGTTTATGGTAGCTTACATCAGTCGCATCGCTTGATACGACTGATATCCCCAAAGCAACAGTTATTCAACTAAACTAAAAATCAACGATATAATATATGTTAAGGCAATAACTTAAAGACTTGCTTTCATACAATTCAACTGCTCAGGACTGTTCATGTACGTTATTTTTGATGTGTTACATCTCTATTATTTACCTCAATATTTACCCGTTCAAAAAGAACTGAAAAATCGAGGCATCAAAACTCAATTTGTGTTTTACCCAAGTCCCCATGACGACGTCATCAAAAATATCATTGCGGACGAACACTTAGATAGCCTTTGGGTTGAAACCCCTGAGCAAGCAGCTCAACATTATGTCGAACAAAAAGCAGATTGGGTATTTTTTGCCAATGCTTTCGCATATTTAGATCAGGTTCATGCGGTTAGTAAGTCCGCACAACTTGGGCATGGTATTGGCCCGAAGGCCAGTTATTACACCAAATCAGATACACCCATGACAGTCAGGTTTGTGGAAGGCAAATATCGCTGCGACCGTTTGCAAGCCATGTACCCCAATGATGCTTTTGTCGATGTTGGCTTTTGTAAACTCGACCCTATATTAAACAATCAAGTTGATGGGTTCTCACTGACGGATTTAGGCTTAGACCCAAACAAGCCAACCATCACTTACGCACCGACATTTTACCCAAGCAGTATTGAAAAATTCGATCGCGATTGGCCAGCAGAGTTTGAGCAATACAATATTTTAATTAAACCGCATTACTTTTCGATTGCCAAAAAGAAATACCACAAACAAAAAAAACGGTTGGCGCATTGGGGGACTTATGACAATGTCTACCTAGCCAAAACAGAAGATTATTCGTTAGTGCCGTTTATGGCGATCAGTGATATTTTGCTCAGTGACGCTTCTTCCGCGCTCTTTGAGTTTACTGCGTTAAACAAACCGGTTATTTGGTGTGACTTTTTAAAGCTGCGTATCAGCTACCGCGGACCACTAAAATACCGTTTTAACAAGCGCATGGACGAAGATTTTGGTGAGTACGCTAACATTGCCGTACATGCAAAAAAATACAAGCACCTTAAGGCCATCGTCGATAAACAATACCAGCACCCTGAGCAATATGAAGCCATCCGATTAGCGCTTACCGAAAAGCTAGCCGGTAAACTTGATGGTAAAGCCAGTGCACGTATTGTGGATTACTTACAAAAAAACAAGTAATTCAAATTAAGGCATTGTAAAATACGTCATTATTTAAAGATTCATCCAGATAACAAGTGCAGGATTAACATGAAAAAAATTGGGTACACAACCGGGGTTTATGATTTATTTCATATTGGCCATTTAAACGTATTAAAGCGGGCGAAACTGGAATGCGACTACTTGATTGTTGGCGTAACGAGTGATGAGTTGTCCCTCGCAGCGAAAGGCAAAAAACCCATCATTCCATTTAGTGAGCGTATGGAAATAGTTGAAAACATTAAATTTGTCGACGAAGTTGTACCGCAAATGAATTACGATAAAATGGAAGCTTGGAATAATTTAAAATTCGACATGATGTTTGTTGGAGATGATTGGAAAGGCACTGAAAAGTGGAATAAAATCGAACAAGACTTTGCTAAGTTAGGCGTAGAAATTTGTTATTTCCCATACACTAGCCACACCTCCAGTAGCATTTTGCGCGAAGTCTTAAGTAAAATTTAACAGTCATCCTCACCGTCAATTTTCGTGGATATTTATTAACTGCAGTTGCGTTAGACACTGCAGTTAAATTCATTTCAGCTTAATGCTAGCGAATACCAAAGTATTTCAACTTTTTACGTATTTTGAATCGTCTAACTAAATTTAATGGCTTCCGCTTAAAATGACCAATTCCAGAGTCAATTAAATCGTCAATGGCATTGATAACTCGCCTACTTGAGCCCCCATCCCGATAAGGATGAATATGAGCACAATGTTGCTCTATTTTTGCTAAGACATCTGGGTCTTGCTGCAACGCAAAATCGATTTTATTAATCAATAATTCAGGCTCTTGAAAGTTGATCATCCATTCTTCTGGACGTCTATTTTTAAAAGCAACAACGGGTTTTTGCTGTAAAGCAAATTCAGCTAAAATGGATGATGTATCGGAAACCAATACATCAGCGGCCTGAAGCAATGGAATAACATTACTGGTTTCAATAAACCGTAAGTTTGCACATTCTAAGCTTTTAAATAGCGCAATCTCTTCTTTCGTGGCCTTGGGGTGCAACTTGACTAACCATCGCCAGTTCTGACTCACGGTTGCCGCTCTGATCTGTTCGACTAAGTCATAAGTACTGGTCAATTTAGGGGAGAAAGTTGGCGCATAAAGCACTACCGGCTCATCAGATTCATATAGCGATTTATCCGGATGTTCCAAAAATAGCGGATCGAGTTTAGACCATCCTGTTTCCTTAACTTCACATGTACCATCATTAATGCGGTTAAATGCTTCAGTGATGTTGGGACCTTGGGTGCAGTACAAGTCAAAAAAACCACGGATATTAAATTTATTTTTTTTACCTGAATCAAAACCATGAAAGACTTGTACTTTAATGCCAGGGAAAAAATCTGGAATATAGTTTCCAGGAGCTAAAACGGCATCGCTGGCATAGTGTTTAACCTGTTCAACCGTTTGAAAAAGAACATCATTATTCTGTATGTAGGGTTCAGCCTCGGCACCTTTAGGAATAAACCAAGCAATGTCATGCCCTTTTTTCTTTAAGGCCTCTTCTATCGGGCGTAATACCCCAAATGCATAAGATAAGGTCACATAAAACAGATACTTCTTAGTAGAGTTATTGCTAACAAAGGGGAGGAATTGGTTTTGTGATGGTGAAGCTGATGACAAAGAAATTTCTGGGGCAGACATAGACTCGATTACTTTAAGGTCAAAGAAACCGCACATCATATACAAACCAGAGTCAATTTCCTCCTATCAGATGTGTTTTTTCGTTACATAGTGTAAGCAACAATGGTTTCGGCAACTTTAATATTTATTTGATAAGCAGCGGTCACCTTTGTGGCAAGATTGTCCTAAGTTAGGATTATCACAGCCATTTTTGCGCTTTAGTCGAGACTGGAAGTATTGCAATAAATATAATATATTGCCCTTTGCTTATCAAAACGATGGTAATATTCTCGAACCTCAAAACACAAACTACCAAACCAAACTTTGGATAGATGTAAAAACAGTAGGCGAAAATGGATAAGAAGAAAAAATACCTGTTTTATGTAGGACATAACTATAGCTTTGCTATTTTAAGACCACTGCAAGCAGAAATTTTAAGACAAGGACATCAGGTTCGTTGGTTTTTTCGAGGCAAAGATGCAAATCAGGACTACTTGTTAGCGAATGAGAAAACTCTTGAGACCATTCGAGACATTTATCGCTATAAACCCGATGCCGTTTTTGCCCCAGGCAATATTATTCCATCGATAATCCCGGGCATTAAGGTCGCCTTATTTCATGGCTTTAATGTTGGTAAACGCTCCGATGAAAAAGGTCACTTTAATATTAGGGGCTGGTTCGATTTATATTGTACTCAAGGGCCAAATACTACCGAAAAGTTTCAACAACTTGCCCAGAAGCATGGATTTTTCAACGTGGTTGAAACCGGTTGGTGCATGCTAGACCCTTTATTTAACTCATCACTGAATCACTCACATAATAAACAGCCGCAGCAAAATGTTTCAGCAGATAAACCAAAAACGGTATTAATGTGCTCTACATTCACCCCAAGACTAAGCTGTGCACATGTTTTGTATGACAAGATAAGAGAACTGCGTGACACTCAAGATTGGCGTTGGCTAATTCAGTTTCATCCCAAAATGGATAAAGATGTGGTAAGCCGCTTTAAAGGCTTACAAAACGATAAACTCACCTTCGTTGAAACCGATGACGTGTTACCACTGCTCTCCAGAGCCGATGTGATGCTATGTGATACCTCATCCATTTTGCTGATGTTTTTACTGCAAAACCGACCGGTCGTCACCTTTCGCAACAACCGCCCAGGTGATCATTTATTTAATATCACCGAAATAGACGAAGTCGGCCCGGCAATCGAACAGGCGTTAACTCGCCCTGACAGTTTAATGCACAACATTGCCGCATTTAATCAGCAATTACACCCATATTACGATGGGCAATCAAGTCAGCGCGTATTAAAGGCGACCAATGAACTTATTGACAGCAAACGTGGCAACTTAAAACGCAAACCTCTTAATGTTATCAATAATGTAAAACAACTCTACAAGTTGATGAAAAAATTCTAAGCGAGCAATCAACTTTACGAGTAGCCCCGTAAATAGGTAAATAATGATGGTTATGCTTTGTAACAATCATTATTTACCACTGGGCGATCATCATTTGCCACTGGGCGACCACTTTTTATCGCTTTAGAAAGCCCATTTCCATTACATTTTATTAATTTTCTGTTTTCTCCTTTTTTGCTATTGACAGTGGTCGTTAAAAAACTTAATGTTAAGTCATCTATCACAATGAATAAAAATTCATCAAAATGAATATACATACGAAACAACGCATTCTTCTTAACCTCCTGCTGGATTAATCACGCGGGCGTTTTCAGTTGTTTTAAAATAAATAGATGAATAACAAAACCCGCACTTAATAGCGGGTTTTTTCGTATTTGAAGGTACAAACAGGGCAATACTATGGATAACACGGTTAAAATATTCGACACAACATTACGAGATGGCGAGCAGGCCTTAATTGCCAGTTTATCGGTACATGAAAAACTGCAAATTGCTTTAGCCTTGGAAAGACTTGGTGTTGATATTATGGAAGTTGGCTTCCCGGTATCATCTCCAGGGGATTTCGAGTCGGTACAAACCATTGCCAAAACCATTAAAAATTCGACCGTCTGTGGTTTATCCCGAGCCGTAGAAGCCGACATCCAGGCCTGTGCAGACGCATTGAAACCGGCCGGTGATTTTCGTATCCACACCTTTATTTCAACCTCAGATGTGCACGTACAGAAAAAGCTAAAGCGTGAATTTAGAGACGTAGAAGCCATGGCAATTAACGCGGTAAAATTTGCGCGTCGTTTTACTGATGATGTGGAATTCTCCTGTGAAGATGCTGGGCGTACGCCAATTGATAACCTATGTCGCATGGTTGAGTCTGCTATTACCGCAGGTGCCACAACGATTAATATACCTGATACGGTTGGTTATACCCTACCCCACGAATTTGGCGGCATCATCACCAACTTATTTGACCGTGTACCAAACATCGATAAAGCCATCATTTCCGTGCATTGTCACAACGACTTAGGCTTAAGTGTGGCGAATTCTATTGCCGCCGTAAATGCCGGAGCAAGACAAATTGAATGTACCGTCAATGGCATAGGTGAACGCGCCGGTAATTGCTCGTTAGAAGAAGTGGCGATGATTTTAAAAACCCGAGCTGACATTATGGGGTTAAATAGCAACATTAATCATAAAGAAATTGCCCGTACATCACGTTTGGTCAGCCAAATTTGTAATATGCCGGTGCAAGCCAATAAGGCCATTGTTGGTGCGAATGCTTTTAGCCACTCCTCAGGCATTCACCAAGACGGCATGTTAAAGGCATCAAATACCTATGAAATTATGACCCCAGAAAGTGTCGGTATTGCCAAAACCAAATTAAACCTTACCTCACGCAGTGGTCGCCACGTAATTAAGCACCGCATGCAAGAGTTGGGTTACCAAGAGCATGAATACGACTTGGAAGACTTATATGCTGACTTTTTAGCTTTGGCCGATAAAAAAGGTCAGGTATTTGATGATGATTTAGAAGCCTTATTGTTTAAAAATCAGCAACAAGCTAATGATAATAGCTACAAAATTGACTACCTGAATGTTAATTCTGGTAGTGGTGAATTTGCGACCGCCAGCATTAAAATTTCTTGTGGCGATAACGTGCAAATTCAATCGGCTACCGGTAACGGCCCGGTTGATGCATTATACCGAGCGATTAAACAAGCGGTAGATATCGACTTTGAAGTCGCCGATTACAAAATATCGAATAAAGGTGAAGGTGAAGACGGTTTAGGCCAAGCTGACCTTGTGGTTAACTGGCAAGGGCGAAACTTTCACGGTTATGGCTTAGAGACCGATGTTATCGAAGCCTCTGGGCAAGCATTAATTCATGCATTAAACAGCATTGTAAGAGCCCAAAATGTGGCCCGTTTAAAAGAACAAGCCAATCAAGAAAAACAACGTAAGATACAAGGGATTTAAGTTAAGATGTCTAATATAGCAGTACTAGCCGGGGACGGCATTGGCCCAGAAGTCATGGTTGAAGCAAAGAAAGTATTACTTGCGGCAGCCGAAAAATTTAATTTCAGTGTGAGTATGCAAGATTATGATGTTGGTGGTTTAGCCATTGATAATCATGGTAATGCCCTACCAGAATCCACGTTAAAAGGCTGTGAGCAAGCCGATGCCATTTTATTTGGCTCAGTTGGCGGTCCTAAATGGACCAGCTTGCCACCAACAGAACAACCTGAACGTGCCGCCCTTTTGGGTTTACGTGGTCACTTTGGTTTGTTTTGTAATATGCGACCGGCTTCGTTAATGCCATCTTTATCTCACCTTTCAACCTTACGTCGCGACATCAGTGAAAAAGGTTTTGATGTATTGGTTATTCGTGAATTAACCGGTGACATATACTTTGGTGAGCCTAAAGGACGTAAAGGCGAAGGCGAAGAAGAAACCGGATTTGATTCCATGTTCTATTCTCGTCGCGAAATTAAACGCATTTCACACCTAGCCTTCCAAGCGGCGCAAAAGCGAAATAACAAGGTGACCTCCGTTGATAAAGCTAACGTATTGGCGACCAGTCAATTATGGCGTCAAGTGGTTGAAGAAGTTGCCGTACAATACCCTGAAGTTGAATTAGAGCACTTATACGTTGATAACGCAGCCATGCAGTTAGTGAAAGACCCTGCGCAATTTGATGTGATGCTTTGTCCGAATTTATTTGGTGATATTTTATCGGATATCTGCGCCATGGTAACCGGCTCTATGGGTTTATTACCGTCGGCCAGTCTAAATGAATCAGGCTTTGGTATGTATGAACCAGCAGGTGGTTCAGCACCCGATATCGCTGGCAAAGGCATTGCCAACCCTATCGCCCAAATTTTATCGGCGGCGTTAATGTTACGTTTTAGCCTAAATCAGCTCGAAGCTGCTGATGCGGTTGAAAAAGCCGTAGCAAAAGCCCTTGATGACGGCATGTTAACCGGTGATTTATTATCACCTGACAAATCTCATCAGGCTAAAACAACCGCTGAAATGGGCGACTATATTTGCAACTTAATTATGGCAGCATAAGAGGAATAACAATGGCTACTACCTTATATGAAAAGTTATGGCAGCGACATTTGGTTCAGGATAAAGAAGGCCAAACGCCGCTTATCTTTGTTGACCGTCATTTAGTACACGAAGTCACCTCGCCACAAGCGTTTGCGAGTTTAAAATTTCATGACCGCCCGGTGCATAGTCCAAACCGGACCATCGCCACCATGGATCATAATATTTCCACCAAAAAATGTGATATTGACGCTGCAGGTGCCAATGGTGCCAACCAATTAAAAACCCTTGAGAAAAACTGTGATGAGTTTGGTGTAAAGCTGTATGGCATGGGTCATAAAAACCAGGGTATCGTGCACGTTATGGGCCCAGAATTGGGTTTTACGCTACCTGGCCAAGTGATTGTGTGTGGAGATTCACATACGGCCACTCACGGCGCGTTTGGTGCGCTTGCTTTTGGTATTGGTACCTCAGAAGTTGAACACGTTTTAGCAACGCAAACCTTACGTCAAAACAAAGCCAAAACCATGAACATCAAGCTGGAAGGCAAAGTGAATATTGGGGTGAGTGCCAAAGACATCATCCTAGCGGTTATTGGTAAAGTTGGTCATGCAGGTGCCACAGGCTATGTGGTTGAATACACAGGTGAAGCGTTTAAAAACCTAACGATGGAAGAGCGCATGACCGTATGTAATATGAGCATTGAATTTGGCGCGAAAGCGGGCATTATCGCCCCAGATCAAACTACTTATGATTACTTGCGTGACAAAGAAAACGCCCCACAAGGCGAGGTATTTGAGCAAGCGGTTAGCGATTGGAACACCTTAAAATCAGATCCAGATGCGGTGTTTGATAAAACCGTGACGCTTGATGCCAGTACCATAAAACCGCAAGTGACTTGGGGCACTAACCCTGGACAGGTTACAGCGATAGACTCGGTTGTCCCTGCACCTTCCGACTTTTCCGATCCGGTTGAAAAAGAGTCTTGTGTAAATGCATTAAAATACATGAACTTAGCGCCAGGCACAAAAATTACCGATATTCACATTAACAATGTGTTTATTGGTTCGTGCACCAACTCTCGTATTGAAGACCTGCGCATTGCTGCAAAGGTGGTTGAGGGTAAGTCAGTCTCAAGTGAGGTAACGGCGATTGTTGTTCCGGGTTCATATCGCGTTAAAAAGCAGGCCGAAGCAGAAGGTTTGGACAAGATTTTTGTCGCCGCGGGCTTTGAATGGCGCTTGCCCGGTTGCTCTATGTGTTTGGGCATGAATGATGACAAACTCAAAGCGGGTGATCGTTGTGCTTCAACCAGTAACCGTAACTTTGAAGGTCGTCAGGGGCGTGGCAGCCGCACGCATTTGGTTAGCCCGGCAATGGCTGCCGCCGCCGCGATTGCGGGTCACTTTACCGACGTTAATGTTTAGGAGTTAAAAGCATGGAAAAGTTTTCTCAACACACAGGCCAGGTTGTCGCGCTTGATAGAGCCAACATTGATACTGACCAAATTATTCCTAAGCAGTTTTTGCAAAAAACCACCCGTACCGGTTTTGCAGAGCACCTGTTTCATGACTGGCGTTTTTTAGATGATGATGGCTTACAACCAAATCCAGATTTCATCTTAAATAAACCTGAACACCAAGGGGCGAGTATTTTACTTACCCGTGAAAACTTTGGTTGTGGATCAAGTCGTGAACATGCGCCATGGGCTATTCAAGAATACGGATTTAAAGTGGTTATTGCCTCAAGCTTTGCCGATATTTTTTATGGTAATTGCATAAACATAGGCATATTACCGGTGGTTTTAGATGAAACCATCATTGATGATTTATTTGGCCAATTTTCACAAGCACCATTGCAGTTGACCGTTGACTTAGTTGCTATGGAAGTGATTAACGGCGCAAACCGCTACCCATTTTCGTTAACGGAGTTTCAAAAATACTGTCTTGAAAATGGCGTAGATAGCGTGGGTTGGACATTACAGATTGGTGAACAAATTAAAGACTTCGAAGATAGCCTACCTGCTTGGCAATAACACGTTGGCATAATTTCTCTTAAATTAAATCACTAATATTTCACCCTTTAAACCCTGGTACTTCACCAGGGTTTATTTTTTGGCGAAAAAACGCTTAAAAATTACATTCTAAAACAGTCATCTAAGCGTATCAGAGCTATTTTATGTTAAACTTGAGAAAGTACTAACACAAGGAATAGATCTCCAATGAAAATTGCCATTGCCGGAACAGGTTATGTCGGCCTTTCAAATGCGATGCTGCTGGCTCAGCACAATGATGTTATCGCTGTTGACATCATTGCCGAAAAAATTGAATTATTAAATAATAAAAAATCCCCAATTATTGATGCACAAATCGAAGACTTTTTAGCAAACAAACCACTATCTTTTCAAGCCACATTAGATAAGCACCGCGCATACAAAGATGCTGACTTTGTGATTATTGCCACACCAACGGATTATGATCCGGTAGGCAATTATTTTAATACCTCATCCGTTGAAGCGGTAATTAAGGATGTGATGGCCATTAACCCGAAAGCGGTTATGGTGATTAAATCGACCGTTCCGGTAGGCTACACAAAAGAAATCGTTGAACGCTTTAACTGTAAAAACATCATCTTCTCACCGGAGTTTTTACGTGAAGGTAAGGCCCTGTATGATAACCTCTATCCTTCTCGTATTATTGTGGGTGAATGCTCAGAGCGTGCCGAACAATTTGCCGGTTTATTAGTGCAAGGCGCCATAAAAACCGATATTGATGTGTTGTTTACCGACTCGACTGAAGCAGAGGCTGTGAAGCTGTTTTCAAATACATATCTGGCCTTACGCGTCGCTTACTTTAATGAATTAGACAGTTACGCAGAAACCCATGGCTTGAACTCACGTCAAATCATTGAAGGTGTTGGCTTAGACCCTCGCATTGGCGATCACTATAACAACCCTTCTTTTGGTTACGGTGGTTACTGTTTACCAAAAGATACCAAGCAGTTGCGCGCCAACTACCAAAACGTGCCTAATAACATCATTAGCGCCATTGTGGATGCAAACACCACTCGTAAAGACTTTATTGCCGACTCGATTATTAGCAAACAGCCGAAAAAAGTGGGTGTTTACCGCTTAATTATGAAGTCTGGCTCAGATAACTTTAGAGCATCAAGCATTCAAGGGATCATGAAACGCATCAAGGCTAAAGGCATAGAGGTGGTGATTTATGAACCAGCACTGCAAGAAGAGCACTTTTTCCATTCAAAAGTTATCCGCGATTTAACTGACTTTAAAGCCCAATCCGATATTATTGTCACCAACCGTATGACTGATGATTTATCCGATGTGGCTGATAAAGTGTATACTCGCGATTTATTTGGCTCAGACTAACCCTTTAGCACAAGACCAGGACAGAAGAATGAAATACTTAGTTACCGGTGCAGCTGGATTTATTGGTCATTTTGTTGCCCAGCGCCTTTGCGAAATGGGCCATGACGTTGTCGGTATTGATAACTTAAATGACTATTATGATGTGAACTTAAAACTTGCCAGATTGGCGAGGCTAGAAAAGTTTAGTGAAGCCAGTCTTAATCAAGGCATGGTGGCCGGTTCTGACTGTCAGAGCAGTCAATCATTTGGCTTATTTCGCTTCATAAAAATGGATTTAGCCGACCGTGAAGGCATTGCCCAACTGTTTGCTGATGAACAGTTTAACCGGGTAATTCACCTTGCGGCACAGGCGGGCGTTCGCTACTCAATCGACAACCCAATGGCCTATGCCGACTCAAATCTCGTCGGTCATTTAACGATTTTAGAGGGGTGTCGTCATAACAAGGTTGAGCATTTGGTGTATGCCTCATCGTCATCGGTGTATGGCTTAAATAATAAAACCCCATTTGCCACTAATGACAGTGTTGATCACCCTATTTCATTGTATGCAGCCACAAAAAAATCAAATGAGTTAATGTCGCATACCTATTCCCACTTATATGATGTGCCAACAACTGGTTTACGGTTTTTTACCGTATATGGTCCATGGGGACGTCCAGACATGGCACTATTTAAATTCACCAAGAAGATCATTGATGGTGACATAATAGATGTTTACAATCACGGTGATATGCGTCGTGACTTTACCTATATTGACGACATAGTCGAAGGTATTATTAAGGTTCAGGACATCATTCCAACACCAGATCCGCTGTGGCAAGTAGAAACAGGCTCAGCAGCCAATAGTTCGGCTCCTTATCGGGTATATAATATCGGTAATGGAAACCCGATTAAACTGCTTGATTTTATTGAATCACTCGAAGACTCTTTAGGCATAAGTGCCGATAAAAACTTTATGCCTATGCAAATGGGCGATGTTTACCAGACCTATGCCGAAGTTGAAGATTTATTTTCAGTTACCGGAGTTCGACCACAAGTTAAAGTTAAAGACGGCGTAAGCCAATTTGTAAAATGGTATCGGGATTTTTATTCACAATAAAAATCTTGCGACGGCTGTTTATACGCAATAGACATCAAAAAACAGAACGAAACACCAGAACTAAAAATTGAATAAAAAATCAGGAATAACTATGAGAAGCTTATCCGTTATCATAATTTGTAAAAATGAAGAAGATCGCATCCGCCCTTGCCTTGAATCGGTTAAGGGCTTTGCCGATGAAATTATCGTCGTAGACTCAAGCAGTTCGGACAATACCGTTAATATCGTAAAGGAATATACCGATAAAGTTTGGGTCACTGAAGATTGGCCAGGTTATGGCCCACAAAAACAACGAGCATTAGACAAAGCCAGTTGTGAATGGGTATTAAGTATAGATTCGGATGAGTGGATTGATGATGAAATAAAGCAAGAAATCCGAACGGTTCTCTCATCGGATAAATTAACAAATACATCTTACCGTTTACCTTGGGGTAACCTCATCTTGGGTAAGCAAATGAAATTTGGTCGTTCTGCCAGAGCCCCAAGAAGGTTATTTCAACGAGATGGCGCGGCTTTTACTAAACATCTTGTACATGAATCCATTGTTTTAAAGGGAAAAATTGGTCGACTTGAAAATGGTTACCTTATGCACAATTCCATTAAAAGCTATGAACATTGGATCACCAAAAATCGCCAGTACTCTTGGCTTACCTCGCAGAAATATTCTGCCAAGGGGAAACGTAGCTATGGTATTCCATTAGCTGTTTTACGCTCGATTTGGACTTTCTTTTTAATCTATATCATTCGTTTAGGTTGCCTAGACGGTAGTCGGGGCCTATTGGTCGCCATGATGTTTAGTCAGGCATCATTTAATAAATATGCCGGGCTTTGGTACTTAGAGCAAGAAGCCAAATTAAACAACGAGAAAAAATAGTCGTAACTAAGCCATTGACAGTCATTCTCTGTAGACATGGCTTAGTTAACCTATAAAAAATATGAGAATTACCAGGTAGATAGCGCCTTAAGACTAAAGCTTTTACCTTGATATTGCATAACCACTTTTTGAGGTAGCACTTGTTCAAGGACTAAGCCTTCGTGGGTAATATCCCCAGGGTTGTAATCTTGATTATTTAAGCGCACCCAGCTTTTCGCTTGCTCAGAGCTGTACATATGCAAAGTGAAATGCAGTGGCGGGATTGAATTTTGAAACCACTGTGGCATTTGCGTTAATGGCTTAATCTCATCCTGTACCGCAATTGCGAGGTTATTATTTTGACGTGTGGCATTCGCTTGTGGTGGCGCGGCATTGTCTCTATTGATATTTTGCTCAGGCGTAGCTTGTGCGTCTTCTTCTTCTATTGCCGATTGGAATGCCGCGAGTAACTCATCCGAAACCCCTTCAAGCTTTGATGGGTCGAGCGACAAATTTTCGTCTTGCGTAGTTGAAGAATCTTGAGATTGTGTTTGGTTTTGTGACGTCGATTGCGACGTTTGGCTGCTCATAACCAAGCCTTTGGCTTTAATTACTTGTTCAACTTGTTGGGCAAGCAGTGCACGCTGCTCTTGCTGCTTTTGCTTTTCCTGTTCACGTTCAAGTTGCTGCTGGGCAAGTAAGTCCATGCGTTTTTTGTCGAACAGTTTTTTATTAAAGCGCTCGGGGTGGTTAAAAAACGCGGCATCTTGATGTGGTGTTAATGACTGTGGCCACTGCAATGCCTCTTGTTGAGCAACGTCAGTTTCTGTGATGTTTTGCTCAGTGACCGATTGTTCGCCTTGCAAAGCGTATGCAATCACATCAATACCATTGCCGGCCATAAAGCCTGCAGTAAAACAAATCAGAACCGCAAAGATGGCTTTAATCGAAAATACAAGTGGACTGCTAAGGCTTTTATCCGTCGAAATAGTTGACGTCTCTTGCGCACTAAAGTCTATATCCGCTATTGGTTTCTGGCTTTTTTTTAAAGAATCAAGAATATATGACATTAGCCTTTACCTCCTGCTGAATTTACCGACGTGCTATTGTTGTGCTCACTGTTAAAGCTTTCTCTTATAAAGCCAGGCTTCGTACGATGTAAAATCGCCATCACCGTCAAAATGTCAGCATGATCTTGCAAGGCTAAGCCACTGACTTGTTGGAATTGTTGTAACTGATTAACCATCAATGGATCAAAGCTGACCGAGCCTCGACTCGACCGCTTTTGCAGCTGACTTAAATTAGACTCTAGCCAATGAACTAACTCGGCATTGCTGTCACCGTCTATCTTATCAACAAAGTCTATAGGCGGTCGCCACAATATAGCGGCACTGCTTTGCCACTGCTGATTAAACCAACGCAGCGACACTTCTTTTTGAACACCGGCAAGTTGCAGGACAACGCTTTGTTTATTTTGCTGTAAGAATAACGGGTAATAATCGTTACCGTTTTCATCTTTAAAGTTTAAAATGGCGGGTGTCGCCAAAGCCAGAAATTGCTGAGGTGTTCCCTTAAACCAATAACACTCCAATTGATAATCATCGGCTACCGCACAAGGTGTGTCCGCCCCTGAAAACAATTGTACCTGCCAAAGAGAATAAAGCCCTTTAAAGGCCGTGGCCAAATCGCGACTGTTATTAATCAACTCATTGTTAAGGCTGTTTAATTGCTTTTGCTTTGCTTCTTCGCTGGCTAATTTATTGGCAGCTACAAGCTGTTGCTGCTTTTGTTGTGTATCTTGCACAATTTTATCAAATTCACTGGTTGCTAAACTAAACCCAGAAAACGCAAATAATGCGCAAGCGAGTGCGGTTACCGTGCGTTGAAACCACGTCTGATACCATAAAATCGAAGACTTAGCATCCACACCAAGCGCTTCTTCACAAGCCTGCATCACAATGCGTTTATTAACCTGCGCATACTCTTGGCTGTATGCGCCTAGCAGGGCTCGGTCACAGAGTAAATTAATCAGTCTTGGCACCCCATCCGATAATTTATGGATCAAGGTGATGGCTGAGCGAGTAAACAACATTTTTTGACAACCAGCCACATTTAGGCGGTGACGAATGTAGTCGTGCACTTCCAACTTATTTAAGGGCAACAAATGATATCTGGCGGTAATACGCTGGGCAAGTTGACGTAAATCTTGACGCTTAAGCAAGGTTTGTAATTCGGGCTGGCCAATTAAAATAACCTGCAATAACTTTTTGGTATGGGTTTCCAAATTGGTCAGCAATCGCAGTTGCTCTAATACCTGGGCTTGTAAATGTTGGGCTTCATCGATGATCAGCAAAGTATTTTTGCCTTGCTGATGATTGGCCAACAGGTGCTCTAAAATCAAATCGGTTAACGATTTCAATGTGGTTTTGTCGGCATCGTAGCTTATGGCCAACTCATCGCAAATGGTGGCCAGCAATTCTTTCGCAGATAAGGTCGGGTTTAAAATAAACGCCGCCTGCGTATTTTCAGGTAACTGCTCGAGCAAACATTTAGAGACGGTGGTTTTACCGGTACCTACTTCGCCAGTTAATAGTACAAAACCGCCTGCCTCACCTAACCCATAGGTTAAGTGCGCCAGTGCTTCTTTGTGGCGTTCACTCATAAATAAATAGTGAGGATTGGGCGCGATAGAAAAAGGTGTATCGGTTAGGCCAAAGTAGCCTGTATAGCCATTGTTCATATAATTGATTTATTACTACTGTCTGTATTGAAATTAACCTGTTCACTATTATAAGTCAAAACGGGGTTGGGGTCTGTTCAAATGTTTACTATTTACGATACACTAACCCAACACCTGTTTAATGAGTGAAATTTACTTTGCCTACATCGATATCATCCCTTAATTCTTTAAATGTTTACCTTGTTGGCGGCGCTGTGCGTGACGGTTTACTTGGGCGAGAAATTGTCGAGCGCGACTACCTTGTGGTTGGTGCCACGGTACAACAAATGCTTGATTTAGGCTTTATTCAGGTGGGCAAAGACTTTCCGGTTTTTCTTCACCCCAAAACCAAAGAAGAATACGCCTTGGCTCGAACCGAGCGAAAGCAAGGTAAAGGATACACTGGCTTTGTTTGTTACGCCGAGCCCGATGTGAGCATTGAAGATGATTTAAGGCGTCGTGATTTAACGGTCAATGCTATGGCACAGAATGAACAAGGTCATATTATTGACCCTTATAACGGCCAGCAAGATTTGCACAATCGGGTATTGCGCCATGTATCCTCTGCGTTTGCCGAAGACCCATTACGCGTATTACGTGTCGCCCGATTTGCTGCACGTTATCATTATTTAGGTTTTAACATTGCACCCGAAACGCTAACCCTAATGGCACAAATGGCCAGCCAAGGAGAGCTAAATAACCTCAGTAGCGATCGACTCTGGAAAGAGTTCTCAAGAGCTCTTGGGGAAACGCATCCCGAGGTATTTATCGAGGCTCTGCGCACAACGGGTGCGCTCAAGCACATTTGGCCAAGTTTGGATAAGCTTTGGGGCGTCCCCAATCCTGAAGCACATCATGGCGAAATAGACTCAGGGGTTCACACTTTAATGGTATTACAGCAAAGCGTAAAACTAAGCAACCACACCGCGGTTCGTTTTGCCGCACTATGTCATGATTTAGGCAAGGGCTTAACCCCAAAATCACAGTGGCCAAAACATCATGGCCATGAGAAGTCTGGCTTGCCTTTAGTGACCGAAATTTGCGATAAACTCAATGTCCCTAATGTATGTAAACGCATTGCTTTGCACGTGTGTGAATACCATTTACATTGCCACCGAGCATTCGATTTAAACCCTAAGACGCTCCTTAAACTGTTTAATAGCCTTGATGTTTGGCGAAAAGGGGACGAGTTCGAGCTATTTCTGCTCGCCTGTCATGCTGATGCGACGGGACGATTAGGTCAGGAAAACAGCCCCTATGAGCAAGCCAATTATTTACGCGAGTTAGTTAGTGCCTGCAAACAGGTTAACCCTAGAGTTTTCGTTGAAAAAGGCTTAAAAGGCATTGAGATAAAAGAGGCCATAACGCAGCAAAGATTAGACATTATCAAGCAAATAAAGTCCATTAGCGATACCTAAAAACAAACCGTAAAACACTGAAATTTATATACTATTGACGGCCTTTGGTTTTAACACTACATTAACTTATTGCAGCTATGCAAACCAATATGGACAACACTTGATAAAACCCAAAGGACGTCAACATGGAAGAACACACAATAACAGCCACAATCGCGACAGACATTCAACAAAGCAGTCAAGACCGACAGTATTCAATTTTTACCACCTTGCTATGGATGCTCTTCCTGGCTCTAGGTGTGCAAACTATCATTAGTATCTTCATCGCCTTCGGCATGGGTGCCTATGGATTACCAGCCGAAGAAATGGATTATGCCTTTCTTCGACCTGATGTGTTGGCCTTAACCGGGATCATTTCAGCATTTATCTCATTGCCGTTAATTAAAAAAGCCGCCTTTCATTCGGGTAAACCTTTTCCTTTTACGTTTTTAAGCGTTAAACCCATTAACAGCGCCACCATGATTAAGGTATTACTTTCAGGCATTGCCTGCTATGCATTGGTCTATGCTTTAAGTCATTTACTGAGCATCGATACGCCGCAATTTATGCTGGATGTAAAGGCTCAAACCCATAACGCATTTGATATTCTTATGGTTGTTGTGGGCATATGTCTGGTCGCCCCGATTATAGAAGAGATGATCTTTAGAGGGCTAGCCTATGCACGTTTAGAACAAAGCCGTCTGGGCGCACCTGGGGCCATCCTTGTTACCAGTTTGATTTTTACTTTAATTCATTTGCAATACGATATGGTGGTGTTAAGTCTGCTTGCCATTTTTGCTTTTTTATTAGGCTATGTACGTTATAAAACCAATAATCTCCTATATTGCATCGCACTGCATATGCTTTACAACACCATTGCCACAATTGAATTATACCTATTCATTTAGGGCAATAAAAAGGGCCCCCTATCAACTTTAGGGCGCCCTTTTTTTCTATATCAATGGGTTAGTTTTATCGGCAGAGTTAAATAATAAACCACACTAAAAATGCACCGAGTAGTAAACGATATATCACAAACGGCAACATGCCAATTTTATCTAATAAAATTAAAAAGTAATGAATACAAGTGTACGCACTAACAAAAGCAATGGCTGTGCCCATGAAAATCGCTTGCCAGTCAACAGGATCTGCACCAGTAATAAGTTTCATCGTTAAGTAGCTGCCCGCCATGGCAATGGCCGGTATAGACAGCAAAAAGGAAAAACGAGCGGCGGCGTCACGAGTTAAACCTAGCATTAAGCCCATCGTCATTGTAATGCCTGAGCGTGAAGTACCCGGAATAAGGGCTACGGCTTGGGCTAAACCAATTAACATTGCCCCTTTAAAGCCTAGCTCATTGATTTGTTTTATTTGTTTGCCTTTAATATCAACAAAACCAAGTAATAAACCAAAGCCAATGGTGGTTACCGCAATAACGGCTGCCGAACGCAAGTGTGCTTCAATAAAGTCTTTGCCAAACAATCCAAATAACCCTGCTGGAATGGTGGCAAATAAAATCCACCAAGCGAGTTTACTGTCGTTATTGTGCTGTTTTTTGACGACTGAATTGGTCCAGGCAAAAAACATATTGCCAACTTCTTGACGAAAATAAATCATCACGGCCAGTAATGTACCGACATGCACGGCCACATCGAACGCCAATCCCTGATCAGCCCAGCCAAGAATTTGCGAAGGTAAAATAAGATGTGCCGAGCTGGAAATTGGCAAAAACTCGGTAAGGCCCTGAATAAGAGCCAATACAATAATTTCAAGAGTTGACATGGTTAGTTCATTGGCCAGGTAAACGGCACTTTCCTTAGTTGTTGTTTATGTTTATCGTAATCCTGCCAAAGTTGTTGGTAACTTTTCTGCAGTTGAGGATGAATAAGCTCACCGGCAATTTCAGCCAATGGCTGCAATACGTAAGCATTATGAGGGATTTCGTCACGGGGGATTTGTACTGGGTCTTCCATGATTAAATCATCGTACAGCAAAATATCTAAATCCATCATTCGTGGGCTGAACTTTTTGCTAAAATCAATTCGGCCTTGCTGTTGCTCTAGGTGCTTTAATAAATTCCCCACATCACCCGGCGTTTTATCCGTTTCAACTTTAATGACCAAGTTGTAAAAGTTATCGCCGACAAACCCCACAGGTTCACATTCGTAAACTGAGGACAGTTGTAACGTGCCAAAATGTTTGCGCAGGGCATCGACGCCAGCAATAATTTGCCTAGTGCGATCAATATTACTGCCCATAGAAATGTAAACAACGGCCATTAGTCTTTACTTCCACGTTCAATGATCACCCCAACCGCATGCGCTTCTTTAACCGCCTCTGGTTTTGAGATTTTCAGACGTAGCCATTTAATGCCATAGTTTTGCATTAAATGCGCCGCGAGGTTTTCCGCTAGGGTTTCCAGTAAATCAACCACTTTGGCGTTAGCAAACTCGCTGATCACTTCCGATATTTCGGCGTAATTTAACGTTTTTGCCAGCTCATCATTTTTTGCTGCTGCGCGAATATCTGTGCCCATTTGCAAATCAAATATTAACGGCTGTTTGATCTTCTTTTCCCAGTCGTAATAACCTATGGTGGTTTGCACCAGCAAACCTTCAATAAAGACAATGTCCATGACAAAAACCCGTTTTATACGCAAAAGCTATACTAAATTCAAAATAAGTGCGAATTTTACCCTATTGTGCGGTAGAAATACCACCAGATAGCTTGCTAGAATGTAAAAACTTGCGCGAATGTTGTTTTATTCATCTATTTTTCATCCAATAGGAAGGTTTTATGTTGTTTTTAACACTGCTGATCGTTGTCGCCTCCTATTTCATTGGGTCGATATCTAGCGCCATCTTAATTTGTAAACTATTAAACCTTCCCGATCCTCGCACCCAAGGTTCAAAGAATCCAGGGGCAACAAATGTGTTGCGCTTAAGTAATAAACCAACAGCTGCTGCGGTACTGATATTTGATGTGTTAAAAGGCGCGGTCCCCGTTTATGGTGCTTACCTGCTTGGTGTAGAACCTTTACATATAGGGTTTGTTGGTATTGCGGCCTGCCTTGGCCACATGTACCCGTATTTTTTTGGGTTTCAAGGAGGGAAAGCCGTTGCAACGGCCTTAGGCGCTCTCGCCACCATTAGCTGGGGGTTTGGCTTTTTATTGATTGTTACCTGGGTAATCGTTGCGAAAACCACCAAATACTCATCATTAGCCGCCATTGTCACTGTGTCACTGGCACCTTTGTACTGTTGGCTTATCAAGCCCATGTACACGCAGTCGGTGACGATGCTAGCCATTATCATCATCTTCCGTCACCGTGATAATATTTCCCGTTTGCTGAGTGGCCAAGAAGACTCGCTAAGTAAAAAAGCCCCAGAAACTGAAAAGCCTCATCAAGACTGATAAGGCTTTGCCGCTCAAATTACCCAAAGCGCTTTAATTTAATTCATCGTCCAACCAATATTTGGTACCCTTTACGGTTGCCTGAAGTGCGAGGCCCGACTCGGTTAACTGGTAAATGGTGATATCATCAACCGTTACTTCACCACCAACAGCGCCGCCTTTATCGGTTGATTTTGCTGCCGCATCGGTTTGCGCGCCAAATGCCCAACCGTCTTCAACAAACCGTTGCAGTGCCTTTTCATTGTGGAAGACAAACACAACGCGAAAATCTTTCGCCCCTAGACCAAGACCTAACCCAAATTCGCCCATTTTCATGTAATGGGTTTTACCATTGCGATTGTTTTTGACCAAGCCGCTACCGCCACCAACCGATACGATAAAACTGACGTTCACATTACTGAATACGCCATAGCCTGGTGCCTTGGCGATTTGTGCTTTTACATCTGGTTTGATTTTATATAAATCTGTAAGCACCTGATTTTTCATGGTTTGTACTTCTTGTCTTTTATCGGCCACACTGGTTTCATCGGTAGAAACACAAGCTGTTAAAAACAGCAGTCCAATAACCAAGCCAAGTGATTTTGCAATGCGCATAATGATTCCCCTAAACTTATTTAGCTTCTTTCTATGAAGTATAGCTTGAGTTTAAGGATTTAATTGAATGATTTTCTTGCAAATAGCCTGTGCAAAATCAATATGTTGCGAAGCTAACCAATGGACACCATCGGCATTGGTCATGTCGACCACGTCACTGGCATCAAAATAGGCAATATTCAGCTCCTGGGAGACGGCTTGATAATATTGGTGTAAACGCTGTGATTCATGATTAGCTTGAGGTTTAATCGAAGAGTTTTGTCCATCATCTATTAAGACATGGGCGGGGCTAACCAATAATATTTGCGGCGGATGCTCTTGCAGATAACTATTGGTTTGAATACTTTGACAGAGTAATTTGATGTGGTTGCTAATGGATTGGGCGGTTTGCTCAAACATCGCTTTCAAATCATTGGTGCCTAACATCACAATAACGATATCAAGCGGCCGATTAGACTCTAAAACATAAGGTAAGATGGCCATACCATTCCGATTCGGTTTACCCGGTTCGTCATGACAAATAGTGCGACCATTTAACCCTGCTTCGATAACGTAATACTCAGATCCTAATAGCTGCTGTAGCTTTCCTGGCCAACGCACCTCTCTAGGGTAACGCTGAGCCGTTACGGGGATATAGCCCCAAGTATTTGAGTCACCAAAGCAAAGAATGTTTTTCATTAGCTCTTATCTTAATGCATAGCTTTGAATGCATAGCTTTGAATGCATAGCTTTGAATGCATAGCTTTGAATGCATAGTTTTGAATGCATAGTTTTTACTCTTTAACGCTTTACCAACTGCGCATTTTACAGCCTTTGACGGCATAAAATAGGATAAAGGCATAACAAGGCAGCATAACGGCATAGCCCATTTGTTGACCAACACCAGCACTTAATAAGCCCCAAAATAGCGGACCAAACGCGCCACCGGCAATGCCCATAATAAGCAGTGCAGACCCGGTGCTGGTCAATGACCCTAGACCGGATAAAGCCAAAGGCCAAACCGCCGGCCAAACAATGGCATTGGCTAAGCCTAAAATGGCTATCAATAACAGCGTGTCGGGTAATGGGGTAAAGCCCATCGGCACCAAAATGGCGTTAGCAAGCACATAGGATGAGGTGTCGGTTAACACGATTAGCACGGTTAACATCATGCCCAAAGTCGCCGACACCATTAAAGCACGTTGCTGTGAAATAAACCTTGGAATGGTAATAATACCAAGGGTATAACCAAGCACCATACAGCCCATGGTAAAGGATGTCATGATCCCGTAACTTTCGACCCCAAGTGATAGAGCAAACGTACCAATCGTGTCACCTGCAATCACTTCTACGGCCACATAAAAGAATAATGCCATAACCCCTAACGCTAAGTTTGGATGGGCAAGGGTTTGTTTGATTTGACCTGAGCTGTTGCCGGTGGGCTCGCTTTGCTCATCGATGTTATTTTCAAGTTCTGGTAAAGGAGACTTTTTAACAAAAAGCGCCAGTAAACCAATAAATATTGCCATGCCTAAATATGGCATCACTAAGGAGTTGGCCATTTCATCAATTTGTACCGCACTAAGCTCCGTGCCAACACGGTCTTTAAAACTATCTAAAATCAAGGCACTAAACACAATAGGTGCAACCACACCGGCACATTTGTTTAAGATCCCCATAATGCTAACACGGGCAGCGGCGGACTCTTCTGGGCCAATTTTTACCACATACGGATTCACCGCCGTTTGCAATAACGTTTGCCCTGTCCCCATAACTAATTGGGCAAATAAGAACAACACAAAAATCTGGGTTTTCGCGGCCGGAATAAATAACAAACCGGCAATCATCATAATCCCCATCCCTAAGGCCATGCCATTTTTATAGCCGACTTTGCGAATAATCCAAGCTGATGGTAACGCGGTAAACGTAACCGCAATATAAAATGAAAATAAGATCAAGGACGCTTGAAAAGGGGTCAGTTGCAAAATTTGTTTTAAATACGGCATCAATGAGCCATTTAACCAGGTTGCAAAGCCAAGAATAAAGAACAGCCCTGCTACGATGGTCATTGGGATCAAACTGCTAACGGTTGGAGCATTGGTCGATTTTTTTTGCTCAAGAGGTGTAGATGTTGTGCTCATAATTGTTTTTTATTACCATTCATTTAGGATGAATTTTTATTATTGTTAATCGGGTTATTTTAATTACGTTACACTGAAATGGCTCAAACTTAAATACAAACCATCAAGTTTTCAGGTGAATCGATGCTTCATCAGTAAAATGACTGATGAAGCGCGCTCAGCAGTTATCGCAATTGATGTGTAATAAGGTACTTAGTGAGATGGTTAGGCTGGCACTTTTGCATATTTGGCCATGGCCATAACAACCGCCCCGATTTCTGGCGGGTTTTTAACCTCTTTGATTTGCGATTTAATGTCGCTATTTAGCCAAGGTAATAAATGCTCGCTAAGTCCGCCGATTATCGAAAAACGCGCCGGGTTTAAAGCCATTAATTTTTCAAATACTTTTTCAAAATAATCCGTCGCTTCAATAATAATTTGTTTTGCAACCTCATCGCCGGCTTTGGCAGCGGCAAATACAACCCAAGCAATCCGAGCGTAAAACGTCGCCCCTTGCCCTGCCAGTTTCTCCACCAATTGCGTCGCACTTTTACACTCCAACAGTGAAAGGACATAATTGGTTAACAACGTTGACTCGATTAAACTGTCATCGGCCAAAAGCACTTGCTCTACCGCTTTATAACCAAACCAAGCGCCGCTGCATTGATCCCCTTGTGGAAAACCATGTCCCCCCACAATTAAAGATTTATCCTCTACCGAGACATACCCACATGAGCCAGTCCCGGTGATCATAATCGCGCCATTATGCCCTGCATGTGCCCCTAAGCAGGCAATGTGTAAATCCGTTGCCAAATAATACGCTTTGAACGGCGTATTCCAAGCGTTCATGATGTTGTAATATTTTGGCAAGTTAACCCCCGCCAAACCCACACCTGCAATTAATTCGCTTATGGTTTCCAGTGGCAAGCCCGCATCTTGTAAAGCCAAATTGGTGGCGTCAATAATCGATTGCTTGGCATGCTCGACATGATGGAAAGGATTGGCACCACCCGATACCCCTTCCCCTAATATTTGTCTGTCTTCATTGGTGATAACGGCTTTACACTTACTGCCACCACCATCAATACCTAAATATAATTGTTGCTCTGTACTCACTTCATAATCCCCGAAATCATTAAGGTATTTTTGTTATTGTTGATGTTTTATCGTTAAAGCTCTACCGACACGTTGGCCGTTATAACTGCGAGCTCTGACTTTTATTTGACTGGTTTGTAATACCTCATCAGCCAATTTCACCGGCTCATGCCATACTTGCCAATTGCCGTCAGCTAACTGATATTCCATAGCAAGCCCAGGTAAAGCCGAATTGATATGTAAATACTTATCCTTTACAACGGCACCTAACGTGGGCAAACGATAATGAATATTGGCTAACTCCAATTTCGGCAATTCTTTTTTAACCATCGCATGCGAAAAGTTCGCCCAAGCTTGATCGCGCTTTTGCTTTAATTCATCGGTAAAAACATGAGTATCTTTATCGTATTTTGCCCCCGCATAGTTATAAGGTACATGCCAATCTGGCTTGTGCCAACCGCGCTCAGCTAAAGCAAACAGTCTGGGGAAAATTTTATACTCGGCTAAATCATCATTACGGGTATTTTCAGACCACAACTGCCCTTGTACCCCAATGAACTTGTTGCCTTTAGCCATAGGGGCCGACTTAATTGAGCCATCATCATTGCGGACAAGCGTATCTTGCGCAGTATAGTGTTGCTCTTGACGGTCTTTCCAAAACTCAGCATGGATGGGTAAATTATCTGGCATAAATTGAAATAGTTTTTCGGTATTAGAGTAACGAATAGCCCAATAGTAACCGTGCTCTTTGGGATCAGCCTCATATGGAAAATCAAAATAGGTTACATCGGGACTCGAAGCCACAATTTGCCAGTTACGATTTGCTAACTCATGTGCCGCCTGATGTCCTTGCCAAAATAACACGCCCCAAGAATTGGCTTGTACTACATCGGGCATACCGCCTTTGGTTGTGTGCATTAACCCATCGTTCCAACCAGCCGATTCAATGCCTTTTTCGGCCAGAATATTCGCCACTCGCTCAATAAAGTAACCGCCAAGGTTGGCTTTATCGGTTATGCCAAAGTGATTATTGGCAATAAATTGCTGACAAGCTGGGGAGTCTACCCAGGCACCTGCCGTCTCATCGGCACCGATATGGTACCGCGTTAACGGTTGACCTGCTTCTTGATGGATGGCTTTCACTTCATCCATGACTTTGGATATAAAAACGTAGGACGACTCTAGACACACATTAATGGTGTTGTCGTTATAATACTGCACCGAAGAATAGATGGTTTTATCTGCTGGGTCGTGCAGTAAGTATTGCTCCGCTTTGGCCATATCCCCTAGCGCTTTGTATTTATTGTAACGGGCTTTCATAGCAACAATAGATGAACGCGAATGACCTGGCATATCCAATGATGGGATCACCTGTATATGTCGAGCCTGGGCAAAACGTAAAATTTCTTGATAGTCAGCGACACTGTAAAAACCATTAACCTCGCTATTGGCATCAATACCTGCGCCAAGTTGTGGTAATAAGCAGCGTTGCTCGGTTAAATCAAAACAGCGCTTACTGGACACTTCGGTAAGTTCTTCTAATCCGGGTATTTGTAAACGCCAGCCTTCATCATCACCAAGGTGTAAGTGCAGTTTATTTAACTTATAAGCGGCCATTTGCTCAAGCAAATCTAAGATAAATTGCTTGGAATGGAAGTTCCGAGCAACGTCGACCATCATCCCTCGAAAACCATAATTAGGCGCATCTTCAATGTGCATTTGCGCAACGGTTTTATCGTCCAAAGTGATTAACGCGGCAATAGACTGCAACGCATAAAAGGCACCGGATGCATCATTGGCTTGAATTTCAATCGTATCTTTACCAATCGACAGCTGATAGCCGCCATTTATGCCTTTATTAACCCCTTGTTTGATAGTAACCGGCAAGCCTTGTACGGATTGGGCAACGCCTAAAGTAGATAATCGTTCTAACGCCGCATTAATGGTCACTTCATCAAACGCCGATTGCGTAATACGAATGCCCTTACTCAAATCAACGCTTGGGGATTGCGCATCTACCTTAACCAATTTTGGGGTTGGAATGATGGCATGTTCGACGTGTTGGTTTACCGCTTGCATCTTCGCATTGCGCTTAAATAATACCTGTGTGTCTGCCCATTGGGTTTTATCGTTCTTGCTGCGCTTAAACTGATGCTCATAACTGGTATACGGTTTAACAAACGGTAAATATTCCAGCCCAGTTTGCGGGTCAATTTTGGCTTTGCTACTGGTTATGATTGCCGGCTTTTGCTCACCATCAACAAAGATGTAATTTGGCATCGCATCACTTTCTGACAACGACCAGAAGTCGACTCGATAAGGTAAGGTGTAGGTTTGACCAGCTTTAAAGCCAGCAAACTTTTCTGTTGGGGTAATTTGGTGTAAATCACCGTTTATGTGGGTGATATCAAATAATGCACTGTCATCGCTTTGCACCGGATTTATTTGCGAAAAGTAAATAGACCAATTTTTCGATGGGTAATCGGCAACCGGTTTAAGTTCAAGCTCAGCGGTAAAACAATGTCCTTCGCCTCGTTCTTTTAAACAAGCGTCATTAGGCACATTGGTAAGTAATTGATAGGAAAGTTGCAAAGAATCGGCAAACGTTGATGCATCAACGACCTCGGCTTTGCTTGGGTAACTTGCCAGTAAAGAGACGAAAAGCAAGTTTTTAATGGTTGTGGTTTTACCACCACAATGTCGAAAATTGTTGTTATTCATAAAGGCCTTCTTAAACTAAAAAAGGTTAAAAAGGCCTTTTTTAGCAAAATTATGCTTGTTGGTTAGCTTTCTTTTGAACTAAACGATGAATCTGGTGCATAGAGTTTAAGTGTGCGTAAATTGGCGATAAGTAGCCACGTTTACGTAAGTCTAAGAACTCTTCGTCGGTTAATTCAGATAATTTTTTCTCATCAACAAGGTAAATACCGTTGATTTGAATTTTTGTACCATTTAAGTCAATTTCAAGGTTTTGAGAAACCAGTAATTCACGGTCAGCAAGTGCTTTAGTGAAACCGCGCGTTACATGTGCGTGTTCCATGTACTTACCTAAACCTTCTTTACGACGAAGTAGGTATTCTGTTTCTTCACCTTTCTCATCGAATAAGGCATTACCTTCTTCTTCATTTACAACCGCTGTTTCTGTTGCAATAACAACCATAAAGTTGTTTGAGTCTTTTCCTTCTGGCACTAATGCTAGTGGGAAATTTGTTACCGCAGCTGGAGCGTATGTACCGTCCCAACGTTCTGTTGATGTGTATAAGTTTTCACCTTGTTTAACGCCGAAAAGGGCAACTGGTTGAAAGCTATCATCATCACTGTTTTTTACAAATACTACTGGGAATTCAGCCGCTGCACGAGCAAACTCGTGAACAACTACTGGTGCCAGGTGTTGTGAAGCTACATGAGCGAAATTCTTTGGGTGTTTAATCTTTAGTTTGCCGTGAACATCTTTGTTCAACGGTTGAATGTTTTGGCTCATTTAAAACTCCTAAGTACAGGCCTAATTATTATAAGGTGGTTAGACTAAACTGAGAACCAAAAGCATTACAAGCAAAAAATTACACTTTTTAATAAAAATGGGGATTTCTCCCCATTTTTATTAGCCTACATCAAAATTAGAAGGTTAAATTTACACCAGCTACGTAACGACGGCCATTTTGATATTCCGACATTAGACGACTTGGGTCACCATCAAACTCGGTTACCTCTTCGTCTGTAATGTTTACGGCTTCAAAAACAAAGCTTAGGTTTTCTGAAAACTGATAAGATGAGCTAAAGTCCAATTGACCGTAATCATCGTTATACGCTTCAGCACCAGTCCAATGTACACCTTTAAACCATTCCGTTCTGTAGTTATACATTAAGCGAGCACCTATCATATCGTCTTCATAATAAGCCGTTACGTTATACATATGCTCAGAAGCACCTTCCACTAAACCAGAACCGGCAACACCTTCTTCACGTTCTTGGTCTGAATCGGCATCGGTATAGGTGTAGTTTGCTGCAAGGCCAAAGTTACCAAAACCTTGTTGATAGCCCAACTCAATCCCTTCGGTTGTACCACCTAGGCCGTTGTCTGGACGCGTTAAGGTTACATCAACCCATTGTTCATTTTCTTGGTCATAGAACGGTTTTTCAAAAGTGCCACTGGTGCGATAACTTTTGATGTCTTTATAAAAATAGGTTGCCGATAAAATCGCCGCATCATCAAAGTACCATTCCCACGCAATATCAAACTGGTTGGCAATTTCTGGGTCAAGGTTTGGATTACCTGCCGTACCTACCGGGAACTCTACATTTAATGCCCCCGTTGTTTCTACTGGCGCCAAATCTGAAAAGTTAGGACGAGCCATAACACGTGCGGCACCAAAACGTAAAAGTTGGTCATCGGCTAGGTCAAACGCAATGTTAAAGCTTGGTAATACTTCAGTGTAGTCTCGGTCTTCAGTAACCCACTCAAGGTATTCTGGTGCTAACCAATCACGGTCTACGGTATTAAAGCCCCAAGAATCTGAACTAAAGTTATAACTTGATGCTTCCTGATCTGTTTGTACGACACGTACACCTACGTTACCGCGGAAGTCATCACCAGAGAAATTACCCTGTGCATAAAAGGCTAAAATGGTTTCATTGATATCCCAGATCTCACCCAATACATCACTTACCGCATAATCGGCCGGAACATCACCGTAACCATCAAAAGCTAACTCCATAAATTTAGAGCGATCACCTTTAAGTTGGTCAACAACATTGCCTGATACGACATCTCCGGCAACCGAATGGCTGCCTGACGACTGACCACAATCGGCTAGAGTTGGACATTGTTCAAAGATCCAACCAAGGTATACTGGCCAATCTGCATCAACATTTTCAGGTAATGTATCAGGACCGTGCCAACTGTATGCCTGACGACCTTGGCTGCGATCATGGTCACGATATTTTACACCCGCTTGAATGGAGTGAAATGCACCATAATCTACATCAAAAGTTACATCAAGTTGTGCATATGTTTCTTCGTCTTCGGTTGGTTTATTACCACCCCAAGTCCAGTTTTGGCTCCACTTGCTGCCATCTAACGGGTCAACACCAATGTTTACTTCGGGCTTACCTGACAAATCAAAAGAATAGCCACTGTCAACGTTTGGAATGAAACTCCATGACGCTTCATTATATGTACCACCTTCTGCTTCGGTACGACCTACCTGAGCATGAATGGTATAGCTTTCGCCTTTGTAGTTCATTTCTAAGTCGTAAGACTTGGTTTCTGTTTTTGATTCACGGTTAATGAAATCCCACTCATAAGAGCCACCTGAAAGCACTTCACCTGCATAAATATCATTACCGTCAGCAGAAGTGTTTACCAAATCACCTAAATTATTTTGCGGACGAATCAGCAAGTTGGCATTGGCATTATTGGCTTCCATTTCCGAGTCCAAAATATTTAGAGTGAAATCTAAATCATTGGTAGGTGCATACTGAAAGCTAGCAAAAACAGTTTCACGTTCGCGGTCTTGGATAAAGATTGGGTTACCAATATCTTTAGGTGCACGCATGCCGTTTTCATCAGCCGGGGTCCAACCTAAAATTTCTAAACCTTCACGTTGTACGGTGCGGTCTTGTTTGATTAATGAGATCAATACACCAAAACTTTCATCGTCATTTTTCCAAGAGTATAAACCGTCAATTTGTGGGTCTGTTTCTTCTGACGTTTCAGAGTATTGGCCCTGCAAACTTAAACTCACATGATTGGCATCAAGCTCAAGTGGTTTACGGGTATTCATAATTACCGTACCACCTATCGAACCTTCGTCGATACGTGCTTCCGGGGTTTTATGTACTTCCAAACTTTTTACCAAAGACGATGGTAGTAAGGTAAAGTTAAAGCCACGAGATGGGTTATCTAAAATAAACCAATCTGCTGTAGCCACACTTTGACCGTTTAATAACGTACGGTTTTTGGTCGGGCCAGAACCACGAATGGTAATTTTTTCACCTTCACCAAATTCACGACTTACGCCAACACCGGTAATACGTGATAATGACTCTGCCACGTTTTTATCGGGAAACTTACCAATATCTTCAGAGGTGATCACATCAACCACGGAATCAGAAAATCGTTTAGCGTTGATGTTTTCTTTCAAGCTTCCGCGAATACCTCGAACTTCAATAACCTCCATATCTTTTTCTGCTTTTACTTCATCTGCAGCAAAAGCCGGAGCCGCCGTACCCGCCATAACCATGGTGATACTTGTCGCCAGTATATGTTTTCGAAATTTAAGTGATGACATTTTGTTCTCTACCCTTTTATTTATAATCGTAATGACACTTTAATTAACACCATTGCAAAACAACCTGAGGCACCAACCCCAATGACAACGCTGTCATAAGTTGATATTAAAGATACATAATAAATTACAGTTTTGCTACATGTTTTTAACAATTTTTCACAAACCAACATTTCGTTTCAAATAAAACAGATAAAATACAACAGCTTAAGAGGTTGAAAGTTAGTGTGTTTTTTTTAACATTTAAACTAAATTACGCGACAGCAATGAAAAAATCTAAACGACGAAAGGACAAAGTGCGGTCTGCTTTTTACGTTAGCCTCTTGTAAAAAAAGACAATTAGGAGTACCGTTTAGGCATTAAGAACAAGTCATTTATTTCATATTTCGGGCGGTCATGAAAGTAACCATAAACGATGTCGCAAAACTTGCTGGTGTATCCATAAAGACTGTATCACGGGTAACAAATAACGAACCTTCGGTCCGTGAAGCAACCAAGACGAAGGTAATGAAAGCGATTGAAGAGCTTAATTACCAACCTAATTTGGCTGCGCGCTCGTTGGCTGGTACCAATTCCTATAGCATCGCTTACATTTACGATAACCCAAATGCGTACTACGTTATTGATATGCAAAATGGCATATTAAATGAATGTAAAAAGCAAAATTTTGAATTGTTAATTCATCCCTGTAATGCCAAATCAAGCGGGATAATTGACGAGATCAGTAATGTCATCACCCATTCAAGAGTCGCCGGTGTGGTTCTTACCCCGCCTTTTTCCGAGATGGATGAAATTACCGATAGGCTAACCGAGTTAAAGGTTAAGTTTGTGCGCATTTTTTCTGGTCATAATGAACCCGACACCAACGAACCTTGCATTATGGTCAATGACTTTGATGCCGCCTATACGCTTACCGATCATTTAATCAATCTTGGTCATAATAAAATCGCTTTTCTGTCTGGTGAAAAAGAGCACAAATCGACATCAGAACGCCTGTCAGGGTATAAAAAAGCGCTGAATGAGCACGATATTTCCATTGATAAGCAAATGATTATTGATGGAAAATATTCGTTTGAATCAGGCGTGGCAGGTGCTGAACAGTTACTTAAATATAAGCAAAGGCCTACCGCCATTTTTGCCTGTAACGATGAGATTGCTGCGGGGGCATTATTTGCATCACGATTGAAAAATGTTGATATACCTGCAGAAATGTCGATTGTCGGTTTTGAGAACAGCCCGTTTTCAAGACAAACCTGGCCGAAAATCACCACCGCCAATCAACCGAATCAGAGCATCGCGGAACAAGCGACAGCATTATTAATTGATGATATTCGCCACAAAGAACGAGAGCAAAATTGCCAACAATTTACTCCGGCACTCTTAGTGAGAGATTCCACCTCACAAGCCCCTTCTTAAGTCATTGAAAATGAAACAGCCGCTAGGGTCTGTTGATCTTTGCTGTATAACTTTTGTTCTTAAGTTGAATGGAATTTCTACTTATTGGCTAAAAATATAAATATTCTGTTTTGTCGTTGTTGATGTGAATCTTACGGACACCGTTTGTTTGGCAATTCTACTGCGTTTTTTCAATGTGAAAGGCAATAAGCATTCCAAAGTGAAAAAGACTTATAGAATCACCAAACAATTCGCTGCAAAAATCATCACCAAAGATAAACAGACCCTAGGCCTTTGCCGTGGGGTTTGTTAATATTGCCTAAAATCAAAACAAAGAGATCCCTATGAATTATCATCGTATTAATGAGCTAATCGAATTACTGCAACCTGAATGGCAAAAAGATTCCGATATGAACTTGCTGCAATTTCTTGTCAAACTGGCAGAAGAAGCTGGATATAAAGAAGGGATCGAAAATCTCTCTGATGATGTGTTAATTTACCACCTTAAAATGCGCAATGCGCCAAAAGATGCCATGATACCTGGACTCGCAAAAGATCATCACGATGACTTCAAAACGGCTTTACTCAAAGAAAGAGGCATCATCAAGTAAAGAAAATCTTGAATGAAAGAAGTTGTTTTAAGGGTTAATATCATCTCGGTAAACACAGGTAAAAAAGCATCTTTATCTGCCGGAGAAATGACTGATAGGCGCAGGTTGCCAATTGAAGCGATAGCTAAAAAGATAACGTCATCCTCGAGAAGTCGAGGATCTCCTGTTAAAAGCGTGTGACCCTTCGGTGCCACTTATAGTCTTTCAAACTCAAATAGAACGCCGTCTCCGAATGAATGTCATCCATGGGCCTTTCGGCATTAGTGCATCCCTGCACGTCACCGAATGAATGCGCTCATCCATGAGCCTTTCGGCATTAGTGCATCCTTGCACGTCATCGATAGAGAACATTCATCCTGAATCTATCGCTATTAGTGCATCCCTGCACGTCACCGAATGAATGCGCTCATCCATGAGCCTTTCGGCATTAGTGCATCCCTGCACGTCATCGATAGAGAACATTCATCCTGAATCTATCGCTATTAGTGCATCCCTGCACGTCATTGCTTTATGTTTTTGGGCGCAATCTCCTGAATTTAAAATGTGCATAGAAACAATAAAATTTATCGAATAACCCATATGTTAAAAGGCTGAATGGATAAACACACAGCACGTTCAATGAGGTCCCGGACAAATTAATATACGCTCGCTTCGGCTCCCTTATATTAATTTTCCGGGATGACGTCGTACTTATTCTAGATGCGTGTTGGGGTGTAAATAGTTCATCCATGAGCCTTTCGGCGTTAAAAGATTAACACTGCGACGGTTCACTATACCCATAACCGCGAAGGAACAATTCTATGCTTTGCTTGATATAGCTATTGATTTCATCTGCGGTAAGCTGTATTTGCGTATTGTATTCACGGCGCATCACGGCTTCACCACGGATCATCGAAACAAACTGAATGGCGGCACAATGGCAATCGCTTATGTTTAGCAAGTTTTGTTGATTAAACCTTTCAAAACATTCACTTAAGCTAGCAATAACGCGTTTTGGTCCGGCGTTAAAAAACAATTCTGACACCTTGGCGTTATTTTTTGCTTCCGATGCACAAACCCGGTGAATGGCAATCCCCTCGTCCGATAACAGCATGGAAATAAATCGATTGGCAAATCCTTCCAAGGTCGTTTTTGGGTCTTGTTCAACCTGCTGGCTGCCGACGAGTAATTCAAACTTTTCGCATTTACAAACAATTGAGGCAACAAACAAATCATCTTTATTGCCAAAGTGACTGTAAACTGTTTGCTTTGATACGCCAGCTAATTTTGCCACTTTATCCATACTGGTCGCACTAAAACCAAGTTCGCAAAACAGCTTGGAAGCCGACATAAGAATATTATTGCGCTTTAACTCATTTTTACTGCGTGAACGCAGTTCCTTTTTTTCCGTGTGTGTCACATTTTCACCTTTTAAACTCAAAGATCACGTTAAAACCTTGTAAACCTTTTCGCATAAAGTGTAACAAAATAGACTGGACAGTCTAGTTTTATTTGCATAAACTGGACTAACCAGTCCATTTTTTAACTTAATATTTACTAACAGATATTTTTATGATGCGAATTGCCAAGAAAACATTTTTATTATCCCCTTCGGCGAAACCGATTTCGACGCACTCGAAAAGCGCTTTTTTACTTCTTAGTCGTATGCTCCTAAGTACCATGCTTCTTATTGGTTGCAGTCAAGCTAACGATGCGGGTTCAAAAACGGACAAACAAGTTTATTATCACAGTGTTGTCACAACAGCTCTGATCCCCCTTGATGGCTATAAAGTCAACCGTCGTTTTTCCGGTACCACGCAAAGTATGCAGGTGGCTAATCTAAACCTGGAAGTACCGGGTCGCGTACAAAGTATCTACGCATTTGAAGGAAATCAGGTACAAAAAGGCCAGCTTTTGGCCACACTCGACAGTGAATTGTTGCATATTGAACTCAAGCAGTTATCGGCTCAATTGCAACAAATTGATGCGGAGATGGTGTTGGCAAAATCCAGCTTAAATCGGGTAAACACCTTAATTGATGACGGCTATACCTCGGTACAATCTTTTGATGAAATTACCGCCCAGTTACAAGTATTAGAGGCGACACGCCAGCAACTACAAGCCAGCATTAACGCCAAAAATTATCAAATAAAGCACACCAAAATCATCGCACCTTTCGACGGTGTGGTAAATAAACGCAATATAAACATTGGCGAAGTGGTTAACAGTTCAACCATTGCTTTTGAAGTACAACAATCGGCACATAACGAACTCAAAGTAGGTGTGCCGCAAAATTTAATCAAGCAAATTGCACAACAACAACGCTTTTCTTTAGTCATTGAAGGTAAGCATATTGAAGTTGCTGAGCTGGCCATCAACACCCAAATTAATCGCTTAAGTCGCACCATTCAATTACGCTTTGAACTACCTAAAGACTTAAAGGTATTTAATAACCAGATTGGTTATTTTGAATTTGAACAATTCTATCCGCAGCCCGGCTACTGGGTGCCTGTTACAGCGATCACTGATGGCATCCGAGGTACTTGGAATATTTATACCCTGCAAGCTCAAGAAGAAAGCCCATTATTTAAGCTGATCCCACATAGTGTTGACGTTATTCATGTCGAGCAAGACCGAGCCTTTATCCGAGCCAACCTTGATGAGCAACAACCGCTATTAGCTGGGGGGCTTCATAAGGTAGTACCCAATCAACTTGTTAAAATTAACACGTTAGGTAAGTAAGCCAATGATTGAGATATTTGTTAAAAACACCCGTTTATTGGTGTTGCTTATTGCGCTAATTATTGTCGCTGGCATGGCTTCATTACACGTACTGCCAAGAACCGAAGATCCATCCATGATCAATCGTGCGGCCAGTGTTATCACCACATTTCCCGGCGCAAGTGCTGAACGCGTAGAAGCTCTGGTTACCGAAAAAATTGAGCAAAAGCTGCAAAAACTTTCCGAAATCGAATACCTTGCCTCAACCTCTCGCCCTGAAATATCGGTTATTCAAGTCAAACTGGAAGGGTTTGTAAAAGACTCTGATCCGGTATTTACCCGAATACGCGATTTATTAAACGATGTCCGTATGGAACTGCCTGCTGGCAGTTTAGATCCCGTCCTTGAAGACGAACGCTCTTATGCTTTTACTCAACTCATTGCCTTAAACTGGGTGGGACTTGGCGACAGCGACGTTTTAATCATGAGTCGCTATGCCAAAGAGTTAAAAGCCCAATTACTGCTGGTACCCGATACCGATATTGTTGAAGTATATGGTGAGAACCCGGAAGAAATCCTAGTAGAAGTAAATCAGGATCAAGCGGCAACGGCTGGTATATCGTTGCAACAAATCAGTCAAGCCATTGCCAAAGCAGATGTAAAGGTTTCTGCCGGTAAGCTGGTAAACCGTACGAATCAACTGCAAATTGAGTTAAAAGGGGCCTTGGACTCTCTCGATAGAATTCGCGACATCCCGATTACGTCATCGCAAAACACCCCTATAAAAGTAGGTGACATAGCCAATGTCAAACGTCAGGTGCGAGAGCCAAAAACAGAAATGGCCATTATTAATGGTCAACCGGCCTTAGTGGTTGCCACTCGTATGGTAAAAAATTCGCGTGTTGATTTGTGGAGCCGTGCGGTAAACGAGCAAGTTGCTAAATTTAATACCCAATTACCTAGCAGCATAGAAACCGAATCCCTATTCGATCAAAATACCTATACAGAAACTCGATTAACCGATTTGGTTAATAATATCATCATAGGTTTTGTGCTTATTGCCGCAGTCCTGTTTTTTACCCTAGGCACCCGTTCGGCATTGGTGGTGGTATTTTCTCTACCACTTACCGTGTTATTTACCCTCTCGGTAATGAACTTTTACGGACTGCCAATTCATCAAATGTCGGTAACAGGCTTGGTGGTCGCCTTGGGGATAATGGTCGATAATGCCATTGTTATGACCGACACCATTCAACAAAAGAAACAACAAGGTATTAAAGGCATTGTTGCCGTTGTAGAGTCGATTAAACATTTATGGTTACCATTGCTTGGCTCAACCGCGACGACCGTTTTAGCCTTTATGCCAATCGTGCTTATGCCCGGTGATGCAGGGGATTTTGTTGGCGGTATCGCCTTAAGTGTGATTTTTGCCCTCATTGGCTCTTTTATTATTTCTCACACCATTATTCCGGGCTTAGCTGGTCGATTGATTAAAATCAACAAAGGTGAATACCACTGGTATCAACAAGGCGTTCAATTTCCTAGATTGGACGCTTGGTTTAAAAAGTCATTGGCGTTTACTTTTACTTCCCCTCGTATCACCATTGCCTTGGTCTTTATTTTGCCAATCGTAGGTTTTAATGTTGCCAAGCACCTTGATGAACAATTTTTTCCAGCATCCGACCGGGATATGTTTCAAATAGAGTTGTTCTTGTCACCACATGGCAGTTTACAAGCAACCTATGATGCCACCAACGATATTTCGGCCTCCCTTGCCAAATTCGACGAGATAAAATCGCTGCAATGGTTTATTGGCAAAAGTGCCCCTTCCTTTTATTACAACTTAATCTCTAATAAAGATGGCATGAAAAACTACGCACAGGCCATGGTATCCGCGGTTGATTTTGAAGCAGCCAACCAACTGATCCCACAATTACAAGAATACCTTGATATGCAGTTTCCCAAAGCGCAAATCTTGGTTAGAAAACTAGAACAGGGCCCACCGTTTAACGCCCCTATTGAAATTCGGATTTTTGGTCCGAACCTAGATACGTTAAAGCAATTGGGTGAACAGCTTAGAAATGTATTTGCCAAAACGGAAGATATTGTGCATAGCCGAGCAACCTTATCTGATGCCACGGCAAAAGCTTGGATCCGTGCCGATGAAGATACATTAAACGCGCTTAACCTTGACTTAGCATCGATTGCCAAACAATTAGAAGTCGGCCTTGATGGGGTTGTGCAAGGCTCGGTTGTTGAATCAACCGAATCGATTAACGTCAGGGTGCGAACCGAAGCTCATAATCGTGAGCAACTCAATCAATTAAATAATTTCCCTGTGGTTAACCCTGCAACGGGCGAGTTTATCCCGTTATCGGCAGTGAGTGAGGTATTGATAGAGCCGTCACGTGCCGCGATCCCTCACCGCGATGGCATGCGAGTCAATGTGATTGAAGGGTATGTGCGTGCCGGTGTTTTGCCCTCGGTACCGCTCAATAAAATTTTGCAAACACTCGAAGATGAAAACATTACCATGCCGACAGGCTATCGCTTGCAAGTGGGCGGTGAATCCGATGCTCGAAATAAAGCGGTTGGTAAGCTAATGAGCAGTGTTGGCATTATAGTCACCATGCTTATTACCATCGTGGTGTTATCATTTAATTCGTTCCGTATTGCTAGCATCATTTTTTTATCGGCCTTTATGTCTGCCGGGTTAGGGTTATTAAGCATTTATGTGTTTAATTATCCGTTTGGTTTTAATGTTATCCTTGGCTTGTTAGGCTTAATGGGTCTGGCGATTAACTCGGCCATTGTGATCCTGGCCGAGCTAAAAAGCGATAAAGAAGCCGTTAAAGCCGATGTTAATGCCATCACCAAAGGCGTGCTTAGCTGTACTCGACATATTAGCTCAACCACCATTACCACCGTTGGCGGCTTTTTGCCGCTGATATTATCTGGTGGTGGCATGTGGCCTCCTTTTGCGGTAGCCATTGCGGGTGGTACGGTGTTAACCACCCTACTCTCCTTTTATTTTGTGCCAGCTGCATTTTATTTATTGGCCAAACGCAAACATTTTAAGGTAAGCCAGAACTATTAATCGAAGTACGCTCCGTAAAGACCCATACGAGCGTCCCAAGTAACCACTTTTTATGGCTTAAAGTGGTTACATTCGGGTAACGTTTATTACGTTCATACGCGTTCTCAAACAAAAAAGCGCGTATTTAACCGACAAATCGACGACTCTTTAAGCAAACAGAAAAAAAGTCATGTTTTTTTCAAAAAAAGAGTTGACGAGTCCAAGCCAGATTTGCATAATACGCCGCACTTGCTTAGGGCGACCTAGCAAGAAATGGTAAGGCTACATAGCTCAGTTGGTTAGAGCACATCACTCATAATGATGGGGTCCCAGGTTCGAGTCCCGGTGTAGCCACCATAT
>CANMZP010000013.1 GCA_947502355.1 uncultured Thalassotalea sp. | reverse complement strand
AGGACGAAAAACGCATGGTTTTCGTTCGTGCCTCACAAATTATAACCATGCATTTTTAGCCTCTTAGCGGGGCGTTAGCTGTACAAGGAGGTTTGGTGCCAAATTGCATTACTGAGTTCTGTGACGGACTAGCGAAATTAGAATGTGATGATTATGTTCTAGATAAGCTATATGACTTGGTGGACTTAATTGAGAATCAAACAGATATCTCTGCTGCGTATGATTCTATTTTTCAGTTTATGGAAAATAATCCTGTATGTGATATCGGCTCACCTGGTCCATTGGTACATCTATTAGAAGAACATTTCCCTAGTTATGTACCAAAGCTAATAGACTCAATCAATAAATCGCCTTCTATCACTACAATTTTTATGCTTCACCGAATTTTAAACTCAGATATTTCTAATTCAGAAAGAAGCCAATATATGGAATTACTTAATAGAGTATCTAAAAGTGAAGCATTCGATACAGCGGTTTGCAACGAAGCAAAAGAGTATTATGATTACCATTGCTAAAAGTACAGCTAACAAGCTAATTAATAAGGACAAAAAACAGTTGGCTGTTTTCGTTCCTCAACATTTTAGCCAACAATTTTTTGCCCATTATTAGGGCGTTATATGAATAGAGCATCAATCCATTTATGAGAACATTTTTACTAAGCCTAACATTAGTTTCGTTTTTGTCCTTAGCTAGTAATGATAGCCAACTGGATTATAAAACTTCTACTTTCAGAGATGGTGGCTCATTTTCAATGGTTTTCATATGTCTACATATTGGTAAAAAGTTCTCATTAATTGATGATTATGGTTTTCTAGTTGAATCAATTAGAAAAAAGTTTAATTATGAAAAGTCTCATATGAAAAATCTCTTTGGTGACGCTGATATATATTGGAATGATTTTAAAAGCGTCAGATCTGCTAGTGATCTTCATTTACAGTATTGGAAAAAAATGTGTGAAGCACCAACTAATAAAATGAGAGCCTCATTTAAAAAGTAATTCATATAACAAGACAATCAAGAATGGACGCATAACTGTTGGCTGTGCTCGTTCCTCGCAATTTTAGCCAACAATTATTCGCCACTTATTGAGGCGTTATACAACTACGGATAGTCCAGAGTATGCCTAATCTATTCATCCCTGAATCTTTTGAAATTCCAAAGAGCCTTGATACTGAATATTTTCACTTCAGAGTTCTTGAAGACGAAATCGCAGAATTAGATTATGAAGCTGTAATGTCTAGTCAAAAAAGACTGCAAGGAATTTTTGGTTCAGGATTTGAGTGGCCTAAAAGTGATATGACACTTGAAGATAGTGCAGCTAGCTTAAAAATCCATAAACAAGAGTTTGAATCGCGACAGGCGTTTGCTTATTCCGTATTTAATAAGTCAAAAAATAAGTGCCTTGGCTCTGTTTACATAGATCCAAGCCAATCTCAAAGTTATGACTGTGAAGTATATCTGTGGGTTAGAGATGATAGTATCGCTTTGGATAAGACGCTTTACCAAACGGTCTTGAATTGGCTTCAAAAAGAGTGGCCTTTTTCTAAAGTTGCATTCCCTGGTAGGTGTATTTCATGGGAAGCTTGGGCAAATGAGTTAAAAGTTGTATAACAAGCCAATCAAGGTGGACGCGTAACGCTAGGCTCGCGCTCATTCTTCGCTTATTTTAGCCTAGCGTTACTTGCCACTTATTGGGGCGTTAGTATGTAAGTTCATTCTATGGTTTAACAGGGATTAGTTGAGCATTGTAGTGGGAGTAACGTAGTTTATAACTTAATAAGTGTATGTTTAACAAATGGTTATGAACGTAAGCTAATCTGTTCTTAAAATTACTACAAGGAAACTGTATGAAGAACGTAATAAGTTTAATTAGCCTAGCTTGCACTCTGACAGGGTGTGTTACGGTGCCAGTAAAAGACGAATCAGATACTCATCTGTGTCAAATATCGTCAAATTATAAGACCTTAAAAATAGTTGATGTGGCCCATGAGACGGACTCATATTACAACATTAGTGGTACCTTATTGTCCCCAATTTTAGTGCCAACAACAGCCTTAATTTCAGGTGCCTATGTTGTTGTAAATAACATTTATCACTATGGTGAAAAACAAATCGTTTGTGACCGTGAAAAACATAACTAAAGCATTTAATTGCAGGAGCAAAATGTTGGGTATGGCCTTAAATGGGCGATATAACTATGGACTGTTCTCGTATAACTTTGGCAGAAAATATACAAAGCTTAAAAATTTATAAACTAGAATTTAAAACACGAAAAGCATTTGCTTATTGACCACAACAAGCTTTAAAAATATGAACCCCATAAGTTATAAGACTCTTATTGAGTTTTATGTGTTGAAAAAAAGTAAGGATATTCAAATGAAAATTAATACGGCTTCTAGTGCATTAAAGTTAAGCGCCATTTTGGTGATATTCACCGGTTTAGTGCTCGTTTCTGAGGTTTATATTCATAACTTGCACATAAATGAAGTCGCTCAAAATTTACCTGTTAATAAGGAAATCGCATTATCCGTTAGCATGACTAACTTTCATCAATACGGTTACTATTCATCAGGGGCAATAGTTGCTTGGGGTGTTCTGCTGTATATATTAAACACACCATTAGCAAAATTAATTGCAAATGACTAAACCATTTAAAAGACAAGCAAACAGGTTTTGACATGCCTGTGTATTGCTTCACTATAAATTATTAATAAATAAGCATTAGCCCTGTAACTAGGGCCTTAGGTTTTAAGGAGAACATATGAAAATTATTGTTGTGGGATTAATGAGTTTTATTTTCGGTATTGTATTAGCCGGTATTGTTGCGATTAAATTCTTTGTGTATGGCGGACAAAGTGTGGCGGTTGCTGAAATGATCTTTTATTCAAAAACACTAGAATCCATCGAAACAAATGACATTGACAGCCTTAAACAAACAGCTTGCCAAGTACTACCAATAGCCATAGAGCAGAAAAGCGAATGGGATAATTCTTTCTTTGCTAATGACTTCTTTCATGGTGTAGAGGACTGGGGAGCGGAAATTGAACAGCTTTCATTAAAGCATTTGTCGCCTAATGGTATTTGCAGCAACACCTAAATTGCGGTTAACGCGAGTTTCCGACAATGACATTGATATTTGCCAATCTTTTAGACACCATAAAGAAGTCAGCAATCAAGATATAATAAACGTGTTTACCTTAAAAACCATGTTGTATAAGTGATAAAAATGGAAATCAAAATATTTCAAATCGATGCGTTTGCGCAAAAGCCTTTTGAGGGTAATCCGGCTGCCGTTTGCCCGCTTATTGAATGGCTTAGTGATGATCTTTTGCAAAAAATTGCAGAAGAAAATAATTTATCGGAAACGGCATTTTTTGTTAAAGAGGGTAATGGTTACGCTTTGCGTTGGTTTACCCCAGAGGAAGAAGTAGATCTCTGTGGACATGCTACATTGGCCTCAGCGCATGTGTTATTTCAACACCTTGACTACGATAAAGAAACCATTTTGTTTTTCACCAAAAGTGGCACGCTAAAGGTTAACAAAAACGCGAAGGGGTATCGTATGAGTTTTCCGGCAAGTAACATTCAACCCATTCATGCGCCAACCATGCTCACCCAAGCCTTAAATGTCTCCCCAAGGGAAACATTAGCCGATTTTGATTATGTTGTTGTACTCGAAAATGAATCACAAGTTAGATCACTTGAACCAGATTTTAATCAACTTAAAAACTTGGATTTAAGAGGAGTAGTGGTCACAGCGCCTGGTGATAATGTCGATTTTGTTAGCCGCTGCTTTTTTCCATCATTAAGAGTCAATGAAGATCCTGTTACGGGATCGGCTCATTGCGAACTCGCCCCCTATTGGGCCAAAAAGCTCAATCGTACAAAGCTCATTGCCAAACAAGTATCGCAAAGAACAGGCATGATCCAATGTGAAGTTATCAATGACGAAGTTATTTTACAGGGCAATGCCGTCGATTATATGGTTGGCCTAATAAAGATTTAAACTCAGAAGAAATGGTGATTAAGCCACTTATAATCACCATTTTAATTATTTTACTAACTTAACTCGGTATATATGCGTTAAAATTAAGGTTATTATTTATTCCTGAGCATGTTAGTTAAATGACCACTGTCAAAACCCTTAATACCTTTCCTGAACTTGGCCTTATTCCTCAACTGTTAGCACGACTATCTGAGCTCGAATACCTTCAGCCAACCCCAATTCAAGCGCATGTCATTCCTAGCATTTTAGAAGGACGTGATTTAATTGCAGGGGCCAACACCGGCTCAGGTAAAACCGCGGCCTTTGCGTTGCCAATTTTGCAACAGCTAGATGCCGATACTAAAGCGCAAAGCAAAAATGGTAATTATGTCAGTCGCCTAATTTTAGTGCCTACTCGAGAGCTCGCCAAGCAAGTGGCTGACAGCATTAAATCTTATGCGGTACATTTTAATGGCGCATATAAAACAGTGAGTGTTTTTGGTGGCGTTTCTACTAATAAGCAAATGTTGGCCTTACGTGGTGGTACTGACATTTTAGTCGCTACACCGGGGCGTTTGCTTGATTTAATTTCAAGTAATGCCATCAAGCTTGATATGGTTAAAACCTTGGTGCTTGATGAAGCAGACCGTATGTTAAGCTTAGGTTTTACTGATGAGTTAGCGGCGCTTTTAAAGCTGATGCCAACTAAAAAACAAACCTTACTCTTTTCAGCTACGTTTCCAGAAGCCGTTACCACATTAACCACATCGCTTTTAAACAACCCTATCGAAGTTCAATTACAAAGTGCCGATGAAAGCACGTTAGTGCAACGGGTATTTATGGCGAATAAAGGTGAAAAAACAGCACTTTTAGCGTATTTAATTCAGCAGCACAAATGGCGTAAGGCACTAATCTTTGTTAATGCCAAAAGACACTGTGATCATTTAGCACAAAAGCTTGCAAAGCGTGGCATAACAGCGGAAGTATTCCATGGCGATAAAGGCCAAGGTGCACGTAATCGCGTACTGGATGCGTTTAAATCTGGTGAGATTGAAGTGTTAATTGCAACCGATATTGCTGCACGGGGATTAGATATTGAAAAACTGCCTGTGGTGATTAACTTTGATTTGCCAAGAAGCCCAGCGGACTACATGCATCGCATAGGTCGAAGTGGCCGTGCTGGTGAGGTTGGTTTAGCTATTTCGATGATTGATCAAGAAGACTTTCATCACTTTAAAGTAATTGAAAAGAAAAACAAGTTCAGCCTTGAGCGTGAAGAAGTTGAAGGTTTTGAATTACATGAACCTTTTAATGAAAGCAAAGTTGATAAGCCCATGGCAAAACCGGCCGGAACGGGCAAGAAAAAACGTAAAAAACAATCTCAAATTAATGCCGATATTTGGTTAAACAGAGGCTAGAAAGATACAGTGCCAAACTACACCATAGTTAGCCTAAATTGTCCGCATACCATGAGCGCCTTATCAAAGCGCTTTAAATAACCACTGTGAGAAAAAATGAGAATACCACTAAAAAATTTATCTGAGATTGTAGCCAAGGCGAACGACCTTTTTTTTGCAAAATATGAAAATACCAACACGTTAATGGGGTTAATAGATAAAACCCTGCGTGATCAAGGCATGAAAGCGGATGCGATAACCATAGATTGCATTGCGATGGACAAAAAAATTGTTGTTCTTATCCATGATGACAAACCAGATGTAGTCGATATTGCAATAGGTAACAAGGACGGTGATATCTTTTCATCGACCCAACACCTAATCAAGGACATATCGGTTGCCTTTATTGTGGATGTTATGGAAGTAAATTTTCTTTGATAATGTGACGCGACGCAGCATCAAAAACAGAAGGCGAATTTAGCCCCTAAATCGTCTTTAAGCTTAAAGACAACTTTTGGTATTGAAGAGCCTGATTCATACCCATTTAAGATCCTCGGCTTATCGAGGGGGGCGATTTTGGGATATTTAAGTATTTAACGAGTAAACTTGATACAATAGTCTTTTTGACTTGAAGTAACCTATGAATAAAAGTAATGATCCGCTACACGGCGTTAAACTTGAACAGATCCTAATCGAACTAGAGAAGAAAATGGGTTGGGAGAAAATGGGTGAGTTACTTAATATACGTTGCTTCACCAATAACCCGCGTCTTAAATCCAGTTTAAAATTTCTGCGTACAACCCCTTGGGCACGCAGCAGAGTTGAGATTTTATACCTAAAAACTTTTTGCAGTAAGCATAAGGAAACGGGGAAATTAATCAGAGCGATACTCGCCCAGAAAACACCCCAATCGACGTCTAATAGACCTGCACCTTTTGTTTGGCCAACAATAACGAAGAAAAAGACGAGATAACAAATCCCGTCATCATTTCTGGATTCAACTACCGCTGCACAAACGCATCAAGAACTCATCTCCCCATCTTGGATACGCCTTAAATATGCGAAGGCATTCTGTTAGAATGATAAGTTATTGATTAACAAATACTGAGATAGAATGTCAGAGTTTAAAGCACTTCCTCTTTTAGAGTCGATTATTGACCGCGTTAGCCAAAAAGGCTATAAAAAGCTCACCCCAGTGCAAAAAGAATGTATCCCCGCCATTATTGATGGCAAAGATCTTCTTGGAATAGCACAAACGGGAACCGGAAAAACAGCGGCATTTTCGTTGCCTATCATTAATAAATTTGGCCGCAATACATTAGAGGGCAAAGCTAAGAGCACACGATCACTCATCCTTACGCCGACAAGAGAGCTTGCGTCGCAAATCATGCAAAACATTGATGACTATTCAACAGGCTTAGGGCTAAAAACTAAGGTTGTTTATGGTGGTGTCGGCAGACAAGGTCAAGTTGACGCTATCGCACTTGGTCTCGATATTTTAGTTGCTACGCCTGGTCGTTTATTAGATTTAATTGAAACCGGCGATATAGACTTTAAGGCATTAGAAGTTTTTGTATTAGACGAAGCAGATACCATGCTTGATATGGGCTTCTTTAAAGATGTGCAAAACATCATCTCTAAATTGCCAAAGAGTCGACAAACTTTATTGTTTTCAGCAACCATGCCCACAGAAATAGAAAGATTGGCAGACGCAATATTAAACGAGCCAACAAAAATTCAAATTTCGCCTGAAACGGTAACTATCGACTTGATTAATCAAAGTGTTTATCACCTTGAAAAATCGAATAAAGTCCCTTTGTTATTTCATATCCTCGAAAACCCAGACTTTAAAAAAGTTATTATATTTTGTAAAACTAAGTTTGGCGCTGACATCATTGTTAAAGAACTGGAAAGTCAGTCAATAACAGCCTCTAGCTTGCACAGTGGTAAAACACAAGCGGTTAGGGAAGAAGCATTACAAAACTTTAAAGATTCAAATTTAAGGGTATTAGTAGCAACGGATGTTGCTGCTCGTGGCATTGATGTCGATAATATTTCTTTGATCGTTAACTACAATCTGCCAGAAGATCCAAGAAACTACATACACCGTATTGGCCGCACGGCTCGTGCAGGTAAAACTGGCATGGCCATTTCGTTTGCAGTAGAAAATGATATAAGGCAATTAAGGATTATTGAAAATAACATCGGCCAAGCCATTCCTGTAGTTACCGAGCAGCCTTTTCATAAAGAGTTTTCGCCGCCAAAACCGGTAAAGAAAAAAGTTAAAAAGCCAACTAAATCCAACAAGCCCAAAAAATCAAAAAAGCGAAGATAAGCAAAAAAGAATAGGCAAAAAAAGATAGGCATACCCGTTCTTTGACTCTTTTGAAAAAGAATTAATAATCAGTAGGGCGGTTTTACCCTACTTGATTTAATTCACTAAGGCTCTGATTTTTGTTTTGCCATTTTTTTCGGCGACATTTCATATTCCTGATTGTTTTCATATAATTTTTTAAAAAAAGAAGATCCCACACTTCACTGGCGTGAATGATGGGATGATGCAGATTTTATTTTGCTCGATTTATGTGGTTACGCCGGTTTTATTTTTTGCGACTGATGTTAGGACATCGGTGTTCTGTTTCGAGTAAGAAGGGAACAAATGGCTTTATTGGTGTGAAAGAAGGGCATCCATAGGTACAAAATTGGTAAGCGTGATTGAAAATCAGATAAAAAAAAGCGATTGTTATTACTAACAATCGCTTGGCTTTTTCAACAAGAAAAAATGTTATTAACGACCCATACGGCGTAGAGCAGCTGTCGTAAATTGCTTACGTTTTGCTTTGATGCCCCATTTCATAAACTTAGGCTCTTCGTTGGCTAAACCAGTTACTACGTAACGACCTGAGTCTAAGTCGTAGTTTACTTCGGTAGCTAACCAGAATGTATCTACATCGTAATACTGTACTGAATGCGCTTCAGATACACGCCATAGTTCACCACGGCCATCGTACTTGTCGATCACCATTGCTTGCCATGAATCTTCGTCGATATGGAACGTACGCTTACCATAAATATGACGCTCACCTTCTTTAAGTGTTGCTTCTACAACCCATACACGGTGCAATTCGTAACGTAAGTGCTCAGGATTCATGTGACCTTGTTTAACAATGTCAGTATATTTTAAATCTGTATCTAATAAGTTATAGCTGTTGTATGGCACGTAAAGTTCTTTTTTACCAACTAATTCCCAGTTGTAACGATCAGGAGCACCGTTAAACATATCGTAATCATCGGTAATACGTAATCCTTCAACACCAGTTGCTGGTCCATCGTATGCAACGTTTGGCGCACGACGTACACGACGTTGACCACTGTTGTATACCCATGCGCGACGAGCATCTTTTACTTGGTCAATGGTGTCATGAACCATTAATGCGGTACCTGTGTAAATCGAAGGCGCGGTAAATTGCTGTAAGAAATAGAATAAAATGTTTTCATCTTTCTTCTCATCGCGACCGCCAATTAAAAACTCAGGCCATACTAAAGTATCGTTCATAACAAGTGGTACAAACGAACCGTCTTTTTGTACAGGAATGGCTGTATTAAAACGGGTTGCAGCACCACCACGGTAGCGTGTTAAGTGATTCCAAATAACTTCAGTACCATCTTTTGGTAAAGCAAAAGGTACAGAGGTATCAAAGTTTGTTAAACCATTGCCACCTTCAACCAATTCGGTATTTTGCGCGTTCTTCTTCGCTATATCGTAAATGCTTTGTGGTAATGCGGCAGTACGGTGCGTGGCATACACAGGCATTGAATAGTTCGGGTGTTTCTTTAATAAGGCAATTTGACCAGCCGATAAATTTGCCTTGTATTGATCCATGTTGGCACTGGTAATGGTAAACAACGGCTTTTCATTAGGGAAAGGGTGATCAGGACGTCCTGAATCTTTACTCTTTAATGAACCTGTTGAATTTAAACCACCAGTCCATGCCGGAATAGTACCTGAAGCATTTGCCGCTTTTTCTGCGCCAATTGGGGTTAATTCATTGCCTAATTTTGCGGCCTCTTCAGCCGTTACTTTGGCCATTGCTTGACCGGTAAAAAGCGATACTAAAAGGATACTCGCTACAGTTAATTGATTTTTCATTATTTTCTTCCTTAGAAACTTACTGTGAAACTGGCTGACAAGAAATCTTTGTCGCTGTTTAAGTTATAATCACCACCGTGGTTTGACACGTAACTGATGTCCATGCTGTAAACCGATTTGTATAAAGCATTTAAACTTAAGCCCAATACTTTTCTGTCTTCGGCAAATGCTGCTGCTGGGTTTGGCGCGTTACCATTAACGTCATGTGCCCATGCAATACTTGGTGTTAGGTTTACCCCTGCAAAAACGTTAGGGTATTCAAGCATAACTCGAGTGCGGTAACCCCAGGCGCTGTCCGTGGTAAAACCATTTCCTGAACAATCACCACCAAGGCCTAGAGCACCGTAAGCTTCTTCACATGTCGCAAGACCTGTAAGACCCATTGCAACATCAGCATATTGATCACCTAAGCCAAAAACTGGGTGACGACCTAAAGCGATAGGGCTAGCCTCTGCATCTTTAGTTAACACCATGCCGGCTTCGGCAATGATGGTAACGCGTGAAGCGCCTAATACTTGGTCAAAAAATTGAATGGCGGTCATTTGAACTTGTGTTACATCCAACTCTTCCCAACCTTCAACATATTCAGCTGGCTCGGCATCCATTAAACGACTGCTGAAACCAAATAATGGTGATTCAGTTAACACACCGTTTAATAATTCGGCACCGGCAATTTGTACTGGCGTGTCTGGTTTGTAAGTTACTTCACCAGAAAGTGCTAAACCGCTAAGGTTTGTTGCAAATGTTGCCCCGTAGTAATTTAGATCTTCAGGGAAAGCAATGGCATAAGCAGGGTTAAGAGCTGAAATATCGCCGCCTGTAGGGTCAGCATAGCCCGGTAAGAATACTGGGATACCATCTACGCCAGCCGTTGATGTTGCACTACGTTGAGTGGTGATCATAGGTAGACGAGAATGGATATTAAAGTAGTATAAACCAAACTCTGTATCGTTTAACTCGGTAGCAACATAACGTACTGCTGCACCATATTGTCCGCCATCATCAGGCTCAATATCTTTTTTTCTGTCGGCGTAAATGCCAAGCTCTAACAACTGCGCATCGGGCATTGCACCAACAACGACACCGGCACAACCTGAAGCGGCGTAATCTGTTGTTGAAAAGAACGTACCACAACCATCAATTTGAGTCTTTTCCCACTCGTATTGGTAAAACGCTTCTAAACTTACGTTATCAGATAGGCCAATATTGGCATAAACCATACCTACCGGTAATAAACCTTCTTTAAGTTCGGCACCAGGACGTCTAAATGCGCTGACATCGAAAGGGTTAATTGAACTTAAACCACCTTGAATAAAAGTGCTTTCACCCCAGCTTAGTACTTGGCGACCAACACGAATATCAAGCGGCATTTCGCCAATGTCGTATTGTCCCCATACGTAAGCATCAAGAAGCTCAATACCAGAGAACTTGGTAAAATCGGCAAATCCATCATCGCTAAGTTCAGAATTTGGCTTGTAACGGTTTGTTAAGTTACCGTGATCAACTTTTCCGTCTTTTAATTCAGAGTCATACCAGTATTTTACTTTTACAACAGCGCCCATGTTTTCATAAGTTAAATCTATTTCCGTTAGGCCTTTATAGATTTGCGAAACAATATCGCCTTGCTCGTAGTTTAAGTTACTGTCATCACCAGCTGATGTCGCTGCAGTACCACCGTTACCAACACTGATAAAGTCTTTATTTGGATCTTCTAAACGTACAGTACCACCGACTGTAAATTTATTATTAATTCGTAATTCAATGGCTTCGTCTTCACCAAAGTAAAATTCTGATGCTGTAACACTACTGGCAAAGATCCCTGCGGTTACTGCTGAGGCTAGAGCACATTTATTAAGTAGTTTTAGAGTTTTCATACTTTCCCTTATTTATGAGCATTTAGTTACGGTTTTTTTTTAATTATGTAATCCCCGTATTCCCGGTCAATTTAAGCTATTTTTGAATTTGATACTTTCCCCAACGCGCAAAATAGTATTCCCTTTGTTATTTTTTGTTAACGCGGCGACTTCACCGTAAATATGTTGTTGCGTTATTTAAAATAACGGTAGGAGGATTATTGTTTAAACGAGGTATTAACTTGCAAGAGGTCTAAAGTGGGTGCTTGTATATGATTTTATTTGATTTTTTGTGTGTGGAATAAGGCGAATAAGTAAAGCAATAATATACAGAGAGATAAAATAATGCAGATAGGGATAACTTATTGGCGGAAGTTGGTTTGTTACTAAGTGTTACGGCGGGATAAAATGGCGGCGATTCTTAAAACTTAAATGATAAAAATAAGCAGTCCATTATGATAAAAAGAATATTACTTAGCACACTTGTTGTGCCAACTGCGCTTTCAACCGCCATTGCGCAAACAAGCTTACCTAACGAATACGCATTACAAACGCCTTTTGCTGACAGCAGCATTTTGTTATCCATTCACCAACAAAATAATATAATAACTTCCGTTGGCGAACACGGTATTATTATTGAGCAAGACGCAAACATTAAACACAGCGACCAAATAGACTCAGCTGAAAATAAGAAATCACAAGACTCAGCGTGGCGACAGTTAAAAGTACCTACCAATAATACCTTAACTGGGATCACCGAACTTAACGATGGCACACTCCTAGCGGTTGGCCATGAAGGGCTGATCATTAGAAAGCCAGTAAATGGGGAGTGGCAGCATGTGTTTGACGGCTACCAACTCATCACCCTTAAACAAACAAGTCTCGATAAGCAAATTGCTCAATTGCAAACGCAACTTACGCTAATTACCGATGAAGATGAATTAGATGAGATGAGCATGATGTTGGAAGACTTGGAATTTGCCAAAGAAGACTTTGCCAGCGAGATTGATTCAGGCCCAACATCCCCTTTACTTGACATAAAAGCAATTGATGAAAATACCGTAATTGCTGTTGGTGCTTATAACTCGTTGTTAATCAGTGAAGATAAAGGCATGACTTGGGATTTAATAAGCTCTCGTATTGATAACCCGCAAAACTTTCACCTCAATAATATTGTGCAACACCAAGAAACAATATTTTTATTTGGCGAAGCCGGGGTAGTATATCGTTCAAAAGATAATGGCAAGACGTTTGAAACGATGTATTTACCTTATGAAGGCACCTTTTTTGGTGGTGAAGTAGTTGATGACTTTGTCGTTGCTTACGGGTTAAAAGGTAATATCGCTATTTCAAATGATGGTGGCGATTCTTGGGAACATCAACAAATTAACAGCACATCAACCTTATTAGGCAGCACATTAGATAGTGAAGGCAATGTGTGGATTGTTGGCCACGCAGGCGTGGTCGTGCAAGTGTCAAAACAACAACATGCCATTAAAGATTTTAAACACCCATCGGGTGATATTTTTACCGACGTTATTATTAACCAAGACCTAATGACGTTAGTAGGGCAAAACGGCGCTGTTCAATGGCGTGTGGAGTTATAGGGAAGTATCATGACAAACGTTAATAATCAAAAAATGACCATCATCGAACGCATCGTATTTAGTGCCAGACCGCTTATGTTAGTGGTATTTAGTGTGCTATTTGTGCTGCTTTCATTTCAGGCTGTTCAAGTAAAACCTGAAGCCAGTTTTACTAAAATGATCCCAGCCAATCAAGAGTACATCAGTAACTTTCTTAAATATCAGCAAGAACTATCAAGTCTAGGTAACAGTATTCGTATCGTTGTTGAAACTACAGATGAAGATATATTTTCAGCACAGTTTCAACAAACACTAAAAGATATTACCGATGAAGTGTTTTTTATGCCTGGTGTTGACCGAACAGGGATGAAATCCATTTGGACACCGAATGTTCGTTGGGCAGAAGTTACAGAAGAAGGCTTTATTGGCGGCACGGTTATTCCTGACGATTTTAAAGGAACGGATGCCGATTTATTAACCTTAAAAGCCAACATATTAAAGTCGGGTCAATTAGGTACCCTAATTGGTAATAACTTTAAATCGGCCCTTATTTTGGCGCCACTGCAAGACATTAACCCAGAAACGGGTGAAAAACTTAATTACCGCGAGCTATCTAATAACATTGAAACGCATATTCGTGATAAGTATCAATCGGACAACGTGACCGTGCGAGTGGTTGGTTTTGCTAAAATCATTGGCGATTTAATTGATGGTGCGGTTCAGGTTGGCGTGTTCTTTTTATTAGCCATCGTTATTACCGCTGTTATGTTATACCTATATTGTCGTTGTGTAAAAAGTACCGCCCTAGTCATTATTACTTCGGTATTTGCGGTAGTTTGTCAATTAGGTGTACTTAACTTATTAGGCTACGGCATTAACCCATACTCAATGTTGGTACCATTTTTGGTGTTTGCTATTGGCGTAAGTCATGGTGTACAAATCGTTAATGCGATTTTACATGAAGCACAAAAGGGCGCGGACAAATTTAACGCCGCTCGTCTTGCATTTAAAGGGCTTTATGCTGCAGGTTTAACTGCGTTATTTAGTGATGCCATTGGTTTTACAACGTTAATGGTTATCGATATTGAAGTTATCCAAGAATTAGCGATTGCAGCAAGTATTGGTGTCGCGGTAATTATTATTACCAACTTAATTATCCTACCAATTTTAATGAGTTACGTTGGCGTAGCTAAATCAGCCGTTGAGCACTTGAACAATGTTGATGTAAATGACGTAAAAGTTGTTAAATGGTTTTCATCTTTTGCCACCATGGGCCACGCTAAATTAGCTTTGGGCGCTTCAGTCGTCATTTTAGCTATTGGTTTATTCTTTTCAGGTCAAATGAAAATTGGTGACTTAGATGCGGGTGCGCCAGAGTTACGCCCTGATTCTCGTTATAACTTAGATAACGCTTACTTAGTAAATAACTACAGTACCAGTACCGATATCTTTGTCGTAATGGCAGAAACCGAAGACAATCAATGTATTACCTACAAAACATTATCGACCATTGATAATTTTCAATGGAACATTCAAAACGTTAAAGGCGTGCAAGACGTTAAATCGGTTGTTGATGTAAGTAAGTTTGGTACCTTTGGTATGAACGAGGGTTCATTAAAATGGTTTGGCCTAAACCGAAATCAGTATGTGATTAACTCGTCATTAGCTAAAATTCCAGCCGGTCTAATTAATGCCTCGTGTTCAATGGCACCAGTGCTTATTTATCTAAACGATCACAGAGCGGACACCTTAGAAGGCGTAGTTGCTGGTGTGAAAGCGTTCACCGAGAGTAACCCACAATCGGGAGTTAAATTTACCCTAGCTGCAGGTAATGCAGGCATTGAAGCGGCGACTAATATCGTTATTGAAAAATCACAAACCGAAATGTTAATTTGGGTATATTGTGTGGTTATCATCCTTTGTGGTATCACCTTTAGGTCGTTACGTACGGTTTTATGTATTATTTTGCCACTGATCCTTACGTCGGTATTAAGCCAAGGTTTAATGGGTGTGCTAGGTATTGGTGTTAAAGTGGCAACTCTGCCAGTAATCGCATTAGGTGTGGGCATTGGTATCGACTACGGTATTTACATTTACTCGAAAGTAAAAGAGTCGTTAGAGCAGGGCGGTAACTTACATGAAGCGTATACTTATGCCATGTCACAAACGGGTAAAGCGGTATCGTTTACCGGTATAACGCTTGCTGTTGGCGTTGCAACTTGGGTATTTTCACCAATTAAATTCCAAGCGGATATGGGTATTTTATTAACCTTCATGTTTATCTTTAATATGTTGGGTGCTTTAACTTTAATTCCAGCGCTTGCTTGGTTATTTAAAGTTGATAGTAAGAAAAAACCAACACAAGAAAATATTGAATCGGTAGACGCGGTTCCACAATCGTAAATTTAATGTCGTAATGCATTAAATAAGTCCCCTTATGACACTTCATAAGGGGATTTTTTTTATTCTGGAAGGCTGCCCTTTATCACATTAATGATGTTAATCATTTTCAATATCGGGTTCATTACAATGACGTAAAATTTCTGCTCGCGTCTGGGCTTTTAAACGGTTTGCCACTTGCCAAGTATTATCCCCTTCAGGTATTTGAACAGCTCGTCCGATGGTAATGGTTACTTTACCTTTGTGTACAAACCAATTATTGGCCCGCAAAATAGACCGTGTGCCTGTGATCGTGATGGGGATAACTGGGCGTCGAGTTTTCGCGGCAATAATAAATGCGCCCAAATGAAAACTGCCTAGGCCGGGTTTACGGGTGAATCTTCCTTCCGGGAAAAACAGCAAGGACTCTTCTAACTGTTCTAATTTTGAGGCATCACGGATGCTTTGTTCTCGATCGAATCGATCGACAAAATCAACACCGACCAGGTTAAGCATGATCCTGGAAAATGTATTCTGCAATAATTCGGCTTTGGCAACAAAACGAAAACGATAGGGCAATTTAGCCACTAAACAAAATGCGTCGAGATAGCTGGCATGATTGGCAACAAAAATACTTGCTGTATCAGGCTGGAAATGTTCCGCGCCAATAACCTCAATAGGAATGCGGCAACATTTGCTAAGCAATAGTGACATACCAGAAGCAAAGGCCCGTCGTCGCGTCTGTCCAGGAATACAAAACACACACACGCTAAAAATAATGGTCACCAATAAAAATACTAGCCAGGCAAAACCGGAATACAAAAAGGCTCCAATATTTTGCCATTGCTTAAACAATTGAATGTTGGCACCACTTAAGGCAATCTTTACCAATTGCCACCACAGGGGCGGTGCTTTTTTACCTACTTTTCCTTGACAGTAAAGATCACAACAAGCACTGCGTCTAAGTTTGCCGCTTGATGTTTTAAGCACGGTATTTGGCGGTGCTAGGACGATGTCATCAGGCGGTAAGTCAACAATATCGCTACATGCTGCCAGTATTTTTTGCCGAATTTGCTCCCTGGTTTTGCTATCTGTTTCGCGCGTTTCAGCGAGTATTATCAATTGTTCTTGGCCACCGCCCGATTGTTGTGTACCAAAAGCGACCACGCGTCCTCGCCGTATGCCGGTAACGTTGTTAACCGCATCTTCAATTTCATGCGGATAAATATTCCGCCCTCTGCGGATAATGATGTCTTTGATCCTGCCGGTTAAAAATAACTGACCTGCGTTTAAATAGGCCAGATCGCCGGTATCTAACCAATCACCGTGATAGAGTTTCTTGGTTTCAAGCGGGTTGTCAAAGTAACCAACGGTTGCGGAAGGGCCATTAAATTGTAGGTGACCTTGCATCTGATCCGGTAGTTCGCGGTCATTGTCGTCAACAATGCGCATTTGGTGTCCTTTAAGGACCTCACCACAGGCAACAAACTCAAGTACATTGGTTGCGTCATCAGATGCAACCTTGGCCTTACCATGTTTGACAAACTCGTCTCGTTCGATCCTTTGAATAGTTGGGATAAGCTCTGGCTTTGGAAATGCTAAGCCAACCGATGCTTCTGCCAATCCGTATACGGGCCAATAAGCTCGTGGTTTAAAACCATAAGCAGAAAATCGCTGAATAAATTTGCGCACGGTATCAGGAACAACGGGCTCTGCGCCATTGCAGGCAATACGCCAACTGCTTAAGTCGAGACCTTCAAATTCTGCTTCATCAATGCGGTGAATACATAAGTCGTAAGCAAAATTAGGTGCTGCTGAAATTGTTGCTCGATAACGGTGAATCGCCCATAGCCAGCGTTGGGGACGAACCAGAAAGTCCAGAGGCGACATCACCACTAAACGGGCACTATGGTAAAAATTCCCAAGCCATGCACCAATCAAGCCCATGTCATGATAAAGGGGTAACCAACTAACAAATATATCTTGGGAAGTGAGCTGTGTGGCCTGACCCATTGCGCGGATATTGGCAAGCAAATTTGCATGGCTAAGTTTGACCCCTTTGGGATCGGCGGTGGAGCCAGAAGTATATTGTATAAAGGCAATATCGTTGGGCCCGATTTTAATTTTTGGCCGTCGGTGGCTAAAGTTTGCAAAGTCACTCACCGTAACAATGTGGCGAATGCTTGGGGCAAGTGATTTTAATAAATTTGCAAAACGCATCACCTGCGGGGTTGTTATCATTACCTGAGCTTGACAGTTTTCTAAAATCGTTTGATGACGACGAATATAGCTTTCAATTCGAGCAAGGCGTGTTGGAGGGTAAATAGGCACGGGAACCGCACCTGCTGCAAGCACTCCCATAAAACTGTAAAAATAATCCGGACTGGTTGGTAACATGAGGGTGACACGTGCGCCGGGCTCTATTTGCTTATCAAGAAGCCCCCAGGCCACCCGATAGCTCTGCGCGGCCAGTTGTGAAAAATTGATTTGTTGACCGAGCCCTGCATCTTCATACATTTCGATGTGAGGTCGTTCTGGGTGATTTTCTAGGTGCCAGTTAAGCACGTCAATCAGCGTTAGCGCTTTGTCAGGGCGTTGTTCTATATCAGCAATAGGGTAAGTTTTTAGTACGCTTCGGTCAAAGGGGCGCTTTTGGTGCTGATTTTTTTCCATTAGGCTTAAAATGTCAGCGACTGTCTCAATCTGGGCAAAGGCATTATCTGACAGAGAAAGATTAAAAGTTTTCTCTACGCGAACGATCAACTCAACGCGGGCTAAACTATCAAATCCCAGATCTTTATCCAATGTAGACTCTAAGGTTACGCCCTGATGATAGCGAGCATTGGGGTGTAACTCATTTGTCAATTTGGCAACCAGAGCGAGCAACGCCTCGGGTGTTTTTTCGTTGAATTGCGTGTGATCGGTTGTGGGCACGGTGCAAACTCATCTCAAATAAAAAGTCACCCTTTAAAAATAGCACACGGTGGTATTAAATACTCGTCTACACATTGACCACATATTTTGGCTAAAACGGCACTGCGTTTTTGTTCAACCCATATTTATCATTTCAATTATTGGTAAAGAGGGGGGGGTTACAGGACACAAGTAAACAACATGCTTTAATGTGAGGTTAAACCATTCTTTTGCTTAACGTTTGAGGACGTTTTCTTTGAAAGTTTGGAGGACTTAACCTACTGGTTATTTCGTTTGCTAACCTATTAATAAGAACAAAAGGTTTTTCAGGGCTGAAAAACCTTTTTTGTTCCTACAATATCTACGTTACAAGAGATTACCTTACTAGGGTCTGTTTATCTTTGGTGGTGATTTTTGCGGCGAATTGCCAAACAAACGGTGTCCGTAGGATTCACATCAACAACGACAAAACAGAATATTTATATTTTAGCCAATAAGTAGAAATTATATCCAACTTAAGAACAAAAGTTATACAGCAAAGGTCAACAATCCCTAGGGTTAAGCAGACTTTTTTGCTGGCTTTAACATCTCTTTAGCCGGGTTCAAGCGGGTTGAAATTTTATTTTCTAATCGTGAAAAGCTACGTTCTAAACAATCAATAAAGTACTTTGGCTCTTCAATAATATTATCACTTGAAGAAACCGAAATATTTAATGTGCCGTTATAACTCACCACAGCAAAAAATGCGCCTATGCCGTCCATAACCGGGGCAAGCCCGGTAAAGTTGGTCATTTTAGCACCAAGTAAATTCATTTCGACATCAGGGCCTCGAACATTACTGATCACAATATTACCAATAGAAGCTGGGGCTAAATTAGCAATACCGTTTTTACCCGTAATTAATGAAATATAACTTAATAGTGCCGGTGGTACGTTCTTAGCTAATTCCGATACCGATTGTGGGCCAATTTTTTCTTGTTCTTGTTTTTTCAATGTCGAAGCTTTATTTACCGTAACCAATGCCTCTAAAGGATCTTCGATATGAATTGGAATATCCAATGACATAATATTGATTTCGTTACCAGCATCGGCTTCTTGTCCTTTTGTACGGGTATTAAGCGGCGCAAGCGCTTTTATAAACGATTGCGGCGTTTCATTTTTATACTCCAAATATTCTCTGATCGCACCGCTAATAATTGTGCAAGCTAAGTCATTTAATGTACAGGTAGGTAAAACCGATTGCATTTGCTTTAACTTTTTAATTTCAAAGCCGGCATAACCCCATACTCGGTTGTTATTTAACGGGTTTGCAAACCGCGTTTGCTCGGGCTTAGCAAGAACATTCGTTAACGTATCAAATGAACGGTTAATGAGTTTCATGCCAAGTTGTGGACCCACTTGCGAAATCGGTTTCAGCATCTTAATGGATTGTTTAATGTTGTTGCTGATAATACGGGTGCCTAAGCCTAATATACCACCAGCTTCTAATTCAGACTTGTTTGGCAAAGACACTGGTTTGCCAATTGGCACAAGACCATGAAGTTTACAGGTAAGGTCAATACCAGTCATACCATCGGCGATGGTATGATGCATTTTTACGGCAATCGCAAAGGCATCTTTAGGTAAGGTTTTAACGTTAATGTTGCTAATGATTAAAGCATCCCACAACGGCTTTTTGGTATCAATACAAGTATATTGATAGTCATTGGTCACTCTTGATAACTCTTTAATACTATTGGTATCTTCCATTTCATGATGGATGATGTGATCAGCGGCATGAAAGTTTGGTTGCTCTACTAGGTATGGGTTATCTAAATCCAATGGACTACGATGTAACTTACCGCACATTACCGGAATGGTAAGCATGACTTGGTTTATATGCTCAACAATTAAATCATAATCAAATTTACCTTCTGGTAAACCTGTTGGGTCATAGAAATACAGCGCCGTGATCCCGACACTGGTTTCCGGGCTCTCAATATCGAGAAAGAGTCTGTCTAAACTATGGAATTGTCTCATCAAAATAGTCCTGTTTAATTTTATATTTTTATTAGGTGATTGCCCTTATTATATTTGGTTTGTGCATATTGTTTTGTTCCTGACACGCATATTCATTAGCTTTGAAATATAGGGTCTGCAAGCAACCTTCATGTATGAGTTAGGTTTTTTACCAGGCTTAGTAATAACGAAAAGCACGCTGATCAAGCCACCGCTTGTATATACAAGTTAATTATGACAAACTCCACGTTACTATTTGTATATACAAGTTATCTAAAGTTAAGGTGTAATGTGACTGTGCCCAAGTTTGTTGCCATAAAGCAGCATATTATTAATCAAATTGAATCCGGACAATGGCCCGAAAATGCCAGAGTTCCGTCTGAGAATTTATTGGCGGAGCAGTTTTCGGTAAGCCGAATGACGGCAAGACGCGCATTACAAGAACTCACTGACGAAAATATCTTGTTTAGAACCAAAGGCAGTGGCACTTTTGTTGCGAGCTTTAAGTCGCAGTCTTCACTTTTAGAAATAAAGAATATTGCCGATGAAATTAGTGCGCGCGGGCACCGTTACAGCGCAAGGCAAGTTACCTTGCAAGCTCAGGACTTACCTAAAGCTTTATTGCCATTGTTTGGTATGAATGTAGGCACACAGATTTTTTACAGTGAGATCATCCATCTGGAAAATGATCAACCCATTCAGTTAGAGCAGCGCTATATTAATGCCTCACTGGTGCCTGATTATTTGCAACAAAACTTTAGTCAGATAACCCCACACGAATATTTATCAAACGTTGCGCCGCTTACCGAGGCAACGCATGAAATTGAAGCGGTTATCGCTTCAACACAAATTAATCAATTGTTGGCAATTTCAAGTCAACAACCCTGTTTACAGGTAAAACGCCGTACTTGGTCTTCCCAGGGCGTTGTAAGTTTTGCCATTTTGACCTCGCCGGGCGATAAATATCGCTTGGGTGGGCATTTAACATTTTAAAGTAGTAATTAGGAGAATAATGTGACGTTTAAATATGGTATTGATCGTCTCGATCTTGATATTGTAAACGGCATTGCCGACGGTAGTATCAAAGCTGAACTTTGTCAGGAAGCATTAACTAAAATTAATAAAAGCCGCCAAAATGTCGAAAAAATGGCGAGTTCTGATAGACCTGTTTACGGTATAAATACCGGCTTTGGCCCTTTGTGTGATACGCAGATCTCACCTGCAGAAACTCACCTTTTACAGAAAAACTTATTGATAACGCATGCTGTAGGGGTTGGTGAACCAATCGCAAAATCGATTTCAAAATTGATGCTTATCACCAAAGTGCATGCATTAAGCCAAGGGTTTTCAGGTATTCGCCTTGAAGTTGTTGAGCGCATGCTTAAGTTTATTGAACTTGACCTTATCCCAGTTGTACCTGAGCAAGGCTCGGTTGGTGCATCGGGCGATTTAGCGCCACTTTCACATTTATTTTTACCTCTTATTGGAGAAGGTGAATTTTGGCAAGGGGATGCGACCATTCCTGCCGCCAAGGCCCTTGCCGATCATAACTTGTCCGTAATGGAGTTACATGCCAAAGAAGGCTTAGCGTTAATTAATGGTACCCAATTTATTTTGTCTCACGCCATTACTGCGTTAACAAAAATGCGTTACTTATTGAATCTAGCCGATGTTACGGGTGCAATGAGCATTGAAGGCATGCAGGGCAGTGAATCACCATTTAGAGCCGAGCTTCACAATACCCGTGCTTTTGTTGGTAATTTAGAAGTGGCATCGCGCATGCGACGTTTATTTAAAGACTCTCAAAACATGGCAGATCATGAAGAGTGTGATCGCGTACAAGACCCTTACTCTTTACGCTGCATTCCGCAAGTTCATGGCGCATCACGAAATGCCTTTTATCACTTAAAAGAGTTAGCCGAAATTGAAATGAATTCAGTAACGGATAACCCAATCGTCATTAGTAGCGAAGAGGCCATTTCGGGTGGTAGTTTCCACGGCCAACCCCTTGCTATGGTATTGGATTACGCTTCAATAGCTGCTGCAGAGTTGGGTAATATTTCCGACCGTCGTTGTTATTTATTGCTTGAAGGTATGCACGGCTTACCTCGTTTATTAACTACTTCAGGTGGTTTAAACTCTGGCATGATGATCCCTCAATACGCGACTGCGGCTTTAGTCACTGAAAATAAATCGTTATGTTTCCCACCATCGGCAGACAGTGTACCTACGTCAATGGGTCAGGAAGATCACGTATCTATGGGAAGCATTTCAGGCCGTAAGCTGAATCAAATTTTGGGAAACCTAGATAAGATTTTTGCTATTGAATTAATGTATGCTGCGCAAGCGATTGAGTTTAGACGACCGAATACTTGTTCAGACTTAATTGAGAAGAACTTTGCTTTGATCCGAACCAAAGTCGCTAAACTTGAAGAAGACCGATTATTAAAACCTGATATCGACGCTATGATTGAGCTGGTAAAAACGCAAGCGTTTACCGTAAGTTTTGAGCATTAATAGGGAATCGTAATGATGAATTTTCAACAACAAATCCAACAAGGTATTCCTAGCGAATTACCAAAAGCCAAACCATACCCGGCGGATGCTAACCGTGCACCTAAACGAAAAGATATTTTAAGCAGTGACGAAAAACAACTGGCGTTAAGAAACGCTTTGCGTTATTTCCCAAAAGCGTGGCACAGTGAATTAGCACAAGAATTTGCGCAAGAGCTAAAAGACTTTGGCCGTATTTATATGTACCGCTTTAAGCCTAACTACGCGTTAAAAGCACGTAGCGTATCTGATTACCCTGCAAAGTGTGAACAAGCTGCGGCCATCATGCTAATGATTGATAACAACTTAGATCCGGCGGTTGCTCAACACCCAGAAGAACTTATTACTTACGGTGGTAACGGTGCGGTGTTCCAAAACTGGGCACAATACCTATTGGCCATGAAATATTTAAGTGAAATGGAAAGTGATCAAACTTTACATTTATATTCGGGCCACCCTATGGGATTGTTCCCATCATCCGCTGATGCGCCTCGCGTTGTGGTAACAAACGGTATGATGATCCCAAATTATTCAAAGCCAGATGATTGGGAAAAATTTAACGCCCTTGGTGTAACCCAATACGGGCAAATGACTGCTGGTTCGTTTATGTACATTGGCCCGCAAGGTATTGTGCATGGCACAACCATTACGGTAATGAATGCATTTCGTAAGGTCCTTGAGCAAGGTGAAACCCCAAAAGGTAAAGTTTTCCTTACGGCAGGGTTAGGGGGCATGAGTGGTGCGCAGCCAAAAGCCGGTAACATTGCTAACTGTATTACAGTGTGTGCTGAGGTGAACCCGAAAGCCGCCACGAAACGTCATCAACAAGGTTGGGTAGATGAGCTTATTGATAACATGGATGACCTTGTTGCTCGCGTTAAGCAAGCACAAGCAAATGAAGAAGTGGTTTCAATTGCCTTTATCGGTAACATTGTTAATGTTTGGGAAACCTTTTTTGAGCAAGAAATTTTTGTTCACTTAGGCTCAGACCAAACATCGTTACATAACCCATGGTCGGGCGGTTACTACCCAGTAGACATCAGTTACGAAGAATCTAATCGATTAATTCGTGAAGAACCTGAAGTATTCAAAAATAAAGTGCAAGAAACACTACGACGTCATGCCGCAGCGGTAAATAACCATACAGCGAAGGGCACGTACTTCTTTGATTACGGCAACGCCTTCTTACTTGAAGCATCACGCGCCGGTGGCGATGTTATGGCACCCAATGGGATTGATTTTAAATACCCATCGTATGTGCAGGACATCTTAGGCCCTATGTGTTTTGATTACGGATTTGGTCCATTCCGTTGGGTATGTGCTTCTGGTAAACCAGAAGACTTAGATAAAACCGATGCCATTGCTGCTGATGTGTTAAGTAAAATCATGCAAGAATCCCCTGCAGAAATTCAGCAACAAATGCAAGATAACATTACTTGGATCAAAGATGCCAAGCAAAACAAACTGGTTGTTGGTTCGCAAGCGCGTATTTTATATGCTGACGCACAAGGCCGTATGGAAATCGCCAAAGCGTTTAACGATGCCATAAACAATGGCGAAATTGGCCCTGTTGTTCTTGGGCGCGATCATCATGACGTAAGTGGTACCGATTCACCGTTTCGTGAAACGTCAAACATATACGATGGCAGCCGTTTTACCGCCGATATGGCCATTCATAATGTGATTGGTGACAGTTTCCGTGGCGCTACCTGGGTATCTATCCACAATGGCGGTGGTGTTGGTTGGGGCGAAGTAACTAACGGTGGTTTTGGTATGCTCCTTGACGGCACAGCAGACGCCGAACGTCGCTTAAAATCCATGCTATTGTTTGATGTAAATAATGGTATTGCACGTCGTAGTTGGGCACGTAATGAAGAGGCAAACTTCGCGATTAAACGTGAAATGGCCAGAACGCCCAAGCTAAAAGTAACCTTAGCAAACCTGGTTGACGACGATATTTTAAATAATTTATCGCTGTAAGCTGCTCAGCTTTAAACAAGTTAGCCTAAATCAAATTTAGATGAGCTTTTCAATCGTGTATTGGAGAGCTCATTTTTATTTGGGCAACGCCGTAACTTATCACTCATAAAATACTCTCAGGTTTAACTCACTTAGATTTCTCGAATGAAAATGCTAAGAATTGGTGAAGCTTAGTGTGTTGTTTAAAATTTTGTGTTCGGAGTTTAGGGATGCAAGTTTAAAATCGACATTTTGATATTTAGCTAAGCCAGTTTGACATTCGAATTTACAAATTGCCAATTTGTAGCTTTTTTAATCGTATTTCAGTATAACTGGATGATAAATAAGCAATTAACAAATCATTCAAAATGCCACTAAAATAGCTGCAGGCAGCATAAATAAAGGGGTGTAAGGACATTTGCAGTAATAACAACGCGCTCCTACGTGAATTCTTTTTGAGTTTGGGTAACTTTACCGGCAGAAATTTACAGAGCAACGTGTTAGTTTTTAAGTTTTCATTTTATGTTTAACTAAAATTATTCTGCTTAGTATAGTCCATTGGTAAATACACCATTAAAGGCAGTGCACAAGCGCGAACGTCTAAAAACTGTATAAATAAACAGTAGTGATATTTAAAGTCATTTAAAGAGGGCTATTTCTCATACTCAAATGTCCGTTAATGTTAATTAGTGGACATTTGAGTTTGGAGGCTTTATAGTGATGTTTATCTAATATATTCATTAATAACAATAAATTGAGCTTTATTATGCCCGATCACTTTAATGCGCAACCATTATTTGACTCACATCGTTATTTTCAGCAGCTTCATAAAAATCAGGTTTACTCTGATGACAATCCCAACGTCCAAACTTTTGTTGAACAAGCATCGTTAACGGTGCCCGATGCTGAAGATGATTTTCGTTTTACCAAAGAGTTTCTACAATCTAAAGGACGTCGTAACGAAGCCACCTATAATTTATTTCGAGGTGAAACGGAAAAGTTTTTATTGTGGGCTTGGTTAATCTGTAAAAAATCTGTGGTGCATTTAAAACGTCGTGACTTAGAATCCTATATAGATTTTGTGCATAAGCCACCGCATTATTGGATTTCCGATAACGTGTATCGACGCTTTGAAAATCGCAACGGCATTCGTGACATCAATCCAGATTGGCGGCCGTTCACCATTAAAATCCCTAAAGCTCAGCGTCTCGATGAGATTAACTTCAAACAGAAAAAGATGAATTATCAATGTTCGCAAGACGCCATGAAGGCAACATTTTCAGTGCTTAATGTCTATTACGATTACCTGGTCTCTGAAGATTATGCGTTTGGTAATGCCATTGCATCGGTTAAAAAAGATTGTCCATACCTGATTAAGGATGCGTCTTTTACTGAGGTTAAGCGTTTATCATCGCTGCAATGGGATTATATTTTAGAAAGCACCATTAAAATGGCTAATGAAAACAGTGATCATCACCGTACCTTATTCATTATTGCCATGCTTAAAACCCTATATTTACGTATTTCTGAATTATCCGATCGCAGCAATTGGTCTCCTGTTATGGGCAATTTCTGGCAAGATAAAGACAAAAACCACTGGTTTAAGGTATTTGGAAAAGGCTCAAAGCAACGCGATGTGTCTGTACCTGACTCTTTTTTAGCGTATTTAGAGCAATACCGCTTAAGTCGTGGATTACCGTCTGGTTACCCATTATCGAGTGAGACAGATCCCCTCGTCCACAAATTAAAAGGCTCTGGCGGCATGACCTCCAGACAATTACGCCGCATAGTCCAACAAGCGTTTGATTACGCTTACCAGCAAATGGTAAATGAAGGATTTAAAGCAGAAGCGCAAACTCTTAAAGAAGCGACAACCCACTGGTTAAGACACACCGGGGCATCAATGGACATAGACTCACGCCCATTAAAACATATGGCGGATGAATTGGGCCATGCCAGCATGGGTACAACAGATAGAATTTACGTTCAGTCGGATCACTTAGAACGTGCGAAATCGGGTAAGAAACGAATGATAGAAAGTAAGTAAATTAATTGGGGTCAGATGAACATTTTTAATGGTAGAACTAAATTTGTCATCTGACCCCCATTTAATATGGTTATTTAGAAAAGGTGTGGAAATTTTTCAGCTTTAATACCAATGCCGGATCTAAGCGCATTTGGTGCCAATTGATTCGCCAGTCCAAATGTGGGCCAGTTGAGCGCCCTGTTGAACCAATTTTTGCCACTTCTTGACCTTGCAATACTTTATCGCCAACATCTACATTACTGGCACTTAAATGCAGAAATGTTGAAGTAACCCCGTGACCATGATCGATCACTAAGGTACCACCTGAGTAAAACATATCTGGAACCCATAACGTTACGGTACCTGCAGCTGGTGCAACGACGGGCGTTCCTTTCGGACCGGCATAATCTAATCCAAAGTGTGGATTTTTGGGTACCCCATTATAAACTCGTTGGCTGCCATATACACCGGTAATACGACCTTTGGCCGGCGCTTTAAAGCCATGCGCAAAATCGATTTGATCAGAAGTAATCGCCCTAACCGCTTTAATTTTCTTGCTGTCTTTACGACTTCGTTCGATGGCTTTTGGATCTGGGTTCATGATCTTTTTACTGATCCCTTCCACCCGTTGTATATTGTACTCACGCACAGCTGGGGTAAGTGATTTGGTTAATGTCTCTCCCGCATTATTACTTATTTTTAAGGTGTGCTCTTTGGTTTCATCACGTGAAAAACCAAACACAAAATAGCCGTGATTTGATACTTTTAAAGACTCACCATTTAATAAAACGTTATTGTTCGCGTTAGTGCGACCAACAATTAAGCTGCCTTGGATAACTTCACCAGAAAGGTCTAAATCAATTTTGGCAAAGGCCATGTTGCTAGCCAAACTTAATCCTAACGTAATGCTTGTTATTGTTTTTTTAAGCACTTGCAATTGCTCCTTTACCAACGCCTTCAAATGCCACTACTTTGAAACGGCTTTCTGGATGCATGGTTTTTAATTGTCTTGCAATATAATCGGCTAATAACTCAACCGTTGAGTCACAGTCGACAACTTCACTTCTTTCTTTTCGCACGCCAATATCAAATCGACCTTGAGGTGCATAGTATGAAAAGTATTGGTGATCGGGATTCAAAAACGACTTTGCAGTTGCTGAAAGTTCGACGTCTGAAAACTCAATTGAATCGACATCACTGGCTAGATATATATCGCGCCAACGGTCACACCAATAGGCTTCTAGCTCACTATTTCGCTCATCATCTTTATATATATGAATAGTAGAACGATGGCCGTGAGCTATACGTTGACAATTACCGTCATGCTTCTTTAAACCATGGGTGTAATGATAGTATTCACCGTCAATTTTTTCAGGCCTAAGCGCTAATTTAATACCTTGAACGTTTTCTGGAAGCTCTTGTTTTATAACAACTTCTAAGTAACGCGTTACCGAGTCTTCGGTAATTTTATGGGTATCTATCTGGGCAAAAGCCTGTGCAGGCGATTGTAAGTACAGCTCGTTGCCAGGTGCTTTAAAATCAACGTACAAATGGTTCAATCTTGTTGATACTTGCACACATAAATTGGCATCTTGCATAGGCAGTACCAATTTATGATCAACCGCTTCGTCGATAATGGCTTTAATTTGTTTTTTAACGATGCCAAAATCCAGCACCATGCTTTCGGCATTTAAATCACCATCAAGTACCACATCGACTATCCAACTTTCACCTACTACGCCGCGTTCGGTACATAAATAAGAAAAGTCGATAACGGTTAAATCGTTTACAAAGAGCTGCATATGTTTCATTCGTTTATTTTACCTGCCATAAAATTTGTTCTCCGGCGCGAATTGGTACCACTTCATCACCACCTAATGGAAGTGTAGCAGGTACATCCCAACTTTCTTTTACTAATGTAATGGTGTCGTTATGACGTGGTAGTTTATAAAAGTCAGGACCATTGAAACTCGCAAAACCTTCGAGCTTATCTAAAGCATTTTCTTGATCAAATACTTCAGCGTAAAGTTCAATTGCCGCGTGCGCTGTGTAAGAGCCCGCACAGCCACATGCATTTTCTTTATTGCTTTTGGTATGCGGCGCTGAATCGGTGCCTAGAAAAAACTTACTGCTGCCACTCGTTGCAGCTTTAACCAATGCGTCTTGATGCACATTACGCTTTAAAATGGGTAAACAGAAATAATGCGGTCGAATACCGCCAACTAACATATGGTTACGGTTAAAGAGTAAATGATGCGCAGTAATGGTGGCTGCAACGTTTTCACTCGCTTGCTCAACAAATTCAACGGCATCTTTGGTGGTAATGTGCTCAAGCACAATACGTAAATTAGGAAAGTCTTTGACTACTGGCGTAAGGATACGGTCTATGTAAACCTTTTCACGGTCAAAAATGTCAATCTCGTTATCAGTTACTTCCCCGTGCAATAACAATGGTAAATCCGCTTCTTGCATGGCTTGTAAAACTGGGTAGATGTTCTTGATATCTGTTACCCCAGAAGCTGAGTTTGTTGTTGCTCCCGCTGGGTATAACTTAGCGGCATAAACCAAACCAGACGCTTTGGCTTCAACAATATCCTCAGCCGTTGTGTTATCGGTAAGATAAAGCACCATTAACGGTTTAAAGTTTGTGGTGTTAACGGCTTGAATGCGATCGTGGTATTCACTCGCTTGCTGAGCATTCATTACCGGTGGTACCAAATTTGGCATAATAATGGCGCGACCAAAATAGCGGCCAATGTCTTTAACGGTGTCTTTTAATACATCACCATCGCGTAAGTGAACATGCCAGTCGTCTGGACGGGTAATTGTTAATGTTGTCATGGTCTCTCTCTGTAAGGCATTATCAAGAAAGGAACAGGGCTATGCCCTATTCACTCAAATTTCTGCGATGTTAACGAAAGTCAGCACCGCAAGCAAAGCATAAATGGAAATTATTCTTCTGAAGGCGCAGATTCGGTGTCTGCAAGTAGTTTCATTAACTGATCTTTTAAATTTGGCGGTACTTTATTAATGGTTAATGATCCACGGTTTGGATCGTAAACAACGTCACGGCCAAAATGCGAACGTTCAAATGAAACACTAATACCGGCACCATAGCCTGAATATTTGGTTACTTTGTTAATAACTGTTTGATCATGCGGGAAGCTTTCTTCCATACCGTAATCATTTTCCTGACAGAACTTATAAAAACTATTATCTTCGCTTTCTTGTGGCATGGCCTCGGAAAGTTCTTTTAGATTTACTTCACGTCCGGTTTCTTTTTGCTCTTTACAGTAAGACAGGAGTTCTTTACGCGTCGATTGTTTCTCGCCAGCATCTAATTGGCTTACATTAACAAAGTCTTCTACGGCTTCCACTAAGGTTTGAGACTGTTCTTTAGGGTCAACACCTTCTTCGCAATTTAAAAAATCTAGGAAAAAGTCAGAGACTTTACGACCCGCACGTCCTTTAATAAAGGAAATGTACTTACCACCTTCGCGATTATCGCGATAAGCAAATAAATCAATTCGGGCTGCCAGCGTTAACTTTGAGGTATCAATATGTTGGTCTGCAGCTATGTTTAGCTCACCATCTACGTAAAAGTGTTCGGTGATTGGCAATAAGGCCACCAATAAAAATTGTCCACCTAGCATTTCATAATGACAGGTTACCAAATAACCCGTTTCGGACAATTCGTATTTTTCTAGCTCTTGCTTTAAACGAAAGCTCGCCTGGTTTGAAAACGGAATAAACTCTTCTGGATCATCTAAATAGTCTTGCATTAAATGATCAAAAGGTTTGTTAAACCCTTCTGCGGGCTCAGATTTGAAGCCACCAAAGGCTTTACTGCCTTTGCTGTTGTACACTGTATGCAATGACTCGACAAATGACGACATTTTTTCAGTAACGGCGATTGGCCCATTACTGGCTTTTAGCGTTACGTCGCTGCTGTTTTCTGCTTTCGTTAAATAATGCAGATCGATATTGGTTATAATTAAACTCATAATGATTGGTCAGTTATACTTAAATTTGTAATTGTTCGTAGCCGGTCAGTGTTATCTTGCGCAAGCATTTGATAAACTAATGTAATTCACTAACAGGATTTACTAAAAATATGCCTATTGTCTCAAAATATTCAAACGAACGTGTAGAAAAAATTATTCAAGACTTAATTGATGTTCTCGTTAATGAGGAAGCGTCAACAGATCTTGCGCTCATGTGTTTAGGTAACACAATCTCGACTATTATAAATAATCAAGTGCCAGAAAGCCAAAGAGAAAAGATGGCAAAAACCTTTGCCGACGCTTTAACGCAATCTGTAAAAACAAAATAACACATTTGTGATAATAAAATATGGTTAATCGAGATAATTCTACCTACAGTAAACGGTTATTGCATTTGATAAGTTGGGGCCACTGGTTCACGTTTATCAATATCAGCGCGGCCTTGTTTATATCGCTCATCTTTTTATATGCTGAAGGCATGCCAAGTGGATTTGTTGGTAAAGCTTATATGATAACCAACTGGTTGTCACACATGGCCTTTTTAAGCTTTATTTGCTTTGTACTGACGGTGTTCCCGTTAACCTTATTGTATCCCAAAACAAATTTTATCCGGGGCGCCGCCTCGGTTATCTTTACCATCGCGCTAACTTTATTGTTAGTTGATGGTTTTACCTACAGTAAACTAGGCTACCATTTAAATTTATCGTCTAGCAGTCAGATATTCTCGTTGCTTGTAGAGCAAATGCGCTTCAATTCTTGGGGCTTTACGGTTGTCACCGTTATCGCCTTTATTGCCATTTTAGTGTTTGAACTGGTTATCAGTAATTATGCGTGGAAACACTTGCGCAGTTTGCAACAACGCCAATACCCTCGCTATTGTGTGGGGTTCCTTATTGCTGCATTCTTTGTTACCCATCTTACTCACGTATGGGCCGATGCAAATTTACAATACAGCGTGCTACGACAAGATAGAGTGTTGCCTTTTTCATACCCATCTACGGCAAAAACCATGATGACCAAGTATGGCTTGTTTAATCAGTCTGACTATGAACAGCGTAAAAACATCGCATTTAGTGTCAAAGGAAATGTGCCTAACTACCCGACTATTACCGAACAATGCATGGCAAATTCGCCTAAAAACACGGTATTTATGGTATTAACCGATAAGATGTTAAGTGAGCAACAAATTTCACAATATCAATCCAGTTCGACGGTAGCGCCAAGTAAGTTGTTTAATATCATGGATGGTAGTTCGCTACAAAGTGCTTGGTTTAGTCTTTTCTATAGTTTGCCTAGCATCTATAAAGATGGCATTTTGGCGCAAAATAAAGCCCCTATGTTGTTTCAGGCATTACAAGCAAAACAATTAACCAGTAGCTTTACTCTTTTTAGTCAAAATGAAGACTCGGTATTGCCAGAGCAATATCAGTCGTTATTTGATTCGAACAACCACCATAACAATATTTCAGACTTTGTCTTTGCTGAGCGTTTAAACAGCTACCCAAGCGGTGTTCATGTTTTCTATTTTTCCGGTGAGTCAAACTATCAATATGATTTGTTCATCAATGCCTTGTTATTAGCTCAGCAAAAGAAAGATAACAAAGACATTATTTGGATAAGCGGTCTAGGCAATGAGGAAAGTGAGCAAGGTTTTATTAATAAACAAGCTTTGTTGATTTGGCCTGATAAAAAACCACAAAACATTACGCACCTAGCAAGCCCTATGGACGTGCAAACTACCCTTATGCGTTATTGGTTTGGTTGTCGTACCGATTACGATAAATACGGTAACGGCAAAAACCTGTACCGTTTAAAAGGTGATCGCATCTTAGCGAACACCACCAGCGAAGGGTTAATGATTTTCAAAAAAGACAAAGCAATGTTTATAGACCATCAAGGTAACTTTGAAAGTTATTCTAGTCAGTTGCAAACATTGATTTCTGAAGGCAGTAACTTCCCATTAATGATTGATGGTGTTAATAACATTAATCAATTCAGCAAGAAAAACTAACGTTCCCGAAATAAAAATACATCCTCCATCAAGCGATTTAGCCTGTTGGAGGATAATATTTAAGCAGTTGATTTAATTTAATGATTTATCGGTTGCAAACAAATTCATTTCGATTAACATAAGCCTTGTTAACCAATAAAGTTAATATCAAGTCGGGGTGTAGCGCAGCCTGGTAGCGCGTGCGTCTGGGGGACGTGAGGTCACAAGTTCGAATCTTGTCATCCCGACCAATTTAAAAGCCTGTTTCTTAACAGGCTTTTTTATGGCTTCAATACTCACGTAGCTTTTCTTCCGATCCAATGTTTACAAGCACCTTTTCACACTTTTGTTTCAGCTCGCAGCCTTCAATAAAAAAGCCGCTCACCTTAAGTTGAACGGCTTTAAGGGAAAACCTTCCCTATTTATAACGACAATGAACTAATAACTACATTGCTGCAGCAAAGATTGCTTTAATTTCATCATGCGTTGCTTGAATTGGGTTAGTAAAACCACAAGCATCTTTTAACGCGTTTTCAGCAAGTGTATCAAAATCGCTTTCTTTCACATTAAGGTCTGTTAAACCTGCTGGAATGTTCACGTCTTTTGATAAAGTTTTAATTGCTTCAAGTGCCGCATCTGCACCCTGCTCTTCAGTCAAAGCAGAAACATCAACACCCATGGCTTTCGCAACATCGCCAAGGCGGCCTGCACATGTTTTCGCATTAAACTTTTGAACATGTGGTAATAAGATTGCGTTACATACCCCATGTGGCAAGTCATAGAAACCACCTAATTGGTGAGCCATTGCATGTACATAACCTAATGAAGCATTGTTAAACGCCATACCAGCCATAAACTGTGCGTACGCCATGTTTTCACGAGCATCAATGTCATCCCCGTTTTCAACAGCCGTTCTTAAGTTAGCTTGAATTAATTCGATAGCTTTGATTGCTACAGCATCTGTAAGTGGTGTTGCCGCAGTAGAAACATAGGCTTCAACAGCATGGGTTAATGCATCCATACCAGTTGCCGCAGTTAATGACGCTGGTTTTTCAAGCATTAATTCTGGATCGTTTACAGAAATAAGTGGCGTAGTGTTTTTATCAACAATGGCCATTTTGATATGACGGGCTTCATCTGTAATAATACAAAATAGCGTCATTTCAGCTGCCGTACCTGCCGTAGTATTAATTGCAATAAGAGGAAGCTGTGGTTTAGCCGACTTATTTACACCTTCGTAATCTGCAATTTGACCACCGTTGGTAGCTAATAAAGCGATACCTTTAGCACAATCGTGTGGAGAACCACCACCTAAACTGATAGCAAAATCACAATCGTTGTCTTTTAAGATTGCTAAGCCGTCGTTAACATTTGAGATGGTTGGGTTAGCTTGTGCACCGTCAAATACAACCGTTTCAACGCCTTCTGCTTTCAAAAGCGCCTGTACCTTTGCAACCATACCAATACTAACCAGCACTTTATCCGTAACGATAAGACCTTTTTTGAAGCCTTGTGCTTTAATGTTGTCAACAGCATCTTCTAAACAACCTTTACCCATTAAGTTAATTGATGGAATGAAAAAAGCAGCCATAATACTCTCCAATATATATAATTTAAAAATCAGTTTTTTAAAAAGGGTCGGGACAAATCAGCTGATGATAAACAACCTAATCCGTTACCTCTTTTCGATAAAGTGTTTAATTTTTACTCGCTATATCACTAACTATACTCCTCAAACAGAGATGCATGTGTAACCAAATTGTAAATATAAGCAAGCCTTTGTGACACCAGCATTGAGTCTGATAGTTAGGTTTTTAAGGGATGAAGGGATGGAAATGAATGTACTTAACACCTTGTGTAGATGTTAAGTACATTTTAAATGTTGGGGGCAATTACTTCTGTGCAATTACTTCTGTGCAATTACTTCTGTGCAATTAATTTGTGTAAGAGCGTTTCTCTGCTCCATAATTGATAGTCAATATTTTCCCCTTGGTCATTTTTAAGTACAAATTCAGGAGACTTTGAAAATGACTTGGCCTGAGAAACTGAGATAACCGGTGTCGATATCTGGTAATCGTAATTTGCATTGGCGTCAAATTTTAAATAATAAATATCTGATCGAACCAATTTGTGTTCTTCTACTGAAAGATCAAATAACTCTTCGTAACGAAGACCTAATATAATGATCCCTTTGGGTAAATCAAGCGCGTCATTAAATTGGTTAATTGGTTGACCATTAATGGTTAATACCTTTAATGAATCGGCGACATTTAGATTGTTTGCCTGTGATAGCAGCGAAACACACGCTAACAAAACACCTACAAGAACTTTCATTTTTATCCCCTTAACTTTGGTTTTTATTTTTATGTTATTGACAAATCGTAACAATCATTTTATTTGTTTGCGGTATCCTTACCTATAGTCTAGTAAAATTTTAGCACTTTAACCCAAAGCGCCTTCATTACATTATGATAACATCTCCACTAAAACAATACTTTCTAGGTAAAATATTCTTGCTTTTAAGCCTTTTGATTTGCTTTCAGGTTTCTGCTGAATCAGAAAAGCAGATGGTTAGAATAGGTTTATTATCGTTTGATGGGGCTGATCAAACGGTTAATCGCTGGCAGCCTACAGTTGATTATTTAAACACGCAATTACCTGATTATTTTTTTACCATCGTTCCCGTCGATATTAAGTCTTTAAATTATTTGGTCGCAAATAACCTAGTTGATTACACCTTAACCAATGGTGTGCAGTTTTTAAAATACAAATATTCTTTTAAAGCAGTAAAAATGTTAAACCTTGAACCGATTCAAGGAAATGCCAAATATGCCATCGGCTCTGTTTTGGTTGGTCGCTCCTCAACGCCTGAAATAGCTAGTTGGCATGCCCTAAAAGATAAAACAATCCTCTCGACAACAGAAAACGCGTTTGGTGGGTACCGCGTTTTATTAAGGGAAATGTTAGCCGACTCTCTCACAAGTCATGATTTAAACATTCAGTTTGTTGGCTTCCCGCAAAGGCAACTTTTTACTAAAGTGCTAAAAAAAGAAGCGGATTTTGCGATATTACCCACCTGTTTATTAGAACGAGCAATTTCCGATGGCGTGATCAAGCAAGGCGAATTAAAAGTGTTTATGAAACAAGACACCCCAGACTTTGCCTGTCAAACGTCTAGTCGCCTTTATCCTAACTGGACATTAGCCAGAACGAGTAAGGTGAAAAGTAGAGATGCAAAAAAGTTAGCGGCGGTTTTACTTAGCATTAACAGTGATAGCTCAATGGCCAAAACAGGTCGCTATAATAGCTGGATCACCCCCGTTGATGACTCGAGTATTTATCAGCTAATGAATGATTTAGGAGAAGACGTTTCGCCATCGTCTTTAGCACAGCTCTGGCAAACCTATAAAGGCTTATTCCTGATCATAATGGCATTTTGCCTGGCGTTTTTAGCATTTCATTTACGGGTTAATTATTTGGTTAAGCTGCGCTCAGCACAATTACGATCCGAAATCGATGACCATAAATTAACGGCGGAAAAGCTTGCAGCAGAAACAAAGCAACTTTTTAAAGCACAGCGAATATTACTGTCAGGCGAAATGGCATCGGGTATTGCCCATGAATTAAATCAACCCTTGATGGCGATTATGACGTATTCATCATCCTGCCGGCGCCGACTGGCCAAAGACCCAAAAGCGATAGACGATATTCAACATGGATTGATGCGCATTGAAGAGCAAACGCATACGGCAACAGAAATCATTAAACGTATGCGCAATTTTATGAAGGTTCATGAAGTGAAATCTGGCGAATATAAGGTACCAAATCTTATTGAAAACGTGATTACTTCCTTCCGTCATGTTTTTAAAAAACATAACATTGATTGTCAGGTCCAAGTTCAAGACTGCACCGTTATGATTGATCCTGTATTGGCTCAGCAGGTATTAACGAATGTGATCCAAAACAGCATAGAAGCCATAAACGCAACAGATACAGAGCGTGGTAAAATTGAAATATTTAGTGAAGAGGCAAATAATAAACTCTACCTAAATATCAAAGATAATGGCATAGGCATGACCAGCAAACAGTTAGAGAATGTTTTTATGCCATTTAATTCATCCAAACCTAATGGTTTAGGTCTTGGGATGGTGATTTGCAAAAGGATTGTTGAAATGAACCAAGGTACAATTGAGGTGCAATCTTTGCAACCCTTATCAAATGGATGTTTAATACAAATAACTTATCCATTATCTTTTAGTGCAAGGAAAAGTGAATGAGCTGCCCGATTTATTTAGTTGATGACGACCCTACGATTATTGAATCCGTTACTTGGCTTCTTGAAGGTGAGAATTATATCGTAAAGAGTTATTCCTCAGGTAAATTAATCCTAGATGATGTCGATAAAACCAAACCAGGCGTTGTTGTCCTCGATATTAATATGCCTGGAATGAATGGCATGGAAGTCCAAAAAGAATTAGCGTGTAATTCGTCGTGCCTATCAATCATATTTTTAACAGGTCATGCGGATGTTAGCATTACCAAAACGGCCTTTAAACAAGGCGCAATGGAACTACTGGAAAAGCCACTTGATGGTGATTTGCTTCTCGGGTCCATTGATAAAGCCATTGAATTAAGCGAAGCCAATTTTAAAAGCAAACAACACAGCAATGATATCAAGGCACGATTGGATTCACTTACTGATCGTGAGAAAGCCTTTATTCCGTTGATCATGCAGGGCTTAACCAATAAGCAAATTGCTAGCGAACTATGCATTGCGTTACGAACGGCTGAAATCCATCGCCATAATATGTTTAAAAAAATGGGGGTTTCATCTGGCATTCAGTTAGCTTTACTGGGCCGTTTGATTGAACCATTTTTGGAGTAAAAAAATGCATCGTCATTGCAACATATTTTTGGTTGCAACCTCCTTCAGTTTCTAAGTGGCTATGACAGGATGCTCTGTGCTAATGAGCGTTATTCACGCATCTAATTAAAAGTGTCATAGTAAATCGCACATACTCATAAAAGATACACCGTCATCCTACCGTACTTTTAAGAATATATTTTATTCTGTTTATCGCTCATTATAGTTATACAAATCTCAGCTTAATTAGGGGAGATACTGACCTTCGTCAGCATGACGTCTCTTTTTATTTTGCTGATTCTGCTTCTCGCTCTAAACGGAAGCTCTCCGGTTTTCTAACTAATACACTAATGATTATTAATCATATGTAAACCCTAGTAATAAAAAAAGCACTAGATTAGGTAAATAATCTAGTGCTTTAATCAGAACGACGTTAGGTAATCGGCTTGATCGATGATAACGTTTTTTTATATGAAACCAGTTTTCAACTATATTTTTTAAACTATGTTTTTTAAACTATGGTTAGTGGCTTTCAGTACTATCTGAAAATGAAAATTCCGGCTTTAGTTTGTTTAACTCAGTTCTTAATTGACCTGCATGTCCCACGGTTACGTGACAAGATACACATTGGATAGGATCACCCTTCTCCAACTGTTTCTTATAATGCGCATGGGTTTGCAATGATTTTGGATTTTCAGCTTCGGTTTTATCCAATAGGCCTTGGTGACAACTTAAGCACCCAGAGCTGTAAACAAACTCATCACGGTTTTCACGTCGTGCAATCCAGTCAATTTCATCAACGTCAGTAAACGTCTCTACAAAAACATCATTAATACCATGTGCCGTTTTATCAATCATATAGCCTAAAACACTGTCGTGAGGTAAGTGACAATCTGCACACTCGGCGACAAAACCATGGCGGTTGTTACCACCGTGTGTATCAAGCTTAAATGTTTTGGCCATTGGCTCCATTGAGTGACATGAGCCACAGAACTCAGCATTACCAGTTACATGAACTACTTCAGAAATAATAAGGCTTGACCCCATTCCTAAAAGTCCACCGATAACAATCAGTACAAAGATAAATACTTTCTTATTCATTATGCGTCCTATGGAACTTCGTTCATCCAGTTGTCTGTCGTATGACATTCTTGACATAAATTTGCCGGCTCTTCATGCTCTGCATGACATTCGTAACAGTCTAGATCTAAACCATCATGGAATGAGTTATGAGGGTTCGTATGGTTCTCATCCATAAACTTAAGGCGATCCGCCACTTTCTGTCTGCTACCATGGCAAGTTAGACAGTTTTCAGTCTCTAGTGGCTCGTATTCTTCGGGATCGTCACCTTCATGACACATAACACATTCAAATTTTAACTTTCGATGATGCGGTCTTAATTGATATTCAGCCATCAATTCGGCAAGTTCGGGCTCTTTTTCTTCAGCTATAGTCACTGATGAAAAAGATACAATCGCAACAATAGCTGACATGATTAATAATAAATATTTCATTTTATTCTCGATGGTTACACAAAACGTGGTGGCATTGCTGCCACCACCTACTTACTTATGCCCAAGGCTTCTGTTTAACAACGTTTTCACCTGCTCGCATGCCAAATGCACCACAGTCAATGGTTGAACAAGCCGTTAAACGGATGTAACCGTAAGTACCTGCAGATGCTTCACCAGCAACGTAAGCACCTGGGATTGGTTGGCCTGTTACAACATCTACCGCTTCCGCTTGTGGTGTGATCATCGCACCACCTTGTGAGTAGTTGTAACGTGGGTTTAATTGCATTGCGTAATATGGTGCTTTGCTCAGTGACGTAGAGTTCTTTAACTTGCCTTTTGGTTTATTAAATTCATCGTTGTCATTAGCCATATTGGCATTGTATTTTTCGATATTGGCTTTTAATTTAGCTGGGTCCATTTTAAAGTTCGCCGCTAATGCTTCTATCGTGTCAAATTTCCAAATCGTACCGTTAGTACCGTTTTTACCTTCCATAGATAAATGGAAACGTTGTTTGTCGTGGTAGTTATCAGCACCATTTTGGTCATAAATAAGTACGGTGTGCTCACCATCAATCTTACGACGCTCTTCTAAGATGGCCATACCAATTGCTTGTCGGTCGTTGTTGTTATATTCGTCAACAAAACGCTCACAAGTGCGTGGATTAACAAGAATACCCCACAGTAGATCTTCGGTAGGAATTGGGAAAGCAAAACGGAATAACGTCATATGAATTGGTTTGAAACCAGCGTTCATCATTGCTTTAATCGCACCCGCTGTTGCACCCGGTTGTGTTGTTGATGCAGCGTTGTACATGGTACCGATTTCTGAACCACGGAACTCACGGTCTTGGTTAAAGCCACCTGTAGCCATAACTAAACCACGGGTAACTTTGTAGTATTTTACTTTACCAGACTTGTTTTCTTCGATTCTATCGTTCAAACCAAGGTCTTTTAACTTACGGTTGAAGCGGTATTTTTCACGCACTTTAACACCAATTACACGGCCTTCTTCGTTACGTAAAATTTCTTCTAAAAGAATCTTTTTGCGAATATCAACATTTGGTAATTTAGACTTACAGAATTTTTGTAAGTTTTTGATTACTTCCGTACCACCACCAATTGGCCATACGCCACGAGCTCGAGAGTGACCACCTAAGTCTTTAACACCCGTACCACCACCAATTGATTGGTCGTATTTAACGCCATGATCTTTTAGGAAGTTGTAAAGTTTAAGGGTACTTTGTGCAGCAACCTTAGTTAACTCACGGTGGTTATAACCTTTTGCTTCACGCTCAATATCTTCTAATAATAATTCCCAAGAATCATCTTTAACACCAGCGGCAAGTTGCATATCTGAACCAACAACAGCCATGTTCAAACCAGAAATAAGGGATGAACCACCTAAACGCGACATTTTATCTGCGACTACAACTTTTGCTGTAGCATCAATTTCCGCGGCACGGATAGCTGCGATCATGCCAGCCATACCTGAACCGATAACCAGTACATCCATTTCTTCATCCCACTGGATGTCCGTTGGATTGGTTGCTGCGAAAGCCTGATTAGAAAAAGGAATCGCTGCAATAGGTGCTACAGCTGCGGTTTTCAGGCCCATTTTTAAAAAATTACGACGTGTATTTTGTTCTGACATATTTGCCTCTGTTCTTTATCTTTTGTAATGATTGCATTGTGCTTATTTACAAATTTGAACACTATAGTGGTAAACCGCAGTTTGATTAGACGGTTGATTTAAATCAATTCGCCTACGGTTTAATTTGCACAAGCACTTCTTGTTCACCCAAAATTATTTTTGGGTGAACGTACTTAACGGGTTAATTTAGAAAGCGTATTTAATACCAAGGCTGACGATATCGTCTTCAAAGTCTTCGTATTCATCTTGGTCGACTAGGTATTGACCCGCTTCAAAGTGAAAGTTGAATTGTTTGGTAAATTTGTATTCGCCACCGAATGCAATTTGCGTGACTTCAGGTACTTCATCCCCTAAACCTGCAATGCCTTCATCGTATGCTTTGTCTGCCACACGACCAGTACCGGAATCATCAAATGAGTATTGAAATTTTAATTTCCATTTATCCATTTGGTATGTGGTATTTAATACGTAGCCAAAGCCTTCTCGGTCATCATAAGACTCGTTGTCACCCGAAAATCCTTCAAGTGCTTGCGTATCTTGAACAATGGCGCCAAATTTCCAGGCATCCCATTTGTACTGAATAACACCACGAATGGCTTCAATATCTTCAACACCATCACCATAAGCTAAAGCTAAGTACCAATCTGAGTTGTTGAATTTCTTATTACCGTAGGTAACTGATACTTGTACTGGATCATGAGAATTACTTTTTGAATCATCTTCAAAAACATAACTTACACCAGCTTGCCAGTTATTCCATACTGGCGTTTTATAAAGCATTGAATCACCAAAACGCATATTACCGGCAAACATACGGTTAAATGTCATGTTAGTCAGACCGAAGATATCAGCCCCTGCTTTGGTCATTTTTAAAGTAGGATCGATACGGCCAAACGAAATTTCACCGTATTGTTTATTTCTTAATCCTAAATAAGTAGGTCGTGATGTGAACGGCTCTTTACCGTTTTGCTGGTCATCGGCTTTAAATTGTACTTCACCACGGAAGAAGAACTCTGTGTCTTGTGCAATTTGGTGGGTGCCACGAATACCTAAGCGAGTAAAGTTATTTTCTAATAACAATCCATCATCACCGCGTTGTTGGTTACCAGCACCCGATTTTGTGTAGGTCATTGAATAATCCAGTACACCGTAAAAATCGACATCCAAGTCAGGGATATTGACTTGTACGGCTTGCGTTGCTGGCGCAATAAAAAGAGCAGAACCAATTGCTAAAGTTAAAAGCGTTTTCGTCTTCATTATTATGATCTCGGGTAAATATTTATTAAGCTAAAATTAAGTTGCTGCGATTTTCCTAATAAATGTAACCAAGTCATATAGTGGTAAACCGCAATATATTTGCGAATTTGATTTATGTCAGGCTTTTTACTTTTTATTCATATTAAGCTAACGTGTAAACAACAAACATTATTACAACAACGAATTCCCCTTTTTTACTTATTAATTTGTGATCATTAAGGTTCTTGTATGTTAGAAACAATTTCGGAAAATATCCGGGCGTTAGGCAGTGCCCTTGGGCAAGCAATAAAAAATGAAAGCTCTCAGCAATGGCTTGATAATATTGAAAAAGTCCGCCTTCTTGCCAAAGATGGTGCCGCCAATGACGAAGACATTATTAAAGAACTTCAAGCGTTATTTTCTAATTGTAATGACGACGACTTACTGATTTACGCACGCGCCTTTAGTCAATTTCTTAATTTAGCTAACGTCGCAGAGCAACAATATGCGGCAAGCGAGCAAGGCTTGGCAGAACTTGAATTACCCCATCCTCTTCAGTCTTTAACCCAAACATTAGGCACCATCGATAAAAAAGCCTTTTTAGATGCCATTAATAAACTGCACATTGAACTGGTGTTAACTGCTCACCCGACAGAGGCTAATCGCCGAACCTTCATTCATAAATACGATGAAATTGCAGAACAGCTCGCCATTACCGGCGATGCCTTAAATGGCCGGATAGAAGAGTTAATCGAGCAAGCCTGGAATACCAATGAAATAAGAACGCAACGACCAACCCCATTGGACGAATCGCGTTGGGGTTTAAATACCATTCGCGACAGTTTATGGACTGCCGTGCCCGATTATATTCGTGAGCTTAGCGATTACTGCGAGGATGTTACCGGGCAACCCCTACCGATAAATGCTAAGCCAATTACTTTAGCCAGTTGGATGGCTGGTGATCGCGACGGCAACCCCTTTGTGACGGCTGAATTAAGTAAAAAAGCCGCAATTCGAGCCCGTTTACTTGCAGCACAACTTTACCGACAAGATTTTAAGAATTTGTATTTAGAGTTATCAATGCATAAGGCCAGTAAAGATCTGTGCGTTTTAGATACGGATAATATAGGGCCATACCGTACAATACTTCGTAATACCCTTAATCGCCTTGAAGAGACCATTGCATTATTACAAAACAATCAAACACAAGGGGCCATTAGCAGTACCCAAGAATTGCTAACGCCTTTACTAACCTGTCGACAAAGTTTACTGGATGTCGGCTTAGTCCATAGCGCTAATTCGTTGCTACTCGATGTCATTCGCAAAGTACATTGTTTTGGCATTTCGTTGGTGAAACTAGATATTAGGCAGCACAGTGAATGCCATGATGAGGCCATTGCTGAAATTGTTAATGCGATTGGACTAGGTGACTATCTAAGTTGGGATGAGCATACACGTTGCCAATTTTTACGCTCTGAAATCAACAACCCAAGACCCCTACTACCACAACAAAAATGGTCTGCGCAAACCCAAGAAGTTCTCGATACGTTTACTTTTATCAGTAAGCAACCACAACATACGTTGGGCATATATGTGATTTCCATGGCCAGTAACCCAAGTGATGTGCTTAGCGTAAAACTCTTAATGAAAGCCTGTGGTGTAAACTGGAATATGCCTATTGCGCCTTTGTTTGAAACCCTTGATGATTTGAATGACGCCGCCACGGTTATTGATGCCCTTTTATCCGACAAACAATACGTAACAAGCATTAATGCCTCTCAACATGTCATGATTGGTTACAGTGATTCGGCAAAAGATGCTGGTGTATTAGCCGCAGCCTGGGCACAGTATCAAGCACAAGAAGCGCTCGTTAGTGTTGCCCAAAAACATCAAGTTACCTTAAAGTTATTCCATGGTCGTGGTGGTACGATTGGTCGAGGTGGCGGCCCGGCCCATGCTGCAATTGAGTCACAACCACCAGGGACGCTTGAAGGTGGCTTAAGAGTGACAGAGCAAGGTGAAACCATACGCTTTAAGTTTGGTTTACCTAATTTGGCCATTCGAAGCCTGCATTTATATACCAGCGCCATATTAGCCAGTTTAATTAAACCGTTACCACAACCAAAGCCCGACTGGCGTGCGTTAATGGATCGCCTTGCGCAGCGCAGTTGCGATATTTATCGAGGTTATGTGTGTGATGAAAAAGACTTTGTTACCTATTTTAGGCAAGCAACGCCAGAGCAGGAGTTATCTTCTCTGCCGTTAGGCTCTCGCCCAAGTAAACGCCGTACCGATGGTGGCATTGAATCTTTGCGCGCCATTCCGTGGATCTTTGCCTGGAGTCAAAACCGTTTAGTGGTTCCTAGTTGGCTCGGTTTTGGTCAGGCAATTGCCGAAATCAATGAAGAAAAGGCCGAAATGCTTAAGGAAATGCTCGAAGGTTGGCCGGCAATCAATGCCCGCATGTCATTAACCGAAATGGTCTACCAAAAATCAGACAGTTATATTTCAAAACTTTATGATAAATCACTGGTTGAAGAATCATTGCACCCGATTGGAGAAACGTTAAGAACACAACTGGCTCAAGACCAACAAACCGTCGCTTCTATATTAGGTAAAAGCAGCGAACAGCAATTAGAACAATGGAATTCGGTGTCTTTTGATATTCGTAAAGCGTACTTACTGCCTTTACATTTAATGCAAATTGAAGCATTAAAAAGGCTGAGAAGTAACGCCCAAAGTGAAAATGGCAAACAGATCTTGATGGTTACGATGACTGGCATTGCAACAGGGATGCGCAATACGGGCTAGTTAATGAAAACATGCCCTAAGCAATACTTTCGTGTTTGCTTAGGGCAAAGTTAACGTTTCTTATTTTCGCGTGATTATTTCATAACCTGTTTCGGTGTACGATCCACATTAAACAGTCCCCAATGCTTCTCTGCCCCTTTTGGATTATTTGGATCACCTTTCCAAGGCTCATCAAACGCTTCAAAAAATAATACCGTAGTGTTGGTCTTCGTTGCCCAATCTTTCAGTTCGTTATAGTGACGTTTCTGTTTTTCTTCGCTTGCTCTATCACCAAATTCAATGGCTTGTGAAGCCCAACCAGCTTCTAGGATAGCAATTTTTTTATTTGGTAACGCTTCATGTACACCTTTAATGTTTTCAATCGTATAAGCAAGTGCTTCATCAATGGTCTTGTTTTCCCATGCCGGATAAGTGTGAATACCTAAAAAGTCCACGACTTCAGCAAGTGGCGCACCGTCTTTAATCCACCATTCGTAGTTATCTGCAACCGTAACGGGTTGCTTAATACTGGCTTTAACGTGTTTCACATAGTTAATTACACTGTCGATGGAGACCATGTGATCGTTCCAATCGACTAACGCTTCATTCCCAACATTTACTGCAACGACAATGTTAGGATATTGATTTGCTAAACCAATACCACGTGCAAGTTCAGCACCATTACTAAGGGCATTTTTATTCAATTCCTCTTGTGGGATGGGTTCTAATAACCAAGGGCAACCTTCATGGTTACTGATTTCGGCCTCAAGCCAAGTACCTAATAAAACTTTGATTGGTAGTTTATGTTGTTTAATTAACGCCAAAACAGTTTCTGAATTTTCACCTGAGTCATATAAACGGATCAGATTAAAATCATGATCGAGTAAAATATTCAAATCTTCCAGGATCTCGGCATCTGATGGATTCACTGCACCATTACCTCGGTCAGGGTGTTGCCCTTCTCTAAATCCAGAATAGGCAACGCCCATCACTTGATTATCAATTAAGTCGCTTGCTGTTTGTTGATATTTTGCCGATGCAGGCATTGCCGTTAGTAATGCCATGGTTGTGGCAAACAATCCTTTTAAAACATTGTTCATTAAAAACCTTACTATGAATATTTGCTATTTTAGTTACGATAATTAAGACACATGTGGGCAAACATTACCATGATATTGCGTTATGAGGGATTAGTTTGTCGACTAAAAGGAATGATTAAGCGGGCTAAATGCCATTGACGATAAATTGAATAAAAAAAATCCAGTTTCGAAAAACTGGATTTTACACTTTTCTTATTGGTAAATATTAATCGAGGAGATTAAAATTTATAGCTCGCAGCAAACTGCACATAACGAGCTGATTGATATCCAGATGGTGTAAGGAAATTGTTGCTTACAACTGAGCTTCCACGGTCTAGATCTTTCACTTGATTGGTTGTGGTCGCTTTTTGTGAATTAAACAAGTTAAATACCGTCGCTTGTAGCGTTACACCTTCAGCCCATGATGGCATGTAGTTAACACTCATATCGGTATTGAATACCCAGTTAGACTCACCCTCATCACCACGACCATTTAACTCAGTTTCACCGTCTTCATTTACACAGTAAAAACTAGATGCTGAGTAACGTTTAAAGTTACCATAGTCATAAGCTGTAGAACCGTCACCTTCAAGCATACCGTCGGTGCTGATGTAACCGTTACAGCTTAATGGTTGACCACTAATCGCTGATACGTTTAAGGCAACACTTAGCTCATCGTTTACTTCATACAGACCGTAAGCTTTAAATTGATGTCTATGATCGTTTGGTAAATCACCGTAACTACCATCCATAAAGTTCTGATGGTCAAAATCTTGAGTCGCACCGGCATCTTCTTGACCAAGGGTTGAGTTTACATAACCCTCTGCGTTACCCCAACTTCTTGAGAGTACGTAAGAGAAGTTACCTTTCCAGCTATCTGAAAAAGATTTTTCAGCGGTAAATTCAAGGCCTAAGTAGTGACGTTTGTACTCTGGTAAACCATGGTATTCACTAGGCGTTGTAACCGTTGATAAGTTACCATCGTTTTCAAGATCCATACTAATGGTAATGTCATTACCTGGGTTTACAATAATACAGCCTTGTAATGAATGCGGATCAAAGTTGTCATAACCATTGTCTTTTGCCCAATTGGTAAAACCATCATGTCCACAGAAATCATCCATACCATCTTGGATAGTACGGCCCATAAACTTAACACCTAAGGTCCAATCTTCACTGTATTCTTGTTGGTAACCAATAATGATTTCATCTTGATGCATTGGTTCTAAATCATGGTCAGCGATCTTACGTGGATCAGCTATTTGTACATCCGTTACAGACGTACCAAACTCAGCACCTAAAGTAACTGGCGCACCACTTGCGTCCCAGCCATCAGGTGCGAAATACCAATTCTCATAAAACTCTTCTTCACGAGTTGCGCGGATGTTGGTGTTTGCCGCAATAGGAATGTAATAACGACCAAGAGTACCGTACAGTTTTTTACTTGAATCGCCATCAATGTCCCATGAGAAACCAATACGTGGGGCAATTAACGTATCTGACTCAACGAAGATGTCACCATTACCGTCTTTGTTGGTAAAGGTTTCACCACGAACACCACCATATACCATCACGTTATTAGTAACTTGCCAGTTATCTTCAATGTACCAAGCGGTATTTTCGACACCAAACGTTGCTGTTTGTGTTTGATATTGACGTACACGTACTGCCTCTGTACCTATACCTATGTCCGTACCGTTTAAAGTACCTTCATTAGATGCGTTACCCGTCATATAACGGTAGTAAATATCACCTGAATATTTTTCACCAGGAGACGTTGAATCATAGTCTTCCGAGTTATAACCAAAACGTACGTTGTGGTCACCAATTGTCCAGTCAAAATCTACTTTATAACTGGTACGCTCATCTTTATCATCGACTTGGTCAACAACGGTAGATTGCACGGGTGCATTCCAACAACCAATTGATTCACGAAGACCCCAAGTTTTATCCCCCGTCGTATCCCATGAATAAGCACAGTCGTCACCCGGAAGGTTAGGTACTTTAAGGTAGGTATGCTCAAGCTTACCGTACATTAGGTTCACCGATAAATCGTCAGTGATGTAACCGGTGTAGTTGGCAATTAAAATATCACCACCTTCTTTGTAAGTGTACTTAGACGTAACATCACCATGACGACCTGTGTAACTATCACCATTGGTATTGTCATAGTTTACGCGGTCATATTCAGTTTCGTTATCAATCGCCGTAACACTCAATAAATGATCCGGTGTGATATACCAATCCACTTTTGCCATGTAATTCGGGTTATCAACTTCCGATTTGTAACTGGTAAAGGCTGAATAGTTGTTGGTTTCTCGTTGCTGTCCTTCCAAGTTGGCAAAGAAGAATAACTTGTCTTCAATGATTGGACCTGCGGCATACACATTGTATTCGTATTTGTATGATTCATCATCAGAGTTATATGACAATAAGCCGCCATCGACTGATTCATAATCTTTAACGTCTTTGCCCGATGCCATTAACGACTCAGGTCTTGCGTAGCTTGAACCACCAAATTCCCATTCGTTTGAACCAGAGCGACTGATAACGTTAATGATACCACCGAGTGAACGACCGTATTCAACGCCGTAACCACCTGACTTAACCTGAGTTTGTGCAATAGCATCTTGAGGCAATGAACTAAATTGCAATAGATTACGCAAGTTTGTTACGTCCATACCGTCAATGTAGTAACCATTTTCTGCAACCGATGAGCCACCGAATGATGGTACGTTACGACCAAAGTTATCACCACCTTGTACGGCACCTGGCGTTAATAACGCAACAGCTACCGAATTACGAGGCATAGGCAGTAAATCGATATCTTCAGCAGTAAATACACTTGAAGATTCAACCGATGAAGTATCGATAGTACGAACACGATTGCCGTTTACTTCAAATACTTCAATGTCACCATCAAACGATACGTTAGAACCGGTACCAACAAGGACTTTAATTTGTCTAACAACGCCCGCTTCATCCATTACCGAGTAATTACCCGCTGGTACGCTGTTTACATTAAAGTGGCCTTTTTTATCAACATTGATTTTACGAGTAACACCCGTAGCAACATTGGTGTAAGTAATCGTGGAACCGGCTTCTGCTTTACCATAAATGGAACCGGCGGTATTACTTGCGGCAAAAGCGGTCGCACTGATGCCAAGTGATAAGGAAACTGCAACAGCAGTAACCGTTTTTTTAAAATTACTACAATATCGAGAATTGATATCTTTCATTATTTTCCCTTCATATCTTTGTTATTATTAATAAACCAAACGAGGTAATAACATTTGGTTACATTAATCTAACACCATCAACCTGCTTATAACAATAGGGAATAACAGTTTTTTTAAAGTTCTAACGAAAATATATAAATCGACTACGAAGTAAGTTTAGGTTTACTTATCGTGGTATTTTATATAAATTTTGAAAGTAAATTACTTTACTAATTTGTTGATTTGTGAGGAAACTAATGATTGTAATTCAAAAAGCTATGGAAAAGTCTGGCTTATATAACATTGATGAATATGGCGTAAAAAATTACAACTATTACGTATTAGGGGTCATTTCCATCTCCCTACTCGCATTTTTGAACGTCACTTTAGGCGGGCTCACGTTTCTGGCTGAACTTGAGGCCACAAACTCCCCTGTACAGTCCCTAAGTGATTCGATTTGGTTAATGTTAATGTCGTCAACAACCATCGGCTTCGGTGATGTTTACCCGGTAACCTTCATTGGCCGTGCATGTGTGTTTATGATGTTTGTTTTAGGGGTTGGTATTTTAGGTGCAGTAGGTGCTATCTTTGCCAATAAAATCTTGGGGTTTGCCGATACCAACATTAAAAACCGAGAATTAAAAAAGCAAAATGCTGAGATTTACCAGCAAAACTCAGAAATTTATGAAAAGCTTATTGCCTTAGAGAAAAAGCTAGACTCCCTCGAAAAGTAACCTTATACGTTGTATTTGTACCCTCTTTCTAGCTTTGAGGGCAGATTATTTAGCCAAACCAAATCCATTCTGCCCGTTTTATGCTCAGCTTTTATGCTCATTGGTTTCGTACATAATTTTAGTTTTAGGAAACTGGCTAAATAATTTTTGGTGGGCTACTTTAGAAAACGTATCCGTGCGTTTGTCATACGCTTTTATCCAGTCTATCAACATCTCCAAGTTTGCATCTTGTGCCTGTTTACTTTTATATTTATGCGGCTCCCAAGGTCGTTTTCGGGCATTGCGTACGCACTGTGAGGTAGTTAAATTTAAAAAGATCATCTGCTGCGCTTCATCCGTTAATAATGACAACAAATCAGCATAGCAGCCTTCAACAACCCAGTGGTCATTGGCTGCTATAAACGAATTCAATAATTTTTCTGACGTTGCTAAAGGCATTCTTTGTGGAGGCTGTGAATCTTGCCAAGCAATGGTATCTAAATCTAAATGGGCCAGCCCCTGTTGTGTCGCTAATTTATGCGCCAAAGTGGATTTGCCAGAGCCTGAATTTCCAAAGATGATGATTTTTGACACGGATTTTTCCTCTTAGCCCTTTTTATAGGCTTTACTTTAGACTTTTTTTACGTATTTTGCTGTAACCATCATTTCACCAACCCCTTCGACTTTGCAATCTAATTCATGGTCTTTACTGTCTTTAATTCGTCTAATATTGACTTTTGTGCCAATTTTAATGACTTGCGAGCTACCTTTAATTTTTAAATCTTTTATAACGTGTGCTTTATCCCCCTCTGACAATAAGCTGCCATTGGCATCTTTTACGCGTATTACCTCATCATCAGCACGTTCAGAAGGGTTCCACTCATGTCCACATTCAGGACAAATTAAATGGTTTTGATCAGGGTAAACGTATTCAGACTGGCATTGTGGGCATGGGGGAAATGACATGGGTTATATCTTCAATAAAAATAAAAGGTTATATAATATAGCCTGTTTGCGGGCAACGAAAGTGGAAATTTACTGATATTTAGCGGCGGTTATAAACTCACCAAAACGCTCGCACCAGACAATAACGGTATTATACTCACTTGGATCGATGTTGTTGGGCACGTTCACGACAAAATTTTCAAAGGTATTCACTTCCCCGACTTTTATCATATTAGGTTTTAACTGATTGAATGCGTGCTCGGTTTCCACAAATTGTTTTGCAAGGTACAGTTTATAATCTGGACCAGGGGCTAAGGTCCCCATAAGTGATATGGCCTTTGTACCAATGTAAACTTTACCTTGTCCCCAATGAAAAGCATCACTATCGGCTAAGTCTTTAACAAACGTCGCCTCAAAAGAAGCCGAAGCGGAAATATCATTAATTTGCGCAATGGTTGGGGATGTTGGTGCAATCAATATGGGTAAAATATACATGCCCAGACCAACCCCAAATGCACCGATTCCAAGATGAGATACAATTAGCAGAATAATTAAACGCTTGCTCATGTTTCGCCCTAAAAATTTCAATTAATCAGACTTTATCCTGCTAAGTACTGATTGGAAAGAACAAAATGAATTAAAACCAAGTGTTATAACTGCTAAAGGCACGTTATACCAATAAAAAAGGAGCGACAAGCGCTCCTTTTATAATGTTTCCGTTTTATTGCTTAACGTTCCCAGTAAGACTCTTCTAAACTGTCTTCACGTTCAGGTAAACCACGTGAAAGTCTTGGACTGTGTTGGTCTAATACTTCGTATGCTACACGGTTGGCGTATTTACAAATTTGTGAGAAAGATGAATAACACAAATCAACCGTCATATGTTTGCTTGAACCCGGAATAATCTCTCGATGATAGCTGTTTGATGCCAAGTCATGAAGCAAAGCGGCTAATGCTGCATCCCCTGCTCCATTGGTATTTCGGATTTTCGTCGGGCCGCCCATGTAAGGCGAAATATGCGAATAAACTTTAATGGCTTTTTCACATTGACTTTTAAGTTTTGGTTTTGAAAATTCGAACTGATTAAATTCAGGAATAGCCCCAGGTAATAATGGGTGCGATGTTTTTCGCTTCTCACTGTCTTCAGCGTAGCCAGCCGTATATAAACCGTGTGGCCCGGCCGTTAATAATACCATGTCGCAAAGATCGAGTGCGGCTTCACAGGCAAGAAGCGGATCACTTATGCCGATTAATGCTTCAGCTTCTTCTTCGTTCATAGCCAAAATACTGACTTTTTCACGAATAAAGTCACGCCACCATTGCGGGTCTTGCTCAATTAAAAAGCGTGTTCCCAAGGTTAACACAACCGGTACACCGGCTTCATTGGCGTGATCAACAGCCACCATTGCGGCTTCTTTCATGGTGTCACCATCAGCAGTACGCATAAGGTACGCCGTAATGGCTAAGGCAGAAGAGTTCTGGATCACACTCTTATCGATATAATCAGGCGTAAGCTTATCCATTGAGCCCTTACTTATGGCAAACGTACGTTCTCCGGTTTGGTCAATTAGGGTAAAACAGCGACCAATGGGTCCATCAACCGGTTGTAAATAATCCAAATCAACTTTCGATGACGTATTACATAAATATCGGTAAGAATAACTGCCCACTTCGATATCGTTACTCATGACCCCGAACAATACGGATTTGCTGTCGGCCAATGTAGAATAGTTATGAATCGTGTTGCCAATGGTACCGCCAGCAAATTGATGGCTTATTAGACCTTGTTGGGAAATTTCAGTGTACAACTGATAGGCGACATCATCATCAATGAGCGTTGAGTTACCCTTTGGCAGGTTATAGCGTTCAAGTAATTCATCACTGATTTTCGCTTCGATATCAACCAAAATTTGGTCTATACCCGAAATATAACAACGACTTACTTTTCTTTGGGTATTTAACTGAGCCAATAAAGGATCCCGATCGTTAACCGGAAAATAATGTTTGGATTTACGTTGGCCAGGAAATTTCATTTAGAGCCCTTTATCTAGCGTTGTGACAGCAAAAAAATGTGGGCGTCATTATCGGTTAAACTAGCGCTGCAATGCAATAGTTAGGCATTTTATCGAGCAAATTAACACCCTATATTAACATCTACCAACAAAATACTTACAAGTCATATTAATTTCAGGTTAAACTGGTCATACCACAAGCGACAATCTCCGCTGTGAAGATAACTATAAAAACAATAATTAAATGTACGAACAGTGTTAAATTTTATATGAAAATTGCATTTAACGCAGATATTTCTTGCCTTTTTCATATACCTCCTTACACTTGCGGCATTCTCAGCTTACAGCTGTACACCAAAGGATATACAACATGCCAGATACTCACATAATTACAAAATTACGTGCGAACATGATTTCGTACGCAGATAAAACTGCGCTAAAGGAAAAAACAGCAGATGGCTGGCAAGATATCAGCTGGAAAGAATTTTCGAAACAAGTCGATTTAGTTTCCAAAGCCCTTTTGCACAAACAGGTAAAAATTCAAGAGAACATTGGTATATTTGCCAATAACTGCCCGCAATGGACCATAGCCGATATTGGTACAATGCAACTGCGCGCTGTACCCGTGCCAATTTACCCAACAAACACCCCAGGTCAAACGGCTTATATTATCAATGATGCTGGCATTAAAATTTTATTCGTTGGCGCACAAGAACAGTTTAATGCGGCTGCACTTATTTTTGACCAATGTGATAGTCTGGAACTTATCGTTTGCCTAACAAATGACATTGACATCAACAATCACCCAAAAGCTATGTTATGGAATGCATTTTTAGCGTCGGGCGAACTGAGTGATAACGCCGAATTAATGCAGCGGGTAGACAATGCCCAACTTGATGATATTTTAACCATCATTTATACCTCAGGTACCACGGGCAATCCAAAAGGCGTATTAATTGATTATGCAAACATCAGCTCGCAAATTGACGCCCATAAGTACAACTTACCCTTAAGTGACAAAGACGTATCCCTTTGTTTCTTGCCTTTATCACACGTATTTGAACGTGCATGGACATTTATTGTGCTATTTAAAGGTGCAACCAACTGTTATTTGCCCGACACCAATTTAATCAAAGATGCCTTAAGCGAGATAAAACCGACAGTAATGTGTGCGGTACCACGTTTTTACGAAAAAATTTACTCAACCATTTTTGATAAAGTGTCAAAAGCCCCATTGACTAAAAAGGTCATGTTTACTTGGGCGGTTAACATGGGCGCCAAAGTTGCTACCGCCAAGCAGCAAGGTAAAAAAGTAAATTGGTTTATTAGCAAACAATACGCACTTGCGGATAAATTAGTGCTACGTAAAATGCGCGACATTTTAGGTGGCAACATTAACTTTATGCCTTGTGGTGGCGCTAAATTAGATCCAGGTATTGGACGTTTTTTCCATGCCATCGGTATTAATGTCAAACTAGGCTATGGTATGACCGAGACGAGTGCCACGGTTTCTTGTTGGGATGACGCCAATTTCGATCCGGACTCAGTTGGTAAAATCATGCCGACGGCTGAAATTAAAATTGGTGAGAATAATGAAATCTTAGTACGCGGACCTATGGTGATGCGTGGTTATTATAATAACCCTGAAGAAACGGCTAAAAACTTTGATGAAGAAGGTTTCCTTAAAACCGGTGACGCCGGCCATTTAGAAAACGGCAATTTGTACATTACCGACAGAATCAAAGAATTAATGAAAACATCAGGTGGTAAATACATTGCCCCACAACACATCGAGGGTACCTTAGGAAAAGACCATTTTATTGAGCAAATTGTTGTAATTGCTGATACCAAGAAATTTGTATCCGCGTTAATCGTACCATGTTATGAAACACTCGAAGAATACTCGAAAGAGTTAAACATCAAATACCATGACAGAATGGAGTTGATAAAACACAGCCATATTGTCGAAATGTTTGAAAAACGCATCAGTGAATTACAAAAGGAGCTTGCCAAGTTTGAACAGGTTAAAAAATTCACCTTACTTGGGAAGAGCTTCTCGATGGATGATGGTGAGATGACCCCGACGCAAAAATTGCGCCGTAAAGTCATTAACAGCCGTTATAAAAACGAAATCGACTCTATGTACGACGATAAAAAATAATTTGAAAATTATTCAATAAAAAAAGCGCTGAAAAGCGCTTTTTTTGTTTCTAAATTCCCTTCTATCAGTTCATCACTTTAGCTTTAGCATGGTGATTAAATGACCACTTCAACGGCAGCAGAATCCGTTTAAACGTTTCTTTATTGTGAACCAGTAGTCAACTTGTTACAAAGCGTTAATAAATTACAATGAGGACCACGTCGTGAACAATAAGAAAAAAACCGCCATTTCCTATGGTATCGCTCTGGCGTTACTATCCACCTTACCGGGGTGCGGAGGCAGCAGTGACAGTAATGACAATGAAGTCATTACCCCACCTACTAGCCCAACCGATACCACCGCCCCAGTTATAAGCCTTAACGGCGCAACAAATCTCGCTCATGAACAAGGCACTAACTTTGTTGACCCTGGTGCTACAGCAACAGATGACACCGATGGTAGCGTTACCGTAACGGTTTCAGGTGCTGTAGGGTTCGATGCTGGCCAATATACGTTAACGTATTCGGCATCCGATAAAGCCGGCAATAATAGTACGCTTAGCAGAACCGTAACGGTGTCTGATACAACGGCGCCAGTTATTACGTTATTAGGTGAGTCGAATTATGATGTTGCTTTTAATGACACCTTTATCGATCCTGGTGCAACAGCAACAGACTCGGTTGATGGCAATATTGATGTAGTGACTTCCGGCACCGTAGGCAGTCAATCAGGAACATATACCTTAACGTATAATGCAACCGATTCGGCTGGCAATAAGAGTACCGTTGAACGTGTTGTTAATATATTACCCGAAGATAGTACGCCCGTTGAAGGTCAAGACTTTATGGTGCTTGATGCAGGGAAAATCCAAGCTGTATGGGACAAAGGCATTAATGCGTTTGACTCTGCTTTAGGCTGGGCTGATTGTAATTTCAGTGGTGGCACACCCTGTGAGAGCATCAGTTGGCAATGGGTGGATGATGTAGAGCGTGGCAGCGTATTATCGGTCACGCATGCAGAAACAGGTGATATGGCAGGGTTATTTATTGCCGCAACCACCGGGCAAAACTTATCAGAATATTATAACGGCGACCTTGAATTTGATATTAAGGTCGTTTCCGGCGACAGCAATTTTACCGTAAAACTTGATTGTACTTACCCTTGTACCTCGGGTGATCAACCGATAGGCTCAAAAGGCAGCGACGGTTGGGAAAGCGTTAAATTACCATTAGCCGATTTAGTAAGCGCAGGTTTAGATCTTAGTAAAGTAAATACCGGAATTGTTGTCTGGGCGTCTAATCATACCAGTACCAACTTCTTATTAGATAATGTGCGTTTTACCGGCTTTGAAGCAGGCACTGGTACCCCAAATAAACCAAATCCAGATGTTGACTATAAGTTATTAACCTTCGGTGCGGGTACTGTGTCAGATACCATAAACCCGGCAAGTTACCGCTGTGTGCATGATTATGGCGACTGGATTTATAACGCCGGTGTAGTAGAACCAGGTATTGCCGGATGTGATACACAAACCAAAACACCTGTTGGCACACCTACTCCTATTACACCGCAACTGACTGGGCCTGCTGCTAAGGGGCCTACACCCACTCATAAATGGTGGGGATCAATTCCATTTATGGGCGAAACAAGAATTAATGATGCCAATGGTGCAGCATACATTACCCCAGATCCAATTATGGCCCGTATCAGTGAGCGAGGTGTGCGTGTGTTAGGCATACCATCGGGCTTATCGGTACTAGGTAATGAGTTTGGTTATCGTATTCCAGATCCTTTTGCCGAAGTATTTGATGGTGTGGCCGTAGCAAATAGCAGCCACAGCAATATGGATGCTTTTCTTAAAGATCACAGTGATGGCAGTGTAACAGTGGTTTGGAAAAATGGTGACATTGAAGTAATGGAAGCCACTTTTGTGCATGGCTCACCGTATGTGTACTTTACCTCTTATGATGGTGATTTCACCCTAAAAACATTACGTGAAGATGGTGGAGAAAAAGGCACGTTTTACCAAGAAGGTAATAGTTTAGGTGTCTGGACAAACGTCGCGGGCATGCAAAACTATTATTTATTAACCGGTGAAGGTGACACAACATTTTCCAATGTAAGCAGTAATGAAATTACCATTAGCAACACCGCCAAAGCGTTTACCCTGACGTATTTACCAACCACATCAGTTCCCGCTAATGCCATGGCGCAGTATTTTGAACAATATGCCCGTAATGAAGTGGCAAAAGTGGCGATAGATTACGAGGTTGACGCTTCGAACAATGCGATAACGGTAACGCATAACTATTTAGATACCGAGGACAAGCCCGTAACAACCGTAACTGGCATGCACCCGCTGCACTGGAAAAATGCAACGCAAGTTTCGTCTTCGTACCAAACCCGTACCGGGCGTGGCATGGTAAAATTTGTCGACCAGTCTGAATTTTCCTATTCCATTGGTTACATTGGTGTGTTGCCAAGTCTGCCATTCATCGATAGCGATATGGACTTAGCGACCCTAACAGCGTTTATCGATGACTTTATCGCGCAGGGTGAGGATAATTTTAATACCCATACCGACACCTACTGGGCCGGTAAAAACTACTCAAAAGTTGCCGAGCTAATCGCCATTGCCGAGCAAGCAGGTCTAACAACGCAGGCCGCAACGTTGCGTAATTGGCTAAAAGGTGAACTGGAAGATTGGTTTACGGCTGAAACAGATGAGCAACTCGATGAGGTTAAATACTTTGTATACGATGAAACTTGGAGCACTCTTTTAGGCTTGGAAGAGTCCTTTATGAGTCATCAAATGCTAAACGATCACCATTTCCATTACGGCTATTTTGTTCGCGCCGCGGCAGAAATTTGTCGTACTGAACCACTATGGTGTAGCGACGAGCAATTTGGGCCTATGGTTGAATTATTAATTCGTGATTACGCGGCCAGTAAAGACGATGACATGTTCCCTTACTTACGTAACTTTGATCCCGCCAATGGTTTTTCATGGGCTTCGGGTAAAGCAAACTTTGCCCGTGGTAACAATAACGAATCAACATCAGAAGCGGCCAATGCTTACGGTGCTATCGTGCTATACGGCATGATCACTAACAATCAGGAATTGATTGAAAAAGGCATGTATATGCACGCGTCAACAACCGCAACCTATTGGCAATATTGGAACGATATTGACGGCTATGAAAGCAATGATGCCGACATGCGCAACTTCCCAACGGGTTACGATAAAATTACCACATCTATTATATGGGGTGATGGCGGTGTTTTCTCTACCTGGTTCAGTGGTGCCTACGCTCATATTTTAGGCATTCAAGGGTTACCGATTAATTCATTAGTTTTTCATGTTGGTCTTTACGACGAGTACATGCAAGATTACATTGAGTTAGGCTTAACGGAATCAAGCAACAGCAAACCTTCCGGTTTACCAGAAGACAACTGGCGTGATATCTGGTGGAACTTATGGGCATTAAATGATGCGCCAGCCGCCTTAGCTGATTATGAATCTATGGCAAATTACACCCCAGAAGCAGGTGAAACCAAAGCTCATACCTATCACTGGTTACATACCATGAATAAGCTCGGTTTGGTGAAATCGTTAGATATCACAGCAAACCACCCTTCTGCCTTGGTATTTGATAAAGAAGGGGTGAAAACCTATGTGGTTTATAATTTTGACAACGCACCTATTACGGTTACGTTTAGTGATGGCAAGTCGGTTGTGGCCACTCAAACCGGATTTACCGTTATAAGTGAATAATCAAAAGTGAATAATCTAACGACGAAATGGACAACACATCCATAAAAAGTATAGCCCTCTGTTAAAGGGGGCTATTAGAGCTTGTTAAGCTTGGTATATCACCGCAAAGATTAATGCATTGGACAAAGGTGAATGTGTTACGCAAGGTTTGAGGCCAGGCATTTGCTAAAAAGCAAACTCCTCTTTCCAGAATCGTTATAAACTATCACCGGAGGTTTTACCTCCGGTTTTTTCGGCTTTTAATTAAGCTGATTTACTGTTTCTTTAATAAAAACTCAAACGGAATATGCAAGCGTTTTTGCCATGCCTGTTCACTGTGATTTGCACCCGGGAAGAAGTGCGTTTGCCAAAGAGATCCACTCACCCCGAATGTTGCCATGGTCGCATCAACTTTCTTTTGCAATGGCGGGTATAATTTATCCAATGTTTTATCGCCGTAATCAAAATATAATTTTTGTTTATCAACACTGCCTAAATTTTCCGCTAAATATTCATTAAACGCGTCTGGGACTGGATTGTTATCAACCGTAAAGATCCCCGGCCAATGGGTGGACATACACCCTGCACCTCCAAATACATTTGGGTATTCCAGCATGGCATACATCGAAATTAACCCACCCATGCTTGAACCAACCACAAAGGTATTGTCTTTATCAGATAGCACCGAATAATTCTGATCAATAAATGGTTTTAATTCATACACCAAGAACTTTAAGTAATCGTCAGAAAATATACGCTGTTTTATCGCAACGTCACCGTCACTGCGGGTACCTTTCATGATTTCTTGGCGTTGCTTATGAGCAATCGATAAAAAAGGTTTTTCAGGGAAGTATTCACTGTGACGTAAATGGTTACCGCCGTTATCAACACCAACGACAATAAACGGTTTAATATCGTCACGTTGGCTTAATTTGCCTGCCACTTCATCTACCATCCATTCTTGTCCATTCCAAGTAACCGAGGCATCAAATAACATTTGCCCATCGTGCATATAGACAACAGCATACTGTGTTTTATTGGTGTAATCTTCAGGCAACCACACCTGTATACGTCGATCGTTAACATAGTCAGAAGGAAATTTGCTATAAAGCTCTAACGTTCCGGCACTGACGGTTTCCGTTGCTTGTTGTTTAGTTATTACCTCGGGACTTACGGAAGCACTGACGGAAGCACTGACGGAAGCACTTAATGCAATTAAACTTATGCCAATTATTCCGCAAATTGGTTTATTGAAAACTTTGGACATGAACCTGCTCATTTTCTCTCTCATTTAATGGTCTTAGAGTAAAGTTATACCTAAAAGTGACTTATGTTTCATTTGCATTCGATTGCAATAATCAATACCGTTTAAAAACGCTCAAAAGTTAAACATAGAAAAACGCTCTATGTTGTTTGGTTTGATAAGAATTCCTTACCAAGACAAAAGCTTTGTTTTTAATAACGCAGTCGCCCTTGAACTTGTCTTATTATAGCGGGTGAACGAATTAAGCGTCTTTCACTATGCACAATGGAAAACAATGGCTGAATAACGAACGATCAAAGAACAGCAACAAACAAAGACCTGGGCCAATCCGTTTTTTATATGAAAATGCTTTAACATCAGCGCAGCGGCAACAAGATATCTTACAAGCAATATTGTTGAAAAAATGTTTCTCTGGATTTCCTTAAGGGATTTTAAATAAGGATTTCGCCGCCCTTTTTATCGCCCCTTTTTATCGTCCTCTTTTTCGCAACTACTTCAGCGGTCTACTTATGACTATAACCCCCCAACAACTCCATATTTATATATCGCCATGAAATTATTCGGTTCGATAAAATCCCTCGTTAAAAGCCTTGTGGGCTATGTAATTCAACACGTCACAACATCATCTTGTCAAAAAACATTACCAACAGCCCAACTACAAAGTAACTTAGCAAGTAAGTAAATTATCACCAACCTGATACAGGGTTACCGGAGTTAAAGGTCGCAAAGTTGGTGGGGTTATCAGAGTCAAGTGCAAAACCGTACTTCAGAGTTATCGGAGTTAAGGGTTGAATTCCACCTCTAGAGTTGTTAGGGTTATTAAAAATTTAAAAACTATAAGGACTTTTCAATGCGCTACCCTATCGTTTTATTGTTTAATCCCGATTTAAATGACTATAAAGTTTGCGTTCCCGACATCGCTGGTTGTTTTTGTCGAGCATCAACAATGGACAAAGCTTTGACTGATATTATTACCGAGATTGAATTGCATTTAGCTGGACTTAGTGAGGCCGATGTTGACATCCCTGTCGCGACAAGTTTTGAAAGTCATGTCACTAAAATGGAATTTCGAGGTGGAGTATGGGCGGTTGTCGATATTGATATTTCGCCTTTTTTAGGTCGTAGTCACAAGATAAACGTTACCCTGCCCGATCTGCTTATAAAGCGGATTGATGATATGGTTGCTAAAAATCCAGATTATAAAACCCGCTCTGGTTTCCTGGCGCAATCGGCAATTAATGAATTAACTCAATATAAAGAAGACACAAATGAATAAACACCTATTACTTTTAAGCAGCTCTCGCGTTGGCGAGACAGCGTACCTAGAACATGCAACGGCGATGATTGACGAACACTTAGGCGACGTTCGAGAAATTGTTTTTATTCCTTATGCTGGAGTAACGATAAACTTTGATGAATATACCCAACGGGTTCAAAATGCCTTGGCTGAATTAAACATTAACGTAAAAGGCATTCATACGTTTGCTGATCCTAAGCAAGCCATCGAACAAGCAAAAGCAATTGTTGTCGGTGGTGGTAATACGTTCCAACTGCTTAACTTGCTTTATCGCAACGAGCTAATCGAATTAATTCAGCAGAAAGTTTCTGCGGGTACGCCTTATATTGGTTGGAGTGCAGGCTCAAATATTGCTGGTGCCAGCATTAAGACCACCAATGATATGCCAATCGTCGAACCACAAAGCTTTAACGCACTTAACTTGTTGCCTGTTCAATTAAACCCACATTACACCGACTTCAACCCTCCTGGTCACAACGGTGAAACCCGTGAACAACGTTTACAAGAGTTTATGGTGGTTAATCCAGATACTACGATTATCGGAATTGTTGAAGGCACGGCATTACAATTAACAAAACAAAAGCTTAGCCTTATTGGTGGCGCACAAGGGTACCGTTTTATTAATGGTTGTAAAACGATTGTGCCTGATCAAGCGGATTTATCTGATTTACTATAAAATCGATTTCCAACTTATTAACCACCTGATTTGATTGAATATTTAACTTGTAGATATTGAAATGCCATATCGTTTTGGTGTAGCCTAAAAGCTAAAGTAAGACAAGGAGACTATTATGCAATACCAGTTTGATTTCGGTCATATAAAAGTCTATCCAAATAACATTGTTGAACTTAGGATTGAAAACGGGGTAACTGTTGATATCGAAGTTACTGAACAAATTGATTTTTTTATTAATGATCATATTTGTGGAAACTTTGCGCTACTAATTAATAAAATCAACGATTATGATTTTACGTTTGAAGCAAAATTGGTTGTTGCTTCCGATGAACATTTAGTAGCCATCGCGGCAATTACCTATAATAGTAAAGGGAAAGATGAAACCAACCTTTTTAAAAAAGTAAGAGAAATGGATAACATCAATGTCAAAGCATTTGATGCTTATGATTTAGGAAGGGATAAGGCAATCGCCTGGTTGGACTCAGAGTTAAACAACGCATTTATTAAAAATGAATGTTATTGATAGCAAAAAGGCAGTTTTCACTGCCTTTTTTATTGTCTTTATTATTGTCTTTTTAGGGCCTCTAATATGCCGGCTTTAATTGCTAGCTTTGGCTTTTCTTACCATCTCGCGAACTTGTGTAAGTAATTTTTGGCTGTCATAAACAATGCCATCTTTTATGGTTAAGTTAATACCATTAACCCGGGTAGGCGTATTTTGCTCATCTAATTTAAAATGACCTGTGCCGTACAGGACTTTAAAGTTGCGTAAAGGATTCTCGTTTACTATCACCAAATCGGCTTTTTTACCGATTCGAATCGAACCTATTTCGTCTTTCATCCCTAACGCTTCGGCGCCATTAATCGTGGCCGATTGAATGACTTCAAGCGCATTAAAGCCTGCCTCCCTGAGTAATTCCAACTCACGAATGAAGGCAAAACCATAAATTTTGAAGATATAACCGGCATCAGAGCCCGTGGTTACTCGGCCACCATGATTTTTATAGTCATTTAAAAAGTACATCCATTGTTGATAATTCTTCTTCCAAGCGATCTCGTCATCGGTAGTCCAGTCAAACCAATACGAACCATGCGCATAACGATTTGGTAAAAAGAAGTCCCACAAAGTAGGTAGCGTATACTCTTTATGCCAATCGGCATTCATTTCACGCATTAAATCACGACTGGCTTCATAAATGGTCATCGTCGGATTAATGGTAAAGTCCAAAGCCAATAACTCATCTCGTACGGTTAGCCATTTTTTACTATCCGGTTTAGCGGCTTGCTGCCATAAGCGCCCTGCTTCACCAAATCGGTCTTGCTCGTTATTGTAGTTGTAGTGCGGTGAATAATTTTGAATATGCTGGTGCTCAAATAATGCTTCTGGTAAACCGTACCAATGTTCCATTGTGGTAAGGCCTAAACGCGCTGAGTCAATGACATTCATATTGGTCACATCTAGCTGAGCGTGGTGCATCATACTACCCAGATGTTGTTTTTTCGCTTCCGTTAACGCCGCTTCCATGATTTCAGGTGGCGCACCGAAAAACTTAATGCCTTGGGCACCTTGTTTGGCTATGTATTTAACCCACATTTTAGCTTGTTCAGGGGTGGTAATAGGTTCATCAAAATCCATGCCAAAGCCAACATAAGGAATGATCCTTGGGGCAGCTATGCTATTTTCATTACTGCGCTCAACGTGTCTCATCACCCAATCAACACCATTAAAACTGCCAGGCTCGCGAACGGTTGTAATGCCATGTGCTAACCAAAGTTTAAACACATATTCAGCGGGTATATCATCGGCACTGCCACCAATATGACCATGCATATTAACAAACCCAGGCAGGATGTATTGGCCTTCTACATCAATTTCTACATCATGTTTACCGGCAACCGGTCTTTTCTTGGAAATTATTGGGACACCCGGATTTCCAACATTAACTATATTAACAATGCGGTCATTTTCAATCACAATGTCCACGGGGCCGCGTGCGGGGGCACCCTCGCCATTAACCATAATGCCGCCACGTAAGATCAAACGTTTAAACGGGCCTTCTCCAGATGTTCTATCCGGAGCCTCTTCTCCTGGCGCCGCAATGGTCATACTGCTAATGCTAAGCAATATGGTTAGAATGAATTTTTTCATAGGATTCTCGTTGTTATTTTTATAAAAGATATGTCTTTAACCTTTGTTTATCATAGCATTAAACAATAATTTAACACTCAACCGTTGGACGCAATTTAATGGGATTTCACCGCGAAAGTTGTAAAATTATAGAAAGGAAGCCAGAATGCCAGCATGATCAGTGGCATTGAGATATAGCCGAACCGTTTAGACTAACGTAATGTATGTATCGTGAGTTCTGCCTTTGCACCTTGATAATCTGTATGTTTGCTTACTTTACCAAGCAGTGGCGCATCAATTTCTTGTGTTAACAACGAGATATTATCCTCAAGGTAAGGCATCTCTTCTGGGCAGTTAGCGACCCAACCGGCAACGTCTAAACCGTCCGCTATTATACTTTGATAGGTTAAAATGGCGTGATTCAAGCAGCCTAATTTCATCAAGACCACTAAAATCACTTTTTGCTCAGTTGCTTGCACAAATTCTGATAAAAACTCACCATTACCTAATGGTAATCGCCAGCCACCCGCACCTTCAGTAATCACAGCATCAGCACCATTGGCGATAATATTTTGATAATGATTCTGAATTATTTCACTCGATATAGACTGTTTGTGGTACTTGGCTGCAATGTGAGGTGCAATGGGCTCTTCAAACGCAATGGGGTTAATTTGCTCTAATCGTTGCTGATGGTTAGAGGCTTCTTGTAATAATAAAGCGTCTTCATTTTGCCATTGATTATCGCGCCAATCACATCCTGCCGATAACGGCTTAAATACATTAACCTGTTTGCCTGCATCAACTAAGGCTGACACTAAGGCACTGGCAATAAAGGTTTTACCGGCATCGGTATCTGTGGCCGTAATAAAATACTTACTCATTGTTATATATCCATTCCCTAATAAACGCTATTTCGGTTATTCCATTGGTGCTTTTTTAATGAGCGCCGCTGTACAAAGCTGGTATGTTGCCGGATAGTTACCTAAATCATCACGGTAATCTTGATAAGCGGCACACATATTCTTCCATGACGTCTTTCCACCCAAGCCTTTATTCCGTTTATTCGGTACGGTACTGGCCCCTAGGGATTTAAGCTCCAGCGCAAGATGCTTTACATGCTGATAAGGCAACACAATGTCCGATTGAGTTAATTGCTCAACATCAAACGTATTAAAATCAATACAGCTTTTTATTTCGTCTATCGTTTTAAAGTCAATCACGTGCGTGTCATCATCCACGGTTGCCCAACTCTCTTTAAGCTCTGTTAGAGTCCCATCGAGTAATGTGGCAAACACAACCTTGCCACCAGGTTTTAAAACTCGATTGATTTCAGCAAACGTTAGGGACAAGGGATCGCACCATTGAATGACTAAATTGCTAAAAATAATATCAACACTGTTATCCGCCAAGGGAAATTGATGAACATCGCCTGCTAACCAACTGATGTGTTCACTGCGCTGTTTTTTCGCAAAACGCAACATCGATTTTGATAAATCCACGCCAATAACGTGATGACCTAATGGCTGCATAAGTTCGCTAAAATATCCCGTTCCACAGCCCAAATCAACAATGGTTTTAGGTTGCTCATTTGCGTCACGATAATGGCTTATCATCTCCAGTAAAATTGAGCCTGAACGTCGTTGTAGTCTTGCCGAACTATCATAAGAACTCGATGCAGCACCAAAACAATGGGCTATTTGTGTTTTTAATTCTTTTGCAGACACTGTCCGACCACCTCATTTATACATTCTGCTAAGCTAATGATATCATTAACATTATGACTCGCACTAACGGTAACGCGTAACCTGGAAAGGCCTCTTTCAACAGTTGGCGGACGAATTGCCGTTAACCAAAACCCTTGTTTTTTAAGTTGTTCTGCACAAAATAATGTATCAGTTTCACGGCCAATAATAACCCCGACAATCGCCGTTTCACTCTTTGTGGTGACGATGGTTTTATCTAATTTTTGGCGTAACAACTGGCTTAATTGTTGGATTTTATCGCGACGCCAATCATCCTTTTGGCACAAGGCTATGCTGGCTGAATTGGCTAACGCTTGCGCGGGTGACATCGCCGTTGAGTAAATATAATCTCTAGCGAAATTGGTACAATAATCAATAAAATCACAAGAGCCAGATACAATAGCACCATTGCAGCCAAGTGCTTTACCAAACGTCGCCATATGAATGACATCATTATCTACCCGAGTGTTTTGTGCAGCTAATGTGCCTTGCCCTTCTTTACCTAGCACCCCAATACCATGTGCATCATCAACATATATCCAGGCATCGTTAGCCCGACTCGTTTTTATAATATCTGCCAATGGCGCACAATCGCCATCCATTGAATACACCCCCTCAACAACCGTTAGCTTATTCGTGCACTCACTTTGACTAAGCAACGTATTAAGGTGGCGCGTGTCGTTATGACGAAATCGTTTGGCTTTTGCCGTTGACGTAAAAGCACCATCAATTAATGACGCATGGGCGAGTTTATCGAGGAAATAGCTCACCTTTGTTTGTTTAGCTAAGGCATGCAATACCCCCGTGTTGGCTGCAAACCCCGTTGAGAACAACATGGTCTTTTCAAAACCTAACCAATTAGCGGCTTGTTCTTCTAACGCTTGATGTGCTTTGGTGTATCCGGTAACCAAGCTTGAGGAAGCCGCACTATTACCGTATTGGTCAATGCCTTTTATAAACGCTTTACCAATATCTGGATGACTACTTAAACCAAGGTAGTCATTACTGGAGAAGTTAATATATTGCTCACCATCAACCATTAGGATACGGCCAACGCCTTGCGTCAAGGGGGTGCGTTGACGATATAAGTCACGATCCTTTTGATGTTGCAGTGTTTCGGTTAAAAAATTAAATGCCATATCAAGCCATTTGCTAGTGTAGAAAGGCGCAAAGAAAACAGATAATGCAAAACGCCAATAAAATGCATTATCGGCGTCTGCAGGAATTATCCGATGCTCGCGTCGTAAAATAGTGCTTCGTTTTCTTTATTGACGATGGCTGTTTGTAGGGCATGTTCCTCACGAGTCTGTTCTTCTTGTGTAGATGCTCGTCCGCGCTCGGTATTAATGCCCAGTTTTTTAAATAACATCATGTCGGCATCGGCTTCTGGATTGCCCGTTGTTAATAATTTGCAACCATAGAAAATCGAGTTAGCACCCGCCATAAAACACATCGCTTGCATTTGTTCGTTCATCGCCTCTCGTCCTGCAGACAATCGGACATGAGATTTAGGCATCATGATACGCGCAACCGCAATACAGCGTATAAAGTCGAAATGATCCAAGTCCTCTACGTTAGCTAAGGGGGTGCCTTCAATTTTTACCAACATATTAATGGGCACACTGTCAGGATGTTTATCAAGATTGGCCAATTGCACAAGAAAAGATGCACGATCATTGGCCGACTCGCCCAAGCCCATAATACCGCCACTACACACTTTCATACCGGCATTTCGAACATTACTTAACGTATCGAGTCGGTCCTGATATGTGCGGGTTGTAATGATTGAATTGTAGTGTTCTGGTGAGGTGTCCAGATTATGGTTGTAGTAATCAAGACCGGCTTTTTGCAACGTGCCGGCTTGCTGTTCGTTAAGCATGCCTAACGTCATACACGTTTCCATGCCCATTTCACGAACACCTTGTACCATTTTTACGATGTGTGGCATGTCACGCTCTTTCGGGTTGCGCCATCCAGCCCCCATACAAAATCGGGTTGAGCCTTGTGCCTTTGCTTTTGCAGCCGCTTCAAGTACTTTTTCAACTTCCATTAATTTTTCTTTTTCAACATCGGTGTTATAACGGGCACTTTGCGAGCAATACTTACAATCTTCAGGACAAGCGCCGGTTTTAATCGATAACAGCGTGCTTACTTGTACCTGATTCTGATCAAAGTTTTCCCGGTGAATCGTTTGTGCTTTAAACATCAAATCATTAAAAGGTAAGTCGAATAAAGCTTGAACTTCGGTTACTGTCCAGTTATGTCTTATTGTTGTCGATATTTGCATATTTGTACCAATTGTTTTGTAAATTAAAACCCGTCAATAATCTGGCTGGCAGCCTGCAGAGCGGTTTGTGACTTGCTTGTTGCAAGTTTGTAAATTTACAGCTAGTCTAGCCTGCAATAAGATTCAGTCAATCCTAACAACAGCAAATGGTTAACCAATGAACAAAAAACATACAACCCTATTATCTTTCGATCAGGAACATCTCTGGCATCCGTATACGTCCATGAGTAAGCCTTTGCCTTCGTATTTGGTTGAGCACGCTCAAGGGGTTACTTTAACACTCGCTGGTGGCGAATACGTGGTTGATGGCATGTCTTCTTGGTGGTCTGTGGTTCATGGCTATAATAACCCAGCGTTAAACTTAGCAATGAAAGCACAAATAGATACGTTTTCGCATGTTATGTTTGGTGGCTTAACCCATAAGCCAGCAATAAACCTAGCCGAAAAGCTGATTGCATTAACCCCGAAAAAGCTGACCAAAGTATTCCTGGCTGATAGTGGTTCCGTTGCGGTCGAAGTGGCGATAAAAATGGCCATTCAATACCAACACAGTCGTAATAAGGCCCATAAGAACCGTTTATTAACCATAAAAAATGGCTACCATGGCGATACATTTGCCGCCATGTCAGTGGGCGATCCCGTTAATGGTATGCACCAGTTGTTTCAAGGGTTTATTACCGAAAACTACTTTGCCGAGGCACCGCAATGTGGCTTTTATGATGATTTTGATGAGCAGGATTTAGCCTCGGTTAAACACCAACTGGAACAACATCATGACCGCATTGCCGCCCTTATCCTTGAGCCCATTGTTCAAGGTGCTGGCGGAATGCGTTTTTATCACCCGCAATTTTTAAAAGGCTGCAGAGCTCTTTGTGATCAATACGATGTACTGCTTATTGCCGATGAAATTGCGACAGGTTTTGGCCGAAGTGGCAAATTATTTGCCTGTGAGCACGCCAATATTGAACCGGATATTTTATGTTTAGGAAAAGCCTTAACGGGTGGCTACCTCACCTTGGCGGCAACGTTATGTTCCGATCATGTCGCCCAAGTCATCAGCAATGGTGAAGCCGGCGTATTCATGCACGGACCAACCTTCATGGGCAACCCTTTAGCCTGTTCCGCAGCAAATGCCAGTTTAACACTGCTCATCGAAAATGATTGGCACGCACAAGTAATGAACATAGAACAACAATTAAAAGCGCAATTGCTGCCTTTAGTTGATCTGGGTAATGTTGAAGATGTTCGTGTATTAGGTGCCATTGGTGTTATAGAAGCCGTTAACCCGGTTATTATGGATAAAATTCAGAAACGCTTTGTCGAACTGGGGGTTTGGATAAGACCATTTGGTAAACTGGTTTATGTTATGCCACCGTATGTCATTAGCAAGGAAGAGCTCACCAAATTAACCGATGCAATGCGCGCCGTAATGCAAGACGATTCATTGTTTCAATGCCCAAAAGCACCGACTAAATAGCATTTATTTTGAAATACATAGAGAGATTAGCCACTTAATCTCTCTTTTTTGACGCTTTTCTATCTATCGTTTATTCGTAATATTTTTACCCTTATCGTCTTACATGTTATAAAATTGAATCAATTTTTGTGCAATCGCGGTTTTTTGATCAATTTATTGCACAAAATTCGCGGTTAAGTGTAAGAATTACTTGAGTCTATTTGTGGTGCAGGTAATATACCTAACCTTAATCTTACAAAGATAAACACACACTATTTTAATTAATGAGGTCAATAATGTCAGTTGCAACTATTGCTGATGTCCTAGCAGGTAAAACCGCTGTTGGTGAAACAGTTACTGTTCAGGGTTGGATAAGAACCCGTCGAGATTCCAAAGCCGGTATCTCTTTTTTAGCCATCCACGATGGATCATGTTTTGATCCTATCCAAGCAGTTGTGCCTAGTGACCTTAATAATTACCAAGATGAAGTATTAAAGCTAACTACCGGTGCATCTGTTTCAGTAACGGGGACGCTAGTAGAATCTAAAGGTAAAGGTCAGTCTTTCGAAATTCAGGCGACACATGTTGACGTGCTTGGTTTTGTTGAAGACCCAGATACGTACCCAATGGCTGCAAAGCGTCACTCAATTGAATTCTTACGTGAGCAAGCGCACTTGCGTGCTCGTACCAATATTGGTGGTGCCGTAACGCGTGTTCGTAACTGTTTAGCGCAAGCGATTCACCGCTTCTTCCATGAAAAAGGTTACTTTTGGATCAGCACCCCACTTATTACCGGTTCAGATACCGAAGGTGCTGGTGAAATGTTCCGTGTAAGTACACTTGATTTAGAAAACTTACCACGTGATGACAAAGGCGCAGTAGACTTTAACCAAGACTTTTTCGGTAAAGAAACCTTCTTAACCGTATCTGGTCAGTTAAACGTTGAAACGTACGCATGTGCATTGTCAAAAGTGTACACGTTCGGTCCTACTTTCCGTGCGGAAAATTCAAACACATCTCGTCACCTTGCCGAGTTCTGGATGGTTGAGCCAGAAATTGCATTTGCTGATTTGGGCGATGCCGCAACACTTGCTGAAGAAATGCTACGTTATGTATTTAAAGCCGTTCTAGAAGAGCGCGCTGACGATATGGCTTTCTTCCAACAACGTGTTGATAAAACCGTTATCGATCGCTTACAGTCGGTTGTTGACTCAGACTTCGTTCGCATGGATTACACCGATGCCATCGAAATTCTACAAAACTGCGGAAAGAAATTTGAAAACCCAGTATCTTGGGGTGTTGACTTAAACTCTGAACACGAGCGTTTCCTTGCTGAAGAGTATGTAAAAGGTCCTGTTGTTTTACAAAACTACCCGAAAGACATTAAAGCATTCTACATGCGCCTAAACGATGACGGAAAAACCGTTGCCGCAATGGACGTATTAGCGCCAGGTATTGGTGAAATCATTGGTGGTGCTCAGCGTGAAGAACGTATTGAAGTACTAGATGAGCGTATTGCTGAAATGGGTCTAGATAAAGAAGATTACAGCTGGTACCGCGATTTACGTAAATACGGTACAGTGCCTCACTCAGGTTTTGGTTTAGGTTTTGAGCGTTTGGTTGTTTACGCAACAGGCATGCAAAACGTACGTGATGTTATCCCATTCCCTCGTACACCAAATAACGCTGACTTCTAAACAATCTTTAGCATGAACATTACTAAAGCTGTCCTTTGTGACAGCTTTTTTTTGCCCATAAAAAACCTAATATTCCATCTAGTCATGTATACAACACCAATCAAGGAAAACCACCTTGCTCAATCATAAAAAGAAGCGTAAGGTATTGAAAATATAGGCTATAGCAACCAGATTTCTGAATCTAGCATAAGTAATAATTACGGTTTATGTTGCCAACAACAGCCATGGTTTATGATGTTCTTTCCTGATTTTCCTATTTTGCATGTTCTTTTTAGGCAACGCACATCAAATAGAAAATTCATTGGTTCGCTTGCTTTGATTTGAGCTGTTTGGTGAAAAGGCTATTTTGATGCAGTTAATGGCAATTGTATCTTTTGTTCTCTATGTGCTGAAAAACAACATCGAATTAATATATGCTCATTATTTTCGTTCACCAAATGTTTTAACAAGGAAGTTTTTATGAAAAAGAATATTTTTGCATTACTCTTTTTGTCTGGGATCCTATTTTTTTATTTTAAGGGGTCAGTCGTTACCGTTCAAACGCCTAACCAACAAATTCAAGAAAATACAACGCACCACAGAGCATCAACAAAATCGTCAATCTTTGTTGAAGAGTCAACCGATGATATGGATCACTCCATTCAAACGACAAAAACTATTGCAAACAAACCAAATTGCTTCTCTCCTCTTTCGTTTGATCCAAAAACTTATCGTTTTAAGGCACAACAATTTATTGATTTACTTTCGAGTTCAGATAATAACGACGACAAACTATATTTCGCATTATTCAATTCTTTAGATGGTGATAAAGCCCGTTATGCGTTGCGAGACTTTATTGAAAATGCCAGCCCAACACCCATTGCAGCGCTATCGGGTATGGCTTTATGTTCATCGGAAAACACTCAACGCTGTTCCACTGACTATCTTAATAAAATCGCTCAGCAGGATAGAAACAATGGGGCTATTTGGTTTTATAAGGCCATCGCTCATGCTCAATTACAAAACCACGAAGCTGTTATTGAATCGATTAATGAGCTCTCAAATTCTGCATACTTTAATGAAAGAATAGGCGAACAAGCGTTACTTTATGCCCAAGCGTTAAGCGCATCACAATACAATCATTTCAATGAAAATGCCCTTGCCGGCTTTACCAAAGCCATAAGTAACGGCCCATCTTACTTACCTATAACCAAATGGTGTCATTCAGGTACAGAAAATCGAGAGAAAGTTATCGCATGTTTATCCTTGGGTAAAGAACTTGCAAAGCGTAGTCATGTTTCTATCACTCAGTTAGTTGGGTTAACCTTGCAAAAGAATGCTTATCGTATTTTACAGGATGACGATTCTCTTACAGAATTAGAGCGTCTAAAATCGAATATCAAGGCCCCAGCAAATGATAAAGCACAGCAAATTATGGACATGATCACCCAAGATGAAAGATTGATGAGGCGGTGGTTAACTTTGATGGACGAATATGGTGAACAACAAACTCAGCAATTGCTCATTGAGGAAGCAAAAATCCTTTTTGAAGAGAATACATTAACCCCTTGCGCTTTAATGGACGAAGCTTAATGACAAAAAGCTTAATGAAAAAGTCGGTTGTGATGTGTTACAGGGGCTGTTTTTTAAACGTAGTAAATAAAATTATCGACTTGCATGTAAGATAACTGCCCTGCTACTGACTTTTTGAACAATCAAATCATGCGCATTTGCTTTAAAATGTTCTATGGCATCCAAATGGCGATAATTACGTCAGTATAAACACCATAAGTGCCCCCTGTGAGTAAATTCAAATAAGCTAATGGATTCGACACAACAGGTTATGATTTTTACGACACACATTGGCTTAAATAAATGCTGTTAAACATGTTGGTCAAACAAAATGATATTGCCGTCGGGATCCTTAACGGTAAAACTACCAGGTCCACTTTCTGATGCAAACGATTCATCGCTTACTTCGATGCCAGCTTCTTTATACTGTGCTACCAATTCTCTGATGTCAGGGAATGATTTTAACTTTTTGCAGTTCTTATCCCAACCAGGGTTAAACGTCAGCATGTTGTTATTAAACATGCCCGAAAACAAGCCGAGGGTTGTTTCACCGTTTTTTAAAATGAGCCAGTTTTGTGTTTCATCACCACCAATAATGTTAAAACCCAAATCTAGGTAAAATTGTTTCGATTTTTGAATATCCTTTACGGCTAAACTCATTGAAAAAGTGCCTAAACTCATCACTCACTCCTATTTATTGTTGGCGTTGAGGTAAATTATCACTTATTTGGTAATAGTCACCTTTTTCGGCTACAAAAATATGTTTTTCTAATGTAATGCCGGTATCGCCATCAAAGCAACCTAACGCAATGGCTAACCAGTCGTGCTTTTTTTTATCAAGAGGATCAAACAATAATGAAGATCCACAATGTCGGCAAAATCCTCGACGGACTTTTTCTGAGGATTGGTACCAGTTTAGATGTTCTTCACCTATTATGCTTATGGCTTCACGTTTTACATCTACGCTGGCAAGAAAATGCCCAGTCCATTTTCGACATTCACGGCAATGACAAGCATCACTGTTACCAACAATTTGGGCAAGTTTTATGGTAATTGCCCCACATAAACAAGAACCTTTTATCATCATAAACTCCTATTTTGAATGAACGTTTTCTTTTGCATAGCTTTTTCTGATCAAGCGTACGGCCTCTGCCGCCCATAATTGATAAACTTTTTTACCGGGATGGAAGCCGTCACTGGCCAAGTAATCTTGGGGCATTTTGTTATGTTGCTGACTATCAAGAGCTAACGATAAGTACTGTATGTGTTGATGATGCGTAAATTGGGTTTCTAATCCTTGGTTAAAATATGAAGCCTGACCGCCTAAATACCAATTAAGGGGAAATGGAATGGCTGGGAATTTACCAATAGGAGGCAAGCTGCTAGTAATAATTAATGTGGGTTTACACTGCTCAGTAAGTTGGTCAATCAAGTTGCTCATTGAGGCAAGCCAGCGTTTTCTTTTTACACCGTGGGTCATATCATTTACCCCCAACGAGGTAATAATGACATCAAATTGTTTTCCTTTAAGCGCGTTTAAACTGTTCAATGTTTGCTGAGTTTTAGCGCCAGATTTGGCATGCAACTGCCAATGCAACTGGTAGTCATCTTGCAAATGTTCAATCAAAAAGCCCAATAAACTTTGTTCAATGTTTTTAACCCCGACGCCTGCAGCGGCAGAATCCCCCAAGACTAGCACGCGCAATGGTTTGCCAACCCCAGTTACACCTATTCGTTTACCAACGGCCTCTGGCATTTCTGGAATGCGATTTTTTAATTGTTTTCCCTGTAAATACAAAACCGGTAACAAGGGTATGGATAACACTTGATTGAACATAACCGCGACCTTTTCTTTATAAAAATTCGGTAACTTGGGAAAAGTGTTTGCGTTTTTTGGCAGGTAATATTTTGCTTTCAGTACCGATATATAAAAAACCAACAACGTCATTGTTATCCGACACGTTTAATTTCTCCTTTAGGATCCCAGAGGTGCAAACATCTCCCGTACGCCACATGCCTTGAAACCCTAACGAAACACAAGCCATTTGCATTGCATATACCGCACAGCCTGCGGTAATAAGTTGTTCATTAAAAGGGACTTTGGGGTGTTCTTTATAGTTGGTGGAAACCATAATTATAAGTGGTGCTCGATAGGCCATTTTTGCGGCCTTAGCTAACTTACATTCATCATTGGTATTGGCTTTTATGGCATCAACAAAGACTTGGGTTAGTTTATCTAATGCTTCCCCTTGAATTACCGTACAGCGAAAAGGTAATAGACCACCATGATCTGGCACGGTCATAGCAGATTGTAAAATACTGTCCAATTCGAATTGATTTGGTGCAGGCGCTTGTAAATGGCCATTGGAATGGCGGGTGGTTAAAAAATTATAAAATGACATCTTGTTATTAAAATAAGTAAACTGTGTTAATGATAAATTAACACAGTTTAGCCAATACTGAATAGTTGCTTTTACGTCTTTTTATCGGGTTTGGATGGAACGAACAACCAATAATCAATACTAAAAACCTGACCTGCACCAATAAAGAACAAGGCCATAAGCATAATAAAATAGGTTGCGGCAAATTCAATGCCGTTATTTAACAACACCACATTGCCGGTTTCATACAGCCACTCGGGATTGCCATTCTCGTCAATTATCTCCCGTATTTTGTCCAAACGGACACTCGCCTTCTCGCTATTGGCCAAGCTTTCAGTTGCAGGTTCATACCCGAGCCAACTTGCCACGTTTGCAGAGCTGGTATCCGGATTAGTTGGCGTGATCGCATACCAACCGTTGTCTAAGTGAACACTGGTTGCCGCAACAAACATGGTCACCATTAGCGGTATGCTTGTTAATCTTACCGCGAATCCAATCAATAAAAACCAACCGCCAAAAAATTCCGTCCAAGCCGCCAAGTTAGCAAGAATATCTGGAAAGGGTAAACCTAACCCCCACTCGGTATTTCCGAACCAATCAATAATACTCTGATCTGCCAATAACTGCTCACTTAAGGGCAAATCCTCATTACCAAATTGCATTTTGTTATAACCTGCGATAATAAAAACAGGTGCTAAAAACACCCGGATTAATAATGCAGGGATAAAATCTAGTTTAAGAAAAAAGCCGAACATAATATTAAAAACTCCATTTTCTGTATCCTATTTAAGGATTTAAGAATCTATTATTTAAGAATCTACATAGAACAGTGTAGCTCATATTTTATTTCATACTGTTTTCATCAATCGTGGCAAATACAAAAAATTAAATTGTAATAAAACTTTAATATTGGCATTTGCACGAGAAATTTTCATTTAAGCAAGGTAATATAAAATAAGTACTACTAAAGACGTGAGGATATATGTCTGAAAAACCTAGCATAATTAAAAAAGTATTCCGCTTTTTATGGAATGCAATCAATACCACTCGAAAGTTGCTTTTGAATGTGATCTTTTTTCTATTTCTTGGCATCATTTTTGTAGCCCTAACGGATGATAGCGACAAAGTTGTTGTCCCTGAGTCTGCCGCCCTATTTTTAAACCTTAAAGGGGATGTGGTTGAACAAAAAACGGCAATCGAAACATCTGAATTGATCATGAATGAGATGTTTGATCAGGAAAATGAAAAACCTGAGATCCTGATCACGGACATTACCGACGTTATCAGCAAAGCTAAAGATGATGATCGCATTACCGCACTGGTGCTTTACCCACAAAAACTGCAACGCGTTGGTTTGCATCATTTACAGCTTATTTCTCAAGCCATTGTTGACTTTAAAGAATCTGGTAAAGAAGTTATTGCTTATGGCGATTATTTTACCCAAGACCAATACTATTTGGCTGCCCACGCGGACCATGTTTGGATAAACCCAGAAGGTGCGGTTGTCCTTGAAGGTTATGGTCGTTTTAGAACCTATTTTAAATCGGCCTTGGATAAACTGAACATTTCCCAGCACATTTTTAAAGTGGGCACATACAAAAGTGCCGTAGAGCCTTACATTCGTGATGACATGTCCGAGCCAGCAAAAGAAGCGAATCGAGCTTGGTTAGCACAGTTATGGGAAAGCTATAAAGTGGATGTTGCCAAGCAACGTAATTTTGAATTGGTAAACTTTGATGAAACCGCCGAAGTATTACTAGAAAAGCTTAACAAAGCTGAAGGCAGTTTTGCTCAATATGCCCTTGATAATGGCTATGTCGATAAGTTGGCCACTCGTGAAGACATTCGCTTGGCCATGATTGATAAAGTGGGTAAATCCTCTAAAGGCCAATCTTATAAACACATTACATTTAAGAATTACCTAAAAGCCACCAGCAACCCTTTCCCATATGTTAATCCTATGACCGATAAGGTTGCAGTAGTCGTTGCCAAAGGCACCATTTTAGATGGCTACCAAAAGGAAGGCAAAATTGGCGGCGACTCTACCGCGAAATTACTTCGAAAAGCGCGGATGAACGACAAAGTGAAAGCCGTCGTTTTACGTGTTGATAGCCCTGGTGGTAGTGCTTATGCATCGGAAATCATCCGCCAAGAAATTGAACTACTTAAACAAGCAGGAAAACCGGTTATTGCCTCAATGGCCAACTATGCGGCATCTGGTGGCTACTGGATTTCAGCCCCTGCCAATGAGATTTGGGCATCACCTAATACCATTACCGGCTCTATTGGTATTTTCGGTATGTTTATGACGTTTGAAAAAGCTTTAGATAAAATGGGCATTCATACCGATGGCGTAGGCACAACCGAACTTGCAGGATTGGGTGTATCTCGTGAATTAAATCCCGATATAGGTAACATTATTCAGGCAAGTATTAATCGAGGTTATAAAAATTTTATTACTTTGGTCGCTGAAAACCGTAATATGACACCGGAGGCGGTTGATAAAATTGCTCAAGGTCGAGTATGGACAGGCGCTAAAGCACAGGAGCTTGGTTTAGTTGATAAACTAGGAAACCTCGATGGCGCAATAGCCGCCGCTGCAGATCGCGCTGGTTTAGATGTTTATGACACCATTTACATCAAAAAAGAGTTATCTGAAAAAGACATGTTACTGCGAGAAATTCTTGAAAATTCAAAAGCATTTATTCCTGATGGTTTAATAAATAGTCAAGTTAATGACAGCCCTGCACTGACCAAACTTATTAAGCGTGTAATAAATGAGTTTGAAGCGGTACAAGAATTAAACGACCCACAAGGTATCTATTCTTTCTGTTTAAGCTGTGAAATGAACTAACTTAAAACCGATAACTCATGTTATTATCGGCCTCAATTTATTGGGGCCTTTTTATTTTTTAATATCATGAACAAACAAAAGAAAATCTACGTCGCATATACTGGCGGCACCATCGGCATGAAACCAAGTGAACAAGGTTATGTGCCCGTTAAAAGTCATTTAACCGATTCCATCGCTAAGATGCCAGACTTTCATCGTGTTGAAATGCCCTCTTTTACCATTAATGAATACGATCCCCTTATCGATTCATCCAACATGACCCCAAGTGATTGGCAACGTATTGCGGATGATATTAAAGCAAATTATAACGAATACGATGGGTTTGTTGTACTCCACGGCACAGATACCATGGCGTATACCAGCTCGGCGTTATCTTTTATGCTTGAAGATTTAAGTAAGCCTGTGATCGTAACGGGTTCGCAAATCCCGCTAACCCAATTGCGCAGTGATGGCCAAGAAAACCTGTTAAACTCGTTATACATAGCCGCTAATTTTCCGATTAATGAAGTGGGCTTATTTTTTAATAACAACTTATTTCGTGGTAACCGCTGTATTAAAGCTTATGCTGACGGTTTTGATGCCTTTGCTTCTCCTAATATGCCGCCATTACTTGAAGCGGGTATTAACATTAAAGTCATTGCCGGTTCTATAGCCACAAATTATGACAATCACCTAACGGTCAGTAATATCAGCGAACAGCCTGTTGGTGTGGTCCACCTTTACCCAGGTATTTCACCAAAACTTATCAGCAATGTATTGCAACAACCTGTAAAGGCATTGATTTTATTGAGTTATGGGGTGGGAAATGCGCCACAAAATGATGAGTTACTCTGTTTGTTAAAAGAAGCAACTGATCGCGGCATTATCATTGTTAATTGCACTCAGTGTGTAAAAGGTAAAGTTAATATGGGTGGTTATGCAACGGGCAATGCTCTGAGCCAATGTGGTGTTATTAGCGGACTGGACATGACGTTGGAAGCAACGTTAACCAAGTTACATTACTTGTTAAGTAAAGAACTTAACACCGAACAAATCAGAGCATTAATGGTTAAAAACCTAAAGGGTGAATTGAGCGCATAAACAAAAGCCATCAAACCGTAATTTACGACTTGATGGCTTTTTTAGGTGTAACTGCGTTTTCTTATATTCTGGAAATACCAATCCAACTAAGCTTCGTTAAGCAAGTTTACTTTGGAAAAACGCCAACGTTCGTTGCCAAGCAAGTTCGGCATTGTCTTTATCATAACGACCGGTAGAGTCATTATGAAAACCATGTTTGGCGTTTTTATACATATGCATTTGATATTCGACCCCAGCCGATTGCAGATCCTTTTCATATTCCGGCCATGACTTATTAACCCGAGCATCTAACTCACCAAGCTGAATTAACAGCGGCGCTTTTATATTGGCCCTAAGCTCTTTTGCCGCAGGTGTTCCATAAAAAGGTACGCCAGCATGCAATAACGTACTGTCAATGGCAGCCAAATAGTTCACCATATAGCCACCAAAACAAAAACCAACCGCGCCAAGTTTGCCATTGCTTTGCTTATGCTGTTTTAAAAAATGGGCGGCAGCCACAAAATCCTGTTGGATTTTTGCTCTGTCCATACTGCGCTGCATGGCCCGACCTTCATCATCATTGCCCGGATACCCACCTAAAGGAAATAAAGCATCTGGTGCAAACGCTAGAAATCCGGCTTTTGCCAAACGCCTTGCGACATCTTTTACGTATGGGTTAAGCCCCCTATTCTCGTGAATGACCAAAACAACCGGATAATCTGCCTTTTCCTGACTTGGTTGAACCAAGTAACCACGTCCCTTACCATGACCCTTAGGTGAAGAAAACTCTTCATAAGTGGCTTTAATATCGTCATCATTAAATGACACCTGCTCGGCTAACGCATAGTTAGGCAACAAAGCCGATGTCAAAACACTCATGGAATAACCAACAGCAACCAGAGTCCCCAATTTTTTCATAAACGTTCGGCGATCCATACCACCATGGGCATATTCATCATACCAATCAAAAGCTTCTTCAGGTATGTGCTGTAATTTATCGTTCATTTGTTGTCCTTATTCTTTTTATTAAAACCCGATAGTTGCTTTAAGCTGATTCTTTTTCAATGATCAGTTTACGATGCGGGAATGGGATCTCTATGCCTTCTTTATCTAACGCCATTTTCACCTGTTCCGGAATGGAATATAAAACATCGAAATAGTGTGCACCTTCACAGAAAGGACGGACTAAAAAGTCAACCGAGCTATCATTTAATACTTCCACTTCAATAAAAGGTGCTGGCTCAGACAAAATATTTGGATGTGCTTCGAGTACGCCCTTAATTACCTTACGCACTTGCTCAGTGTTTTCTTTATACGCCACACCAAAATGCATATCGACTCCACGGATATTATGATGAGAGTGATTAATGATTTGCGCACCCCAAATTTGGCTATTAGGAATAATGATTTGCTGATTATCAAACGTGGTTAAAATGGTGGTGAATAAATCGATTTCATCCACTTTACCAAAACGATCGGCCGCGGCAATAAAATCGCCCACCTTGTACGGGCGGAAAAGCAATAACATAACGCCCGCGGCCAAATTGGTTAACGTACCTTGTAATGCAAGGCCAACCGCCAAACCTGCAGCACCCAGTAATGCCACAATTGAAGCCGTTTGAACGCCAAATCGATTTAAAACGGCAATGATCACAAAAGCCATGATGATGTATTTCGCTAGGCTTCCTAAAAAGCTAAATAAAGTGTTATCCAGTTTTTGGTACTTTTCTGCGGTCTTATTGACGCCACTTTGCACTTTATTTGCGATAAACAAACCAACCACTAAAATGACAATCGCTAATAATACATTGGTGGCACCGGCGATAATGGCCGGTAAATATTGGTTTATGTCCAATTTATCGATGAGTTCTTGCATAATTTTGTCCTATTGTTGTCTTTTATTAAAAATAATTTAAATCAGTAACATAATGGCTATCCAAGTCATTAAAATCCCGACTAAAATTTCAAACACTTTCCAAGCCTTCGGGTTTTCAAAAACCGGTTTTAATAATCTGGCCCCATAACCGAGTGAAAAAAAGAAGACAAAAGATGCCGTAACCGCCCCAGCACCAAACACATTTTTCATTTCCCCATACTGGGTGGAAATAGAGCCAAGTAAAACTACAGTATCGAGATATACATGCGGGTTTAACCAAGTAAATGCCAAACACTTGGCAATAATTTTAGCCCTAGAGTGAGGGATTTCATTGGCGGCTTGCAATGCATGCGTTTCGCTAAAGGCTGATTTAAAACTTAACAAAGCGTAAATCACCAGAAACGTCGCTCCGGCATATCGGGCTATGGTTTCAATAATTGGGAATTGTATAACAATGGCACCGAATCCACCTACGCCTGCGGAAATTAAAATCGCATCAGACAAGGCACAAATAAAACATACCAAGAACACATGGTTGCGTTTTAACCCTTGTTTGAGCACAAACGCATTTTGAGCGCCTATGGCTAAAATTAAAGAAATCCCTAACGTAAAACCCGATAAATAGGAGGTGAGCAATTCCAGCTCCTGTTGTTAATTTTTTGTTATACGTAATTGTAGACTAATTTATTAACTGTTTATTGTCATTAGATTTTTCTGAAAATGAAGGCTTACGGAAATAAAAAACTCTATCCAATTTCTCAGATAGAGTTTTAAGCAAACACCAATGATGACGAATGCCTAATTTAAGGCCTGTCATAAATATGGGTTAGTGTTATTGCGCTTTCATAAGCGCTTTTTGGGTACGTTCAATAACACTAACTTTTGTACCAACAAAGGCCGCGCAACGTAACCATTGATCAAACTTTTGCTGTAAATTCACTTCACCTTGATTTAATTTATCAGCAAGCAATTCAACCTGAATTTGTCTGCGCAAGGCTAAATCTTGTTGCGGAGAGTCTATTTCTGCCAATATTTCCAGTTCGATGGTTAATCTTTCGCGTATCGATTTATCCATATCACAATTAAGCGCACTCAAGATTGCTTTTTGGGTCGGCTTGTTTAGTACCTTAAACTCTGCTCGTTCTTTTAATTCAGACACCGTTTGCTCGGTTTGGCTAAGCTCAGTAATAAGGGCAAACATCGCTTCCAAAGCTTGGGCTTGCTTGTTTTCCTTATGTTTGGCAACACGCGCATGTAAGTTTTTCATTAGCGTATTTGCATTATTAACCAGTGATTTACCGCTACTTTTTAAGTCTCTAATTTCGTTAATAAACTGTTCAATGTCGGTGATAAGTGCACTAATACCGCTTAGTTCTACATCCGTTGCCCTTGTTTGTAACTGTGCGAATGTTGTTTGCAACGCTTCAAATTCGGCATTTTTCTCATCTTTTTGTGCTTCAACCAAACTGTCGCGTTTTGCGAAAAGTTGATCATTTACCTTACGAAATGCTTGCCATAACTGGTTTTCTTTCTGTGGACCGGCATAACCAATACTGCGCCATTTATGTTGTAATGCTTTTAACGCATTAATGGCAGCGAAAACATCCTCATCTTGACCATGCTGTTTTGCTTGCTCAATTAAGGCTTGTTTTAATTCAACATTGGCGTCTTGAAAATTGTGCACGCCTTTTTTGATGGGATCGACCAATTTACGGTATTGCTTATGCATAACCTGATATTTATCGCGGTCAATTTCGCCGGTTTCACGCCACTTGCTCATTAACTTACTTAATTGCGCGTCAATATTTTGCCAGTCAACCGCTTGGTTTTCATCACCATCATTAATCGAAGCCGCAAGGGACTCAATGTCTTTGAGTACTTGTTGCTTATCCTCTAAATGCTGCTCTCTGATTTTGCCTTGTTCAGCATAATATTGACGACACGGGGCAAATGCTTCTTCACACGCTTTGTTGAATTGACTATTTAGCTCTTTATCCATGGCTTCATCTGCATGGCCAAGTAAATTCCACTGTTTTCTATAGCGTTTAACCTGATCAGCCTGTTGCTGAGGATTATCAAAAGGATTTTCTACCAAGGCCAAAATATCATTTAATAGACTTTGTTTTTTTGGGGTAACCACAAATGATTCAAGTTCATGCAGTTCTTTAATTTTGTCATTTAACCATTCAAAGTCTTTGCTTAAACGTTGTTGGTAATCTTCGGCAAACTCGGCATGTAAATACGTTAATTTGGTATGCAATCCAAACGCCGCTTTATATTTTCCATAGGAAATTAAGCGCCTTAATTCAGACATTTTTTTACGAAAATGATGAAACGCTTTATTTTGTTTTTCTTCAAATTCGGCAATTGCTTTCGCCCAAATCTGATGTAGCTCATCTCGGGCTTTGGTTAATGATTCTGGTAAAATATCATTCGCTAACGCATTGATTTGCTTCCACTGGCTATTCCAGTCAGAAAATAAAGGCTTACGTTGATTATATTCGTCAATATTTGTAGGTACGCTTAAACCAGAAAACTTGGCAATAAGGGCCGTAGCGGCGCTAACGGACTGTGCCACTTCGGGTAATTTCGTTAATTTAAATTCAAGCGCTTTGGTTTTATTCTTTAACTCATTTTTATGTGCGTCGGTTAATATCGACTCAGCTATCTGCGCATTTAATGCCGTTAACTGATCACTTACCGCACCTTGATCAAGTTCAGCATTGTCAAATACCGCTTCGGTGATGTGTTTGGAAATATGATTAATTTGTTGATTAAATTGCTGGCTTTGTTGCTGCTCTTTAAGCTCGCGCTCAATAATGATTTTTTGTTGCTGATACGCTTCTTCCAGGACAATAAAGTGTTTTTTCAACTGACTTAAAATGTGCTCATACTTTTCTTTTAACTGGGCTTGCTCATCAAGTGGTAAACAATCAAAGTCGGTTAAATAAGCCTGCCATTCTTGCTCAATGACCGCTTTCCTATTTAACATATCCTCATAAGATTGCACATCTTTTAACGCCAATAGTTTTGATAAACTGAGCTGGATTTGTTTATGCAACTTGATTGGTTTTTCAATTGCTTCGCGCATGGTTTTAACTTTACGGTCAAGCTTGCTAAACACCGGTTTACCCACCGCTTTTTTACAGAGCTTTTCTAGTAAGTCTAACTCGTTCATGTCGCTCAGAAGCTGTATTTGCAAGTCTTCATTGTCGGTTTTTAATAACAACTGCGCCAAAATATTGGGTTTGTTAACCTTGTCAATCAAGCCTTGTAACACTTGAGTGTTATGTTCAATCATCAACCATTGTTCGGTAAAGGTTGAACGTGGACAATTAGGCAAATACGCGAGTTTTTGTTCTATCCCTACCTTGTCGGTTTCTAAAATCAACGCATGAAACTTGCTTTGCGCAAATTTGACGATGGCACGGTTACTGTTGTGCAACATGGCTTTAAACCAGGCTTGAGGACTATTGATTTTAATTAACGCCGAACGACGGACCAGCTCACTGCTGTCTTGCTCAGCTAATTGCTCAAGGATGGTTTGTAGCTCTGGATTATTAACGTCAAATTCATTTAACGCTTGAATTCGTACATTGGCATCTTTATGTTGCCATTTGGGCTTGAATAACTTTTCAAAAATCATAAATTGGTAAACCTAGCAATGTCATCTGTTTGTTGTGGCTCTTGGGCGGTTGCTTGCTTGAACTGGCTGCGTAATTCAGCTTTAGTTTTGCTAATGATCTGACCATCATTACCAATGCTCATGTTATCGGTGTTATTTAGATGTTTTGCCTGATAGGCCATCGTTAACTGTAAGGCGCTATCACGCTGGGGCTGATCGACCTTAGTGCCATCAGGCCACTTACCGGTTTCAGCGGCATGCTTTAAACGCTGATACATTTCAGCGCTCATTGACTCAATGATTGAATGTAAGTCCATAATTATTTTCTTTTTAGTAGAATTAGACGGATTCGGTTTATCACATACCAAATAAAGCCAATGGAGGTTGTACCGGCTGCGATAATGTATTGCCATGAATGTGGTGAAGGCTCGCCCCAAAACATACTGCCAAAGCCACCACAAAACAATAACATGGCTATCATTGATTGAGTCATAATACTTTGTGATGTTTCAATTTTTTTCATTCGTTGTAATGACAAACGTTGCTCTTCTGACATTTCGCCCAACACTGAATTACAGTGGCTGCATACAGCCGCTTTAGAAGAAATGCGTTTTGAACAGCTTGGACAATTTACTAGTGCCATAGGTACCTCATTTATTTTTATCTTTAAGGATTTTACCCGAAAAAAAACACCCTTGCGGGTGTTTTTTAAGTTAAATTACAATTTTTTTGTAAATGCGGATTATTTGTCCTTTGAAATCCATTGGTCAGCATTTTTAATGCCCAACTTTTCAGGATCAAAGGTATATTTTTCAACACCGGCTTTGTATTGCTCTTCATAATCTTCAAGTGCTTTTAGGGCTGGTTTTGACATAAAGAAGATGATTAATATACCAATGATGTTTAACCACGCCATTAAGCCAACACCAATGTCACCCATACCCCAGGCGATATCGGCCGCTTTTACCGTACCGTAGAATGTGGCCGTCATAATGGTCACTTTCAACATAAACGCCAAACCGGGTACATGAAACGTTCGTTTGATCCAATAAATATTATTCTCGGCAATAAAGTAATACGCCAACGTTGTGGTAAAGGCGAAAAAGAATAACGCAATGGCAATAAATGGCTTACCAACACCAACAAACACACTGTCTACCGCCATTTGCGTAAACGCAGGACCATTAATAATCACATCTTGAGCAACGTTCTGCACAAGAAAGGCTTGGCCTTCTGGGTGAACATTATAAACGCCGGTAATTAAAATCATAAACGCCGTAGCAGAACAAACAAATAAGGTATCAATGTATACCGAGAATGCTTGTACTAAACCTTGTTGGGCAGGATGCTCAACTTCAGCAGCAGCTGCCGCATGAGGACCAGTACCTTGACCCGCTTCGTTTGAGTAAACACCACGTTTAACACCCCAACCAATCGCAGCACCAAAACCGGCCATCGGTGTAAAGGCATCATTGATGATGAGCATAAATACCCCTGGTAATTGGTCGATATTTAAAAAGATAATCACCAAAGAAATTAGGATATAGGCTAAAGCCATAAATGGCACAACAACTTGGGTAAAATGAGCGATACGCTTAACACCACCAAAGATGATAAAACCAAGAAGTAAAACAATGCCGGTCGCGGTGTAAATCTTCGCATAGCTTAATTCACCTAATGCGGTATTTACGGTGCCACCAGTGCCAAACACGCCCTGAACGGCTTCACCGATACCATTGGCTTGTACCATAGGCAGCATTACACCACAGGCAATAATGGTGGCGATGGCGAAAATCCATGCATACCATTTTTGCCCCATTGCTTTTTCAATGTAATAAGCTGGACCACCACGGTAGGAGCCTTCGTATTCTTCTTTGTAAATTTGTGCCAATGTTGATTCTACATACGCTGTAGAAGCACCAAGGAAAGCAACAACCCACATCCAAAATACAGCACCGGGACCACCGAAACCAATGGCCGCGGCAACACCAGCAATGTTACCGGTACCAACACGGCCAGATAACGAAACGGCAAGAGCCTGAAACGAGGAAATACCATGCTCTGAACTACGACCAGAAAGCAATAGCTTGTACATTTCACGGAAATATCGAACCTGAACAAAACGGGTTTTAATAGAGAAGAACAAACCTGCGCCTAAACACAAGTAAATTAATGCACTACTCCATATAAAACCGTTAACTAAATCTACGTATTCTTTCAAAATAAACCTCTGTTATTATTATTGTAATTTTTTATTATCTTAAATCATCAACCACGTGGTAGATAGCAGCCAACGTATCTTTTCCTAATAAGCTGCTGCGTACATCAGACCAGCCAACAATCGGATCTGGTAGAAGATCATTGTCTTTAAATGGCATTTCAACGGTATACGCTAAACACTTAAACTGTTCCCCTACCCAGTTAGAGCCAACGGTAAGATTCGCTTGGCCTGGCTCATCTTTATCGTAGCCACGATCGTCTTGAAACTCAGGCGTTATGGCAATAAGCATGTTTTTAAACTTGTCTTCTAAGGCTTTCATGCGCGCATCATAAGAAGGCACACCTTCACAACCAGCAACAAAATTTACCGGTAGAGCTTCATCACCGTGAATATCAAGGTGCATATCTACACCAACTTGTTTCATTTTTTCAACAACCAAATACACTTCGGGGCTGTTTTCCATTGATGGTGTTTGCCATTCGCGATTTAAGTTTACCCCTTTGGCATTGGTTCTTAAGTGGCCACGAACACTGCCATCTGGGTTCATATTTGGCACTAAGTAGAACACCGCACTGTTTAATAAAGAACGGGCAACACCATCGTCTTCGTCCAACAAGCGCTCAATAAAGCCTTCCATAAACCATTCGGCCATGGACTCACCAGGGTGCTGACGCGCGGTTAACCAGATATTCTTTTTACCTTCACCTGGCTCACCAACACGCAATAAACTCATGTCACGGCCATCTAGTGTTTGCCCTAGCACCTCTAGCTGACAATCCGGATCCAATTGCGCATTGTGGATTAGATCCTGATGACGCTCATAGCTGTACGGCGTAAAGTAAGCAAAGTACATTGAATCATGTTCTGGCGTTACTTTGATGGATAAGGTATTGCCATCAAACGTGGTCGGTACGCGAAACCAATTAACTCTATCGTAAGAGGCAACGGCTTGGTAATCAACCCAACCTTCCACATAAGCCGAAGTGCCAGCGTTGATGATGTTTAAAACATGTTCATGACGCTCAGTATTGTGTAGTTTAAAATGAAACCATTGGTAAAATTCTGAATCGTTATCGTGTTTGATTTCAAGTTGAATGTCTTGAGGATTGCTTAAGTCAACAACACGAATGTTGCCGCTATCAAAGTTTGAAGTAATTTGCATTTGAATATCTTTCTAATTTATTTAACCAACTTCAGTTTACACGTTTCAATTACTATGCCAAGTATTTCACGGTAAATCGCACACATAGCGCGGTTAAACGCCATTATTGTGCAAACTTTATCCAATTGAGTTTATTAGACTTTTTATTTTACGTTTAAAGGCTACGAAAGAATAAGCCGAGTTCGGTAGAATATCCCATGGATCGATGTTCTATTTTACCTTGTTCATCCACCACATAATAACTTGGGTATGCCGATACTTTATAGGCCTTTTTTACCTGCTCATTGCCAAATAAAATTGGAAACTTTAGGTTTAAATTTTCGGCAAAATCAAAAACCGCTTGTTGGTTTTCATAATCAAGGGCAATCGCTTTTATCTTAATATTGGGGTCACGTTCATAGGTGTTTTGCAAGTTTTTAATACTGACACGACATACAGAGCACCAAGGTGCAAAGAAATACAAAATGGTTTTGGTATTGGTTGTGAGCGCATTTATTGGGGCAAGAGTGTCGCTGTTTGCAATTAAAGGCGTTGGTTGATGTTTAAAGTCTGCCAATATAAATTCGGGTGCCGTTTCGTTTTGCCAACTTGAAAGCATGCCTGACTCGCGCACAGCAGAGACCCCATTAAAAATGACTAGAACGATGAACACTTGCAGGAAAAAACTTTTCATTAAATCAATTATCTTTATTTATTAAGTTATTCATACAGACCTTAACACTTGATATTTTATTACAAAAATAAATTTTGTGATCGGGCATAAAAAAGGACGCCGCAGCGTCCTTTTATCAGATGAAGTTTATCATTACTCCACTGGTAGGTTTAGTATGTTAACACCTGCCATCTTATGCATAACTTTAACAACCTGGCAGCTGTAACCAAATTCGTTATCGTACCAAACATAAAGTACAGCTCGGTCTTCATCAACGATGGTCGCTTGTGAATCAACAACACCAGCGCAACGAGAGCCAACCAAATCGGTAGATACGATTTCAGTTGATTGAGTGTAATCTACTTGCTCACGCAATTCGGAATCAAGCGAAATACCACGTAGGTACTCATTTAATTCTTCACGAGTCGTGGTGGTCTTAAGGTTTAAGTTCATAATCGCCATCGATACATTTGGCGTAGGTACGCGGATTGCGTTACCCGTTAATAAACCTTTCAACTCTGGCAATGCTTTTGCAACCGCTTTTGCAGCACCTGTTGAGGTGATCACCATATTCAGTGGAGCACTTCGACCACGGCGATCCGATTTATGGTAGTTATCAATTAAGTTTTGGTCATTCGTGTAGGAATGAACCGTTTCAACATGGCCGTTTTTAATGCCAAATTTGTCATTAATAGCTTTTAGTACCGGAGTGATTGCGTTTGTCGTACAACTTGCCGCGGAAATGATTTTATCATCGGCTAAAATATCGTTTTGGTTTACACCGTAAACCACGTTTTTAATATCACCTTTTGCCGGTGCGGTTAGCAATACTTTGGCAACACCTTTGCTATCAAGGTGCTGTCCTAGGCTGTCTTCATCTGTCCAAATACCTGTATTATCAACAACTAAAGCATTTTCGATGCCGTAAGCAGTGTAATCAATGTCACTTGGCGATTTGGCGTAAATCACTTTAATGTAAGCGCCATTGGCTTTAATGGCATTCGCTTCATTATCGACCGTAATGCTGCCGTTAAAAGCACCATGAATGGAGTCGCGACGTAATAAAGATGCACGTTTTTCCAGATCACCGTCTTTACCCGGACGAATAACAATGGCACGTAAGCGCAAGTTAGACATTGGGCCGGTGCGATCAATTAATAAACGAGCTAAGATGCGACCAATTCGGCCAAAACCGTAAAGTACCACATCCTGCGGACCCTCAACACAAGGTTGTGCGTTTAGCTCAGCTAACTCAAGGGCTAAGAACTCTTCAACAGACAAGTCTTTATGCGCATTTCTGTTGTGGTAACGATAGGCAATCTTACCAATATCAATAATGGCAGGGTGTAAATCAAAGCTTAATAAAGCTTCTAAAAAGGGTAAGCTTTCACGAAGACGTAATTTGTTGTCTTCATGAATACCTACGTATTTATGCGCTTTAATTATATCGATTGCTGAAGCGTTGATCAGAGGGCGACCATACACCGTTACTTCAACACCATAATTGCGATACAGTTTACCAATGGTTGGCTGCATGCGTTCAGCAAATTCCTGGCGTTCCTGCCAGCTCTTTAGGTAGATTTCCTCGTTTTGGTAAGTCATTACGTACACCTTTGTTATTAGCTAATTACCATAATACCGTTTTGGCAAAGCCCTTTATTGTTCTGTTTATTATTGTTATTTTGGGCCAGCGGTCATATAAAAACGGGGGTATTGTAATCCAACTTGTAACTTTTCTCTAGCAATTACAAACCAAATTTTTACAAATATAACGAGTATCATTACAATTTATGACTAAAGACCAATAAACATACGACTTTAGTATAAAAACAAGCCTTTAGTTGCTTATTCAGTAACGATAAACTGTAAACTTAGAGAGTTAACGCAATAGCGTTTAAAGGTAGGAGCGGGACCATCGTCAAACACATGGCCTAAATGAGAATCGCAGTGACGGCAACAGATTTCAATACGTTGCATGGCAAGTGAGTTATCGGGTCGATAATCTATGTTTTCAGCTATTTCAGCGCTAAAACTTGGCCAACCACAGCCAGCATCAAATTTATCCCGACTTGAAAATAACGGTTTTTGACAACAGGCACATTGGTATGTGCCTGTTAGCCAATGATCATTATACTTGCCGGTAAACGGTTGTTCAGTAGCGGCCAAACGACAAACTCGATACGCATCGGGTGATAAAATATCTTTGTACTTATCGGGTTTGTCCGTCATATCGTTTACCTGCTAAAGCTGAATTAATTGACCTTGGTTAATGGCTGACCTTCATCAGACCATTTTACGTGGTATTTGTATTCTTCAGGGCGATCAATACGAGAGAACGTATGCGCGCCAAAATAATCACGTTGTCCTTGTAAAAGGTTAGCAGGTAACGTTTCACAACGCATAGCATCGTAGTAACCTAAAGATGAAGAAATTGCCCCAACAGGGATCCCCATCATCATAGAGGTTGCCACACCTTGACGCCAATTATGCTGATACTTAGCAAGTTCTTCACTAAAGAAGCTGTCGATTAATAGGTTCTCAAGGTTCGGATCGCGGTTAAAGGCATCGGTGATCTTTTGTAAGAAGGCTGCGCGAATAATACAACCCGCACGCCAAATCTTAGCAATCGAGGCAAAATTTAAATCCCATTCACGCTCTTTCGAGGCGATTTTCATTAATTGGAAACCTTGTGCATACGCACAGATTTTTGAACAGTATAATGCATCATGCAATTGCGCGATTATAGCTGTTTTTTCTTGCTCGCTATAAACCTTAACTTCAGGCCCTGATAAAATGCCGGCAGACTGGGTACGTAATTGTTTGAAAGACGATAACGAACGAGCAAATACCGCTTGCGAAATGGTCGGTGCCGGACACCCCATTTCTAACGAGCTAATCGCGGTCCATAAACCAGTGCCCTTTTGACCAGCTTTATCTAGTATTAAATCAACCATATGCTCATTGGTTTCAGGCTCTACGTGACGTAATACTTCTACTGAAATTTCCATCAAGTAGCTATCTAGAATGCCTTCATTCCAGCTTGCAAAGATGTCTGCAATCTCGTTGCAACCTAAACCAAGGCCAGAGCGCATCACATGATAAGCTTCACAAATAAGCTGCATATCTGCATATTCAATGCCGTTATGGACCATTTTTACGTAATGACCCGCACCAGCAGGACCAATGTAGGCCGAACAGGAATCACCTTGGGTAATGACTTCGCCTGGCTTGGTTCTTTCTAATGGCTTACCCGTTGCACTATCAACCTTAGCGGCAATGGCAGCCCAAATAGGCTCAACATGATGCCATGCATGCGCAGGACCACTTGGCATAAGTGCTGGACCAAATCGAGCCCCTACTTCACCGCCAGATACTGCAGAAGAGAAGAAGATAAAGTCGTTACTGTATTTCTTTTCACGCTCAACCGTGTCTGTCCATAAGCTATTGCCTGTATCGATAATAATATCGTCTTTAGAGATACCGGCTTTAATTAAGCTTTCACAAACGCTGTCAACAATGGCACCAGCAGGAACAGATAAAACAACGATATTAGGGGATTTAATGTTGCTAACCACTTCTTCAAACGATGAGCAACCAAATACGCGCTGTGTACCGTTTTGGTTTTCGCCAGCATCTTGCTCGACAGCTTCTGAGACTTTGCTAGGGTCTACATCAAAGGCGGCAATGCTATAGCCATTATCAGCTAAATTTAATACCAGATTTTTGCCCATGACACCCAGACCAATGAAACCGATATCGCATTTATTTTTTTTGTCAGACATTATGTTTTCCACTCAAGTTATTCGATTACACAAAATTACATAAAAAAAATGTCATTTCTTCGAATTGGACTAAAATTTTTTGTATATTTTGACACAAGTATATTGTGTTTGGGTACTGTTTAATCGATTAATTTATTTTTATTTGATTAAGTTACAATATATTACAAATTATGATTGGTAATATCCTTCATTTGTAGTAAATTTACATCAAACAAGTTTATACACATATTTTAAAGGCGAATAGCATGAAAAAATTAGCAATCAACGGTTTTGGCCGTATCGGTCGTTTAGTATTAAGACAATCAATGGAACGTAGCGACATCGAAGTTGTTGCAATCAACGACCTTATCGACATCGATTACATGGCATACATGTTAAAGTATGACTCAACTCACGGTCGTTTTAACGGTACTGTTGAAGTTGAAGGTAACAACTTAATCGTTAACGGTAAGCAAATCCGTGTTACTGCAGAACGTGATCCTTCACAACTTAAGTGGGACGAAGTTGCAGTAGACGCAGTTGTTGAATCAACTGGTTTATTCTTAACTGACGAAACAGCTCGTAAACACATCGAAGCTGGTGCTAAGAAAGTTATCATGTCTGCACCTTCTAAAGACGCAACGCCAATGTTCGTTGCTGGTGTAAACTTTGACCAATACAACGGCGAAGACATCGTTTCTAACGCTTCTTGTACTACTAACTGTTTAGCGCCTTTAGCTAAAGTTATCAACGACAAGTTCGGTATCGAAAACGGTCTAATGACTACAGTTCACGCTACTACAGCAACTCAAAAAACTGTTGACTCTCCATCTGCTAAAGACTGGCGCGGTGGTCGTGGTGCTTCTCAAAACATCATCCCATCTTCAACTGGTGCTGCTAAAGCTGTAGGTCGTGTAATTCCTTCTCTTAACGGCTTATTAACTGGTATGGCTTTCCGTGTACCTACTCCTAACGTTTCAGTTGTTGACTTAACTGTTAACTTGAAAACTGCTGCTTCATACGAAGAAATCTGTGCTGCTGTTAAAGAAGCTGCTGAAGGTCCAATGAAAGGCATCTTAGGTTACACAGACGAAGCTGTTGTTTCTAACGACTTCCTAGGCGAAACTTGTACTTCAGTATTTGATGCTGCAGCTGGTATCGCAATGACTGACAAATTCGTTAAACTAGTTACTTGGTACGACAACGAAGTTGGTTACTCTGACAAAGTTCTTGATTTAGCTGAACTAATCCTAGCTTAATTAAAACTTTAAAAAGTTTCTTAAAAACCCTGCCTCGGTAGGGTTTTTTATTGCCTGTAGAACCTCATCTCCCCCCTTACCACTCATCCTCCCAGGTTCCCTATAAAATCCTATTTAAAAGAAGCAAAAGGCCTTGTAAGTCGTATTGAAACTGCATTATAAAACCCTGCAATATCATTGCTATACACAGACTCTAACGGTATAGATTAATGTTCGTTACGGTGGGTGGCTTAAGCTTCTCGTATTCTGTTACAGTGGGTGGCTTAAGTATCTCAGTCCAATTTAATGTTGCAAGTTAAGGCTAATCCTAACAGCCTATTGGGAGCGAATTTCGGCCTCTCAGAGGCTCCGTAAAAGAGCAACGACAGCACAAGCGTAATTACAAAAAATACGCCGTCATCCCATCATGTTTTTGGGTGGGTTCTTCCTAATTTAAAAGGATGTTTTAACGAAGCCACATTACAACTAGAGGGGATTGTGGCAACAACATCACAAAATGACGCTGCCTGTTAACTGAGTTTGTTAATGCCAGCAAGGGCACCAATGGCCTGTCAGCCTCCTCTTAGGTAAATCAGTGCGCTAATATCCTGCGTTAACAGGTGTATTAGTGTCTGGTTACAGTGGGTGGCTTGATGATCTTTATTACTGCGTGGGGTTTTAATAGGTGGTTGTTTGGCCGTCTTTGATTAGCGTTACTTATACCCTATATTGGGGCTCAATCTTTGTTGGGATGAAAGTCAGATTAAAAAGTTTCAAAAAAACAGCTTAATTAATAAACAAAGTCATTACGGATGAAAAATCACTGTAAAAATTTACCTTCGCATCACAGCACCACAACACAAATGCAACCCACCGCAAACACCAGCCTAACAATTACGAGGTGTTTTCCATTTTATTTTTGTAAGATAAAACTGAGATATTGTTAACTTTGTAATTAAATATTGGGTTATCAAGCTTCGACAATCGATTTTATAGGTTAATTTTTACCTGACAACCAGGAAATAAAGCCTAATTTATTGGGTTAAAAACACACAAACACCACCCGTTCAGGCAAGAAATTCTATAATTTCATCATGTATAATTAACAAAATAGTCAAAAAATGTTGTTTTTTTATGTAATATTACGTAAATACGTTTACATTTTTTCAAAAAAATTAAGCGGTTCCCCCCATGTTTTCTGCACTTTATCGGTCTTTTCTCTGTAATAAGAAGGTGGTTAAAGCCGATAATATAATGCCTGGATAAATATTAGCCGAAATAGATTGGTTGTATACCAAATATGACAGCACAACCACGATAGCAGGGCTTAAATAAACATACGACATGACCCTTCTTGGACCAAGTGCAACGGTTGTTTTTTGGTATAAATATGATGTGCCCATTGTGGCTAAAATGCCAAGGTAAGCAATATTAAACCAATCATTTGTTGCCAGTTTGTCCCACTCAAGCGAAAAACCACTTAACAATAAAAAACCGCTGATCCACAAACACCCACACAATAAAGTGCAGAATACCAAAATCCACATATCGTCATCTCGATAAAGGAGTTTCATTGCTAAGGAGTAACAGCACATACTTAAACTCGCAATCAAAAATATATAATCACCAAAGTTTAATTCGAACGAGAGTAAGGTATCAAAACTGCCTTTAAAAATAACCCAACAAGTCCCTAGCCCGGCCAATAAATAAATAAACATACGTTTTGATGTGATGACTTCTTTGAACAGGAAAATTCCTAACACTGCTGTAATAAAGGGTGTTAACGAATAAATGGTACTGGTATTTAAAGCCGTAGTTGTTTTTAACGATTCAAATTGCAAGATGAAAAACAAGCAATAGAAAAAACTGATCACAATACTTCTGGGCAGGGCTTTCTTGATCCCTTGCACACTGTTTTTCTTAAAAAATATGAGAGGTAAAATGCACAACACGGCACAGATAAAACGCAATAGCGTTAATGACACTGGATTAATGGTACTTGCTAAAGCCGCAGAGACCAAGAAGCTACCCGAAATTATTATGGTAGCGATCAGTACAAGAAAGTGATTGAATATGTTTTGCAAGGAAACCTGCTTATTGTGATGAGCGGTTAACTAATAGTTTAATCTTATCGGAAAATTTTGCCACATCCTGCCAATCGGTGAATTCTTTATTTGTAGTTAAGTCCGTTGGCCCTTTGGTTATTTTCATGATCAAGCGGATCATGTGTCTGTCAAAGAAACTGCACTTTTGATAATTGAGCTTACCGGCGAATACACCTACCGCTTTTGGTTGCCAGGCAATGGTATTTAAAAATTTCTTAACATAGGGATTTGTTTCAGGGGTTCGCTTTTCGGGTTTTCTCGCAACTAAATTCACTGAGAAAAAACCACAAGGTTTGCTATTTAATAACGCCGTATGTTGCTCAATAAAGTTAAGCACCGACTTACTATGTTTACCATAGCGAATACTGGCACCAATAATAATCGAATCAAATTGTTCAAAATTAATGGTCTGACAATCGTCAATATTTTGGTGAATGACTTGATTGTCCGTTGCCAGTTGTTGCTTAATTCGTTCACATACGACGGGCGTAAAACCGTCGGTTGTTGATGAAAGAATGATGATATTCGCCATGCTACCCTTTTCTGATTTCTATTCGATTATTATTCAAGGAATATTGAATGGTTGGCGTTAAAGGCTACAACCATTTATATACCAATATAATGCCATATTGACGGCTAGGTGTGTTGATGTATATCAGCCTAGCCTTTCGAATAAAATTAAAGAAGAACTGAGTAAGGATTATTCTGCCCAGTATATCTCACAGGTTTTACTTGGGTGATGTAAAAACGCTCGAATTGGCATTTCTTTACTGTTGGTATTTTCTAGAGCCTCGTTTAACACATGTTGTTTACCCGGTCCGACAATGTGCAGGTATAGATGACATGCTTCAATCAAAGCCGTAAAATTAAACGTAACCCTATCATAAGGTGCCGTGGTTGGTACGGTTTTCATTAAGGCCGGTTTAGCGGACTCATCCAAGCCTTGTTCAACTTGCTCGCTACATGGAAAGATGGAAGCCGTATGACCGTCTTCGCCCATCCCTAATATAACCACATCCAAAGGCATAATCGATTGTGCCTTGCTTGTTAAGTCCGTTAAATAGTGTTCCGTCAAAGCGTCAGCTTGTTTTAATGAGAAAAATGAGGCTTCTGCCGCATTATTTACCAATAAATTTTCTTTAAGCAAACGGCCATTACTGTCTGCTTGGTCTTCATTTAACCAACGGTCATCAGCAAGGGTTACCGTTACCTTGGCCCAATCAATATCTTTATTAGATAAAGCCTTAAAAAAACCTTTTGGCGTACTACCGCCCGAAAAAGCAATACTGGCTTTACCATTTTTTGTGATAGCCTGCTGTAATTGTTGGGCAACATTGTCAGCCAGGGTTAAGTCAAGCGCTTCGCGGCTTGTAAAGTCATTTAAATGATTCATTATTCGTCCCAATTTCGATCGTCGCGTGCAATTAATGAGATAGAGCTAACCGGTCCCCAAGAACCTGCTGCATACGGTTTTGGCGGTTCAGAGGATGCCGTCCATGCATTTAATATGCTGTCTGCCCAAGTCCAAGCGGCTTCAACTTCATCTCGGCGGATAAATAAAGACTGATTCCCCTCAATGGCCGATAAAATTAATCGCTCATAAGCATCAATAACGCGTTTGTCTTTATTAAAGTCTGAAAAACTCAAATCCAGTTTGGTTTCACGTACTTCAATGTCATTGCTAATGTTTGGCACTTTATTCATAACGGTTAACTCAATGCCTTCATCAGGTTGTAAGCGAATGGTTAACTTGTTAGCCGGTAATTGCTCAAAGCTGCTACCAAAAATATTGTGTGGCTGATGTTTAAAATGAATGACCACTTCAGAATGTTTACAAGGCATACGTTTACCTGTACGCAAATAAAATGGTACGCCAGCCCAACGCCAGTTGTCTATTTCTGCTTTTATAGCGACAAATGTTTCGGTATGGCTTTGGGTATTAGCCCCCTCTTCTTCTAAAAAGCCTGGTACTGGCTCACCATTCTTGTATCCTTTGGTGTACTGACCACGAACCGTCTTTAAATGGATGTTTGATTGGTCAATTGGGCGCAGCGCTTTAATGACTTTTAACTTTTCATCACGAATGTTTTCAGAAGATAAATCCGTTGGAGGCTCCATTGCCAAAAACGATACGATTTGTAATAAATGGTTTTGTACCATGTCACGCATTTGGCCGGTGTTATCATAAAAATCCCATCGGCCTTCAATACCCACACTTTCTGCTACCGTAACCTGAACATGGTCAATGCAATTATGATCCCAGTTTGTACTAAATAGTGAATTAGCAAAACGCAGCGACAATAAATTAAGCACCGTCTCTTTACCTAAGTAATGGTCAATTCGGTAAATTTGTGACTCTTTGAAATAACGGCTGACTTGGTCATTAATGACTTGTGAAGACGCTAAATCATGACCAATTGGTTTTTCCATTACCACACGCGTTTGTTTATGATTTAAACCATGAGCGTTTAAGCCCTGAGTAATAAGACCGTAAATAGAAGGAGGCGTTGCTAGATAATATAACGTTTGGGTGTCTGCCCTTAAGGCGTTTTTTAGAGCTAAAAAGCCCTCTTGATCACTAACATCAAGCTGGACATAATCAAAACGTTTTACAAATTGCTCTACAACGTGTTCGATTAAAGGTTCTTTTACGTATTTTTCTAAGTTAACGCGAACAAATTCTTGAAAGTCAGATTTGCTAATTTTATTACGCGCAATGGCTATAATTTTTGTCGAAGATGAAAGTAAATGTTCTACATCTAAATGATATAAAGCGGCGAAAAGTTTACGTTTAGACAGATCACCCGCACCACCAAATAAAACTATTTGTTCGGCAAGGCTAGTATCTTGGTGGGTCATATTTATTGTTCTCAAGATATAAAGGTAAAAAATTCAATGAGTTACAAGATAAAAAACAGTGAAATTATAGACTTCAGTTTTTTTCAAGATGGCAATTATACATCAAGCGTAAACCATTTATAATTCCTTTTTTAACAGCGAACTAAATTTTGTGTTAATTTGTTTCATTGTGATCAGAAATAATATAGTATTGGATTGAATTTGGAACTATATTACGTAAAAGTTTTGTAATATTTTAACCGTTAGTACATAAATCAAACAAAAAGAGGTCTTTGAATGAATATTTTAGAAAAAATTACAAATGAATTCGATTCATTCAGTAAATCCGAAAGAAAAGTAGCTGAAGTTATATTAGCATCTCCGGCAACCGTTATTCATGCCAGCATTGCATCTCTTGCAAAACAAGCCAATATCAGTGAGCCAACGGTTAACCGTTTCTGTCGTCGTCTAGACACCAAAGGTTACCCAGATTTTAAACTTCATTTAGCCCAAAGCCTTGCCAATGGTACGCCTTACGTTAACCGTCACGTTGACGAAGATGATACAGCTGAAGAATACACCACCAAAATCTTCGAATCCACTCAAGCAAACCTTGAAATGGCCCGAAAAAACTTGAGTACACAAGCAATCAATCGTGCGGTAGATGTATTAACCCAAGCCAATAAAATTTCATTCTTTGGCCTAGGTACGTCGGCTATTGTAGCGCATGATGCACAAAACAAATTTTTCCGCTTTAATGTGCCTGTTGTTTATTTTGATGATATTTTAATGCAACGCATGAGCGCCATTAACTCTCAACAAGGTGATGTTGTTATTGTTATCTCCCATACGGGTAGAACAAAGCAGATTGTTGAAATCGCGCAAATTGCTCGTGAAAATGACGCGATTGTTATTGGGATAACAGATCAAGATACGCCAATTGCTAAAGAATGTAATATCGTATTGTCTCCTTCGGTATCTGAAGATACTGACCTTTATATGCCAATGGCGTCACGTATTGCGCAGTTAGTGCTGGTTGATATTTTGGCAACGGGCTTTACCCTTCGTCGAGGGTCGAAATTCCGTGATAATTTAAAGAAAGTAAAAGACACGCTACGCGCTTCTCGTTTTGAGCGTAAAGAAAATTAATATTTGAGGTTAAAATGCCAAGAAGAACTAAAATCGTAGCCACACTTGGTCCGGCTACGGACGATCTTGATGTATTACGCGACCTGATCAAAGCTGGGGTGAACGTTGTTCGCCTCAACTTCTCACACGGGATTGCTCAAGACCATATTACTCGAGCTGAAAACGTAAGAAAAATTGCTGAAGAATTAAATACCTATGTCGCGATCCTTGGCGACTTGCAAGGTCCAAAAATTCGAATTTCTACGTTCAAAGACGGACCAATACAATTAGCCATCGGTGATAGTTTCATTCTGGATGCAGAATTACCCAAAGGTGAAGGGACTAAAGACGTTGTCGGTATCGACTACAAGGCGCTACCAGAAGACTCAAAACCTGGTGACATTCTGTTATTAGATGACGGCCGTGTACAGCTAAAAGTAACGCAAGTTGTTGGTAAAAAAGTACACACGGTAACAACCGTTGGTGGACCATTATCAAATAATAAAGGCATTAACCGTCAAGGTGGTGGTTTATCTGCTGCAGCCCTTACCGACAAAGACAAACAAGATATTAAACTTGCTGCCCAATTGGACGCCGACTTTATCGCGGTATCTTTCCCTCGTGATGCACAAGACATGCATTATGCACGTAAATTGGTACAAGAAGCTGGCTGTGATGCGCGTTTGGTATCAAAAATTGAACGTGCTGAAGCGGTTGAAGACAATACATTAGATGAAATCATTATGGCATCCGATGTTGTTATGGTTGCTCGTGGTGATTTAGGGGTTGAAATTGGTGATGCTGCCCTTGTTGGTATGCAAAAACACATTATTGCCCGTAGTCGTACATTAAACCGTGTTGTAATTACCGCAACACAAATGATGGAAACGATGATCACAAGCCCAATGCCAACACGTGCTGAAGTGATGGATGTTGCAAACGCCGTACTTGATGGTACCGATGCGGTAATGTTAAGTGCCGAAACGGCTGCAGGTAAGTACCCGGTAGAAACCGTAAAAGCCATGGGTGAAGTGTGTAAAGGTGCAGAAAAACATCGTAAAGCGAATGTTTCGAAACACCGTTTGGATGAAAAATTCCAAGACATTTCTGAAACAACGGCCTTATCGGCGATGTATGCAGCAAACCATCTACCAAACATTAAAGCCATAATTTCGCTAACCGAATCAGGTATGACCGCTAAAGTTATGTCACGTATTACTTCTGGTTTACCTATTTTCTCTTTATCACGCCACTATAAAACGCTATGTCGCTCGGAGATTTATCGAGGTGTTTACCCATTGTATTTTGATTCAACGGAATTAAAAAGTAATGAGTTGTCAAAAGAGATCCTAAAAACCGTTGCCAATCAACGATATTCAAAACTTGTTGATGGTGATTTGGTCATCGTAACGCAAGGTGATGAAATGGAAACGGTTGGTGCAAGTAATACCATGAAAATATTAACTTATAGAGAAGACTAACCTCTCCTTTATTAGATAAAACCATTACAAACCACATCCATTGATGTGGTTTTTTATTGCTCAAAATATAGAATATAAAGTTAACCCGGGTAAGTTAACAAGCCACCCACTGTTAATCACCACCCTTATATTTTAAAAATTAGTAAGCCACCCACTGTTATTACAAAGATTACAGTGGGTGTCTTATCTGATTTATTATACTTCACGGTATACCTTTTTATTTTAATGATGAGCACTAAATTACTATGCCTACCGTTAACGAACTGCTCCAAACTTTACCGCAAATTGGCACATTGGACTGGATTGGCATAAGGCCGGCAAGAAATATTGAAATGGAAGTAAGAGAGCAAGCCTATTTAGAACCAGGGAAAGGCATTACAGAGGATCGTTTTAAAGGAAAGCTAAACAGTAAACGGCAAGTGACTATCATTCAAAAAGAACATTTAGCCGTTATCGCAGGCCTTTTGCACGTCAATCTAATTTCAGCAACATTACTACGCCGAAACCTAGTGTTTAGTGGCATTAACGTTCTGGCATTAAAAGACCAATACTTTTGTGTTGGCGATGTTATTTTAAAAGGTACGGGCCTGTGTCACCCATGTTCAAAAATGGAAAAAGTATTTGGCTCAGGTGGGTATAATGCCATAAGAGGTCATGGCGGTATTACGGCAAAAGTCATTACCAGCGGACACATATACCTCTTCGATGAAGTTAAGTTTATAGGTAGCTCAATACCGGACTAACCTTTTAAAGTTCTCATTCTTCAGATCATCATTTTATTGATAAATTAGCGGGTATAAACACCAAGCCACCCACCGTAATCACGTCAGTTACGATGGGTGGCTTGATAATTTATCTATCTTCATTTCCTAATTTAAACCTGTGGAATAACACCTTATGCCACCCACTGTAATAACCCTAGTTACAGTGGGTGGCTAGATGATTTTCACTTGTTAGATTGCACACAACTACCATCCTTTATTACCACCATAAAACGAAACTTGTTTGGTTAGTGTGTGGCCGTTTTGTTTTGCGGTAATGGTAAAACGCAATTTATCAACATTTTGCGCGTTCGTTTGCTTTTGAGAGACAACAACCGCAACTGTTTTAAGCTCTCCAGGATCCGCATCAATTTTAGGTTTGTTTTCAAACTTATACACTTTGGGATTTTCTATTTTTACGTCAAAATGTTCAACAGTATTAGCCTTGTTACGTATTTTAAATAAGTACGTATTTTCAACCACCCCTTGCTGATTAATGCGATACAAAGCTTGTCTGTCACGTATAATGTTTACCTCAAAGCTTGTCCATGCCATAGCCCATATAATAACGCCTCCCACAAGTAATGCGATCACAGCAAGGTAACTCAATTGCTGGCCTTTAATCATTTTTTGGGTTGTTGATTTACTAAAATCAATTAAGCGCTTCGGGTAATTAAATTTACTCATGGTTTGATCACAGGCATCAATGCACAAACCACAATTAATGCACTCATATTGCAATCCGTTACGTATATCGATGCCTGCAGGACAGACTTGCACACAAAGGTTACAGTCAACACAATCACCCATGTGTTTAATGGTCTCTCCCCTTTTCCGTTTCCCTCTATTTTCTCCTCTCGTCACATCGTAAGTAACCAGTGAGGTTTGCTCATCAAACATGGCTGATTGAAACCGTGAATACGGACACATATGCAGACACATTTTCTCTCGTATAAATCCAGCATTAATGTAAGTGCAACCTGCAAAAAACAGTACCCATCCTGTTACTACGACAGATAAATTCAGGGTGAAAAACGGTATATAGAGTTGCTCAACGGGAATAAAATAGGAAATAAAAGCCAATGCGGTTAACAAGGATATACCCAACCATAATACGTGCTTAGTAAGTTTTCGCCATACAAAATTAAGTGAAAAGCCTTGTTTATCTAAGGCCTTGCTTTGGTTATGGCTGCCCTCGACACGTCGCTCAATCCAATTAAACAATAATGTCTAAATGGTTTGCGGACAGGTAAATCCACACCAAACACGACCATATAATTTGGTGACATAAAAAAGTGTAAAGGCCGCAAGGCAAAATAATAGCGTGATGATCACTAAGTCTTGTGGAAAGAGCGTAAAAGCAAACAGTTGTAAGGTTTGTTGCTCCAAGTCGAATAAGAAGGCCTGGTGCCCGTCATATTGTAAGAACGGCATAAATATAAAGATACAAATCAATATGGTAGATAGTTTGCGACGAATATTTTGAAAAGTCCCAAATTGCTCTCGAATATAAATTTTTTGTTCGGGAACCGTCGTTTCAATAATGAGTTTTTTGTCGGTTAAATAGTGTTCATTCATCACTTTACTCCAGCTTTAGTGTACTGGAGCAAAGTGTATTCTTTTAAACTGTTATTAATAGATACAGAAATATCATATACAATAGATACAGACAAAGTAATGCAACACAAACAAAGCAAGCATAAAATCAATGAAACAATTTAAGTACGAGCAAGTGGCGCTAACCATTCGCAAAGACATTGAACTTGGTCGATGGCAAGTAAATGAAAAATTACCATCTATCCGTCAATTAGCAAACCAATATAAATTGGCGAATATTTCTATCCAACATGCTTTACAGCTTCTCGAGTCAAGAGGCCTTGTTTACGCAAAACCAAGATCAGGATTTTATGTTGCCCAATCATCTAATAAACCTTTTAGAGATTTGCCTGCATCAGCGTTAGAAAAGCCAAATCCGGTGCATGTCCCCGATGTGTTTTTTGATATTATGGAGCGCAGTGCGGCATTTGATATTAGCCCCAAAGCCAAACTTGATGTGCCAATATCATCTCACCTTCAACAATTAAACCGCTCAATTACGCGGTCTATGCGACAACATCAGCAAAGTAATGCGCTCTATTATGCAGCGCCGGCGGGTGATCAATTATTAAAAGAAGAAATAGTTAAGCGCTATCAAAAACGAGGTGTTAATCTTCAAGAGGACGATGTGTGTGTTACCTCCGGTTGTCAGAACAGTTTGTATTTGGCTCTTCAACAAGTGTGTAAACCTGGTGATATTGTCGCGGTAGAGTCTCCCGCTTTTTATGGGGTCATTCAATTACTGCAACATCTTGGTTTTCATGTTATTGAAATCCCCAGTTCTTATACCCGCGGTATGAATGCCAAGGCACTTGAAAAAGCAGCCATTCAATGGCCAATTAAAGCCTGTATTGTCACCCCAAACTTTGCCACACCTACCGGCTCGAATATGAGCGAAGAGGTCATGCAGCAAATCATTGGTATGGCCAAAACCTACGACTTTACGCTGATAGAAGATGATATTTATGGAGATTTGGGGTTTAACAGTCCAACTGTTCCCCTCAAGGCATTTGACAATCAAGACAACGTGATTTTATGCAGCTCACTTTCAAAGTCTTTATCACGCGATTTAAGGCTTGGTTGGACAATATCTAAACCCCACAATAAAGGCATAGCGCAAAGTAAATTAATAAGTAATTTAGCCAACGGCCTTGCCATACAGCAAGGCACCGCCAACTTTATAAAAGCAGGTCATTATGAACGTTACCTGCAACAACATCGTCGACAATTATTAAAGCAACGCGAGCAACTGCTTAAAGCGATAAATCAGCATTGGTCATTTGATGTACGCTATACGGTGCCAGATGGTGGCCTATCTCTTTGGCTTCAGCTCCCTGAAAAAATAGATACTTTAGATTTGTACCATCAAGCGATTAAACAAAACATTGTTATTACACCTGGTTGCTTATTTTCAGCCAAACCAAAGTTTAAGAGTTGCTTTCGTTTAACTTTTGCTCATCCAACCGTAAATGATCGATTATTGGCAATAAAACAACTTGGGGGCATTATTTCAGCTTGTCTTTGATTTGTACGATTGCTTTTTAAATTGCTTGCGCACATGTAGAACCTTAATCGTAATCCTTCTTACAACCGTTACCGTGGGTGGCTTGATGATTTACAGTGGGTTTACTATGGGTGGCTTGATGATTTATTTATTAGATTCAGAGTCGTTACTGTGGGTGGCTTGCGTGTATGCGCACAAAAAAGCCCGAATGGTTATTCCCCACTCAGGCTCGAGTAATTCTTTATCTAATTAAATTAGAATAAGCGTGTTGTTAAACCTAACATGCTTTGATCTACTGGCGTGTTTAGGTTTTCGATGGCATCAATGATGTCGTTATGGATTAACGTACTACCGTCTAAACCAACACAACGACCACCTTGACCTTCGATGAGAAGTTGTACTGCGTAATCACCAAAACGTGAAGCTACTACGCGATCTCGACCTGTTGGCGCACCACCACGTTGGATGTGACCAAGAATGGTTGCACGACTTTCTAGGCCTGTATCGGCTTCAATGCGTTGTGCTAATGCATTAACATCCGTTACGTGCTCTGTGATCACGATAATGGCATGACGTTTGCCTTTCTTTAAGCCGGCATGGATTTGTTCCATTAGCTTAGGCTCATCTAAGCCACCGGTTTCAGGAATGATCAAGAACTCAGCACCACCTGCAATACTTGCCCAAAGCGCTAAATCACCACAGTGACGTCCCATAACTTCAACAATAGAGATACGTTTGTGACTGGTTGATGTGTCACGTAAACGGTCAATCGCATCAACAATGACGTTTAAAGCGGTATCGAATCCAATTGTGTAATCTGTACCGGCGACATCGTTATCGATTGTGCCTGGAATACCGATACAAGGGTAACCCATTTCAGTTAGCATTTTTGCGCCCATGTATGAGCCGTCACCACCAATAACAACAATGGCTTCAAGGCCGTGTTGCTTCATTTGCTCAATGGCTTTTTCACGTACTTTTACGTCTTTAAACTCAGGGAAACGTGCTGTACCTAGGAATGTACCACCTTTGTTTACCACTTCAGATACTGAAAAACGATCCAGTTTTTCAATACGGCCTTCATAAAGACCGGCGTAGCCATCGTAAATACCGAAAACTTCAAGACCATTTGATAAGCCCGCGCGAACAACCGCTCGTGCTGCAGCATTCATACCTGGCGCATCGCCACCACTTGTCATTACACCAATTCTTTGGATCATAAATATCTCTTTAACAATAAAGTAGAGGCTCGAGTATGGCGTTTATTCGCCTAACGGTTTGCATTCCGGTTAATTTGACTTTCTACACTGACCAGAACGTAATATTACTACACTGTAATATATGGTTATTTACTCAAGCATTAAACATATTTCAACTAAACTAATTTAACCACATGAAATTCGTGGCTTAAAGCCCTAAAACCGCTATTTTCAATAAAACCTGCAATTGTTTGATCAATGCCAATCAAATGCAATTAACTGTAATATAACTACATAAATTGTATTTGTATATGTTTAAACATACGTATTCAAATGGACATTGATTTTAAGTCACTCGCCTACAAGTAACCTTATATTTTTTAGGGCATTATCGGCTTTTTGATGACTAATTATAGGCTTGCGGATAAAAATAGAGCAGGTAACGCAAACTTACGATATGGGTAAGTATAGACAAGTAAGAAATTGATGTTTGTTTAAAATTGTTAAAAAAACATCAATATAATACAGATTATTTTATTTAGACATTTTGGTATAGAAAACGCCAAACATAAAATCGCCAATTAGCCTAACACGGCTTGCTTTACCTTATCTTTATAACTGCGGCTGACTTTGAGTTCTTTGCCGCTGGTTAAGATCAAGTAATATTCGCCATTTACATGATTACCAAACTTGTCAATATACGATTTATTGACGATACACGAGCGGTGGATACGCAGAAAAATACGGGGGTCGAGAGCTTCTTCCAACTCTTTCATGGTTTTTCTTAAAATATAGGTGCGCTCATCGGTGTGCACACACATATAATCCCCTGCGGCATCAATACATAGGATGTCTTTAATGGGCACCAAGGTGGTTTCGCCAACATCTTTTATCGCCAGCACCGGCGAATAAGAGTTAATGGCTACCGGGGCATTATTTTGCAGGTTTTCCAAAATTTGTTCGCAATCATTACCAGTCACTTCACTAACCAATTTTATCAATTTGTCTTTATGATCACTGTCTTGCGATTGCTCCATGGCCTTTTCAACTTTCGTTAATGCTAATGCCAAACGATTATGATCAACCGGTTTTAGCAAATAATCAATGGCATGTATCTCAAAGGCTTTGATGGCATATTGATCAAAGGCGGTAACAAAAATAACTTCCGGTATGGCGATATTAAGCTGCTCTAATTCTTGTAGTACCTGAAATCCATTTAAGCCAGGCATTTGAATATCTAGAAACATCAGATCGGGCGATAGCTTTTGTATCGCCTCTATGGCTTCTTTACCGTTGGCACAAGAGTCGATAATATCAACTTGTTCAAACTCTTTTAAGCGAATCGCCAAGCCCTTTCTAGCCAGTGTTTCATCGTCTACAATCAGTGTTCTAATTTTGCCAGCCATAATAATTATTTTTGTTGGTAAGGGATCCTGATGCTTATTTTAACTCCTGAAGGAATATTGTCACTAGCTACAAGCGAATAATTTTCACCATATAAGGTAGAAAGTCTCTCACGAGTGTTCACTAAACCCACACCGCTCTCTCTATGAAGGTTTCCATCGACAATTTCAGCCCCTGGACCATTGTCACTGACTTCAAGTTGTAAGTCGTTGGCAAAGCGAGAAACTTTAATGGCAATCACCCCTTTGCTTTCCATTACCCCAATGGCATGTTTAATGGAGTTTTCAACAATAGGCTGTAAAATCATGCTGGGCACTAACGCATCTTTGCAGTTATTTTGCACTTCGTAGCGAATTTGCAAGCGATCCTCGAAGCGAACTTTCTCAATATCAAGATACAAAGACAGCGCTTCAACCTCTTTGGTTAAGGTCACTTTCTTCATTGGGTCCATATCTAAGGAGTACCGTAAGAATTCACTGAGCCGGGTGACCATACCATTTGCCGTTTTATTGTCATCGATTAATATCAATGTCGATATCGCATTTAAGGTATTAAACAAAAAGTGTGGGTTTAATTGATAACGCAGCATTTTAAGTTGTGCCTGATCGGCCATGTTATTGGCCCTAAGCACTTTTTGCTTTTCCTGTTGCAGCATTTGGTAATACTTAATACCAAAATACAAGCCACTCCAGCTAAGCATGATATAAAATGACCACAAGGCTTGCTGAGTATAATAAAGCCAAAAGTCCGGTCTAAAACCGTGCTTATAGATTTCCCAATAGGTGACGTTCTTTACAACCTGCCAGGTTAAACCTGCACAGTACGATGCGACAATAATCACTAAGGCGATTTTTAATGGCGTTAAGTTCCAGGCTTTTTGGTAAATGTATCTTAGGGGATAAGATAATACGGCACCGGCGTAGGCACTTAAAAAGACCACCCAAGTAAACAAGTCGCGTAAATCATGCAACAACGACCCTAAATAATGGACTAAGCCAAAGCCAACCCAACCACCAATATGCAATAACCAGAAAAATCGATTCCGATTTTCAATAAACTCGTGCCAATTCAAAAATTACTACTCAAAATAACTCATACTAAATGCAAGTATTACTTAACTGGCCTTGATAAACACTGTAACCCACCTTATGAAACGAACATTTTATCGAAAATGTGTGTTTTCCTATTCAGTCATTTAGCACTTCAATAAGGCTAAAACAGGCATTATAAAGGCTTTCTCAATTTCTGGTGAAAACGTCTGGTCATTTACACTTTTTTCATAAAGATACCATAAACCATTGATTAGATTAGACAAAACCAGGTAACGCGTAACCTTAAGGGGGTCGACCTTTACACCATTCTGCAAGTGTTTTTGGTACTTTTTAACAAGAGATAAGGTTTCTGCTGTGCACAGGCGATTAATTGAGCAAGCCATCGCAATGTCGTATTCAGCGTCAAAATAATGGCCAGAATCCCAATCAACGACCATCAATGTTTTAGCATTTATCATGATATTGCCATAATTTAAGTCACCATGAATCAAACAATATTGCCCTGATGATGCGTTTATCTTTGCCAAAATGGTGTTAACGTAACGCTTAAAATGGCAAGCTTGTTGCTCGGATATATTAAGACGACTCAACAAATGCTCAAACACAGAAGGTAAATCAAGCGGTGTAAAACCCTCATCTATTTTTACGCTATGGCACTTTACAAGCGCTTTGGTTAACAGTGCTATTTTATCTAAGTGTTGATTGTTGGGGTGGCTTAAGGAAAAGGCATCAATAAAACGACTAACTAAATAGCCGCTTTGTGGATTTTGATCAATTAAAGGCGGCGCTATACCAGCATCGGCTACGATTTTCTGTATGGTTTGCAGTTGCGATACTGACGATTTTTGCGGGAGAGTTTCGGGATAAAGTTTCACAAAATACTCATTAACGCGGCTTTTAACACGGTAACAGGTATTAGCACACCCCTCTTCGATGATCTGAAAATCGTCTATTGGCAAAATAGAAGGTATCGAAAAAAGCCTTTTATGAGAGTTTGATGGCATTGTCTGTGCTTATTTGTGGCTGTTGTTGCTGATATATTTTTTGCCATTTAAACCAACCAATAACGCACATTAAAATGTTAAAGGTTGCTAATGCCGCGGTAGGCTCAAGCCCTTTTTGTAAATACAAAAATACGGAAAGCGAATTTATCACAAACCAGTACAGCCAGTTCTCTAATAATTTTATGGTGACTAAATAGGTAGTAAACACCGCAAATACGGTGGTAAATGTATCTAAATAGGCATAATCTGCTGAAGTATAGTTTTCCATAAGGTAGCCAAGACCAAGGCTTAACCCCGATAACAGGAAAATAAGTTTTGAATGCAACTGCCATGTCCACCGGGCAATGGGAAGCTCGTCTGAAAGGACTCGTCCGGTGTTATCACGTGCCACACGATGCCAATGGATCCAACCATAAACGGCCATGGCCATATAGTACAGATTAAGCAGGCTTTCCATCAGTAATGACACATCGAGAAACAAGATGGTAAAAATTAAGGTACTTATTAAGGCAGCAGGCCAGCACCAACGATTATTTTGGGCTACCAAAACGACATAGGCGATGGATAAACACACCGCCGTTAATTCCCAAAATGGCAGCTTAACAAAATAATCAACGATGTTATTCATCATGAAATATCAGCCTTGTTATTGAGCATTTTCTCATAACCTGGTGTTGTGGATTCTTCAATTTTGGAACCGGTGCTTAACACCGACCGATCACTGGCAATAAACTTACAAATAAAGACCGCCGAGCCCAGTTTTTCATGAACTTTTTTAATCTCGGCCATAACCACTTGAGTGGTTAGATCATATTCACCAAAGACTTGGGTGCTCATACCGTTGGTCACCACCTTTAAGCCGTCAACTTGCCTTAAGGTTTTTATAAACGCCCAAATATCTGTTTTAAATTGCTCATTTGCTAAGGGATATAAACTGATTTCAATTGAAATATGCATTGCTTTCATCCTAATTAATAGACGGCTTCGCAATATAAACTGACGAAACCGCTAATATGTCTTATTATCAATTAAAACTGATAATCAACCGTTACGCCGTACTCAGCCGGCGCACCTAACTGATAGTAGCCTTTGCTTGTGTAACCGTCACGGGGATCATTACCAAAATAAAAACCACGTGTTTCATAGTCTTCATCAAAGATGTTTCTTCCCCAAAGCTTAACCTGCCATGTCTCTTGTTGATACACAATAGATGCATTAACCAAGTTTAGTTCATCGGACTGTTCTTCATGCGAGTCGGAAAAATAGAAACTGTCTTTACTATCTAGGTTCACATTGAACAACCAATGGTCGGCCAACAAGTAATTTGCGCCAATATTGTATTGATAGCTTGGGGCGTGTGCTTGTTCTCGGCCGGATAAGTCTTCATCATTTCCATTTATAAACTCTTTATATTCAGAGTCTAGGTAACCAAAAGAAGCATACACATCGAATTCAGGGGTTAATTGCCAACCTGTTTCAACTTCAACCCCTTGGTTGCTGCCTTCTGCCGCATTATCAAGGTACGTTATAAACTCTTCGCTACCATCTGGGCGCTTATTGGCTGCATAGGTACTTACCTGCATGTCTTTACGATCCATATAGAAGAACGTAATGCGACTGTAAGCACCGCCATCAAAGTGGCTTTGTTTTAAACCAAGTTCATAATTCCATACGTATTCGGGATCAAACTCACGATTTTTCTCACTCAATGAGCCATTGGTATTTACCCCACCCGCTTTATAGCCACGGTTTACTGAGCCATACACTAACACATCCGCTTCTAACTGATAGGACAAGACTGCCTTACCACCAACCATAGTATCTGAAGGGTCGAATGAAGCACCATCAGAATTGTCATAATCAGCTTCTCGGTTTTCAACACGGATCCCAGTACTAAGTACAAGCTTTGTTGATAATTGACTATCAAACTGTAAGTAACCCGCTACCGTTTCGGTATCAAACGTTGAGTTAAAGTCACTTTCTGAGTAGGTATATTCTCTTAATAAATCCTGACTTTCGTCTTTGACATAAACACCAACAACCCAATTTGTGCTGTTATTAAAAATTCGATTTGACTCTTTGCTCAATAAACGAAAATCGGCTGTTAAGGTTTCTTGATCGCGATAGTAATAATCGGTCGATGAATATTCCCAATCATGAAAGTTTGTATGGGTCCAATCTTCATCATAACCGTAATCAAGATTTGAATGAGCGAAGCTGACGATATTAACAAAATCAACGTTTTCAAAGCCGGTATAGGTACTTGTTAAGCTCGTAGCTAGGGTACGTTGTTTATCAAATCCCGGTTCGTCAGATAAAGTATGGCGATCATTGTCTAATGAAAACGCATCATAGCCATTATCAAAATCAAGATAAAACACCGCTAAGTCTAGTGTTAAATCAGCAGATGCTTGGTAATGAAACTTGGTACGTAACGTTAATTCATCTTTATCATTAGTGTCGTCGGTATTTAAAAAATCATTTTCAATGAAACCATCACTGAAGAACTTTTCCATGGCGATTCGATAAGATAAATCATCACTCGCAGGACCCGATAAGCTAACGCCCATTGATGCTGAGTCATAATTACCCGCCATTACTCTAACGGATCCTTCAAATTCTTCACTTGGTGCGTTCGTTGTAATGTTCACCGCACCAGCCATTGCATTTGCCCCAAAGTTAGTACCCTGTGGGCCTCTTAAGACTTCAACTTGTTTAACATCATACATAGAGGCGGCACTACCAATACCGGTAAAATCAACGCCGTCAATAATAACCGCAACCGACGGATTAATGGGTGATTGAAATTGACTGCGCTCGCCTATACCACGAATTTGATAATAACGGGCGCGGCTGCTGCCACTTGAAAAGTTTACATTAGCACTAGCCTGGATGATTTCTTCTAAGTTTTGTGCATTTCGGCGCTCAATATCTTCGCTTGTTGCGATAGAAACAGAGGATGGGATTTTTTGCAAATTTTGTTCGCGGAAGCCGCTAATCACCTCAATGCTTTCCATATCGGCATCTGTATCGGCCTTAACAGGAGCAGCAATTGCTTGAGATTGTGGAAAAATTAATGCACTGGCGATGGCACCAGCGATAATGCTTTTATTGTAATTCATTTCAGATCTCTAAAAAAATTTAGGATCCGGCACAAAAAAGATAATTGAATTACTTCATGTAAAACAAGGGTATGAGTAATAAAGTAATTGTTACCATTCCTACGCCGGTATTATCCGGTTCAGGTTCAAAGGGTTCGCAGCTTTCGCTTCGCATCTCAGTTCCAAAATATTTGAAACACCCCCTGGCTCGCACGCATACTACCAATTTATGTAAATCAATGTAAATAGCGCCGTTAATTTTATTTACAATTTCTGTCATTTGTTAAGACAAATGGACATACAACTAAATACTTCCTGAGCGGTCCCCATGCTTTTTGTTGGTGCGAGATTTCCATTAATTTCCATCTTTCTCCTAATGACTATCTATAAAAAAGCCTCTGAATAGATTATTCAGAGGCTTTGTAATGGTGTTTAGAAAAACCAAATAAAGGTAGCGCTAAAGCTAACCAACCTAATTAGTTGTTTTTAATACTTCTTTTGGCTTTTTAAAATCGGCTAACATCGCATCAACGGCTTTTTGTGTTTCCATTTGACGTTCACTGACTGTTCTATTCTTTTTAATGGCAGATGAAACGACGGAGCGCCATACCGATTTCTTCTGTTTAGGATCCACCAAATCGATGATCAATGTGCCTTCAACGTATTGTTTTACATCAACATCATTATGACCGTGATAGCCATAAAAGCCTCGACAACGCCAGCAGTCATTAAACCCAGAGTTGAAACTTCTGATTTTGGTTTTGTCTTTACTGGTGATCAAGTACTTCACAATAATATCTGCATCGTCGGCATTTGTTGCTGTCAACGCCTTACGTTGGAGCGTTGACGAAATGGCATTAATGATGCGCTCGTTATCTAAATCGCTAACAAAGCGATTAACCTCATCCGTTGCTGCGCTATCGGAAGAATAGGCGTCATGGATGTAATAGGTTTTGACTTGATCAAAATTATAATTTACGTTGTAGTCTACATCTGGCTTGTAAGTTGTAGCACAACCACTAAGAACCAAGGCTAAAACAGCCATCTTTAGGTATATAAATTTTTTCATATGACTTCTTACTACGTTGATTTAGTTAAAAACTTATTATTACTATGTTATACCGTAAAAGTAGGCTAAAAGTTCAGTTTATTCTGTGTCAGTTTGTAACAAATCGATAAATTTTTGTGACTGAGCAATCGACTTATTCATTTCACTGATCAACAATTCAACATCTTGTTTAATCGACTTATACTCACCTTGCAATGCACCAATGGCACGAGCATTTAAGTTATGTTTCAAATATAACGTGTTATCTTTAAGGGCCACCAACACCGGATCCATCCGCTGCTGGGCTTTACGCATTGATTTGATCAGCTGATTATATTGTCTTTCAGTAGTAACCAACTTGCTTTGGCTTTGACGTTTTAAAGTGGCACTGCTGTATTCGTTGATTTCATCCTGCCATTCATCAAATAAAGCCCCTGCTACTGATTCGATAGCATCAATACGGTTTTCAACGTCATCGGCGGCAGCCACACTCGCTTCATATTGAGCGTTTGTTGCTTCATATTGTTCTGCCAAATCGCCGCCATCAAAGTTAATTAACTCTGACAGTTGCTCTAATGCCGATTTAAATTGCTCTTGTGCATCAACTTGTGATTCTTGAGCTTCTTCTACTCTATCAAGCATGATATCGCGTTTATGTACGCCAACCTTTTCCATGGCAGAATAATAAGCTGTTTGACAACCACTTAAGCCAAGTGACAGAACGATCAATAAGGCCCATGACAATTTTGCTTTCATTGTTAACTCACTTTTTTAAATGTTTAAATTGTAACTGACTGATAAAATTTAAGTTTAGCATTTTATAAATTAAAGTAATGGATTAAATGACGTATTGTGGCGTTATTTTAACAAGATAACGTGATTCCGCCTTTTAGCGTAAGTGTTGCACCAACAAATCGATTAAACAGCGCACTTTGGCACTGACATATTTTCTTGAAGGGTACACCGCAAACACGTCAATTTTTGGCGATTGATAATCTTCAAATAACGCCACAAGCTGAGTATCGTCAAAATCTTTGCCAAGACAAAATTTGGGTAACACACATATACCGTGACCCGCTTGTGCTAATGACAATTGCATTTGAGCATTATTGCTTAAAATTCGTTTGTTCACGTCTACATTCAGCGTTTCATTGTTGGCGGTTATATATTGCCACTTAGTCGGAGTTTTATGGTTTTTATAGCATATGCACGCATGTTTGCTTAGGTCTTGCGGCTGCTTGGGTTTACCAAATCTTTGGATATATTGTTTTGAAGCGAGGGTATAGCTGTTGCTTTGAAATATTTTTCGGCTTATTAGAGATGAATCATCAAGGGCAGCTGTCGCCCTTATAGCAATATCAATCCCCTCTTGGATAACATCGACATGCCTATCGTTTAAATCCAGATCAAGCGACACATCAGGGTAACTATTCAAATACTCATCGATAATGGGCTTTAAATAATTTAAGCCAAAATCCACCGGACAAGAAATTTTAAGTAAACCATGGGGGGAGTCTTGCTTGCTAGTAAGTAACCCTTGCGCATGCTCTGCATTTTCAATGAGCAGCTGTGATTGCTCAAAAAACACCTCTCCTTCTGGCGTAAGACTAATCGAACGCGTTGTACGGTTTAGTAATCGAACCGCAAGGCGCTGTTCTAATTTATTAATCTCTTTACTTATATACGATGTGGAATGGCCCGTGTAATTTGCACAAGCGGTAAAGCTGCCACAACGCACCACCTGGTAGAAAATATAAATGCCGTCGAATAGCTGGCTATTAGTAGTCATATGGAAATAGTGTTTATTAATTTGACGTATTTATTCCATTTAACGTCAAGTGTAAGCTAATTACCAGATAAATTTGCACCCTAAACGGAAACTCCATATGAAAATTTTAGCTTTTGCTGCAACGAACAGCCGTAACTCCATCAATGGCAAACTGATTCAATATACCGCTTCACTTATTAGCAACGCAGATATTGAATATATTGATATTAACGATTATGAAATGCCTATTTATAGTCAAGATCGAGAAGAAGCGCATGGTATTCCACAACTTGCCCAACAATTTTATAAAAAGATTGGTCAAAGTGATGCCCTGATCATTTCTTTTGCTGAGCATAACGGTACTTATACGGCGGCGTATAAAAACCTATTTGATTGGACATCCAGAATCAATCAAAAATTTTATCAAGACAAGCCGATGCTTTTAATGGCAACAAGCCCAGGACCTGGTGGCGCGGCCTCTGTGCTTAACACAGCAAGCACATCTGCACCCTATTTTGCTGGTGACGTACAAGCAAGTGTTTCACTTCCTAACTTTTATGATAATTTTGATATGGACAAACTTGAGGTTATTAATGCAGAAAAAGCGGATGAAATTAAACAAGCGGTATTACAAATGCTTGAATAAATACAAATATGAAATGAAGTACGAGGGATTTTAAAAGCTTTACTGAATTAATTTTCCATTCTAAAGAATGGTACCCGGAACCGGACTTGAACTCGCACGTCTCGGTATTATGAGTACGAGGGATTTTAAATTTATTACAGCGTTTTTTGAAAACAAAAGATGGTACCCGGAGCCGGACTTGAACTCGCACGTCTCGGTAATATGAGTACGAGGGATTTTAAATTTCTTACTGAGT
>CANMZP010000012.1 GCA_947502355.1 uncultured Thalassotalea sp. | reverse complement strand
CAGGCGGTCGCAGGTTCGACTCCTGCAGCAATCGCCACCTTAAAGAAACCGACCCTAGTGGTCGGTTTTTTGCTTTCAGGGATAAAAATCTTTGCTCTTGAAAGTCGGCAGTTCATTCAGTAAGTGGTTCGGCCAGGGGACCTGGTGCTAATATAAGAACCCAGGCGGTCGCAGGTTCGACTCCTGCAGCAATCGCCACCTTAAAGAAACCGACCCTAGTGGTCGGTTTTTTGCTTTCTAAAGCCTTTCTTTGTCACATGCTGTTTAATATCATTAGGATAAACAATGGGAAGTGAAACTTCCTAAATAGAGCGACTTACAGCCAGACACTCATTCTAGAATATATACGCGTCATTCCGGAAAATTTATATAAGGGAGCCGAAGCTAGCATATATTAATTTATCCGGAACCCCATTAAGCGTTCTGTGTGTTTATCGATTCAGCCTTTTAACATATAGGTTATTCGATAAATTTTATTGTTCTATACACATTTTTAATTCAGGAGATTACGGTCAGGCTAATTGTCGCCTAATACTTTCTGGCTTAAAGATAAAATTTGCGCTAGGTTATACGTGACAAAAGTCTATGATCCTTGTGTCTAAGCGCTAGCGCAAAATCATAAAGATCCATTATAAAATTAAGGCTGGTTTATGAGAGTATTTATCTTGCTCCTACTGTGTTTGATTACAGGCTGTAGTTCTAATAGCACACCCAATTACTACGATGCGCCAATATGTAATGGTGATACTCCCGAATGTGCTGCAATTTTAGTCGTAACAGAAATAATAAATGCTCATCAGGATGAGACAAAAAAATGATGATGACGAACCATAGAGAAAATTATCAACACATTTAACCTTGTTTGCTCTAGCTCTTTGAACTTAATTTGTGACTGTGATCTTGCATTAGGCATTTAACTTTGCAAACCGTCATAGATAAGAAATATTCACTGCTAACCCTACTTGTTCTACCTAGTTCTCTAATAATATGCATATGCTCATTGAACAGCTTTTCAATGTTCCTCACAAAATTCAATTCATCAGCTTTCAACCTCCTGCCCTAAAGCAATCTTATATACATAAGAAGAAATTAGCGGTGAAGAATAAAAGGTCCCATATGAGGTTCATTGAAAAATTTAGATCAAATCATTTCACTTGTCTTTTTACTGACTGTTGAATAGTTATCGCCTTTTTATTTGTACTATATTGCTATTTTGTTTGGGTGCAGAAGTTAGTATGTATAAAGGAGTGAATTTTTATTCAATTTTATGAGGCCCTAGTTGAGATTTATGAGATAAAATTACGTAATTATCATTAATAATTGTCCATAAGGATGCGAACCAAGGGCAGGTTTTGTTACAAGTTTTTGGGTAAATTAGATGAAATCGATTAAAAAGCAAGCTAAAAACTCTCTTGTTGTTAATAAAATGTTGGTATATAGCTATTGACAAATACTTTTTTTCACAAATTTGATTATTCATGTTGATTTAATAAATTTGAGTGATTATTCTATTTTCATTTGTATTGAAGAGAATAGGTATGGAAGAGCTAAGTTCAGTATTTATGGAAGCAGGGGTCTTAATGGCCGTTGGCATGGCATTTGTGTTTGGTTTTTTGAGTTTGCTTATTATTGCAATCAATTTATTGGCCAGCTTTTCCAGCAGGTATCCTGATCCTGTTCCTTCAGTAAAACAACCTCAACAAACGGCGTCATCAAACACTGGTGAAATTTCACCTAATATCATTGCTGCAATCAGTTCTGCAGTTGCTCACTATCGACAAAAAAATTCAAAAGCTTAGGAGTAAATCATGACAAGCCCACTTGGTATTACAGAAGTTGTCTTAAGAGATGGACATCAGTCATTATTAGCCACACGTTTTCGTTTAGAAGACATGTTACCAATTGCTAAAAAACTTGATGAAATTGGGTTTTGGTCGATTGAGTCATGGGGGGGAGCAACGTTTGATTCGTGTATTCGTTATTTAGGTGAAGATCCTTGGGAACGTATCCGCGCTTTAAAAGCAGCCATGCCAAACACGAAACAACAAATGTTGTTTCGTGGTCAAAACATTCTTGGCTACCGCCATTATGCCGATGATCTAGTAGAGAAATTTGTTGAACGTGCGCATGTTAATGGTATCGACGTATTCCGTATCTTTGATGCGATGAACGATCCTCGTAATTTACAAACCGCCATTAAGGCCGCCGTAAAGGTTGGTGCACATGCCCAAGGTACATTGTCATTCACCGAAAGCCCGGTTCATACACTTGAAGGCTGGTTGACCATGGCAAAACAACTTGAAGACATGGGCGCGCATTCTTTATGTATTAAAGACATGGCGGGTTTATTAAACCCATATGATGCCCAAGAGCTAATCACCAAGTTGAAAGAAACAGTTGATTTACCATTATCATTGCATTGTCATGCAACTACCGGTTTAAGTATGGCGACTCATATGAAAGCGATTGATGCGGGTATTGATGTGATTGACACCTCCATTTCGTCAATGAGTATGACCTACGGTCATTCACCAACAGAATCTATTGTGTCAACCGTACAAGGTCGTGATCGTGATACTGGACTTGATTTAAGCAAGTTAGCCGAAGTTGCGACTTACTTCAGAGATGTACGCGAGAAATACGCTAAATTTGAAGGCAGCTTGAAAGGGGTTGATGCCCGTATCTTATTGGCACAAGTTCCTGGCGGTATGTTAACGAACATGGAAAGCCAGCTTAAAGAGCAAGGGGCAGCCGATAAGCTTGATGACGTATTAAAAGAAATTCCAAAAGTTCGTAAAGATCTTGGTTATATCCCACTAGTAACCCCAACCTCGCAAATTGTTGGTACGCAATCGGTATTAAACGTACTAACGGGTGAGCGTTATAAATCAATTACCAAAGAAACCGCGGGTGTGCTTAAAGGCGAATACGGCGCGACACCTGCAGAGGTGAACACAGAGCTGCAAGCACGTGTACTTGATGGGGGCGAAGCAGTTACCTGTCGTCCTGCTGATTTACTCGAGCCAGAAGTGGAAACTTTAACAGCAGAGCTAGCGGGCTTGGCAAAAGAGAAGAACATCCGTTTGGCAGATGATGTCATTGATGATGTATTAACTTACGCATTATTCCCACAAATTGGTCTTAAATTCCTTGAAAACCGTGACAATCCGGATGCATTCGAGCCTAAGCCAAGCAAAGAGGATGTAAAACCGGCTCCAGCAGCTCCAGTTGCTGGTGAACCAGAAAGCTATGCGGTTCAAGTCGATGGCAAGGTTTATGAGGTGGTTGTAGCACCTGGTGGCAGCATTGAAAATGTTCAGGTGGCATCAAGCCCAGCAGCAAGTGCAGCACCATCAGCGTCTAGCGCCAGTGGTGGTGAACCATTAAATGCACCTCTTGCAGGTAATATCTTTAAAGTTCTTGTTTCGACGGGGGATACTGTTCAAGCAGGGGATGTTGTTTTAGTGATGGAAGCAATGAAGATGGAAACTGAAATTCGCGCCAGTGAATCCGGTACCATCAGCAATGTTTCTGTTAAAGAAGGTGATTCCGTTGCCGTTGGTGATGTGTTACTTACACTGTAAGAGGTACGGTAAATGGATTCGTTAAACACGTTGTGGATGTCCACTGGTCTGGCTAATTTTGAGCTGGGCCAGGTGATCATGATGTTAGTAGGCTTGGGCCTGCTCTTTTTGGCCATTGCTAAAGGCTTTGAGCCACTATTGTTATTACCTATTGGTTTCGGTGCAATATTAACTAATATTCCCGTAGCGGGCTTCTCTGAGGTCGGTGGGGTATTACACTATATCTACTATGCAGGGATTGATACCGGGATCTTTCCGCTATTAATCTTTATGGGGGTTGGGGCGATGACCGATTTTGGTGCCCTTATCGCTAACCCGCGAATGTTGTTATTAGGTGCGGCAGCCCAGTTTGGTATTTTTGCGACGCTTTTTGGCGCAATCGCCTTAAATGCCATTCCTGGTTTCGATTTTACCTTAAAAGATGCTTCGGCCATCGCCATCATTGGTGGTGCAGATGGTCCAACGGCTATCTTCTTAGCTTCTAAGCTAGCGCCCGAATTACTTGGTGCTATTGCCGTAGCAGCATATTCATACATGGCTTTGGTACCTATTATCCAACCGCCAATCATGAAAGCGTTAACCAACGAAGATGAACGCCAAATTGAAATGAAGCAATTGCGTCATGTTAATAAACTGGAAAAAATCATCTTCCCGCTAGCGGTATTGATTTTAACCATCTTCTTCTTGCCAGCGGCAACCCCATTAGTCGGGATGTTCTGTTTAGGTAACCTGATGCGTGAATGTGGTGTGGTTGACCGTTTAAGCTCAACAGCGCAAAACGAGTTAATTAATATCGTAACCATTTTCTTAGGTTTGGGTGTTGGTTCAAAACTAAGTGCTGATGCGTTCTTGAATGTAGAAACCTTAGGTATCTTGGCATTGGGTGCGGTTGCGTTCTCAATTGGTACGGCAGCCGGTGTCTTAATGGCGAAATTAATGGGTAAATTTTCGAAAGACCCAATTAACCCGTTAGTTGGTGCTGCCGGTGTATCTGCGGTACCAATGGCGGCCCGAGTTGTAAACAAAATCGGTTTGCAATCAAACCCACACAACTTCTTGTTAATGCACGCAATGGGACCAAACGTAGCGGGTGTACTTGGCTCAGCGGTTGCTGCCGGTGTATTACTCGCACTTGTGGGCTAACATAGCTAAAACCAATAATTGGGGTCAGATACAAATTACCATATGTATCTGACCCTTTTCATTTCTTTTCTTCACTTAATCTTCACCACTATTCTCATTACACATTGTATGTAACTTCTTGCCTAGCTAAGAAATTTTTTGTAAAACGTTGCGACAAGTCACATCACTTGATAGATTTATATTTGTCGATTTCATTGAATTCGTTAAGCATAATCCAGTATCAATTCATTGATGCCAAGTATAAAAAGTAGTTCTGAACAAAGTTTAAAGCCTTTTAGGGAGGATACCCGTGTCAGAAACTGTAATCGCACAACCTGATGCAAAAACTGAATCATCACCCGATGGACCTTTAAGTTATGGTCCCTATCCTGAGTTATCTAAACACGCCATATTGGTCGGCTATTTTCTTGGGGTGATCATTGCCATAGCCATTGGCTATGCGTCTTTAAAATTGGGCTTCTCAATAGAAGGCTCCGAACTGGCAGCCATACTCGGCTTTGGTATATTGCGCGGTATATTACGCCGTCGCTCCATTGTGGAGAATAATGTTACCCAAACCGTCGCATCTGCTGTAAATGGGGCTTCATCGGGGTTAATGTTTTCTGTACCCGCTATTTTCATTATGGGTTATGGTACGGAACTAAACCCTTATATCGTGACCTTTGGTGCGATTGCCGGAGCGTTCCTTGGCATTGCTTTTATTATTCCTCTGCGCAAGCAAATGATTGACTTTGAAAGGCTGACTTACCCTGGTGGAGTTGCCGTTGCAACCATCTTAAAATCGCCAGGTGCTGGAATTGAAAAAGCCAAGCTACTTGTTGGTGCGATGCTTTTTTCTGGGGTGATTCATGTATTGGCTCTATCTAATGGCATCCATGATTTACACGTGGGGGACTGGTTAAACATTCCTCGCGAATATGCTTATTTGAATCTGATGTTTTATGCCTCCTTAATGACCGTCGGTGTCGGCTTTATTGCCGGACGTGGCGGTGTCGCTTTCATCGTGGGTGGCTTTGTATGTTATTTCTTTCTTGCGCCTATGCTAGACATTACCGGCATGCTACCGCTTGATGCTGCAGGCAACAAAATTACTGACGCCAATACTCTTCGTGTAAGCCTGTTTCGTCCAACCGGTATTGGTATGCTAATTGGTGGTGCGGTGATTGGTGTGTTGTTTGCTTTGCCATTAATTCGCTCTGCGATTAAATCAATGCAAAACAGTGCCAAAGTTGAAAGTGCGATGAGTCGTGATGAAATGCCAATTAAACTGCTGTATGTGGCGGTTGTTGGTGCAGCTATTTTATTAATGGTCATGGCTTGGACCTCCGCCGAAAATGTCGGTATTGGACGTGGTATTGCCATGGGCTTATTGGGTACGTTGTGGATTTGGATGGCCGGTATTATTTTATCTGAAGCGATTGGCCGCACAAACTGGTCTCCTCTAAGTGGGATGACGCTAGTGGCAGTAACTATTTTAATCATGCTAACCAGTGGAATGGAAACCACACAGGCAATTGTTGCTGCGGTAACTGTTGGTGCGGCAACATGTGTTGCCATGAGTCAGGCAACGGATTTAATGCTCGATATGAAAACCGGTTACCTGGTTGGGGCCACACCACGTATGCAACAGTTAGGGCAATTCGCCGGTGCTTGGCTAGGACCAATCGTTATCATTATTCTTATCTATGTTCTACATAGTGCCTTTGGTTTAGGTAGTGATGAGTTACCCGCGCCACAAGGACAGGCTTTAGCGTCCATGGTACAAGGTATTACTGGTGGCGACGTGCCAATGGAAAAATACACTGCTGGGGGCTTATTAGGTGGTTTATTATCCGCCATGATGGGTGGTTTAGGTATTACCGTTGGCTTAGGCTTTTATCTGCCGTTTAATATTGTTTTAACATACTCTATGGGGACCTTGCTAAGAGAGATAGCTGATCGTAAGAAGGGCACGCATTGGTCTGATAATAAAGGTATACCAATTGCCGCTGGTGTGATTGTTGGTGAAGCATTAGTTGGTGTTGGTTATGCGGTTGTCAAAATCGCAAGCGCGGCATAGGAGGAAAGAAGATGATTAATATTGCAAAATTTATTGTAATTACGGCTTTTCTAGCGGGTGCTTTTTTGGCATCACTCGATCAGGAAAAGGTAAACTGGGTGTATTTTATTCCCGTATTGGTTTATGGCGTAGTGGGCATAGTCTTACTTAAATCTGGTGAGAAAGCGGCCGCAAAAGATGACTCTCTTCTGGCCAATGATCGTAAAACCCTCGCTGAGAGTTTGCAAAATATTTTGGCAAACTTACGAGAGTTGGACGGCCGCAAAGACAAAGTACCAACCTATGAAATGCGCTTTGAAATTGACCGTATCTTTCGTGATGATTTGAATAACTTTGCCGATAGCAGAGAAAGTATGAAGCATCTGTTTGGCTTGATGGCTTTTGCCGATATTATGTCTAGCTTTGCCGCAGGTGAACGTTATCTGAACCGAGTGTGGTCGGCTTCAACAGATGGTTACGTAAATGAAGTACTAACTTACGTTTCTAAAGCACACACGCAGTTTGAACATGCCTTAGAAGAATGGCATAAGGCCGATTCCGCTTAACCTCATAAACCTAAACCTATTGGGGTCAGATTAAATCAGATTAATTTTCATCTGACCCCAATTAATTTGGAGTGCTGCATGCAACATGAAAAAATAAACTATTTAGAGTTACCGGCAAAAGATTTAAGGGCAATAAAGGCTTTTTATCAAGGGGTGTTCAACTGGTCGTTTACGGATTACGGTGATGGTTATACAGCGTTTAATGATGGCACCATCGACGGTGGCTTTTATCTTACCGATGCGAGAGTTAGTCAGGATAAAGGCGGGGTATTAATTGTGTTTTACAGTAAAGACTTAGAAGCAACTCAAAGCAAGGTGGTCGCAAATGGTGGGAAGATCGTAAAAGCGACCTTTGATTTTCCAGGCGGACGTCGCTTTCATTTTACAGATCCAAACGGCAATGAACTTGCCGTTTGGTCTGATTCTTAAAAATTTTTCTATTTAACGACCCGCTGGGCGTCTTCGGCTTTGACCATCGTTGGCTTTACTTGGGCGTCTTCGGCTCGATGACTTGCCTTTGCCGCTGGTGTTTTTAGCGTATGGGTTGTCGACATGGCGCTTGTTTTTGCCTTGTGGTTTGTGGCCCTTGGCTACCTCACCACTTCGTTGCCCATCTTGATGTTCTGACTTAGGTTTCTTAGGCTTTTTCGCTTTAAACGGTCGAATATCATGTGATTTAGGCACCGGGTTTGATGCTTCGAAACTTTCTACTTCTTCACGCTCAATTAACTTTTGGGTTAAGCGCTCTATTGCGACCAACAGTTTGAATTCATCCGCACAGACCAATGAAATCGCGTGGCCTGTACTTCCTGCACGTCCCGTACGACCGATACGATGCACATAGTCTTCAGCAACATGTGGTAAGTCAAAGTTAACCACTTGTGGAAGTTGGTCAATGTCAATACCGCGAGCGGCAATATCGGTGGCCACAAGCACACGAATGGTGCCATCTTTAAATTGGGCTAGGGCTTTGGTGCGGGCGCCCTGACTTTTATTACCATGAATGGCTAATGCACTTATGCCGTCTTCATCCAAATGGCGCGTTAATCGATTGGCACCATGCTTGGTTTTACAAAAGACGAGCACTTGTTCCCAACGATTATGACCAATTAAATACGATAATAAACGTGCCTTTTTCTTTTTATCAGTGGTGTATACGATTTGTTCAACCGTTGTTGCCGTCGCATTTCTTGGGGTGACGGAGATCTCGACAGGGTTGTTTACTAACCCTTTGGCCAAGTCACGAATTTCATCGGAAAAGGTTGCTGAAAAAAGCAGGTTTTGACGGTTCTTAGGAAGCAGGCCTAGAATTTTTTTAATATCTCGAATAAAGCCCATATCTAACATTCGATCGGCTTCATCTAGTACTAGGGTTTCAACTTGCGAAAATTTTACGGCGTTTTGTTGAAACAAATCGAGTAGTCGGCCTGGGGTGGCGACTAAAATATCAACCCCTTTGCGAAGTTGCATCAATTGTGGGTTAATTTTTACGCCACCGTAAACGATATATGAGCTTAAATCGAGGTTCTTACCATACATTTCCACGCTTGCACCGACTTGTGCGGCAAGCTCGCGAGTTGGGGTAAGGACCAACGTACGAATATGATTGCTTTTAACTTTATCGCCCTTGCGCAAACTTTCAAGAATAGGAAGGGTAAATCCTGCTGTTTTACCGGTACCTGTTTGGGCGGCTGCCATAACATCCTTGCCTTCTAAAACTGCTGGGATGGCTTGGGCTTGAATTGGGGTAGGGGTGTCATAACCTTGCTCGGCAATGGCTGATAAAATTGGGGCAGATAACCCCAAAGAGTCAAAACTCATATAAATGTCTCGTGTTAAGTAAAGGGTGTGCTTGAACGGTAACCACCTTGAAAAGGTAGTCTTAAGCGCTAGCAATGGCTGTATTATAGCTTGAAAGGCCGCAAACTACTGTATTTATTGTGTAATGCGCAGCCAATTGGGTAAAGAGTCGCCAAAGTGGTGATGTGAAGGCTTATTGTGTCAAATAAATCATCAAGGTAAAAAAGCCAATTAGGATCAGGTTAAAGGCTAAAATATAGATAAAACCTTTTAACCCTTGTTTAGCCGTATAGTTATTTTGGCGTAAATAGCCCCACCAAATTAGGCACATGATGATGGGGACGATAAAAAACAACCGAACTAGCATAAGCTCCTCAAATATTTTTGTTATTGCTATTTACAAGATAGCTTAATTCTTTGAATTTAGGTTAATTCTTTTCATTCCATGGCGCAACTTTAAACAGCATTAACATCCCAGGAATCGCTAAGGCGGTACAGAGGAAGAAAAATGACGTCCAACCAATTTGTTCAACAATAAAACCGGTTGATGCATTGGCAAAGGTTCTTGGTAGCGCCGTTAAAGCCGTAAACAAGGCAAACTGCGTTGCGGCAAATGTTGGGTTGGTTGCCCTTGCTATAAAGGCGGTAAAAGCGGCAGTTCCCAAACCGACGCCCAAATATTCAAAGCCCATAGCAAGTGCTAAGGCAATGGTGTTGTGGCCTATTTCAGATAACGCCGCAAAACCAAGAATACTGACAATTTGTACAACCCCAAATAACCATAATGCGCGGTTAATGCTTAATTTGATCATAACGATACCGCCTACCGCCAACCCTATGGTCATGGCGACTAATGATGCGGTTTTAGCGACAACACCTATTTCTGTTTTGGAAAAGCCCATATCAATAAAGAATGGTGTTTGCAGTGCTGTTGCCATGCTGTCACCTAATTTATATAGAAATAGAAAGCATAAAATAAACAGCGCTGATTTAAGGCCTTCGCGGTTAATAAACTCTTTAAATGGTAATTTTACGGCTTGTTCTAGGGTTTGTGGTGTATTTTCGGCATTGTGTGCTTCTTTAATACACAAGGTCATGATAATGCCAATAAACATAAAGGCCGCCACAACAATAAACACAGTATGCCAAGGTAAATGATCGGCTAGGATAAAGCCTAAAGAGCCAGGTACAAGTCCGGCTAATCGGTATGCTTGAACGTGAATCGAGTTACCCAAACCTAATTCATTATCGGGTAATAATTCGCGGCGATAAGCATCAAGGACAATATCTTGGCTGGCGCTGAAAAAGGCAATCGCAGCACAAATATATGCTATGACTGAAATTGATTTTACCGGATCGAAATACCCCAACACCGCTATGGATATTAATAAACAAATTTGGGTGATAAGTATCCAGCCACGACGTCTACCCAGAAACGGAAATGAAAATCGGTCCATAGCCGGCGACCAGATAAATTTCCAAACATAGGGAATACCAATTAATGAAAATAAGCCAATTTCCGCTAGGCTAACGCCTTCACTGCGTAACCAACCTGGGACTAATTGGTAAAGGAAAAATAACGGTAACCCAGAGCTGAACCCGGTAAAAATACAGATCAGCATACGCTTATTTAAAATAGCTTCTTTAAAGGAAGTGGAAGACATTGAAGTAGTACAGCCTAATGGAAAAATTATTATTCGATGAGGCTATCTGAATTAAAAAGAAGAGGCAAGAGGGTTTTACATTAGTTTTTTGTTTAACATCAAATTGGGCGCCAACCAATGCAGTGGATAGGGTAAGTGCCTTGACCATTTAAATAATTGACGCAAAGTTTTATTTCGTTGGTAAGCAATAAATCCTGATTCACTTCGGCCAGAGGCCCCAGTTTTAATTCATGCAATAGGTGCCAGAATACCCGCTCTTTGGTGGTTGATGGCATGTCATCTGTAATATTAAGTTGGGCCCATTCTTCGAAAATATCCCAAATGAACAGCTCAACTTCCGTGTAATGAACGGATTGTTTGAGTAATGCTTGCAGGTAGTAAATTAACTGTTGAATTTTATCATTGACGAAATTATCGACGTGCAATTGATATCCTTAATTTTATTATTGTTTTTATTACTTATAAATATAGGTTAGATGAAGATTTTCAAAAATGCGAATTGGTTAAACTTAGGATAAATTTTGTGCCGAAAATTACGCATAAAAAAGGCGCATATAAACGCGCCCTTCGAGGTTCGACATTTTTATTACTGTGTTTGTGATGCCGCAGGTGTTTCTTCGTTTGTATCTTCAACAATTTCTTCAACAACCTCTTCAATATGCATGTAATCGCTTGGCATTAGAGTTGCTTTAATCAAAATGATTTTTTCAACGGGTACGTCTTCCCAACCTAGCTCTTCACTAAAATCGGTTTCAACCAAAGCCATTTTTTCGAGTATGTCTTCACCATAAGTGATTTCACCAAAAACGGTATAGCCCCAGCTTCGGCCAGGGTCAAGGCTCTCGTTGTCGTTCACGTTGAAATAAAACTGTCTTGTTGAAGAGTGCGGGTTATGCTCTCTTGCCATTGCAATGGTGCCCGTGGTGTTTTTTAAGCCATTGCCTGATTCATTAAAAATGGTTTCGCCAATTTTTCTTGGAATAAAGTCGCTGTCGTAACCACCGCCTTGAACCACAAAATCGGCTACAACACGATGGAAAATGGTGTTGTCATAATCACGACTCACCACATAGTGTAAAAAGTTATTAACCGCAATCGGCGCTTTTACTCTGTCCAACTCAACTAGGATCAAGCCCATATTGGTTTCTAACTTTACCTGAGGGTACAGGTTGTTAGGGTCAATAATGCGTTTTTTGCTAGCCGCATTAACCGAGCTTGTAAATACACAGCAAACGGTAAGTAAAAGGAGTGCGAGTTTTTTCATATTAAACGTTTAGCCTTTAATAAATTGTTGTAATTGTTCGTCTTCTAACACCTGCAAAATTAATTTTGACAGCTGTTGGTTAAAGCCCGTTTGAATTTCTTCTAAATCGGCTTTTAATGGGCCGCGACTGGTTGCTCTTAGAGTAAAAGTTTTGGTCAACGTTTGCTCCGGATTTTCTACCTTGGCTAACACTTTAATGATGGTGTTGGCACGGTAGTCCAATACATCTTGGTTGACAAAAGTACGGGCACGCTTGATCACAAATTCAATTTTTAGATCGGACGCATCAACCAAATTTAAACCTTGGTCATTCATTTCCTGAGTGAACTTTTGTTCAAGTACGCTGCTAATTGGATTAGAAGCTGAAATGAACGTATATGGATCGTCGGCATTCATTAATTGCACAACGTGATCTTTGGCGCGTCCGTCGGTCACTTTTAATTCGGCGGCTTGTTCTTGGTAAATTACCATAGGTTTATTTACCAAGCTGGGGGTTAGGGTAATGGTTTCTGGTTCATTGGCACAACCGCTCAATAGGAGCGTAGCCAAGATCAGAGAGAAAAATTTATTCGACATAACTTCTTACTTCTTTGCTGATAAAACGACAAACTTTTTATTACTGGCGATTAATTGGCTGTTACCAAATAAACGCTTTAGCTTTACGTGGTAGGCCAATTGGCGATTACCAATGATCCTTAGTTCACCACCTTTTTTTAGGGTTTTGTAACTATGCTTAAACATTTGCCAGGCGATATGATCCGTGACGGCCTGTTGCTGATGAAATGGCGGATTACATAAAATCAAGTCGACACTGTCACTCGCTACATCTTCAAGGCAGTCGTTAACGACAAACTGACAATCATCGATTTGGTCATTCACATTGGCGGCAACATTTTCACGGCTTGATGCAATGGCCATATAAGACTCATCATAAAACGCCATGTTAATACCCGGGTTTTGGGCTAACAGAGCAATACCAACAACGCCGTTACCACAACCCAAATCAATGGCTTTTTTACTCGCAGCCAGTTTGGGTAGATGCTCCATTAAGTAACGTCCACCTATATCCAAACTATCTCTGGAAAATACGTTGGCTTTATTGCTAATGGTTAAATGAATATCACCAAATTTTTCATCTTCGACTTGCCATGTTTTGTCCGAACTGAAATCTCGCTTTTTACTGACATCGAGCTTACTAAATACTAGCCTTGCTTTTTTTACGGCCAGTGATGTATTGGTCGCACCTAAGTGCTTTTCAAAAAATTTCAAAGTACTGGTGTGGATGTCTTTAGCACGAGCGGCACCAATAATTATGGTGTTAGCATTTGCACAACGTTGAATTTGTTGCAGTTGGTGTTCAAGATACGCATTACTTTTTGGAATTTTGATGATGATGATATCGGCCGGCGCCTTAATAGACGATACACTGTCGACAAGCTCAACATTTTCCATCGGCACAAAATTATTTTGAAAATTTTGTTTAATGCCCTGATGTGAAATGTATGAGTCATTCACCAATTGCACATTATGTTCATAAAGGTTAATGGCAAGTGCCCCAAAACTGTCGTTAAAAACCACAATGTTTTTATCTGATTCGAGCAGCTTTTCATCATTTAAGTAATTGACAATAAACTCATCCGCCGCATCCCAAGCTTGTAAACTGCGGTTTACTTGCGCCAATGGGTATCGGTCAAGGTGAATGTGCTGTTCATTATGTAAAAACGGACTTTGCATGTTCTCTCTTAATCATTTTATATTGCACTTGGTATTACGCCATCGCACCTGAAAGCGGCTTTTTAAGCCACTTAGAATCAAGGTTAAGGAGTCTTTACAGGTGTATTAGCTCAGCATTATCGCAAAGTTGAGGCATATTCTCTAGAGGGAGTAACGTTTTGAAACAAGAATTTAACAGGCAAGCCGTCTAGGGGCTCTTTCACAACATGAGTAAATCAAGATTTATACGGACTAAGAAGTAGGGGTTGCAAGCGTTTTAATTTTATACAATTGCTCGTTGTTTTTAAGCAAAAGCCTTAAAATAGTGGTGGCAAAGGCAATTTACTTTTACAATATGAATAAGTAGTAAACACTAGGGATGTGACATGACGGTAGAAAACTCAATAAATACCAAGCTAACAGAAGAGTTAGCACCTTTATACCTACAAGTAAAAAATGAAAGCTATATGCATAATGTACCCACCGGTAGTGAGTCGCATTTTAAGCTTGTGATCGTAAGCGAAAAATTTGATGGCTTAAGATTGATAGCTCGCCATCGCATGGTAAATTCAATTTTGGCCGAAGAGCTTGCCAATCAAATACATGCGCTTGCTATGCATACTTACACGCCTGAACAATGGCAAATGCAAAACGCCAATCAAGTCCCTAATTCACCAAATTGCATGGGTAAAAACTAATTCAAAGCCAATATCTTTGTTATTTCAACGAAATAACAAAGATAATTTCCATTCACTCTTAACAGTGCCCATCTTTTCTGTTATCAATAAAGAAAAATAACAATAAATTAACACTCGCTGTCATTCCTTTATTTTGACCTCACTAAGTTGATGTATGTGCAAAACATCAACGTTTTTCAATGGGGTGAACAGTGAGCTGTGAAGTATGATTTTAGGGGTACTATGGTTTTGTCTCGGCTAAGCTTATTTTCTTTTATTAAACGGTTCGTTCATGGCATAGACTTGTTAACCGAATGGACTGGTAAAGCCATTTCATGGGCGACACTCGCCATTGTTTTACTAACCTTTACGATTGTTGTTCTACGTTATGGTTTTGGTGTCGGCTGGGTGTCGATGCAAGAGTCCGTGCTGTATTTCCATGGCCTCATATTTATGTTGGGTGCTGGCTATACCCTAAAGCATGATGAGCATGTTCGGGTTGATATTTTTTATCAACGCTTTAGCGAACGAAGCAAAGCGTTGGTAAACCTGCTCGGCACCGTATTTCTACTCTTTCCGATTGTCATTTTTATATTTTGGGTCAGTATTGATTACGTATTGCTGTCTTGGAAAATCATGGAAAACTCAAAAGAGCCTGGCGGATTACCCTTTGTATATTTAAATAAGAGCATGATAATAATGCTGGTGCTCGCACTGGGGTTGCAGGGGCTTGGTGAAATTGGTCGTAATATTTTGACGCTACTTAACACCAAGGAGGCTAAGTAATGGAGTACCTTGCTTTAGTCATGTTTGCCTGTGTTTGTGTTGTGCTGTTACTCGGCTATCCTGTGGCATTTTCCCTAGCTGGAACCGCGTTAGCTTTTGCCGGGATAGGGATCCTTACGGGCAATTTTGAACAAAGCTTTTTAACCGCTTTGCCCAGTCGTTTTTATGGCATATTAACCAATCAAACCCTGTTGGCCGTACCGCTCTTTGTCTTTATGGGCGTGGTGCTTGAACGGGCTAAAATTGCTGAAAACTTGTTAACCACCATGGCGTTGCTGTTTGGTCGTTTTCATGGCGGTTTAGCGGTATCCGTTATTATTGTTGGCATGATGCTCGCGGCGAGTACCGGCATTGTCGGTGCTACCGTTGTGACCATGGGCCTGTTATCGCTGCCCTCGATGCTTAAAAAAGGCTATAGCGGAGAATTCTCAAGTGGCATTATTTGTGCAACAGGCACGTTAGGGCAAATCATTCCCCCCTCGATTGCCTTGGTGTTATTGGGGGATGTGTTATCAAATGCATACCAAAGAGCCCAATTGGATATGGGCAACTTTAATCCTGACCCTTTAACGGTAGGTGACCTATTCGCTGGGGCAATCATTCCGGGGTTGTTATTAGTTGGTTTGTACATAACCTATGTGGTTGGCTATACCCTATTAAACCCAACGGTTAAAGCAAAAGACGGTAAAGCTGAGGGCAGGGTAGAAGGCAAAGAAGAGCCGAACAAAAAGCTGTCCTGGTCGCTACTTATCACCTCGCTAATGCCCCCCATTTTGTTAATTGTCTTGGTACTTGGCTCTATATTGGCTGGGTTTGCCACCCCAACAGAGGCGGCAGGGGTTGGCGCTATGGGCGCACTCGTGCTGGCAACCGTGCAGAGACAACTAACGATTGCCAATATCAAATACGTGATGGAAACAACCGTAAAGGTGACGTCTATGGTGTTTTTGATTCTACTTGGGGCAAGTTTATTTTCATTAGTCTTTAGAGGTTTGGGCGGCGAAGACCTTATTTTAGAGCTTTTTCAGTCCATTCCTGGCGGCATGTTTGGGGCGTTATTTGTGGTCATGCTGGTGATATTTGTGCTGGGTTTTATACTCGACTTTATTGAAATCACCTTTGTTGTTGTCCCCATTGTTGCGCCTGTTTTATTTATGATGGGCGTTGATCCTATCTGGTTGGGGATCTTAATCGCAGTGAACTTACAAACTTCATTCCTTACGCCACCATTTGGTTTTGCACTGTTTTATTTGCGTGGTGTTGCCGATAAAGTGGTAAGTACGGCACAGATCTACAAAGGGGTTATTCCATTTATTATCATGCAACTCATATTAATTCTGGCCATTGCCATTTGGCCTGGCCTAGTTACTTGGTTACCAGAACAAATTTACGGATAAAAAGCTACAGTTAAAAGTTTTAGATAAAAAGGTGTGAAATGAAAAATATTATAAAAACAGTTTTACTTGTCGCCTTATCAGGTGCATTTATAACCGGGTGTGGCGAAAAACAAAGCCAGCAAGTGGCCAAGCAGGACACACAAACCTTTAAATGGAATTTGGTGACTTCCTGGCCAAAGAACTTTCCAGGCCTTGGCCAAACCCCTGAAGTATTTGCTTCATTAGTGAATGATATGAGTGGTGGCCGCTTAAAAATTAAAGTGTATGGCGCCGGTGAAATGGTGCCGGGTTTTGAAGTGTTCGATACCGTACTTTCTGGTACTGCGCAAATGGGTCATAGTGCGGCTTATTACTGGAAAGGAAAAATTCCAGCCAGTTCGTTCTTTACGGCAGTACCTTTTGGTATGAACGCCCAAGAAACGAATGCTTGGTTGCATTACGGTGGTGGTCTAGAGCTTTGGCAAAAACTTTATAAACCTTATGGGATCATTCCGCTTGCTGGCGGTAATACCGGATTGCAATTTGCGGGATGGTTTAATAAAGAAGTGAACTCACTAGACGATTTACAAGGTCTGAAAATGCGAGTGGGTGGCATTGGTGGTGAAGTCTTTAAAGCCGCTGGTGGTTTGCCGGTAAACATGCCGGGCGGTGAAATATTTTCATCCCTGCAAAGTGGTGCTCTTGATGCGGCCGAGTGGGTCGGGCCTTATAATGATTTGGCTTTTGGTTTTAATGATGCCGCAACTTATTATTATCATTCGGGTTGGCAAGAGCCTTCGGCTAATTTAGAGTTTTTAATTAATGAACAAGCCTTTAATGAATTGCCAAAAGACTTGCAAGCCATCGTCTTAACCGCAGCTAAGTCTGCTCATGCCAACACCATTGATGAATATACGGCAAAAAACAGTGCTAATTTAGCCATTTTGTTGGAGAAGCACAATGTGCAGTTGCGCGCTTTCCCGCCAGAGTTAATGGCACAGTTTAAACAAATTAGTCTTGAGGTGATTGAAAAAATGGCCGCCGAAGATGACTCCGGTACCATTAACGAAGTATGGCAGTCGTACAAAACGTTTTATGATTCCATAAAACCGTATCATGAATTAACCGAGCAGGCGTATTTAAATAATCGTTAGAAATACTGTCTTGGGTTCAAGTTTTGTGAGTGCAATTTGCACAAATGGCAATAACTTAGCGCTGAAATTAAGCAAATAAGCAAATAAAATGCAAAAAATACAGCTGCTCTGATCACATAATGGATAAATGTTATGTAGAATAGCGCCACTAAAATAATCTCGGCATAAGGTAAAACCTCGCTTTTGCCTTAGAACCGACCGTAAAGTTAACAAAATTAAAGGTTTTATTATGGTTATCAAACCAAAAATTCGTGGATTTATTTGTACTAATGCCCATCCGACTGGCTGTGAAGCTCATGTAAATGAACAAATCGCATACGTTAAATCGCAACCACAAGCGACACAAAAACCAAAAAATGTATTGGTTATTGGTGCTTCTACTGGTTACGGCTTAGCTTCACGTATTACCGCTGCATTTGGTAATGATGCTAAAACCTTAGGTGTATTCTTCGAAAAAGAGCCGACTGAAAAGCGCACGGGCTCTGCGGGTTGGTACAATACAGCAGCATTCCAAAAGGCCGCAGAAGCAGAAGGTTTATATGCGAAAAACATCAATGGCGATGCGTTTTCTCACGAAATTAAAGCCAAAGCCATTGCCGCAATCAAAGAAGACTTAGGTCAAGTAGACCTAGTTGTTTATTCATTAGCTTCACCTCGTCGTACTGATCCAGATTCTGGTGAAGTTTACGCTTCGGCATTAAAGCCAATTGGTGACGGTTTTAGCACCAAGAGTTTAAACACCTCAAAGCGTGTTATTGAAACTGTGGATGTAGAGCCCGCATCAGACGATGAAATTGCCGGTACCATTAAAGTCATGGGCGGTGAAGACTGGGAATTGTGGATGAGTGCGTTAAGCGATGCTGGCGTATTATCTGAAAACTGCAAAACCGTTGCATACACCTACATTGGTAAAAAACTGACTTGGCCACTATACGGTAAAGCGACGATTGGTCGTGCCAAAGAAGATCTTGACCGTGCGGCAATCGAAATTCGTAAAACGACAGACGCTATTAATGGCGAAGCATTTGTAACGTCTTTAAATGCCGTTGTTACACAAGCAAGCTCTGCCATTCCGATTATGCCATTGTACATTTCGTCGCTATTTAAAGTGATGAAAGCCGATGGTACCTACGAAGGTCCTATCCAGCAAATTCAAGGTTTGTTCCGTGACAATTTATACAATAGTGTCCGTAATCTTGATGAGCAAAACCGCATTATGCAAAACCACAAAGAGCTTGAAGACAATGTTCAGGATCGTGTTACCGATATTTGGAATGCCGTCGATACGGATAACATTGATGAGTTCACTGACTATGTCGGTTACCACAATGAGTTCTTGCGTTTATTCGGCTTTGAAGTCGATGGTGTTGATTACGATGCCGATGTGAGCCCGATAGCGAACATTAATAACATGTTATAACTTCGTAACATGTATTTACTTACGCCTTACTGAACCAGTGAGGCGTAATTTCATCTGCAAAAATCCTATTCTAATTACCCCTAACTTCTTGCAGGTTTTTTCTACACTCTTCTACAAAAAATTAACTAAACCCTGAAAAAATCTCTAAAATGTAACTTATTGTGTCGACCTTTAGTGGAATTAGTTCGGAGTTGTGTGCTAAAATTCGCGCAGAAAAATAACTCTACCTCTCATCTGTTTAAAAAATATTCAATGAATGTTTTTCGATGAGAAACACGAAATTTAAGAGCAATCTTTAATTTTAATTACTCCCATTTAAAAGTAGTGCATGTGTTTATGATTACAATAAAAAAAGGATTGGATGTACCTGTTGCAGGTAGCCCCAAGCAAGTAATCCATGATGGCGTAGCCGTCAAAACAGTTGCAACCCTTGGAGAAGAGTTTGTGGGGATGCGTCCAACCATGTTCGTTAGAGCTGGTGACCGTGTCAAAAAAGGTCAGGCCTTGTTTGAAGACAAGAAAAACCCTGGCGTAAAATTCACAGCCTCATCTGCCGGTGTTGTAAAAGAAATTAACCGTGGTGAAAAGCGTGTTTTGCAATCAGTTGTTATCGAAGTCGATGGCGATGAAGAAGAAACATTTAACGCTTACCCAAGTGACCAGCTTGCTTCACTTTCACGTGAAGATGTTGAGTTAAACCTTGTTAACTCAGGTTTATGGGCTGCGTTACGTACTCGCCCATTCAGCAAAATTCCTGCCTTAGGTAGCGAAGCCGCGCATATTTTTGTTAGTGCAATGGATACCAATCCATTAGCGGCTAACCCTGAAGTGATCATTAATGAGCAAAGCGAAGCTTTCGAGAATGGTCTTAAGGTATTATCGGCATTAACCTCGGGTAATGTGTTTGTATCAAAAGCACCGGGCGCTAACATTCCAACTGGCAATGCGACAGTTAACGAATTTAAAGGCCCACACCCAGCTGGCTTAGTTGGTACGCATATCCATAACCTCGCGCCTGCATCATTAACTCGTGTTGTTTGGCACATCGGTTATCAAGATGTTATCGCGGTAGGTACTTTATTTACCACAGGTAAGCTTGACTCAAATCGCGTTGTGGCTCTTGCCGGTCCTGCAGCTAAAGAACCTCGTTTGGTACGTACCGTATTAGGTGCCAATATTGAAGAGCTGGCTTCGAACGAAACCATTGACGGCGAAGTTCGATTGATTTCTGGTTCACCACTTCTAGGTACAACGGCGAAAAGCGTTCACGCTTATTTAGGTCGTTACCATGTACAAGTTTGTGCATTACTAGAAGGTCGTGATAAAGACTTCTTAGGTTACTTATTGCCTGCACCTCACAAGTTCTCAGTTACCCGTGTGATGTTGTCGCACTTATTCGGTAACAAGTTATTCCCAATGACCACCACGACTAACGGTAGTGTTCGTGCAATGGTTCCAATTGGCAACTTTGAACGTGTGATGCCATTAGATATTTTACCAACGGTGTTATTACGTGACTTATGTTCGTACGACACTGATGGTGCACAAGAGTTAGGTGCATTAGAGCTAGATGAAGAAGATTTGGCTTTATGTACTTTTGTATGTCCGGGTAAAACCGACTATGGCGTTATCCTACGTGATTGCCTAACCATTATTGAAAAGGAAGGTTAGTCATGGGCTTGAAAAAGTTTATTGAAGATATCGAACCGCATTTTGAAAAAGGCGGTAAGCACGAGAAATGGTTTGCTCTATACGAAGCCGTTGCTACGGGCTTATTTACACCTGGTTATGTAACCAAGGGTAAAACTCACATTCGTGACGGCATTGATCTTAAAGCCGTTATGATCACTGTATTCTTTGCTGTATTCCCGGCGATGTTCTGGGGTATGTACAACATTGGTTTCCAAGCAAACGAAGCGGTATTAGCGGGTTTTGCAACGCCAGATATGTGGCAAGCTCACCTATTCACCTGGTTAGGTGGTAGTTTGGGCGAAGGCGCAAGCTGGATGATGATGATGTTCTATGGCGCTATGTTCTTCTTGCCAATCTACGCGGTAACGTTTGCCGTTGGTGGTATGTGGGAAGTATTATTTGCTGCAGTGCGTAATCATGAAGTTAACGAAGGTTTCTTTGTTACCTCTATTTTATTCGCCTTAATTATGCCAGCAACGATTCCTTTATGGCAGGTTGCATTAGGTATTACCTTTGGTACGGTTGTTGCCAAAGAAATCTTTGGCGGTACCGGTAAAAACTTCTTGAACCCAGCGCTTGCGGGTCGTGCATTCTTATTCTTTGCCTATCCTGCGCAAATCTCTGGTGACTCTGTATGGGTTGCTGTTGACGGTTTCACGGGTGCAACGCCTTTAGCTGAAGGTGCATTAGCATCGGTTGGTTCAATTGACTACAGCTTAAATGCCGATTGGTGGAATGCTTTCCTAGGTTATATCCCTGGTTCTATGGGTGAAGTTTCAACGCTTTGTATTTTACTTGGTGGTGCATTCATCATGTATAAGCAAGTTGCTTCATGGCGTATTATTACCGGTGTTATGGCTGGTATGATTGTTACCTCATTCTTGTTTAACATGATTGGTAGCGAAACGAATGCATTATTTGCAATGCCTTGGTACTGGCACTTAGTTGTTGGTGGTTTTGCATTCGGTATGATGTTTATGGCAACAGACCCTGTATCAGCAGCTTTTACCAATACAGGTAAATACTGGTTTGGTGCTTTAGTTGGTGCTATGGCGGTATTGATTCGTGTGGTTAACCCTGCCTTCCCTGAAGGTATGATGTTAGCGATTTTATTTGCCAACTTGTTTGCTCCTCTTTTCGACTACTTTGTGGTTCAGGCAAACATCAAACGGAGGCTAGCACGTAATGTCTAATAAAAAAGAAAGTTTCGGTAAAACGGTTGGCTTTGTAGCGGCAGTTTGTTTAGTTTGTGCAGCATTAGTATCGTTTTCTGCGGTACAGCTAAAGCCTTTACAAAAAGCCAATAAACTACTTGATCAACAAACCAAAATTTTAGAAGCTGCAGGCTTACTCGAAGTTGCAGGTAAAGATGTTGTAGGTACTTACGAGAAATTCGTAGATGCTAAAATGATCGACTTGAACTCAGGTGAGTTTGTTGATGGTGACCCTGCTGCATTTGACGAGCGTCGTGATGCTCGTGATGTGAACAAATCATCAAAACCTGCGAACGATATTGCCGGCATTAACCGCCGCGCAAATGAGTCTGTTGTTTACCTTATTAAGAACGACCAAGGTCAGGTTGAAACGGTGATCCTACCAATTATCGGTATGGGCTTATGGGACTTGATGTCAGGCTTCGTTGGTTTAGAAACAGATTTAAACACCGTAAAAAGTGTTGTTTATGCTGAACATAAGGAAACTCCGGGACTTGGTGCTGAAGTACTAAATCCGAAATGGAAAGCATTATGGCCGGGCAAAAAAATATTTGATGAGCAAAATAATCTTGCCATTAAAATCACTAAAGGTCCTGCAAAGGCCGGTGATGTGCACGGTGTAGATGGTCTTTCTGGTGCTACACTAACGAGTGTCGGTGTTGAGAAAACTATCCATTTCTGGCTAGGTGAAGAGGGCTACGGTCCTTTCATTAATAAATTTCGCAATGGAGGCCTTAACTAATGAGTGATGTTAGCTTTAAAAAGGTAGTTACCAACCCAATCGTTGATAACAACCCAATTGCTCTACAAGTACTAGGTATTTGTTCTGCGCTTGCTGTTACCAGTTCAATGCAAAACGCCTTGGTTATGACCATTGCCGTTGTAGTGGTTACCGCATTCTCAAACTTATTTATTTCGATTATTCGTAATCATATTCCATCAAGTGTACGTATCATTGTGCAAATGGCGATTATTGCCTCATTGGTAATTGTGGTGGATCAGGTGTTAAAAGCCTTTTCATATCAATTATCGAAAGAGCTTTCGGTATTCGTCGGCTTAATCATTACCAACTGTATTGTAATGGGCCGTGCTGAAGCGTTCGCGATGAAAGAAAAGCCTGTAGTAAGCTTTATGGATGGTATCGGTAACGGTTTAGGTTACGGTTTAATCCTTATGCTTGTTGCGTTTGTACGTGAGTTGTTTGGTTTTGGTACGTTGTTTGGTATCGAAATTCTACCGCTTATCCAAAATGATGGTTGGTATCAAGCGAATGGTCTTCTTGTATTACCATTTAGTTCATTCTTCATCATTGGCTTTATTATCTGGATTATCCGTCAATTTAAACCAGATCAGGTTGAGAAGGACTAGTACTGATGGAACATTATTTAAGTTTATTTGTTAAAACGATCTTCATTGAGAACATCGCTTTAAGCTTTTTCTTAGGGATGTGTACATTCCTAGCCGTATCTCAAAAAGTAAAAACTGCAATGGGTCTAGGTGTTGCCGTTGTTGTTGTACTTGGTATTGCGGTACCGGTTAACCAGGTGATTTATCAATCGATTTTGTCGCCGGGTGCATTAGATGGATTGTTGGGTATTACGGATCCAGCTCAATCTATTGACCTTAGCTTCTTATCTTTCATTACGTTTATCGGTGTTATTGCGGCATTGGTTCAAATTTTGGAAATGGTACTGGATAAATACTTCCCTGCGTTATACCAGGCATTAGGTATTTTCCTACCGTTGATCACAGTTAACTGTGCAATCTTCGGTGCGGTATCATTCATGGTAGCTAAAAACTTAACTTTCACTGAAAGTGTGGTTTACGGTGTTGGTTCAGGTATTGGTTGGGCATTAGCCATCGTTTTATTAGCGGGTATCCGTGAAAAAATGAAATACTCTGACGTACCAGATGGTTTGAAAGGTTTAGGCATTACGTTTATCACCACAGGATTGATGGCATTTGGCTTTCTATCTTTTGGTGGTATCTCGTTATAAAGTTAACGCAGGCTTAGGGGCTCGCCCCTAACCTCAGAAGTACAAAGGAAAAGTCGATGGAATTAGTTCTCGGCGTAACAATGTTCACGTTAATCGTTACGGTATTGGTATTAATCATTCTTTTTGCCAAATCAAAACTGGTAGCAGAAGGTGACATTACGATTTCGATTAATCATGACCCAGAGAAGGCGGTAACAACGCAAGCTGGTGGCAAATTATTAGGTGCATTAGCCGACCAAGGTATCTTCATCCCATCTGCGTGTGGTGGTGGTGGTACATGTGGCCAATGTAAAGTGCATGTTCATTCTGGTGGTGGTGATATTCTACCAACCGAAATGGGTCATATTACCAAGCGTGAAGCGAAAGAAGGCTGTCGTTTATCTTGTCAGGTTGCTGTTAAGCAAGACATGGATATCGAAGTTGAAGATGAAATTTTTGGTGTTCAAAAGTGGGAATGTGAAGTTATCTCTAACGATAACAAAGCAACGTTCATTAAAGAATTAAAACTGAAAATTCCAAATGGTGAGTCGGTACCGTTTAAAGCCGGTGGATATATTCAAATTGAAGCACCAGCGCATCACGTTAAATATTCAGACTTCGATATTGATGAAGAATATCGTGGTGACTGGGAGCGTTTTGGTTTCTTTGACGTTGAGTCTAAAGTTGACGATGAAACACTTCGTGCTTACTCAATGGCAAACTACCCGGAAGAAGAAGGCATTATCATGCTAAACGTGCGTATTGCTACGCCGCCTCCGGGTCGTTTACATTTACCAGCAGGTAAAATGTCATCGTTTATTTTCAACCTTAAGCCAGGTGATAAAGTAACTATCTCAGGTCCATTTGGTGAGTTCTTCGCCAGAGAAACCGACAATGAAATGGTCTTTATCGGTGGTGGTGCAGGTATGGCGCCAATGCGTTCTCATATCTTTGACCAACTTAAGCGTCTTAAAACGAATCGTAGAATGAGCTTCTGGTATGGTGCTCGTTCATCTCGCGAAATGTTCTACGAGGACGACTTTAATGGTTTAGCTGATGCAAACGACAACTTTGATTGGCATGTTGCATTATCTGATCCGCAACCAGAAGATAACTGGGAAGGTTTAACCGGTTTCATCCATAACGTGTTATACGATGAATACCTTAAAGACCATGAAGCGCCTGAAGATTGTGAATATTACATGTGTGGTCCACCTATGATGAACGCGGCCGTAATTGGTATGCTAAAAGACTTAGGTGTAGAAGATGAAAACATCATGTTAGATGATTTCGGTGGTTAACAACTTCCTCTTCTAAATAAAAATGCTGGTAATAACCAGCATTTTTTTTTCCTAAAATAAGCTAGACACCACTTTGAAATTATTCAAACTTCATTGTATCTCTCAGCAAACGACTGATTTCTCTGTTTGTTTTTAGCCTGATAAAATTTTATTAATTTTACTTTTGAAATATTGACCTAAAACTATTTTTATTAATCAGAAGGGAGTATATTACTTAGATACTAATATAATAAAAACAAAAAATTAGGTGATATTTAATGTGGTTGTCTTCTAATTATTTCAACTTATTTCCCCAAAAGTATTACGACCAATACTTCCAGCAGCAACTAAAAGCTGTTTCAATTATGTCTTTCCCCTTTAATTTCTCCCCATACACAAGGTTATTGTGTTGTGCTATTTGGGTTAGCTTTCTATTTCATTCGCCAATAACACAAGCACAAGGTAATAATTCCAAAAACCTCATTAATGAGGCCTCATTGTCTGAGCATGAGCTTTTAGAACAAGCAGATAATTTACTCGCTGATGATAAACTGGCGGCTAAAGCTTTAGCGTTGAACGCAGTAGAGCTTGCTAAGCAAAATAATAATCCACGAGTAATGGCAAAATCTTATAAGTTATTAGCGCGTATCGCACAAAGTTTAGACGATTGGACTACGGCCATTGAATACTATGCCCAGCCAACGATTATCTATGCCGCTATTGATGACCAAACGGAATTAATTGCCGCTTATGTTGATCACATAAAAGCCCTTTTATCGACAAAACAATATGCGCTTGCGGAGCAAAAAATAACTCAAGCTGGAAACATTGCCGTCGAATTTGGTGATGATTTTCATCTTGGGTTAATCAACATGGTCAGTGGTGATAGTCACTACAAACAAAAGCGTTTTTTACTGGCGATAGAGCAATTTAAACGTGCGCTTTCCCGATTTAAAGGGGCTGATAAAGATACAATTAAAAAACTCGCTCAGGTAAATAGAAAACTTGCCGAATGTAATAAGCGATTAGGTAACAAAGAACAAACAACCTATTTCTATAAACAGTCATTAGATTTATACAGTCAAATAGGTTATGAAAAGTCGATGGCTAAAATATTGTCTACGCTTGCTGATGCCGAACGTAATTTAGGTCATTATGAAATTGCATTGAATTACTCATTAAGAGGCCTAGAGTTGTATCAGAAGATTGATGATACTCTTGGCTATGCCAAAGCGCTGATTGGTGCTGGTATTATATATCGCCAAATTGGCCGTTATGAAACATCCCTTAAACATATTCAACAAGCCTATCAGTTTTTTAAAGAACACGACAAAGCGAACGATTTATCCAATGCTTCAAACCAAATTGGCCTACTGTATTCAAAGTTAAAACAGTTTGAACAGGCTAGGTCATACTATTTATTGACCATTAATATGGCAGAGAATTTGGTTGAACAAGACAACCTTGCCTCGGCCCTAAGAGAGCTTGCGGTTATTGATCTTAATGCTAAAAAATATCACTCGGCTATGGAAATGGCTCACAAAGCCCATAACATTTATTTAGCCAATAAAAACACAGATAAGAGTTCGATAACCGCTCGCATTATTGGCGATATATATTCGGCCCAACAAAACAAGTCACAAGCAAAGAGGTATTATCAAGAGGCTTTGGATGCTGCAAGTGCCGTAGAAAATACACTTTATAAAATTAAAGCCCAAATCGCTCTAGGCGCTCTCTTAGTCGGTAAGGATAATGACACGTCCATTAAGTTGCTTAACAATGCGCTGAGCTTATCTTCCCAAAATAATATATCATCGGAAATGTTCTATGCCTTTCAAGCACTTAGATTAGCTGAAAAGTCTCGAGGTAACTTTCTTGAAGCTTTGCGCTATGCGGAACAGGAAATTAATTTATCAGCGGTTATTCAGACAGAACGAGAAGAGAATCAGTTAATCATTGCCAAAGCAAACCTGTATTCACACAAAATTGAAATGGAGTTAGCCTCATTACGTGAAAAGGCTAGGCTCAGTGAATTGGAATTAACTCAAAAAAACAATGAGGTCGAAATAGCCGAGCAAAATCAGCAGATTTATCAATTGCAATCCATTAAAAACAGGTACGCGAGCTTTACGCTATTTTCATTGCTAACGATTTGTTTCATGGCCGCGCTATTTATTTATAAACGATTTATTGATTCGCGCAAAAAGAATGAAGAGCTTGATTACCTTGCAACCCATGATCCTTTAACGGACTGTTTTAATCGTCGTGCAATGTTAGATGTTTTAACAACCGATTTTCAACGTGCTGACCAACTGCGTGACTACTGTATTATTATGGCCGATATTGATTACTTTAAAGCAATCAATGATAAACATGGCCATAGTGTAGGGGATGCTGTCATTCAAAGTGTTAGTGAGTGTTTAAAAAGCAGTGTAAGGGATACTGATATAGTTTCTCGCTTTGGGGGCGAAGAGTTTTGCATAATTTTACCCAATGTCGCTAAACAGCAAGCGCTTAACATAGCTGAAAAAATGCGCATTAAAATAGAGAGCCAGCGTATTAATGGCATCAATGTAACGTGCAGTTTTGGTCTATCTTCGATTCAATTCGGTGCCATGGAGTCAAAAGCCTTGATTGACCAAGCCGATTTAGCCCTTTACCAATCAAAAAATAATGGCCGTAATCAGGTGACTTTGTATTCTGGCTCTTTGTGCATGTGACACAAGATCTAAAAGGGCAATGCTAGGCTATTAAAAGTAGTGAATTAAATACCCTGACAGGTATTAATAATAACAATCAGGCTTTAATGTTTGTGACATGAGTGAAATTATTTTAAAAAGGTATAGATGAAATGAAAATACAGGCTAAATCTTAAGTCATAAAATGACAACTCATTTATAAAGAATATAATTCATTACAACAGTTAAGCAATTCTTGGCGTAGCCAACGATGCGAAGGGTAGTGCTCAACGCCCCAATACCAAGTCATAAACACATCGGGATCTTGCTTAATAAATGGTGCTTTAAGTGCGGTAAAACGGCTTTTATCACTAATTTTCTCTATCAGGCTATATGGCAAGGTACTAACCAAGTCGGTCATTAAAGATATATGCAATAGATCTTGTATGTTTTGGCTTTCAAAGCCTATTTTTCGCTCATGGGTAAAGTCGACAGTTTGTTTTAATATGGAAGACTTTGGATCTCTTGGTATAAAGGCTGAATGAGATTCCTTAATGTATTCTTGCAGTGTAATGTCTTTCTTGTCGCCCAACCTAGGATGATCTTTAGCGCATACCACCCATAATTCATCGGTAAATATTTTTTTGCTGTGACAACCGGTTTCTTGATATTTCAACAAGTCAAGATGTAAGTCATATTCTCGATTTCTTAAAGCTTGCCCTGGGTCATTCAATAAATCGGAGGTGAGTTTAATAACAATATTGGGCGATTTTTCATGGATCCTAGCCACATAGTTTTGCAAAAACATACGGCTATCAACATTCACCATATTAATGCGGTATTCCAGTTTTAGCTTTTCGGGTGGAATCACTTCTTTTTCAGGTAATGTGCTTTGTACATCCATTATCACTTGATTAATAAGAGGGTAAATAGACTCGGCCTTTGCCGAAGGCACCATCTTGCCGGACTTTCGCTCAAAAAGCGGATCATTATATAAAGCCCGTAGCCTTTTTAATGCGTGAGAAACCGCAGATTGTGTCATGCCAAGCTCTTCTGCGGCATGCGTTAAGTTTTGCACATTCATTAACACTGAAAATACACCGAGTAAATTTAGGTCAACACTTCTTATGTTGTTCATCTAGGTTCCTTTAATAGCGCCCTTATTATAATAGCGCCATTATGAATTTTATGGAGGTTTAGCTATGTAATTAATTGTTACTATTAATAATATTCATGTTATATAGCGTTCATTTAATTTGTAATCCCAGATTTCCCTTCCTATACTTGGATTTAAGTTTTAGTCCTGCAGTTTAAAACTGCTTTTGATTTAATTTAAATGGGTTATTGTTATGTCTATTACAAGCAAACTAGGTAAGTTAGCATTTGGTTTAAGCATGGTTGCTGCGTCAACTTCTGCTCTTGCTACAACAGATTCTTCACGTCCAAACGTCCTTGCGATTTGGGGTGACGACATCGGTTACTACAACATCAGCGCATACAACTTGGGTGTTATGGGTTACCAAACTCCAAACATCGACCGTATCGCCAACGAAGGTGGTCTATTCACTGACGCGTACGCACAACAAAGTTGTACTGCGGGTCGTGCTGCATTCATGATGGGTCAACACCCAGTACGTACTGGTATGTTAACTATCGGTATGCCTGGTTCTAAGCATGGTATCCCTGATTGGACGCCGACTATTGCTGACGTAATGAAAGACCAAGGTTACATGACTGGTCAATTTGGTAAAAACCACTTTGGTGACCAAAACAACCACTTGCCAACGGCGCACGGTTTTGACGAGTTCTTCGGTAACTTATACCACTTGAACGCGGAAGAAGAGCCAGAGACATACTACTACCCGAAAGATCCAGAGTTTAAGAAAAAATATGGCCCTCGTGGTGTAATTCACTCTTATGCCGACGGTCGTATTGAAGATACCGGTCCTATGACTCGTAAACGTATGGAAACTGCGGATGAAGAGTTTTTAGGTGCAGCGCTTAAGTTCATCGACAAAGCGCACAAAGAAGAAAAGCCTTTCTTCGTATGGTACGCGGCAACTCGTATGCACGTATGGACGCACTTGAAACCTGAAGCGCAAGGTCGTACAGGTAAAGGTTTATACCCAGACGGTATGGTTGAGCACGATGATCACGTAGGTATCCTACTAGACAAGCTTGACGCATTAGACATCGCTGATAACACAATCGTTATGTACTCAACAGATAACGGTGCAGAAACTGCTACTTGGCCTGACGGCGGTACGACTATTTTCCACGGTGAAAAAGGTACTACTAACGAAGGTGGTCACCGTGTACCACTACTAGTAAAATGGCCTGGTGTTATCAAGCCGCACAGCCGCTTTAACGACATCGTATCTCACGAAGATTGGATGCCAACATTTGCTGCTGCTTTTGGTAACGATGATTTAGTTGGTGACCTTAAGAAAGGTACTAACTTAAGCGGTAAGCAATTCCGTGTTCACGCTGATGGTTACAACCTTAAGCCTTACTTAGCAGGTAAACAGGACAACTCTGGTCGTGAATCAATCATGTACTTCTCTGCAAACCAAGAGCTTAACGCCGTACGTTGGAACGACTTTAAAGCAACATTTGGTACTATGGAAGGTAACATTGCGACAACGACTCGTATTAAGCCAAACTGGCCAATCATTAACAACTTGAAATCAGATCCACTGCAAAAAATGCACTTGGAATCTAGCTTATACCTACGTTGGTATGCTGACAACATGTGGTTATTCGTACCAGTTGGTCAAAAAGTACGTGAGTTCATGGGCTCTTTAGAAGGCTACCCATTCCAAGCGGGTACTTCACTTAACCCAGGTGATATTTCAGTACCACGTTTAATGATGCAAAAACGCCTTCAAAACTTAGAAGCCGCTGCAGCATCAGCTAAATAACCAACTTGGTTAGAGGAAATTTAAACGGTCGGTTACCCGTCAACTATTTCCTCTTGCAACGTTAATACGGACGTTAACGGTTTGGTTTCCCCAAAAAGAGAAAGTAAGTCAGATTTTGTCTGGCTTACTTTTTTTTCATCTTAATTTTGTTCTTTCATTGGATTGCGACTTATCGATGCGTTAGACCATTAACCCTTGTTAACTTTGGTTACCACATTTAATAATAAATTTCTTATCCAGCGCTGACTACGATAGTGCTCGGTACTCCAGTGCCAATGCGCATATAAATTCCGGTAATAGCGTTTAAATGGCACCGTTATACATTGCAACTCAGCTTCATATTTAAAATTATACGTTGCCACCCTAGGTACAATTCCCAAACAATCGGTGATCCTGACTAAATGCATCATACTCTGTAAGCTAGGGGCTATGTGGACTACTTTTCGATTGGAAAGCTGCGGTATATTTTCACTGAGTTGTTGTTTATTTGCCTCGGTTAGGGTGAAGGCAATATGCGATTCTTCTAGATATTCTTCAACACTCATGGTTGTCCGATTTTTTAATCTAGGGTGATCTCTTTTCGCAATAACCACAAACTCATCTTCGCGAATAATTTGCCTCCTGCAACCTTCTTCGTTGAGTTCTTTGTAACCAACGAGTAAATCATATTCTCTTTCTCGAAGGGCTCGCTCTGGATCGGATATTAACTTTTGTGACAAAATTAATTTAATATTCGGGGCTTGTTTAATCAACTCTTCGGCAAAGTCATAGGCATGCGTGTTGCCATCAAGGTTATCAATATTGATCCGATAATCCATTTTAATGTTTTCCGGGTCAAAGGTGCCTTTTTGCGGTAATGATGCTTCAAACTCAATCAACATTTTATGAATCATCGGGTAAATGGCCTCGGCTTTTGCGGTAGGGCACATCTTCGACTTTTTACGCTCAAACAATACGTCATTATAAAGCGCACGCAGGCGTTTTAAGGCAAGAGATACCGCCGGTTGAGTCATACCAAGTGCGTTGGCGGCATGGCTAATATTTTGATATTGCATTAATTTATCAAAAATTGTGATTAAGTTTAAATCAACGCTTCTTAAATTGGTTTCCAATAGACACCTTTATAAAATATTAATTTATTGTATGTGTGGCTGCTTATTATAGAGGGTTAAGCCCTAAATAGCTTGGTACTATATCAAATATTTATAATGGTATGTCGTCTCTTAATTTCAAATAAGGCATCGCTTTTTTTATAGTAGCGCCAACTCAAGCTTAACAGCTTCAAAATAAAGTGTATTAATTAAGGATTTACCATGTCTTTTAAATCAAAGATCAGTAAAATTACTTTAGGCTTAGGCCTACTAGCAGCCTCTACTGCTGCTCTTGCAACAAAGGATACAACCCGTCCTAACATCCTTGCCATTTGGGGGGATGATATAGGTATGGATAACATCAGTGCGTACACCAGAGGCCAAGCGGGTCACTGGACTCCAAACATCGACCGTATCGCTAATGAAGGTGCACTATTTACCGATTTTTACGGTGAAAACTCATGTACTGCTGGTCGTGCTGCATTTATTACTGGACAACACCCAATGCGTACAGGTTTAACCAAGGTGGGTATGCCTGGTGCCAAGCAAGGTAGTAAGGCGGAAGACCCAACGATTGCAATCATGCTTAAAGATAAAGGCTACGTAACTGGTCAATTTGGTAAAAACCATCTAGGTGACTTGGACGAGCAATTGCCAACAGAGCACGGTTTTGATGAGTTTTTCGGTAACTTATACCACTTGAATGCCGAAGAAGAGCCAGAGCATCAAGATTACCCGAAAGCACCATGGTTTAAGAAAAAATTCGGCCCACGTGGGGTAATTCACTCTTTTGCTGACGGTCGGATGGAAGATACGGGCCCGTTAACCCGTAAACGTATGGAAACAGTTGATGAAGAGTTCTTGGCTGCTGCGTTGAAATTTATCGATAAAGCACACCAAGAAGAGAAGCCATTCTTTGTTTGGTTTAACGCAACACGCATGCACGTTTGGACGCACTTAAAACCTGAATCTGTTGGCATTTCGGTACGTGGTGGTATCTACGGCGATGGTTTGGTTGAGCATGACGGCCATGTAGGTCAACTACTTGATAAACTTGATGAACTGGATATCGCTGACAACACCATTGTTTCTTACACGACCGATAACGGTGCTGAAAAATGGTCATGGCCCGATGGTGCAACGGCGCGTTATAAAGGTGAAAAAAATTCATCTTGGGAAGGTGGCCACCGTGTTCCGGCAATGATCCGTTTCCCAGGCAAGATCCCAGCAGGCTCTGTTGTTAACGAAATTGCGGCGCACAATGACTGGGCGCCAACGTTCCTAGCTGCAACGGGGGATACAACGATTGTTGCTGACCTTAAGCAAGGTAAAACGTTAAATGGTCAAAAATACCGTGTTCATTTAGATGGTTATAACCTTCTACCTGCACTTAAAACGGGTAAAGCGACAACGCATCATAACTTGGCCTCATGGCCACGTCAGTCATACATCTACGCAACTGATGCTGGAGATATCTCAGCAGTTCGTGTTGGTGACTACAAAGTGATGTTCTCAGTGAACAACTGTCATGGATTAGAAACTTGGGCTTGTGGTTTTGAGCAGCTACGTGCACCAAAAATCTTTAACCTGCGTCAAGACCCTTATGAAGCTGCTGATCACGAAGGTCGTTACGAAAAGTGGTATGTAGAACACGTGCCATACTTATACTTGGGTGCAGCGACAACAGGTCAGTTCCTACAAACGTTTAAAGAGTTCCCTCCACGTCAGGTACCTGGTAGCTTCTCAATTGATAAAATGGTCGAAAAAATGCAAATCTGGCAACGTGCTACTTACAAGTAAGCACTGAACTTAAGACAATTGATAAGAATGGCAGCTCAGAGGCTTAATGCATGTCAGTTTAGCTTTTAGTATGCTTAGGAGGCCGAGTCGGATAACAACTCGGCCTTTTTTTATGGCTCTTGGATAGTGACGTTCTCGCCTTGAAGGTAAGACAAAGCATTCAGCCAATTCTATTATGGACTTCATCGTACCGGGAAGGTTTCCGGGAGCCACATATGGCAGCATACTTATTTGGCTTGATATGCCCCGACTCTCATCTCGAATAAATACGCGTCATATAAAAGAAAGGGCTCCTAAATTAAATCTTATTTAGGGGCTAAGCTAGAGTAAGGAGAAGAGACAACTAATCCGTCCAAAGCTTCGAGCTTCTTGGAATGGGAAAGTCTCTTCTTGCTCTAGCGATTCCGAGCTTCTATAACAGGTATTCGGTTAAGATCTTTAACCAATATGAAAAAGCCAATCATTAACTCTAAGGCTTCGCCAAGGTTATCGGCATTTACGGCTAATCGTCCAGCATAGGGAAAGCCACCCGTTGGTAACACTTTCTCGGATAAGCCAAGGTTTTCATCACCTAATTGTTTCCAAATATAATGCGCTAGAGAAACCCCTAATTGGTAGGGAAGGCGATTAGGAACGGTGCTTAAATTCTCGGCTTTAAATTGCTCAGAGGTAAAACCAAATTGTTTTAGTCGGGAATCGGCTGTTTCGCCATGTTGCGCTAAGCTGTCCAATATAATGACTTGAAATGCTTTTTTCCTTCACAACGTCTTCCACAACAATGTCCGCAAATCATAAGTCTTAAAATGCATACTACTGAAAAAATTAAGTTTTCAAAACATTTCCTGTACATTACTTTGAGGCAAGACTTTTTTGTTTCATTAATTCCATTAACAAATTACGACACCAGCTATGCGGCTTATAATATTGCACATTACTGTGCCAAGTTAGCATGATGGGCAGTTTCAGTTGCATATCAAAAGGGAAGGGTAAGCATTGTATTTGATGATTCTCTAATAGACTATCAAAGTGGTTAGTCGGCATGACGGCAATAAAATCCGTATCTCTAACAACTTGATAAATATCATTAAATCTTGATGCTACAAAGCCTACTTTTCGTTTTTTGAATATCTCTGAAAGCTTTTCAAGTGGGTAAGATTGGGCACTCGTTTTGGCGATTACCGCATGCTCTTCATTAAAAAATTGTGCTTCACTTAGGCTGTCAACGTGACCTAACCTTGGGTGTGTTTTACTAACAAAAACCGATATTGAGTCTTCAAACAATACCTTGCTTTGGCATGCCGGGTGCTCTGTAGGCAACACATCAATATCAAGGTCATACTCTCTGTTTCTTAATGCCTTTTCTTTATCTTCTAATAACACGTTACTTATTTTAAGGGTAATGTTGGGGGCTTTGCACTTAAGCTGTTTGGTAAATTCAATAATGAAAGGGTAAACATCAAGGTTTTGAATGTTTATTTTAAAAGTAAGCTCAATGTTTTGAGGATTAAAAATGCCCTTGATTGGCAGTGTCGAACGTATGTCCATCAGGGTGTTTTGTATTATCGGAAACATCGCAATGGCTTTGTCAGTCGGTTCCATTTTTCGTTCTTTGCGCACAAATAACGGATCGTCATACACCTTTTGCAGGCGCTTTAAAGCATGAGAAACCGCAGGCTGGGTCATGCCTAACTCTTGAGCGCTATGGCTTAGGTTTTTGGTTTGCATCAGTGATTCAAAAATGGTCAGTAAATTTAAATCGACACTGCGTAAATTAATGTCCATTAGCGCCTTATTTATCGATGTTGCTGCATTGAGGTTGTATTATCTAGTATGAATCCTGTTTATACAAATATGAAGAATGATTATTTTTATTTATCTTAATCGCTTCTTATACTCCTGCTCAAGTTTTAAGTATTAAATATTACACATTGAACAGGAGACATTATGTCTTTGAAAATTAACCTTGGTAAAATATCCGTTGCAGCAAGCTTAATAGCGGCTTCAACGTCTGCTTTTGCGACAACGGATACATCGCGTCCAAACATCCTTGCTATTTTGGGGGATGATATTGGTTACTGGAACGTTAGTGCGAACAATCGCGGCATGATGGGCTACAAAACGCCAAACATCGACCGTATCGCTAACGAAGGCCTTAATTTCACCGATTATTACGGTGAGCAAAGTTGTACTGCGGGTCGTGCGGCATTCATTACCGGTCAAATTCCTTTACGTACTGGTTTAACAAAAGTTGGTATGACGGGCGCTAAACAAGGCTTACAAGCCGAGGACCCAACCATTGCTGACCTTCTAAAAGAGCAAGGCTACATGACGGCACAATTTGGTAAAAACCACTTGGGTGACCGTGATGAGCATTTACCAACAGCACACGGTTTTGATGAGTTCCAAGGTAATCTTTACCACTTGAACCTTCAAGAAGAGCCTGAATTAGAAGATTACCCGAAAGGTGAATTAGGTAAGATGATCACCCCTCGAGGTATCATTCGATCAACGGCTGATGGTAAAGTTGAAGACATCGGGCCCTTAACGAAAAAGCGTATGGAAACCGTTGATGATGAGTTCGTTGCGCTATCTTTAGACTTTATGGAACGTGCTCATAAGGCAGAAAAACCCTTTTTCTTATGGTTTGCCTCAACGCGTATGCATGCCTGGACACATTTAAAACCAGAATCTGAAGGTGTTACCGGTATTGGTCTATACGCTGATGGCATGGTTGAACATGATGGTCACGTTGGTCAATTACTTGATAAACTTGACGATTTAGGTATCGCTGATAACACCATCGTATTCTACTCTACCGATAACGGTGCAGAGAAGTTCACATGGCCTGACGGGGGGAACTCACCTTTTTACGGTGAAAAAGCAACAACATGGGAAGGTGGTTTCCGTGTACCTGCATTCATCCGCTGGCCAGGCAAATTTCCTGCGGGTAACATGGTTAACGGTATTGTTGCACATAACGATATGCTACCAACATTTTTAGAAGCAGCAGGTGAGACAAACATTAAAGAAAAACTTCTTAAAGGTCACCAAGCCAATGGGCGTAACTTTAATGTTCACTTAGATGGTTACAGTATGCTTGATTACTTTAAATCAGGTGGTGAAGGTGAAGGCCCTCGTCAGGACTTCTTCTACTTTACCGATACAGGTGACTTATCAGCAGTACGTACCGGTAAATACAAAATTATGTTCTCTGCACAAGAAGCTGAAGGCTTCGATGTATGGAAGACCCCTATGACGCAACTTTCATGGCCACACGTTACGGACTTACGTGCGGACCCATTTGAAGCTGCGGTTCATGAATCAGACATGTACATGAAATGGGCTGGTGACCGTATGTTTGTAATCACTTTAGGTGGTATCAAAGCTCAGCAGTTATTCAAAACATTTGTGGCTTACCCACCTCGTCAAGAGCCAGGCACATTCTCAGTTGACTTTATTGGCAACTTGAAAAAAGCCGGAGCAATGAAATAATCATTTGATTATTTATGTATTTCAAAAGCTCATTCATTACCGTATGAGCTTTTTATTTCTTCTTTAATCCTGTTCCCGGTTAGCTTTCAAAGTCGATATGAAATCAATCGATACTTAGACCGTTGCCGTATGTATTTTACTCTCTTCGTAGTGCTTTTTTTTGCCTTGATACATTTTTTCATCGGCTTCACAAAATAGTTTGCTCATGTCACTTTGCTCGGTCGAAGCATAACCACAACTGAACGAAAGGGGTAAATTAAGCGTTTTACCTTCACTTAATTTTAAAATAACGTCTTTGTTTTTTAAGCTTTGGGTTAGACGTTTATGGAGTATCTCACAGCTTTGGTTATTGCCGTTGTAAACTAAAATGGCAAACTCATCGCCTGCCAGGCGAAAGACTTGATCTGTATCTCTAATATGATCAACAAGAAATTGACTGAGCGTGCATATCAGCACATCGCCTTGTTCATGGCCGTACTTGTCATTGATTGGTTTTAAGCCATTTATATCAATCATAAATAGACCAAAGTCTTCGTTCTTGTATCTTTGACGGTGGTTTGAGGCTCGTAAAAAAGCATCATTGAAGGCTTTACGGTTTCCTATATTTGTAAGAGCATCTATACGAGCGAGGCGTTCTACTTCTCGGTAAAGTTGGATGTTCTTAATAATCGCCCCGATTTGTCGCGCAAATAATTGGAATATTTCAGCGGTATCGGCACCAAAATCTTTATCTTCAATGGCAAAAAAAGCAATGTTTTTTTGCGTGCTACTCGGGATATAAAAAATGTGAAATGCGGTTCCGAAAATTGAAGTCTTATGCTTTATCAGTTGCTCAGGCATACTCTCTTTTGGCCATAATGACAGGCTTAATTTTTGTTTTGTCGTCTCACATATTAGGTTGTGAGCAATACTTATTTTAAATTCAGAACTCGGATTCGTTTGGATAACAATAGCCTTGTCGGGCATGATTTTTATCATTTCTGTCAAGCTTAGATTAAGTATCTCTTCAATGGATGATGAGTTTTGTAACTTAACGCCTGTGTTGGCGATATGCTGCAGTAATTTTCTATTTTGTTCTTCCCGATGCAGGCTTCGAGATATTTTTATCGTTTGTTGTTGAACACGTTGTTCAAGTTTCAAATTTAGGTCTTGAACTTCAGACAAGTACTTATCTTTGAGTTTCGCCAGTTGAGATAATTCTATATTTTGTTTTTGCAGTCGGGTTATTTGCTTGTTTATTTGGGCGCCCATGGATTTGAGCAGGTTTACGATTTCCTGCAATTCTGAAAATCTTAAATTGTTCTTTTTGCTGATTTGATAATGGCCATGGTGAAATGACGTAATGATGTCGCCAAGTTTAATGAATGGCTGATTTAACCAACGCACGAGTGCAGCTGACACAAGAAATGAAAATACGAAGGTGAAAATCATTCCGATGGCTAATGAATCTTTAAAATCAATGATATAGTCGGTTAGTGATTTACTAGGTCTAAACGATGATAAGGAAAGTTGTAATGTATTGCGGCTACTATCGGACTTAAAGTTAAAGTTTATATGCGTTTTTTCCATTTTAGAATGAGTATACAGCGGCTCATTTTTATCTTCAGGAAAGCGACTTGAACCGTTGAGTGCAAATATTGACGATGTATCTCCAATGCCAACAATATCGGTTGTGTTGTAGTTAAAAAGACCGATAACTTCTTGATAAGAAGAAAGACTGATTAAATACCCTGTGGGAAGCATATCCTCGTTATATAGCAAAGCCTGATTAAATACAGGGGCAATCGTTGCATAGCCAAAGCCACTTTGATCAGGCAGAACAAGTTTGGACAGCAAAACGGGATCTTGAAAATTAAAAATGATCTGTTGGCCTTTTATTAAAGGCTTTTTGCTTATTTCTTGTTTTATCTGATTCAATAAATCGCTTCGTTCAAACTGCTTAATGTTTCCATTCACATTTTCAACGACCGTTAAGTTTCTTGCTAATAAATAGGTGGAGTGCTGGAAAGGGCTTAATTTATGAAAGTGCTGGATTTTAATAAAGGCATCTTCAGTAACCAAAATGTCATTTATGCCCTCGCTTAAAGAGCGCTCAGCCACCAGAAGGTTAATGTTCATTGCATCGGAATTAAACTTGTGGCGAAATTCGGAGACTAAACTATTCAGATTCGTCCCCATATCTAAAATCACCGCTTGTTTAGTTTCATAGTAATGATCATTTAATATCAATATAGAAATGATCATACTAGGCAGTAGGGCCATCATAAAAACAGCAATAATTAACAACCTTGTAAGTTTGATTCTTTTGGGCATCAGGTATTTCCCTCTGGCTCTTTATCTTGTGCTCGGTCAGCCAGTTTTTGCATACGTAAGGTTACCTCTTCGGGCGTAAATTCTTGTTCAGTTAGGTCTCGAAAACCTAAACGTAAAATGGACCAAACAATGCTCATTCTGTATTCACTTGGCATAGGGAAGCTTTGTAGGAACTCTTCAATCATGATTTTTGAATTGCCTTTTGCTCTTTTCTGAATCTTGTTTAAGACTTTACTGTTGGCTGGCAATAGATTGTAGTTATCATAAAATAGCTGTTGTATTTCATCGCTAGCTAAGAACGCGGCAAAATCCTTTACGGCCTTTTCAACCTGATTGTTGCGAGAATGTAAAGGGGTGGCTAAAGCAAATGAAGTGCTCAGTGACTTCATTTTATGGCCATCAACATAGGGTAGAGGGGCAACACCTAACTTGCTTCCCAATGCAGCATAGAGTTCAGTATGTTCCCAGTCTCCTGTAATAGTGTAGGCAACTTCTTCTCTTTTCATTTTGTTCACACTGCAGCGAGAATCACAGTTTTGAACAACAAAATTTGATTGATTCTTTGTCTTGTATACTGACAGGGCATCGACCATTTGGGGCGTGGCTAACGATATGCGATTATTTTTGATGGGCCAAGCATCAAATGTCTCAAGAAATGAAGAAAAACGATAAATAGAGTTGTAGTTCCATGCTAATGATTTTTTACCTAAAGGAGCTAAGATGCGTTGGTGTTGGTGTTCAAATTCTTGCCATGATTTGGCGGGGCGACTAACCAAGGCTTTGTTATAGTAAAGCAGTAAATGATTGCCGACAATTACCGGTAGGCCATAGTAATTGCCATTTAATTGAACCGAGCGTAAAGCCGTAGAGTTGATTTTTTGCAATCCCCAACTGTTATCAAGAGGACGCAAATTAAGTTCTTTATACAAGCCAAGAAAGTCTGCAGGAACCATAGTCATGTCGGGAAATGTTTTTCGATTGGCGTTCCTTAATAGCTCTGAACGCATGGCTTCGATATAGAAAACCTTTACATTTACGTTATGGCCCGTTTTTTGTTTGAACATGCGAGCAGCAAATTGAAGATCTTTTAGAGACTCATGCCCACTCCACATTGTGATTTCAACTGCAAAAGATTTAACGTTAAAAAAGATGACCATCAGGGTTAAAATCACTTTTTTTATTGCCATGATCTGTTCCTTAATTTTCGACGACAATGGTGAAAGCACTTCAGATACATTCCATCAAAACATATCCTTATCTTGAAATGTTTATGAGATTAGCTGCCGGGGAATAATTCATTATTGTAATTTTTTTATATCAGGTAGTTACATTGCAATTTGTAAGAGTGCAATGTGTAGTTTCTGCCCCTTTAGAGTATCATTGCAAGTTCTATTTTATTTGACCTAACACAATGTATAACGAATAAAAAATATCAAACGCTTCAATATTTCACTTGCTTGGAAAGACGTTTTAAGTACTTTAAGGTTATAATTCTTTTTTACCTTAATGTTTTTCAAATTTGAGCTTCGATATGCATATCAATCCTGCCTGGCGTATTTTAACCATCGGTGACGGCGACTTATCTTTTTCAGCATCCTTAGCAAAATATCATAAGCCGGCAAAACTAACGGCCACTGTATTTGATTGTGCTGAAACACTCGATTCCAAGTATGGCTATTCGTACAAACAATCGAGGCAAAACTTAGAACAACTGGGTTGTGAAGTATTGATGGGGTTTGATGTGACCAAGCCCCAAACTTGGGGGGATTTAGTCAAGCACAGCTTTGATTTGGTGATTTTTCAATTTCCGTTGATCCCGGCATTTAGCTCGAAAGCGGAATTTGAGCAACAGGGAAAGTACAGTAAAAATGTGCTTAACAGGTGGTTATTGCGTAACTATTTACAAAATTGCTTTGCGTATTTTCTTGATGAGCAAGGAGAAAACATAGCCTGTATTACCTCAAAAGATGTCAAACCTTATAGTCACTGGAATATCGAAACATCGATTATTCGCGACACGAACATTAACTACTTAGGTAAAGTCTTTTTTGACATTAGATCGTTTCCGCAATATCAAATCCGCAATGTAGACCGGGATAAGCATGTAAAGGCAACAACCTGTTTTACTTATGTTTACAGTACGCATAAAAAGCCATCAGCGATGAAACATATAATCGAACCAGATAGCAAACAACATCGATATTATTGCCCTTTATGTAAAGCGGGCCCATTTGGTAGTGAACAAGATACCAAAGCCCATCAAAACACCGTGAGACACCAAAGAATGCTAGCCTTTGAAAAAGAATGGGTAGCGCTTTGTCAAAACGGTGAGTAACCTTGAAGTAAAATTATGGTGTTTCCAACCCGTTAAAGAGATTAAATGCGGCTCTAAGATAATGCGGCTCTAAGAAAACAGGGTAATATAAAGTATCGAGCTATATATTACCCCGGTTTTCTAGTTGCTAGTTGCTAGTTGCTAGTTACCAGTGCTGCCATTTTCTGCAGGGGCAGGCTCTTCAACCTTTGAAAAGGTGGTAAAATCACTATCAATATCGAGCTTTAATCCTTCTATGTTGCCATCCATATCAATTAAAAACTGCATCGAAAATTGCCCGTCAAAAGGGCTCACCGTAGTATCAAATCGATTGTAGTGGTAATGATTAAGCGGTAACTCTATCTTATGAAATTCAAACAGCATCTGCGCTTTTTCAAGGCTGATGGTTACATCACCATAGGCAGGATGATTATAAACACCTGTGTAATCGGTTAATGGATGACTTGGCTTAGTATTTGCGACTTTTTTGTCACGCCACTCGTTTGCACGTTTAGCATATTTTTGCTTACGCTCTTCGAGTTTATCTAATTCACGTTGATTGAAATCGGTTGGTTCAACGCCTAAATATAAGTCGGTTAAATGCAAACCAATAATTTGAGTTAGGGCTTTTGCATGTGCGGCATTAACCAAAACAACGATGGCAAATTGCTCGTTCGGCATCACGGCTGTATACGAGTGATAACCGCCTATGGTGCCGCCATGGCTTGCCATCCAGTGACCTTTATAAACAAAGCTGGTTCGACCCATGCCATAAGCTCGGTTAAGTATTTCATCATAACCATGCTCTATGGTTGTTGCGTTGGCATAAGGGGTTGCTGGTCTTAAGGTTTCATTCAAAATGGTTGGCGCAATGACTTGTGTATCTTTATATTGTCCATTGTTCGCCAAGGCAATTAACCAGTGTGACATATCCTCGATGCTTGAAACCACATTGCCCGCCGGGCCTATACCATGCAAAGAACGGTCGGTTGGGCGGTAAGCAAGGTCGCCTTTATCATTTATTTGATAATAAGACTGGGCATGATTGTTCGATGCCCTTAAGTCAGCAATGCTAAACACGGTGTCGTCCATTTGCAGTGGTGCGAGCACGTTTTGTCGCATAAACCCTTCCCATGATTGCTCGGTTAGCAGCTCTAACGAGTGACCGGCGGCGATATACATCATGTTGTTATAAATGGATGTTTGACGAATGCCCGCTTTCTTTTTCAGGTATTGGACCTTACTAAATAATTCCTCTCTGCCGAAATCCGAACTGTCCCAGATAAAATCCATTCGGCTAAGCCCAGAGCGATGTGACAACATATCGCGAAGCGTGATTGAGTGATAAAGCCCTGGCTCTGAAAATTTGATGCTTGGTATAAAATCACTGATCGGGCTATCCCATTCTAATTTACCTTCATCTACCAACATACCTAAGGTTATGGCGGTAAATAATTTAGAGTTGGACGCAATCGGGAAGATGGTTTGTGGTGTTACCGGTAATTGTTTTTCGACATTACGATAGCCAAAACCTTTGGCGTAAACCAGCTCTTTTCCTTGGATAACCCCAATGGCGACACCAGGCGTATTCCAATCGCTCATGAGCTGGTTGATATATTGATCAATATCGGCATAGGCCTGTTTTTGCTTAGCGTGAACAGGTAGCGATAAGAAAGACAAAGTGAGCAGGAGAATTGAAAAATAGCGCATCACATTAAGATCCTTTTAGTATTTTTGTTATGGGATAATGAAAAATTAAGATTATCAAGCTTTGCCTTTTTGCGGTAGTCCTAATTACGACTGTCCTAATAGCGTTAGCCCTTATAGCAATAGCCCTTATCGCAATAGTCCTTATCGCAATAGTGCCTATTGAAACTGTTTTGCTAAAATGAATAACAGGCCTTTTACTGTTAGGGTTTTCTTATGAATGCATTGAAATACCTCGTGTTGCTTTTCTCTCTATTGCTCTTCGCCTGTACTTCTATTGAGATGAAATCCGATAGCAAGCTGGTTGGTTTTACCGAGCAGGGCAAAGCCTCTTTTTACGCAAGCAAATATCAGTTTCGCAAAACCGCAAGTGGTGAACGATTCAATCAATTTGCCAATACCGCGGCCCATAAAAATCTGCCTTTTGGCACAAAAGTTAAGGTAACCAATGTTAAAAATGGTAAGAGTACCGTGGTAAAAATCAATGACCGAGGACCTTTTGTTAAAGGCCGGATCATTGATTTATCGAGCTCGGCATTTTCCGATATAGGCGACACCGACTTAGGTGTCATTGATGTAAAGATTGAGGTTGTCGAATAACAAGTGCAGCGTTATTTTATCAGTTTGAGGGATTTTGCATGAATTGAACAATCGACTCGGCAAACTGGGAATAGAAGGAAATATCATTATGATCTGCGCCTTTAATTATCACCGTTTGTGGTGAAGTAAAGGCGTTAGCCAAGTTTTCACTATACCTTCTTTTAATGACTTGATCATTTTCGGCAATCAATATCAGCGGTGTACTGCGGATGTTATCGACATAGTCGATGGCTTTGTATTTATCAATAAGCATCAGTGAGATGGGAAACATCCAATAAGTATTTTTACCGATACTTTCAATGCTGTCGAAAGGGGTTATCAAAATAAGCTTTTCAATCTCACGATTTGCCGCCACATAATTGGCAATGCCCGATCCCAGGCTACGTCCCATCAAAGATATACTGGCATGCTCCTCGCCTATTTTATCGAATATGTGCAATGCATCGCTATAAAAAGCCTGTTCGCTTGGTTGCCCCATATTGCCAGCATAGCCCCGGTAAGGAATAAGGTAGACGGTAACATTGGGCAATTCAGCTTGAAAGAATGGAATGTTCAGCTCTATCGCTTCAGCATTGCCGCCATAATAAATAAGCGCTCTTTCCTGATTCGGATTAACAACCCATCCGTTAAGTGTTATCCCATGATTATTAAATTCTACCTTGGTTTGCTTGATCAATTTATTAACGGACGTAGGGAAATATAGAAAAGATCGTTGCCCTAAATACAGCATGACACAGCAGGCAATATAGACAAGGAGTAAGGTAATTAACGTACTTTTCATGGTGTATTAGCGTTAAAGAGTATGGTTTGTAAATGTATCAGAAGTAAAACATATAATATAGGTAAAAAAGAAGGGGAGTGATGATTTCAAAGCCAAGCGAGTCTGCAATAGTCGCATTGTTTATCGTAATCGGGAGCTTTGGGTCTAATTAACGTTCTGTCATGGGTAAATGTTTAGGTTGTTTAGTACAGGATGAAAGCAAAGCTTTAAGTTGCCACTTTACCGCTTGATTTTTTCATCACTTTACGGTTTGGTATTTCACATTTTTAGTTCGCATTTTTGTGTTCAAATTAGGCGTGAGTAATAGAATGTTACAATTTTATTATTAGAATGCATCCTTATGAAGGATGAGGTGATTTGTCATGTAAAGGGGAGAGTGATTTCGTCACTGATACGGCAAGTTTGGACGTTTTATAAGGGCATGTTAATTAGCTCAAGGGGGGGGACCCACAACCCTATAAGTAAAATAGTTCACTTCGCTTTTACGTTCTAGCAATCCCAAAAAAACCTCTAATGCGCACGTAAGGCCTATTATCATTGCAATCGACAGTATCCATACTAAGCTTTTTTAAGGTTAACAAACATTTTCTGCATCAATCAAAATGGTTGTTTTTCCATAAGTTGGGATAAAATAATAATAATGAGTTCCTATTCATATAAATAAGCCGCAAGGCTAAATCAGGGACAAATTATGCAATATTCAAAATTACAAAGATCGCTTACCCTATCCGGACTCGCTAGCCTAGCAACTTCTCTTATTGTTATTCCTTCGGTATATGCTGAAGAAGAGGAAGAATTTGAGAGAATTGAAGTCACGGGGTCCAGACTTAAGCGAACCGATATCGAAACGCCTGTACCCGTTACCGTAATAGGCAGAGCTGAAATCTTATCAACCGGTGCGTTAAACGTTGCCGATGTTCTAAACCAATCACCCATAGCTATTGCCGGTTCAAGTTCGTCGAACTCGGCTTTTACCACATCTGCTGTGGGCTTAAACACCACCGCACTGCGAAACTTAGGCGATGAGCGTACGTTAGTCTTGGTTAATGGGCGTAGATTCGTATCGGGTAAAGCGCCATCAGATGGCTATGCGGTCGATTTAAACTCAATACCGACTTCAATGATTGAACGCATCGAAATTTTAAAGAGTGCGTCTTCGGCCGTTTATGGATCCGATGCGGTAGCTGGCGTGGTAAACATTATCCTACGAAAAGACTTCGAAGGTGTTGAATTGAACTTATCAGGTGGTATTAGTGATGAGAGCGATCGTGAGCAATACTCTTTCAGTGTCACTGGCGGTAACTCGTGGGACACTGGTAACGTAACCATGTCGATTGGTTACGATGATGATAAAGGCCTACAGTCAAAAGACCGTGACTTTTCAAAAACCGATGAAGGTATCCGTTTAGATGAAAATGGTAATGAATACCGTGCGCCCGTTTTTTCTTCCTTTCCACCACAAGCTCGAATTGGCAGCACAAGTTCAGGTTATAATGGTGATGGTACACCATTTACTGAGGATGGCCGATTCAACCGGGCTGCGTATCGCCAACTCATCACCCCACTAGAGCGTAAGTACGCGGCTTTTACCTTTAACCAAGAGTTATCAGACTCGGTTGTTATGTTTACCGAAGTAAACTGGAACAATGCAAAAACCTATGACTCAACCATCGAGCCTTCGGCATTTGATGTGGTTGAAGATGCTTGGTTAGAGCCTCGTGGCGGTACCGGCGGAATGAGTATTTATTCGCCATTGGTACCTGAGCTCCTGCGGGATAATTTAGAAGCCGATGGTTATTCGGACTTGAACGAAGTCGGCTTTGTTCGCCGTATGGTGGAGTTTGGACCACGGTCAACGGATTTGGAACGCGATACCATACGCATTGCAACTGGTGTCGACTGGGATATTGATGATAGCTGGCAACTGAACGCCTTTTTAAGTTGGGGTAAAACCGATCAAACCCAAGAAAATGGTGGACAAGTTAATGTTGAGAGAGCCATATTGGCCCTTGATGTTGAAGAAGACCCAGAAACCGGCGACTTACGATGTGTCAGCCAACATGCCCGATTACAAGGTTGTGTGCCTTTAGATATGTTTGGTGCCGGTACCATTTCTGATGCTGCCGTTTCATATATCAGAGCACCGGCGAAAGTCGTTGGCCAATCAGAGCAATTTATTGTAGGTGCCTCGGTGGTTGGTGAATTACCGTTTGAATTATCAGGCGGCTACGTTGGTATGGTGGTTGGTTATGAACATCGACTTGAGCAAGGTTTCTTTAGCCCTGGCGATTTGGCGCAAACTGGCGCGTCCAATACCAATCAGTCATTACCAACCGATGGCAGTTTTTATACCGATGACATCTTTATTGAATTTGGTTTGCCAATTTTGGACAATTTACAAATTGATTTAGCCGCACGATATTCCGATCACTCGATTGTTGATGGCCAAACTACCTGGAATGCCGGGTTGGAATACTCACCAACAGATACCTTAATGATAAGGGCATCGGCCGCCACAGCGGTTAGAACGCCTAATATTGCCGACTTATTTGGTGGCCGTGGCGAAACCTTTGCCAGTGTAGCCGACCCTTGTTCGGGCTTACAAGCCGATGGTAGTGATAATATCGCTGAGAATATCCGCTCAAACTGTTTATCTATTCCTATAGTTGCCAGTCGTGTCGCGGATACTGGCTCGTTTACTTTAACTCAAGTCGAAGCACAAGGTACTGGTGGTACGGTCGGTGGTAATGAAGACGTTCAGGAAGAAACCGCTGATACTTGGAGTCTGGGTATTGTATGGCAAATTATTGATGACTTGTCGTTAACGATTGATTATTACGATATTTCTATAGAAGATGCGATTCGTGAAACAACTCGAACTACCGTTTTAAATCGCTGTTATGATGTGCCAACCTCGGGGTTTGATAGCACCTGTGGTAGTTATCAAAGCCCACAAGGGCCAGCCGCAATAGCGCTTAGGGACAAAAATGGGGCCCTAATTGAGGTTCACTCAGGCACAAGTAATGAAAATGACTTAGACACCAATGGGTTCGATATCGAGCTTAACTATAAGATTGAAATCGGCCCAGGTAATTTAAATGCCTTACTTGTATGGAACTATATCGATGAGTGGAAAGAAACGAGCATTGAAGATGGCAGTTCGGTTGATTTTGCTGGGGAGGTATTAACCCCTGAGAATCGTGCCAATCTTAATTTAAGTTATCAACTTGAAGATTTAACCTTAACATGGCGTACTCGTTTTTGGGATCGTTCAGAAGATTCTGTTAATGAAGATAACTTTAACTGGACCGATTTTGAACCATTGCAAGAGTCTAATACGTTCGGTAGTTATGTTTTACATGACTTATCAACCGATTACTTCTTGAACGAGCACACGCAAGTGGGCCTTGTGATTAAAAATGCATTTGATAAAGAACCACCATTTGCAGGTCAAGGTTACTTAAATGGCGTTACAGGGGTAAATACGGTACCTGATGCGTACGATATTACCGGTCGTTATTTCCAAGCAAACGTAACATTTAAGTTCTAACGATTTCGTTCGTTAAAAGCAAAAAAAAGTCCGTGAATTTGCGTTCACGGACTTTTTATTTGCCTACTGATTATTTACATCAGCGCATGTATGACAGACAGCTTACTTGGTTAAAGTAAACGCTGACTCTTTAACGTTAGCTGAGCTAGCGCCAATAAATAATTTAAAGTCACCTGCTTCAATGGTTGGCTTGTAGTTTCTGCCAATAAACGATAATTTCTCTGCGCTAAGGGTAAACGTAACGTTTTTACTCTCGCCAGGCTTTAAGTCGACAATGCTAAAGTCTTTCAGCAATTTAACCGGTTGAGTTACTGAAGCAACCTTATCATGCACGTACAATTGTACGACCTCGTGACCTGCTACTTTACCCGTATTGGTTACTTTGATGCTGGCTTCAATGGTTGAGTCCATGCTCATTTTCGAGTTGCTTAGCTTAATGTCACCATATTGATAGTTGGTATAACTTAAGCCGTAACCAAATGGGTAAAGCGGCTCATGTTGAACATCACGGTGAGTCGTTGTGTAACGGTCTTCGGTAAGACCTGGCGCATACACATGACTGGTCATTTTGTGGTTGTAGAAAATTGGAACCTGACCTTGGTGGTAAGGGAAGGTGATTGGTAATTTACCTTGTGGGTTAAATTTACCAGATAAAATCTCAGCAACCGCCGTACCACCTGTTGTACCTGGCATCCAGGCCATCAATAGCGCATCAGAGTGCTCAGCGACTTCGGTTAATACATATGGGCGACCGGCGACAATAACTGTCACAATCGGTTTGCCCGTTTCAGCCACGGCGGCCAACAACTCTTCTTGTAAACCCGGTAAATGTAGCGAAGCAGTACCACCACCTTCACCACTCATCCAAAATTGCTCACCTAATACCATTACGACAACATCGGCATCTTCTGCAGCTTTTACGGCTTGTGGAATAAGCTCCTTACCCACTTTTTTGAAACGGTCAATACTTACGCCAGGTGCATGGGTAAAGTCTGTTTTTGGACCAAATTCTTGTTGTAGGCCATCCCAGATGGTTGTGACTTCTTCAGCACGACCAAGACCTGGCCACCAACCGATTAAGTCACGGTCGGCTTTAGCAAATGGACCAATAACAGCGACTTTTTTATCCGCAAGAGATAAGGGTAAAAGTTGCTCATCATTTTTTAACAGCACCATACTTTTTAGGGCGATGTCTTTGGTTGCGGCGATGTTTTCTTTTGATAACAGCTCTTGTTTTTCAAGATCTACATCAAAACGACCAAGTGGATCATCAAGTAAACCGGCGCGTTGTTTTAGTCTTAATACTTTACGTACCGCATCGTCAACAACGTCTATTGATACTTTACCGTCACGTACTAATTGTGGCAGTAACTCAACGTATTTTTGTGACTGCATATCCATATGGATGTCATTATTAATGGCAACCAATACGCCTTCTTCGTCGTTGGCGGTAACCCCTGTTTCACTTAGGTTTGGAATGGTTTCCCAATCCGTCATGATCAGGCCTTTAAAACCTAATTGTTTTTGTAGAACGTCTTGTACCATGTATTCATTCGCGGTAAGAGGGATGCCATCATGTGCGGTATAGGCAACCATTACGGCAGCAACATCGGCATCAACGGCGGCTTTAAATGGTGGCAAATGAATTTCTTGCAGCTCACGCTCACTTAAATCGCTAATGCTGTAATCGCGACCGGCAACGGTATCGCCATATCCGGCGAAATGTTTTACGGTAGCAAGAATGTTTTGTTTGTCGCTGCCCGATTCTTGAAAACCTTTTACGCGGGCTGCAGCAATTAAACTGCTCAGGTATGGATCTTCACCGGCGGCTTCTAAAATGCGTCCCCAACGAGGATCACGACTTATATCAACCATAGGTGCATAAGTCAGTTGAACACCACCAGCGGCGGCTTCGCGAGCGGCAACCGCAGCCGATTGTCTAATGGCTGCTAAATCCCAACTGGCCGCTTCTGCTAATGGTACTGGGGCAATGGTTCGGTAGCCATGAATCACATCTTCTTGAAACAGGATAGGCACACCCGCACGAGATTGCTCAAGGGCAACTTTTTGCAGTTTTAGGTTTTGCGCAGCACCATTTGACTTTAAGACACTACCAATTTTACCTTCACGAATTAACTGGTAACGCTCTTCGGTAATTTCACCACCAAAGTCAACTAGGTTAAGTTGCCCAGCTTTTTCCTCTAGGGTTAATTGACTTAAAATGTCTTCAATTTGCGCATTGGCGTCAGCGGCAAATACTGCCGGACTTACCGTTAAGGCCACAAGTGTTGATACAGCAATCTTCTTTATTGATTTGCCAATCATAGGGATTTCCTTCCTTCTTTCGAATATGTGATTTTTTTAGACTGTTATAAGCATACATCATGAATAAAGGAATAAATTATTTCAAACAGGTTTCGATTGAGGGGATTTCTTTTGCGATGAAATGGAAGGGTGGAGCACTTATCAATTCTCGGCGAATTTTCTATTAGACTTGCTATGTTAATGGAACAATAATAGATTGTTTATAAATAATAAAATCATCAGTAGATTCACAGGGATATATATGAAATTAAAACTCGCCGCTGGGTTATTGCTTGGCTTTTGTGGTGCGGCCACGGCTGCAACTGGTTATTACCGTTTTCCGGATATTCATCAAAACACGGTTGTGTTTACTGCCGAAGGTGATCTTTGGCTAAGCCAGATTAAACAAGGCCTGGTTAATCAAAGCCAGGATAATAAAAGCATAGTTAACCCAAGCCAGGCACGCCGTTTAACCACCCATCCCGCCGAAGAAACCCAAGCAAGTATTTCACCCGATGGTCAGCAAGTCGCATTTGTCGCGAATTATGAAGGCAGTCAGGAAGTGTATCTGATTAACATTAATGGTGGTGTGGCGAAACGCATAAGCTTTGAAAACAGTTCGGTACGGTTGCATGGCTGGACCGCAAACGGCGATATATTATATAGCAGTAATAACCGAGTTGGCCCAACGGGTAACTGGACACTACGACAAGTCGCGCCGAAAACGTTAATTGCCAAGTCCATCCCTTTAGCCGATGCGGTTGAAGGCGTGATTGATGATAACAATGACATGGTGTACTTCATCCAGTTTGGCTTACAGGTTTCTAGCGACAATACCAAGGTATACAGGGGGGGGGCTAAGGGCGAGTTATGGTCGTATAAGTTAGGCGCCAAAAAGGAAGCTAAAAAGCTTACGACAAATCATATTGGCTCGGTACGAGAGCCTATGGTTCATCAGGATACATTGTACTTTATCAGTGATGCCAGTGGTAATGATAACATCTGGTCAATGAACCTTGATGGCACGAATGCAACGCAGGTGACCGATTATAAAGAGTGGCCAGTACGCAGTGCTAAGCTAAATGATGGACGTATTGTTTATCAGTTGGCTGCTGACCTTAAAGTCTTAAATCTGGCAAGTAAGCAATCCAATTCCTTGGCAATAGACTTAACTTCTGATTTTCCAAACTTGCGTGAACACTGGCTTAATAAGCCGTTGAAATATGCAACGTCAACTCGCTTGGCATCCGACTTTGATAAAGTGGTTATTACGGCGCGCGGCCGTGTCGCGGTTGCTGGTATTGATGGTTCAAGGCTCGTTGAAATTGCCACTCAAGCCGAATCTAGAACGCGAAAAGCCATCTTAAGCCATGATGGTAAATGGGTTTATGCCCTTAATGATGCGAGTGGCGAAATGGAAATTTGGCAATATGCCGCCGATGGCTCAAATATAGCCAAACAATTAACCAAAGACGGTGCCATTTTCCGTTGGGATATTTCATTGTCGCCAGATGGTAAATGGCTTGCCCATGATGATATGAATGGCGATATGTGGTTACTGGACATCAACACCGGTAAGAACAAAAAAATTCTCTCAAAAGGGGCCGGGCTTGACCAATATTCGACGGTGGTTTGGTCGCCAGATAGTTCATTGTTAGCCACCACACGAACCCATCAGGAAGATGAGCGCAGCCGCGTGTTACTTTACTCGGTAAAAGATGATAGAAACCTAACCCTAACCAGCGATAAATATAACTCGTATTCACCCTATTTTAGTCCCGATGGGGATTGGGTTTTCTTTTTATCTGATCGCGCTTTTAAGGCTGGGGTAACCTCGCCATGGGGCGATAGAAATTTGGGTACGGTGTTTGACCGAAGAACAGAAATTTTTGCCTATGCGTTGACTAAAGACTCGAAATTCCCATTTCAAACCGCCAATGAGTTAATGACATCTAGCGACAAAAAAGACTCGGATAAAGGCAGCTCAAAAGAGAATGAGAAATCGAGCAAAGCCAAGTCTGTTGACTGGCAAGGACTAAGCAAACGTTTATGGCAGGTACCAGTGCCCGCGGGTAATTATGATGATTTAACCGTTACAGACAAATACCTATACGTAAGAGACAAAATTTCGGAGCCGGGTGCCAAACCCAGTTTAAAATCGATTTTAATCAAGCCGTCACCCGAAGTTAAAACCTTTGCCAAAGATGTTGAACTGTATAACTTGTCCGATAATGGCAAGCGCATGTTAATTAAGCAACAAGGCGGCGATAACAGCAAATTGTTTATTGTTGATGCCGGAGCAACCTTCCCGAAGGATACCAAAGACGCCAAAGTACAAAGTCAAGATTGGCAATTATTAATTAAGCCAAGACAAGAGTGGACGCAAATATTCCATGATGCATGGATCATGCACCGTGATTCGTTTTTTGACCAAAACATGCGTGGTCTAAATTGGCAACAAGCCAAGCAGAAATATCAGCCGTTATTAAATCGAATTACCGACCGTTATGAGCTAAACGATATTTTTACGCAAATGATGGGCGAGTTAAATTCTTTGCATTCGCAAGTGCGTGGCGGTGATTTTGCTAAAACTCAAAACATGGCGCAAGGGGCGACCTTGGGAGCGGTGTTAGGTCAAAGTAAAAATGGCGTACTTATCGAGCATATTTATCAATTTGATAATGAATTGCCTAACCAAGCATCGCCGTTATTACGTCCGGGTGTCGATGCGCAAAATGGCGATTTGATCACCGCTATAAATGGTCTATCAATTTCATCCATCGCTGAGTTACATACGTTGCTGCGTAATCAGGCGGGTAAACAAGTGTTACTTACTTTAGTGCGTGGCAAAAAAGCCCATAAAACCGTCGTGACCCCAGCTTCTATTAGGCAAGATGGTCGACTGCGTTACAATGATTGGGTTAATAACAACCGGGTTAAGGTAGGCAAAGCCGATGAGGACATTGGTTATCTGCATCTATACGCCATGGGCTCAAATGATATTGCCAGTTTTGCACGTGAGTTTTACGCCAACTATAAAAAAGATGGTTTGATCATCGATGTTCGTCGTAATCGTGGTGGCAACATAGATAGTTGGATCATTGAAAAATTGTTGCGCCGTGCTTGGATGTTCTGGCAAGCCCCAATAGGCGCCCCTAGCACCAATATGCAGCAAGCCTTCCGTGGCCACTTGGTGGTATTGGCCGATCAATATACTTATTCCGATGGGGAAACATTCACCGCGGGTATTAAAGCCTTAAACTTAGCGCCTGTGATTGGTAAAAAGACGGCTGGCGCGGGGGTTTGGTTGCGTGGCATGAACCGCTTAGTTGATAACGGTATGGCACGTGTTGCGGAGTTTCCACAATACGCAATGGATGGCCGTTGGGTTGTAGAAGGTGAAGGGGTAAGTCCGACTATTGAGGTAGATAACTTGCCGTACGCTACGTTTAAAGGCAGTGATGCACAGCTTGAAGCGGCAATAGACTACTTAAAAGCTGAAATGAAAAAGTCGCCTATTTTGCCTATGAAAGCAAAGCCATTTCCGGCTAACCCACAACCTGCGGACGATATTGTCGTGAACTAACTTATCTTCGTTGTAACATATAAGGCCTGAGCATAGGCGCAATGCATGTTTTGCTAAGCGTTTTTCTCAGGCTTTTTTTATTATTTGTTTTATAAGATCTTTTATGCGATTTGATTTAAGAATTTAGATATCCAAATACGGAAACGCCCAAAGTTATTAGCTTTGGGCGTTTCTTCTGTCAAACTTGGTTACGACAAACCGAGCTTTAAAGTGTCATATGCAGAATTGGAAATGGTTTCCCCATATCATCAAGAGGTGAGCGTGAAATAACTTTAAACCCCATATGCTCATAGAAACCTACAGCTTGTGGATTTTGTTCATTTACATCGACTTTGCTTGCACTCAACTGCTCTATTGCGTATTGCAGTAGCACCTTACCAACACCTTGACCTCTCGCTTCATTTAAAATGAAGAGCATTTCAACCTTAGAATCGTGAATACCCACGAAACCAAGAATGAAACCACTTTCATTTTTCACACACCTTAGTGTGACGGCGGGAAAAGCCTGCTCAATGATAATTGGTTTAAAAAACTCAATATCTTCTTCTGTTATGAAGTCATGAGTTGCTCGGACTGAGTTTTCCCAAACATTAAGCATTTCTGCGTAATTTTCAGGAAGCACATTTTCTACAATCATTGGAAATTCTCTTAAGTTGACTGAAATTCATGTGCAGCCGCGAATTGCGAATTTTAGCTTCAGGTGTTCAAATTGTCCATAAAACAACATAAAAACTTCAATTAAAGAGCACTTGTGGTGTTCCTGACTTGATGGGTAATAGAAAGCGCTGTGTATTAAGGTGAGGAAGCGTTATTTTTAGAGATCTGTTTTGCGCTCATTAGACGGCTAAAAACCATAACATCATATAGTGACATTACTAGTTATTAACTAGCCCTACGGTGGTTAAGAGCTTTAAGCGTTTACTGTTATTACCCGCTTTAATGATGTTAGTTCCCAACAAACTATGCTAATAATATTTATAACTTAAAGCAATGTGCAATATTTTACGTGATTCATGTCCAAATCCAATCGTATTAAATTTATTCTGTTGTGGCTATCGACCCTTACCTTATTTGCTTGTCAAACGCCACCACAGCATCCCTTGCAAACCCAGTCGGATTATATTCTGGTGGGCAAATTTGACTCGTTTGAAGAATACCGTATAAAAACCATTGAACTCATTCGCAAACACCGATATTTCTTAAGCAACTCACCAGAGCAAGAAGTTGAAATGAATAGTCCTTATGAGATCAAACCCACCCAGCCCAATGGCAAAGGCATTCTCTTGGTGCATGGTTTGTCGGACAGCCCATGGACCTTTATTGATGTTGGCCATTCGTTAGCAAAATCGGGGTATTTAGTGCGGACCATTTTACTGCCCGGACATGGTACAAGGCCGGCGGATTTGATTGATGCCGACTCAGACGACTGGCAAGCCTTAGTTGCCAAGCATGTGCAATTACTCAGTCAAGATATTGAGCAAGTGTATTTAGGCGGCTTTTCTACGGGGGCAAATCTCGCCTTTATTCACGCCCAACAAGATGACCAAGTGCAGGGGCTTATGTTGTTTTCACCGGGCTTTAAGTCGGATACCGAGCTGGATGCGTTTGCGCCCATAGTGTCATTTTTTAAAGAGTGGATTATTGAAGCGGAACCTAACATTGACAGCAACATGGCCAAATATGAATCCATGCCCACCAATGGCTTTGCCCAGTATTACCACACCAGTGCCGAGGTGTTAGATATTGCCTATGACAAACCGTTTCAAAAACCGGTTTTTTTAGCGTTAACAGAGCATGACAGTGTGCTTGATACAACCGTCATTATGGATATTTTTAATCGCCAATTTACCCACCCAAACAGTCGATTAATTTGGTATGGCGACAAAACGGTTAGCAAAGGTAGGGTGATATCAAGAGACAGCCGAGTACCCAAATACCAAATCAGTAATATGTCGCATATGTCACTAACATACTCTCCACAAAATCCTTACTATGGTGAACAAGGCGAATTTCGTATGTGTCAAAATGGCAATGGCCGCGCAGGGTATTTTCATTGTACCTCTGGTGGTGATGTTTGGTATTCGGCTTGGGGGTATAGAGAGCCGGGTAAAGTGCATGCGCGCAGTACCTTTAACCCTTATTTTGAGGACATGATGGCAACGGCGTTAAGTGTTCTATCCTCCAGCCCCGTTGAAAATCCCGTGATGCCCGCCACCGATTAATTTATGTCTGCTTGTAGTGGCATAATAGATTTGGCCACCTAATTAGAGTTTTGTTACTGCCTTAGGAAAATATACCAATGTCGGCTATTGGCACTCCCTTGCCTGTCCCAGAAAATAGGTGTAAGGTATTGAATGTCAACGGCAAAAAAGAGCGAGAAGCGGAAATTTATCTAAGGAAGTGAATGTAATGAGCTTTTTGTATAAGCTGTTTAAGTTAACGGGGCGCATCACTGTTTCATTGGCCGTAGGGCTTCTTTCTTCGATTATTTTGCTTATAACAACCTCAATACTTTTTGCAGGCCCAAATGCAGGTGAGTGGTTTCGTTTATTCTTTTTCGATAGTGAACCACCATACATCATATGGGCAATGTTAGTGATTGCGTCATTTGTTTTTCCTTTTACAAAGAACTTAAACATCATTCTTCATGATAAGAAGGGTGAGTTGAAATGATTTGGCTATTTATCAGTAATTTGATTCTTTACGTCATTGGTTATGAAATATTGCAAAGACGAAATAGTAAGATTGCCAAACAGATAAAGCCTGTAGATATCCAGTGGTACTTTACAAAATCAACTCAACTTTATTTGGGTTGGTTGCTTGCAGGTAATTATTATCAAGATTTCAAAGAGCATAAAAAAATTAAACTTGTTTTTGAATTTTTAAGGCTCTACCTTGCCGCTTCAATTGTCTATTTGCTTTATTCCTTGTTTGAAAAAATTTAACCCTCATACAGATATCTATTAACGACTGTAGTTGGCACAAAGCACGCATTCAAGTCACTTCGAAACTGGAGGAGATCCCATCCAAAAACATGATGGGATGACGGCGCTCTTTTCTTGATTCAGTGAATGACTCTGATTGGCACTAAGCACGCATTCAGTCACTTCAAAACGGGAGGAGATCCCATCCAAAAACATGATGGGATGACGGTGTATTTTTTTCTGATTATGTGCGTTTTTATATGATGTTATAAATGACTCTGAGTGGCACTGACCTGCCGGACGCACACAACTTGAGATCCCGTTCTTCAACGGGATGACGATTCCTTTTTTTCAATTTATTGATTTTATTGCCATTTCCTTTTTGTTGTTTTTCTTTTCAGAAACTTTAACAGATTGATGAAATAATTTTTCTTGGCAAAGCCCTAATCCCATTTCGGCTCACGTTTTTCTAAAAATGCGTTTATCCCTTCTTTCGCGTCGGGGCTTTGCAAACAGGCATCTAGCTGCTCACGTAAAAACGGTAGGGCACTGTCAAAGTCCATGGCGTTTTGTTTTACAAAAGCCGCTAAGCCCATTTGCATCGAGCCCGGTGCTAAATTGGCAAGTTCAAAGGCTAGGCTCATGACGTGGTCGGTTAATAAGTCGGCGGGCACCGCTTGGTTAATTAACCCCCATTGCTCGGCCTGCTCTGTCGTTACCGGATTACCACGCATCACAAAATCCAGGGCTGCACGTTGCGGCATAATACGAAATAACCCACCCATCACCATAAACGGCCAGATACCACGTTTAATTTCAGGTGCCGAAAATGTGACGCCTTCGGTGGCAATGGCATGGGTTACGTTACATAAAAACAATAGGGCACCGGCAAATAAATGACCTTGAACACAGGCAATGCTAGGCTTATTCAGATGACGTAATCGTAAGGCGATATCGTCAATGCCACCTCTAACGGGGACCGTAGATGTGGTTTCGATTTTTTTGCCGCTCATCATTGATAAGTCACCACCGGCACAAAAGATATTGCCTTTTGCGGCCAAAACGACCACACGAATATCTCTTTGTTGTTTAGCATAATCCAGTGCGTAAATAAGCTCTGTTGCCATGGCTTTATTAATCGCATTTTTGCGTTCTGGGCGGTTAAGCGTAATGGTTAAAATATGATCTTTGCTCTCAAGCTCAATCGCTTCAAACACCAAACCTTCTAGGGATAATAGTTGTTCACTCATATGTTGCTCTTTTTATGATTTATCTCTTAATGTTTCAATTTCACACATTCGTTTTGGTTAATCGAATTGGCTAATAACTCCGGTACTTCGATGGTTTTGGCACGCAAATATTCGCCCAACGACTTTGCCTGAGGATCGGTTCGAACCGATGAGGCAACGCCTTCACCTAAAATGCCTTTAATGAAAAAGTTCAGGGAGTTGATATTGGCCAGCTCATAGCGGATCACCTCAAGATCTTTGGTTTCAGGCATCAGTATTTTTAAACGTTCTACGCTTAAAAATTGATGGAGAAAGCGGTAGGCTTCATCCGTTTTGGCCCAAACACCAACATTCGCACAGCCGCCTTTATCACCAGAGCGGGTACCAAATAGACGGCCAAAGGGGATACGAACCATCTTGCCTGTAGGGGCTTTGGCTATGTTTGCCGCTGGTGTTTGATAATGTACGGCGGTTAATCCTAATTGGTTCGATGGAATAACCTGAGTCACCTTGCCATCAATGTGTACTTGTTCGGTAATATATTTGCTATCGACCAAGGTAGGCCAGTAGGCAAGAAAGCTTTCGCCGTTACCAATAGGCGTAGGGACGCCGACCCCTGGAATATTAGCAAGCATGAGCTCAATCAGTTTGGCATTAAACAAACGACCAACTAAGTCTTTATTACGCGATTTTGCAATAATGCGTAAGCGGGCAAAGGCTTCTTCATTAATGGCTGGGTTTTCCTTATCTGAGCGAATTAACTCGATGGAAACTTCATCAAACTGGTCTTTGCCACCCACATTTTTAAAGAAGCTATCGGTTAATATGTTGGCTTTTGCTTCGATATCCAGGCCGGCGATTAAGATTTCAAAGCCATTACGATAACCCCCTAATGTATTAATGCATACTTTATGGGATGGTGGTGGGCAAGACCCTTTACAGCCACTTACATAAACGCGATCTTCGCCTGTTTGTGCAATGCTCAGTGCGTCAAAGTGACTGATAACATCCGGATTTTTATAAGCGGGATCGCCAATCTCATATAACAATTGCGCTTTTACCGTTCCTACTGAGACTAAACCGCCCGTACCGGGATGTTTCGTAATGGTAAAGTTACCATTGGCTTCAATTTCAGCTATTGGGTAGCCTGGGTTGTCAAAGCTTGGGACTTCTTCAAAAAAAGCATAATTACCGCCGGTCGCTTGTTGACCACATTCAATAATATGACCGGCCGCCAATGCACCAGCTAAGGCATCGAAATTATCTCGTTGCCAGTTAAATTTCCAGGCCGCAGGGCCAATAACAACGGCGGCATCGGTAACCCTAGGACAAATCACCACATCGGCACCTTGATCCAGTGCTTCCTTAATGCCCCAAGCACCTAGATAGGTATTTGCGGTAAGTAGTTTATTTTTGCTGTTCGCTAGGTCGACGCCGGTATCCATATTGGTAAACGTTTCGCCTTCAGATTGCAGTAACTCTATTTGCGGGGCAATATCATCGCCGTCTATATAAGCGACCTTTACCTCGAGTCCGAGCTCTTTGGCGATGTCTTTGACCGCCGCCGCCATCGCTTTCGGGTTTAAGCCTCCGGCATTGCTGACGATTTTAATGTCTTTTTCAATACAAGGCTGCAATACCTGTTTTACTTGTTTTAAGAAGGTGGCAACATAGCCCGTATCTCTTTTTATTTTTTGGCTATACAAAATAGCCATGGTAAGTTCTGCGAGATAATCTCCGGTAAGCACATCAATAGGGCCACCTTCTACCATGTCTAGCGCAGCAGATAATTTATCGCCATAAAAGCCACTGCAATTGGCGATTTTGATCACATCCGTCATGGTATTACGCTCCCTCAACAGTGATTAATAATTGTTTCGATTTAACCTGTTGTCCCGCTTCACAACCTATGGTGGTAACCGTGCCACTTATGCCAGCTTTTAGGGCGTGTTCCATTTTCATGGCTTCGAGGATCACTAAGGTTTGACCGGCTTCTACCGTGTCACCTTCATTGACAAATAACTCGACAATGGCACCGTCCATTGCGGCTTTTATTTGGCCGCTACCTGAACCCGCAGCGGATGTGGCGGGTTGATAGGTAATATCTTCAACGATAAAGTGGCCGCTGCCATCATCTAAGTACAATGTGTCGCAAGCAAAGGCAAAATCTAAACGTTCACGAATACCATTTTCGATGTATACACAGCGGTTTTCATCGCAAGAAAGCAGTTGTAAAGTGGTGTGGTTTTCGCCTTGGTTTATCGTAAAATCACGACCGTTAGCCGTTAAGCTGAGCGAGGTCTCTTCGCCATCAACGTCCAATTTGCACACATACGTTTGCGCAATCGCATTGCTCCAGTTAAATTGCTGTGCTTGCTTGTGTTTTGCACCACGCTGAAAATACAACAGGGCGGCTTTTGCCAGCGTTGATGGCGTCGGCAGCTTTTGGTCCATGCTGACATCGGCAGTAAAATGTTGTTCGATAAACGCCGTTGTCGCTTCCCCCTTGAAAAATACCGGATGGCGTAAAACATTTTGCAAAAACAATTTATTGTTATTTAAACCGAGCAGTTTGGTGTCTTGTACAGCGGATGCCAGACGACGTATGGCTTCGTTACGGTCATCACCATAGGCGATAACTTTGGCTATCATGGGGTCATAAAATGGGCTGATTTCTTGGCCTGTTTGAATGCCATGATCCATACGAATACCGGGGCGCTGAGGGTAGTCCCACAAACAAATCTTGCCCGTTTGCGGCATAAAATTATTGCGTGGGTCTTCTGCGTAAAGTCGCACTTCAACTGCGTGCCCTGTTAAGGTTACTTGCTCTTGGGTTAACGGTAGGCGCTCACCGGCCGCAACTTTTAATTGCCAAGCAACCAAATCGAGTCCGGTAATTAATTCGGTTACCGGATGCTCTACTTGCAAGCGGGTGTTCATTTCTAGAAAGTAGAAGTTTTTATCTTTGTCGACTAAAAACTCAACGGTACCTGCACCTCGATAGTGACAAGCTTTCGCGGCATTAACCGCCGCTTCACCCATGCGTTTACGTAAATCGGGGGCGACAAAAGGGGAAGGCGCTTCTTCAACCACTTTTTGATGACGACGTTGAATCGAACAATCTCGTTCGCCTAAATAAACCGCATTGCCGTGTTCATCGGCAAAAACCTGGATTTCAATATGGCGAGGCTCTATTACCGCACGCTCTAAAATGAGTTCACCATTACCAAAAGCCGTTTCAGCCTCTGAGCGAGCCGTGCGGATTTGTTCGGCTAATTCACTTTGTGCCAATACCAATCGCATACCCCGACCACCGCCACCAGCGGAGGCTTTCACCATAAGTGGAAAGCCAATTTCTTGGGCTTTGGCAAGTAAGGTTTGTTCAGCCTGATCGGCTCCTTGATAACCCAAAATGCACGGCACGTCGGCTTCTAGCATGGCGATTTTTGATAACCGTTTGCTGCCCATTAATTCAATGGCTTCGGCTCTTGGGCCAATAAAGGCAATACCTTGCGCTTCACAGTCTTGGCAGAACGCGGCATTTTCGGATAAAAAGCCATAACCAGGGTGGATGGCATCGGCCCCCGTTTGTTTTGCGGCAGCAAGAATGTTTTCTGCGACTAAGTAAGATTCACCGACCGCCGCGGCGCCAATGCAAACGGCCTGATCGGCTTCTTGCACATGCAAGGCGTTGGCGTCGGCTTCGCTATAAACGGCAACGGTACGAAAACCTAAATTGCGTGCCGTACGGATAACGCGCACCGCAATTTCACCACGGTTTGCAATTAATATTTTTGTTATTTTGCTCATTATATTACTTCCTTAAAAACGGCCGATACCAAATGAATTTTTGTTAACCGTACGTTCATCGGCTTCTCTACAAACACTTAATGCGAACGCAACCACACTGCGGGTGTCGGCGGGATCTATGATGCCGTCATCCCAAACACGTGCGGTGTTGGCAAGGGCATTCGATTTATCTTCCATGTTCTTGATGGTTTCTTGTTCCATTTTGTCTACCGCTGCCCGCATTTCATCGGTAATGTCACCGCTACGAGCCATTTTGGCTTCAACAACCTGGCGCATTACGCTACCCGCTTGTGCCGCGCCCATCACCGATACGACACTGCGTGGCCAGGCAAAAAGGAAGCGTGGGTTCATACCACGTCCCGCCATCGCATAGTTACCAGCGCCATATGAACCACCAACTATGATGGTGATTTTGGGGACGGTACAGTTGGTAACGGCCTGAATGTATTTAGCCCCGTGCTTTATAATGCCGGCTTGCTCTGGCTCGGTACCAACAAGGAAGCCGGTTGTATTTGCCAAGAAAAGTAAGGGGGTTGAAGATTGTTCACATAACTGAATAAATTGTGCTGCCTTAACCGCGCCTTTGGCTGTGATTGGGCTGTTGTTACCAATAACACCACAAGGTTGGCCTTCAATTTCGATATGACCACACAGTGTGCCATTATCAAAGTCGCCTTTAAATTCAAGAAAGTCTGAATCATCACTAATGCGGGCAATAACTTCACGCATATCGAAGGGGGTTTTTGGATCGGCGGGGACGATACCGCGTAATTCGTCATTAGAATAACGCGGCAGATTAAATTCTGGCACCACGTGTAAGGGCTGATTTTTGTTCCAGCCTAACTTTTTGGTGACATCGCGGGCAATACGGATACCATCGGCATCATTTTCAGCCAAATAATCATTTGTACCGGCAATCTCGCTATGCATTTGTGCACCACCAAGATCTTCTTCGGTGGCGATTTCGCCGGTAGCGGCTTTTAATAAAGGCGGCCCGGCCAAATACATCGTGGATTGCTTACGTACTAAGATTAGGTAATCGGATAAGGTTGGCTGATAAGCACCACCAGCGGTTGCACTGCCATGAACCACGGTAATTTGTGGAATGCCGGCTGCCGATAAGCGGCATTGTTGGGCGAACGTTTCTGCCGATTCACCAAAATTGTCGGCGATAAGTTTTAGGTTGCCACCGCCACTTTGCGCCAAAGTGACCAATGGTAACTTATTATCCATCGACAGGTTCATAATGCGAGCGCGTTTTTTAAACGCTAATGGGGTAATACTGCCCCCTTTGGTTAGGTAGTCATCGACGGCCACCAAACAGCGAACGCCAGAGATATAGCCAATCCCCGCAATGTAACTGCCACCAGCGGCAGAGCCATCGGTATCCTCTTCCTGCATGTAGCCACATAAGGTGGATAATTCAAGAAAAGGGGTGCCTGTATCGAGTAATAAACTTAACCGTTCACGTGGTGGAATTAAGCCTTTTTTAATATAGCGTGGCGCTTTACTTTGTGCCGCTTCAATGACGCGACGTTCAATGCCACGAAATTCTTCTACCGCCGCTGTCATGACTTTTGCGTTGTGTTTAAACGCGTCAGACTGGGTATCTATTTGAGAGTCGATAACCGCCATAATGTTACTTCCTTTAATTCTTAACTTATTAATTTTTATATTTAATTTTTGCTTAATGTTATTTTTTATTTTTCGGTAACGTGCCCATTTTTTTGGCAATAATGTTTAACATCACTTCATCGGCACCGCCGCCAATCGAACAGAGTCGTTGATCACGGTATGCACGAGAAACGGGGTTGTCCCACATAAAGCCCATGCCGCCCCAGTATTGCAGACAAGAATCGGTAACTTCACGTACTAACCGGCCGGCTTTTAGTTTTGCCATCGATGCCTTAAGTGTTACATCCTCATCATTGATGTAGCCCTCAACCGCATCATAAACAAGCGCTCGTAAGGCCTCGACTTCGGTCTGTAGTTCGGCTAATCGAAAATGAATGGTTTGTTGATCTAATAATGGCTTACCAAATGCTAGGCGCTCTCTTGTGTACTCAATGGTCGTATTAATGCAATGTTCCATCGCTTTTAATGTGTTGGCGGCGCAAAATAGACGCTCTTCCTGAAATTGCAGCATTTGATAGGTAAACCCCATACCTTCTTCACCAATCAGGTTTTTTTGAGGTACTCGGACATTGTCAAAAAAGATTTGCGCGGTATCTGACGAGCGCATCCCTAACTTATCCAGCTTTTCAGAGAAAGAAATGCCTGGCAGGTTGGTCGGTACAACGATAAGTGATTTACATTTATGTGGGTTATCGCCACCCGTATTGGCGAGCAGGCATAAATAATCGGCTTGGGTGGCATTGGTGATCCACATTTTGGTGCCGTTAATAAGGTAATCATCACCGTCTTTTACGGCGCTGGTTTTAATATTGGCAACATCAGAGCCTGCTTGTGGCTCACTTACCGCGATAGAGAAAACCGCTTCACCGCTTATCGCTTTAGATAGAAATGCGTCCTTAATGTAGTTGCTGCCAAATTTTGCTATCGCAGGCGTCGACATATCGGTTTGTACGCCTATGGCCATACCAACACCCGCGCTAACAATACGACCAAGCTCTTCGGCGAAGATAATCTGGTAACTATAGTCTAGGCCCATGCCACCATAGGCTTGAGGTTTTGAAATCCCCAGTACACCTAATTCACCCATTTTTTTAAATAAATCATGAGCAGGGAATATGCCGTCTTGTTCCCACTTATCGCAGTATGGATTGATTTCTTTATCAATAAATTGGGCAATGGAACTGCGCATCGCTTCATGTTCTTCTGTAAAATGCATGGTTAGCCTCCTAACGATTACTATTCTTTTTAATGGGCTCTATTTTTTCGTGCTAACGATAATCTTTGTTTTGAAATATTTATCCGATTTGCGATTTAACGTAATAGAGCTGAGCTTCCTTATCGATAATTACCACTCTATAGGTGATATTCATCGAGTGCTTTTTTATAGGTGCCAACTGATTGGGAATTCGTGCCAATTGCAGAAAAAGGTTAGGTTGCTGAAATTATTCGCAAAGAAAGGGAGGTATTTGATGTTTGCGGTGTTTTAATTTGTCTAGTCGGTAACCAATAATCAACCGTCAAAAAACGCAATCAAAGCCGACAATAGGGCTATTGTTGGCTTTATAGCAAGGGCCATAAATGCTTTGTTATTGAGTAGGTTTTTATCGAAAACGGTATTCTATAGGAGCCATGCCATGCCAGGATTTAAAGGCGGTAGAAAATGACCCTTGATCACGATAGCCAAGCATAAAGGCAATTTCAGTTACGCTGAGTCGTTCATCAGATAAGTATTTTATCGCCAAGTCTGACCGTATTTGCTGCAAAATTTGCAGAAATTGGGTATCTCGTTCGGATAAACGTCGTTGCAGGGTGCGACGTGACATATTTAACTCAGCTGCAACCCTGTCAATATTGATGTCACCTTGCGGTAAGAGCCTTGAAAGGGTCTGATGTATTTGGCTAATAAGACTATCTTTGGGTTGCTGTTCACCAAATAAGTGATCGACCGGACGGGTTAAGGTGGAATTTAAATCGCCATTTAATCGGGTTAAAGGGTAATTCAGAGAATCTCTTGAAAAATACAGACAGCTTACACCTTGGACAAAATGCAGCTTATCGCCAAAAGTGGTTCGCAATAACGTAAGGCTCTCTGGCTTGTTATAACTAAAATGCGCTTGCTCAACGGGAATGGGCAATAAACATAGGGAATTTACAATCGCGGCCGACATCGTGAGTACTATATCGCTAAGAAAGCGTTGCTGTGCACTTGGTTGCCATAATGGATGCCATTCAAGTCGCACAAATTGGTTTTCTGCTTTCATAACAACTTCACCAATATCACCGTTAATCCGCAGTTGGCTGGGGATCAGGTTAACGTATTCGCGAAACGTACGACAGACGGTAGACATATAGAGTTGCAGGTTAAGGCAGTTAATATAGAGGATACGCCCCACATAAATTCCTAAATCTGAACGATTAGTAAAGCTTGCAGTGAGTTCAAATAGTTCGAATACCTGGGCAACGGAAAAACGATGTTCTGGGCTCTTTAGAAGCTGTTTATCTATGTTGACTTTCTTTAATAAGGCATCAACCGGGGCGCCTAGTTGCTCACCAGCCTGAACGATGGAGCTTACTAATGGACTGTAAATGCTCCAATTTGAATCGAGTTGCTGCATATCATTCTTATCTTTATTATGGGGGCTTGATGATAATCACCAAGTTATTCTAGCCTTAATGAGGTAAAAAGCCGTTAGTTCTTCAAGTACTTATTGAACTTTCTTTGTGAAAGTAAGTGATTAAAGTGGTCGCTGTCAACTAAATTTACCGGGCCCGCTAGAGCCGTTATGGTGGCTTATGGTAACTTTAGCGGGCGGTTTTTCTTCGTGTTAATCCTTCCGTTAAGCGATGTGAACACTGATATTAATCAATGCCTTAATGTGACAAAGTGTTAAAATTGGTGCAGATCAAATTTCCCTCCATCGTATTTGGACGTTTACAAAAAGGACTTTCTGTAAATAAACATATTTTGCCTTTGTCGGATTTTCCGATACTATTTGCTGGTAGTAAAAGAAAGTTAACTCCGATAAGAACTCATTTGATAAAAATATAGATATCCAAATCGAGAACATAAAAACAGAGAAAAATTAAACTATGAATAAAGTAAAATCTTTGTTTGCGATCACGGCGAGCTTAATGGCTGGCAATGCAATGGCAAACAACACCATCACCATCGATGACATTCCAAATATTGAATACGTAATGCAAACAGCGGTAAGCCCAAGTGGCGATTACGTTGCTTACACTCGTAAATTAGCGCGAGAGCTTTATGTTGATAAAGACGGTGCCAACTACAGCGAGCTTTACATTAGCGATACCAAGGGCAATGAGCGTCCATTTATTACCGGTAAAACCAGTGTCAGCCGTTTAGAGTGGTCACCAGATGGGCAATTTATCTACTTTTTAGCAAAACAAAAAGACGACAAATTTACCTCGCTTTACCGTATCCCGGTTAACGGTGGTGAAAGCCAGAAGGTAATGGCACTCAAAGAAACCTCTATTAGTAGCTACGACATTAGCCCAAAAGGCGATAAAGTTGCTTTATTGGCCATGCCTGCCAAAGATAAGTCTGAAAAGAAACTGCAAGAGCTAGGCTTTAAAGCCGAAGTGTATGAAATGGGCTTAGACAATAAGCAACTATTCATTACCGATTTAGGCATTGCTAACAGACCTTTAACGCCACAAGCCATTGATATTGACGCGTATGTATCGGATATGAATTGGTCGGATGATGCAGAGCAGTTACTGGTAAAAACTCAGCCAACGGCGTTAATTGACGACTCGATGACTCAGTCTCAGTGGCATGTTATGGATTTGGACTCAATGAAGGTGACCTTGTCATTAACCACCGAAGGAAAGCTTAACCAAGCTGAGTTCTCTCCAAGTGGTGACTACGTTGCCATTATTGGCGCGCAAGACAAACACGACCCTGCTGCGGGCCGTTTGTTTTTAGCCAATACCGAAACGGGTAAAGTAAGCGACTGGTTACCGGGTTTTAAAGGCCACGTATCGGATATCGAATGGTCTAATAAAAAAGACACCTTAAACTTTATTGCGCAAGTAAATACTGAGTCAGTGATTGCTTCCATTAAACCTGGTTCGAACAAATACAAAACCATTGTTAAACCGGGTAAATTTATCGCTTCAAACTTAACGGTTTCTGATTCAGATAAAACCATGATGGTAAACGGCCACACAGCCAAACACCCTAATGAAGTGTTTATGGTTCGTGGCAATAAAGTGAGCAAGTTAACCGACTCTAACCCATGGCTTGCCGATAAGCGTTTTGCTAAACAAGAAAGCATTACCATGAAAGCCCGTGACGGTGTGGAAGTGGGCGGTATTTTAGTTTACCCATTAGATTACCAAGAAGGTACACGTTACCCGTTGATCATGCAGGTTCACGGTGGTCCAGAATCGCACGAGAAAAATGGTTGGTTAACGGCTTATTCAAAACCTGGTCAAATGGGTGCAGCCCGTGGTTACGCGGTATTTTACCCGAACTACCGTGGTTCAACGGGTAAAGGCGTTGACTACTCAAAGCTGGGTCAAAATGATTACGCGGGTGGCGAATTTAATGACTTAGTCGACATGAAAGACTACTTAGTTGAAATGGGCTTAGTTGATAGCAAGCGCGTTGGTATTACGGGTGGTTCATACGGTGGTTATGCATCGGCTTGGGCTGCAACCAAACTTACTAAGCACTTTGCGGCAAGCGTTATGTTTGTTGGTATTTCAAACCAGTTATCTAAGTTTGGTACCACCGATATTTCTAACGAAATGCACCTAGTACACGCTCGCTCTTACCCTTGGGACAAGTGGCAGTACTACTTAGAGCGCAGCCCAATTTACTGGGCACAGCAGTCTGAAACACCGCTATTGATCATGCACGGTAAAGCGGACCCTCGTGTTCACCCAGCGCAATCAATGGAAATGTACCGTTACATGAAAGTTCACGGTAAAGACGTGCGTTTAGTGTACTACCCAGGCGAAGGCCATGGTAACCGTAAAGCCCCAGCACAATACGACTACAGTTTACGTTTAATGCGTTGGATGGATAACTACTTAATCGATGGCAACAAAGATATGCCAGATTATGAGGTTGACCATAAAGCCAAAATGGAAGCCAAAAACGGCGATAAAAAAGCCGAAGATAAAGCTTAAGCGGTTTTACATCTATAAATAAATAAATAAATAAATAAATAAATAAATAAATAAATAAATAAAAAACCTGATTGCGAACCTTAACGTTTGCTCTCAGGTTTTTTTATGTCCGAAACATATTCAAATAGCCAAGCTATTCCTGCAAGGTGTATTTTATTATTTCAATAATTTGCTCTGGGCTTGTGGCCCAAGCTTGCGCCTGTCCGTCGACTTCTTTTAAAGCATGCACGAGCGACTCATCGTGTAAGGTAATATAAGGTTTATCCCAAGCGGCACATACCCCAGCGTCGAACGCGGCATTCCATTGACGATATTTGTCGCCAAATCGAATCACCGCCAAATCACATTGTTTGATTAAGGTTTTAATGCGAATGGCATTTACTTTCGCGGACTTATGGTCGCGCCAAAAGTTTTCCGACTCACCACCAAGGCAATCACCAGCGGCGTCACTGGCGGCATGGTTTGTTACTGCAGAGGTAAAGTTAACCGGTAAGTTTAATGCTTGGCAGCCTTGAATAATTTGTTGACGCCAATCGGTGTGAATTTCACCTGAAAGATAAACGGTAAAGCGCATAGTGTTTCCCATTAATAGTTTTTACCCTGAAATTACTGGGTATTGTGCAGATATTCAAGGCCAGTAACGCGAAAACGCCTTTTACACAGCAAAGTATTGTTTGTTATATTCACAAGGCAAAGTCATAAGTGTGTTTAACGAAGATAAAAAGGGTTAATAATGACTGAAATTAACATTGAGCTTAATCGCCCAAGGGTTGAAGAGCTACTGGCTCGATATGAAAAAGAAATTGGCAAAGACTTTGCCGGTTATCGAAACCATGTTTATCGCACAATTACCTATGCAATGCACTTTTTAAACAACGATCCATTGTTAGAGCCGCTGGTTGAAACCGCCTTTGTTTATCACGATATTGGCCTATGGACCGATCGCGAACTTGCCTACCTTGAGCCATCAGAAGCACTCGCCTTACAAGATAATAAAAAGCACGGTTGGGGCTTGGAGCCCGAGGCGCTTAAAGGGGCAATTCATTGGCACCATAAAATCATGCCGTACAAAGGCCCGCATCAACACGTCATCGAAGCGTGCCGCAAAGCAGACTGGATAGATGCATCACAAGGCATGGTAAAAAAAGGGGTCAGCAAAGCCGAAATAAAAAGGGTCGAAGCCGCATTCCCAAATTATGGCTTCCATAAAACCTTATTACGCTTAGCAAAAGACTTAGGTGGTTCAATAATTGTTGGCGGCATAAAAGTGACTCGTGGCATTGTAAAATGGTAAGCCGAAAAAGAAAGTGGCGATAGCAATAAGCAAAGCCAATAACTAAACCCAATAAAGCTATAAACCAATCCACTTTATTGTTTTAAATTAGTTGCTTAAAATAAAAAAGCAAAGGAAAGCTTACGCATGAAAAAAATCATCATCATTGTTTTAGTTGTGGCCGGTATATACCAATGGACGAACCCATCTAATACAACATCAACCTCTGTCCCCTTAATTGCATCAAAAGCAACAAAAGCAACAAAAGCAACAATGGCCTCAAATAACCCCAGTGCTTTTGACAGCAAAATAGAGCAAGCATATAAAAATCGACAAAGCGATGTCCAAGTACAGGGGCTTGGTAAAGTGATAAGAATATTGCCAGATGACAACAAAGGCAGTCGCCATCAAAGATTTATATTAAAGCTCGCCAACGGACAAACCTTACTAATCGCCCACAATATTGATTTGGCGGCAAAAATCACCTCATTATCAACCGGTGACCAAGTGGAATCTTTTGGTGCGAACGAATGGAATAACAAGGGCGGGGTAGTTCATCGGACCCATCACGACCCAAGAGGTCGACATGTGGGGGGGGGGGAAGCACAATGGCAGAACGTATCAATAGAGAATAAATTGTACGATTTCTGAATGGATGTTTATTTTGACCGGTTAGTTAGCTTACCGGACATTAGCAAGTCGTTCAGGCTAACGTCCTCTTCAAGCTCAAAGACGACTTTGGCCGACGTTTAATATTTGTAAGTTAACAATACATGATGTTATTGTAATTACACAAGTTTTGTGTGGTCGTCACCGACCGCTTAGCGATAACCAACCATTCAAATTTAGTTTCGATAACCGCTATTATCATAAGCTATAAGATATCTTCTGGCCTTTGATTCAATAAGAAGCGCAAAAAGCTTTTCCCTTTCATTTGGCAATTTTGATAGATAGTCAAAATCGTCATGTAATCTTCAATTTTTTTCTTGCTCAAATATTTAAGGTTTTTATTTCGATGAGTTGCTATGAGTTTGATAGCATGTTCAGCGACAGTATTGTTCCAATGAATATCGTTGTGATTAATAAATTCAAATAACTCGCCCCAATATTTTACCACTCGATTTTGAAGCTTTTGAGCCTCAACACTTTCTGTTCGAGCCTTTTCAATGGCATAAAAACAAGAAGCAATTCTTTTCTTGAATTTACTTAGATACCATTGCCTAGATTTGGATCTCAACTCAATATCTTTAACTATATCGGCTAACAGCTTAGTAAAATTACTGGTAATAACCTTTAATTCTGTATCTTCTGAATTTCGTAAAAGCAGGTTATTCATGTCTCTAATTAAGTGGATCAAGCATCGTTGTTTTTTGCAATCCAATCTATCGTATGCCGAGTAAAAATCACAAACAATAACACCTTTAAAGTCCGCCAATAACTCTAGTAGAAAATCGGTGCTTCTATCCTCTCGATATAGTGTAACTACATCCGCTCCATTGGATAGTAGCCAGCCATATACAGTTCCTTCTTCTAAATTAAACGGTGTTTCATCAATATATATCACGTTTGAAGCAATTATCTTTTTTAATAGCTTTTGGTAAACAGGTCTAAAATACTGAGCTACATGCTCTTTATAGTAAAAAACGGAAGAGCCGCTGAGTTTAAGTGAGAAAAGCTCTTTTATATTTCGCTTTATTTGTGAAAAGCTTAACCCATTGAAGATATATTGATAAACAATATAAGCTTTCACGTTAAAGCCAATGTGCGTCTTTCCAGTTGGATAGGCAGCCGCTTGATATTTTGTACCGCATATACACTGTAACTTGCTGGTTTCATATTGAATAACCCAGCGTTTAACACCACTAGCTGTAAATTTTATATCTGTATGTTTTTTAGATAGTTTCCGAAGATAAGTTGCTTTATCGGGAGCTTCCCCGCAACGAGGGCAGCTAGTAGGTGCTATTTCTATAATTGTGTTTGGCTTATATGGTTGCAGCTTATAACCATACTTAGTTTGTGTATTTTTCTTCGGTTTTATTGAGGATATGCAAACCTTTTCTCTTTGGTAGTCAAAGTAAGCGTGAGCTAAAATCCCTTTCATATCTGGCAGAGCATATTCATCTCTCCAAAAAACTTTATAAGTTTCTTTCTCTATTTGGCTAGGTTTGACAATATCCTTTTCCTGCTTAATCTCTTTGATGAAAGAGGTTAGTAAGTGTAATGCAAAGCAATCAAACTCATTGTATTTTATTAACGAGCGCTTCAATTTCTTAGAGTTATTCTTTTGCCAATTTAGCCTTGTCTTAATGGAATCATAGCCACTTTGAATTTTGGGAGGCCAACTAAAGCCTAGAAAGTTTGATATCTCTTTAAGACCGTTACTGAAAGTTGGAAAAAGTATATGAGTCCTTAATACTTTTAAAATGTTAAAACTATTGCTAATCACCACATTACAAATTTCTTTATATTCCTCATCGATTTTAAGTTTTATCGATTTTAAATAGTCTATTTCATAGCTTCCATAATGAAAAAATGCGGCATCATCTATAGATGAAACGTCGTCTAAGAAACATTTTAATATTGATAGTTCCTCTGACTTATCATCAGCCCAATAATTAGCTTTTCTTATGACCTCGCCATTATTTTCATTGATTATTACCATTCCTATAAGGTATTTAAAATTTTCATGAGGTAACCCCTCAATATCGAAAAATATAGATATTTTGTTATTGGGGAAATCGGGGTATTCATTGACAAATATTTTGTTTTGACGAATAGCAAGCGCGCGTAATGGCATTATGTGATTTAATGTATGCGATTTTCCTTTTTTTGCTCGATATGTATAAGAGAGCTGTTCCCAAGTAAATATGCCACGACTTTTAAGTTCTAAAATGCGCTTTTGGGAGATATTAGGCAACAATGATAAATGTTTAATATTTTTAGCTTCTTCAAAGCACTTGCTTTGAAAAGGGCAAACGTTGCACTCAAGCTTGATAAATACTTGTTCCAATCCGTTTTCATTTAGCACCGCTTCAATTTGAGATATTGAATCATTGGTTTTATCCAAAAGCTGCTGCGAAAATCTAATTTTAGATAGCTTTATTTCGGGGCTGTAAATTATAAATCCGAAAGCAAAAACTTCACCATTAAAGAATTTTGCTAGGTTAATTGCCGTTAGCGCAAGCTCTTGCCTATCGATTGGTTTTATAATGCTATGAGGTACAGTTATTACAGGGACCAAAAGATCATTGTTAGATAAAGACTTAAGATAAAAGTCTGGTAAATTTTCATTAGTATCAATGAGATAAATTTTCCATTCGCCAGCATACTTTAAACGGTTATTAAATCGCTGCTCGAAGGGTGACAGATTATTATTTACATGTAAGGTGATTTTTCGTGTTGTATATCCATCATAATCGAAGGATTTCGGGTGTGTAACCTCTTGGGCAAGCCATTGTGCCTTACGTTTGCAAGTAAAGTAGCTTCGAAATACTCTTCTAGTAATTGAATCCATTCACTGAATCTAGTACATGGATTCAATAATTCAAGCACTAGAACTTTTAAATCAAGTTGCCGATATCGTAAGTATATTAAGTTTCGATAACGGCAATTATCATAAGCTGTCCGCCTGGTTATCGCACTGACCTGACGGATAGAGCTAGACATCGTGCCACTTAGCCTCATAACCCAATCGAATAACTGAAAAGCCGGAATTTAATAGTTTGCACCGTCAGCTTTCCGGCTTGTGCATTTGAGTGCGCGATAAATCATTTCTCAGTTTTGTGTGTTGATTAAAGTCTAACAGGACAGGCCAAACCTTCTGGATTGTGGCAAAAGTTATCGACTTGATAAAAAGTTCAGTGGCAGCAATGGCGGCTAAGTTGTCTGTCGAAGGAGAAATTTCAGCAGTGGTGATTCAAATGGCTTCTATAAGCTCTCTTCTTACATTAACGCATGAATGTCAGTATTATCAAATTTTACTTTTAAATCATAGACTCACCATCTGTTTTATGAGCCGAAGATAAACTCTTCTTTCTCAACTAATGCTTTAATTTGCTAGCAACGTATGTATTTGATATTATTGATTTATCATTTTACAAAAGGATTACAAATCATGACTAAGAATGACTGAGCAATTTCAGTCAATACAGCTTAGGAAAACTTTATGCGTAAGCAAGAAGATAATCAATGTAAATGTACCTTCGAAAAAAAAAGAATGATTTATAGACTACTAACGCGGTTAGGTATTACCTTTTTACTGTTAGTTGATGTGTTTCTTTTGTCTTGGATTGATGCTTTAAATATAAGCGCACTAATCTAATTGATAAAAGTATAATCTTATGAAGTTTGAAAGCGCTATTTCTATGAATTAGTGCTTTCAAATGAATTTAATAATATCCAATTACTACGGTTGTATCTTTTAAAACCCCCTGTTAACGCAGGAGTAATACCGCAGTTATTTTACGGAAAATTTTCCGACAGGCCTTTGGTTCGTATTCCCTTTTTTCATGGTTAAATGAAGGTTTTATTTACAATAACCTCAATCTACTTGACCAATACACTTGTTATCCACTTAACCAAGTGGAAGAGGAGCTAAATGATAATTATTTTAAAAAAACTACTTATAGTTAAGTGCGGTGGCCTCGGTAAACTTGTTAACACAAACGGCATCGTACATTTTTCTTGCCATTAGTTCATTATTGATGTCAGGCTGAGTGTTTTTAAAAACAGTAGTCCTTCCTTAGCTATTGTATTTGTTGAAATAAATAGAAGTGGTAATAGTAATAATAATTGTTTCATTGATTCCCTTAATGATATTTTCCAATTTTATTGGTCACTTTAACACGAAACCTAATAAGCTCTATATTTTAGTTTTTTAATTTTCCCAACTTACCCTGATATTTATTTGGGCATTGCATTTGTATAGTTACGTTCAATTTGATTCTTGACTTATTTTTTATTTGGTGGGGGGGGGGTTGGTCCGCCATTTTCGCTTGATGGTGATTAGTATCCGCCGGTAACACCTTCAGTGCAGCTAGTTACTTTAGAAGTAGAAGTATGCGGTACTGGTTGATAATCGTCGTTCAATGGAATTGGTTTATCTTACATAATGTTCCTTTACTTAATTGAGTTTGAATAATTCAATATGACTAATTATCTGATGATAAAATAATAACACCGTTAGTTTCTTTGTGAGCTCCACCTCCTTTCTGGCTTGTGCATTTGGTTGCGCGATAAATCATCGCTCAGTTTTGGGGGTTGGTTTAAGTTTACCAAAACAAACCAACCCGTCCGTAATGGAGCAAAACTTAGCGTTTCGAGATGAAAGTTCAGTGGCAGCTAAGGCGGCAAAATAGTCTATTTATTCTGGTAAATTCAAATCGGAATTAGGTCGGCTTTGTGGCATAAGTCGACCAACATAATCCTCGCAATTACACTAACTCACTATTACAAACCCTTTCCCCTCAATAACTTCATATCTATGATTTCTATTGGTTGTCATGCTATTGAGAATGTTTAAGAACCTATGTGGCAGTAACCTGTCATGGTTATTTTTTTTCTTGCCTTCTTTTGAATCCATCGTTATCTGCATTGTTTGGAAACATCAAAAAAGCTGATCTTACCTTTGTTTTTCTTGTGAAAAATTCCTGTTTTTACGATTGTTAATCGCTAATACTTCGGACTAAAAATGGAAATATTCTGTTACTTTGATGTAAGTCAATTACCCCTCATTTATATTAGTTTTACCTAATGCAGTTCATGCTAATTTAGATTAATCTAAATTAGTAGGTAATAAAGATTCGAAATAAAGGTTCAAAATCAATTCATTATTTTGTCGTTATTTCCATCAAAAAAACAATGAGAGATATTATGAAAAAATTAATTTTAGGCTTACTCATCGCTGGCGTTACTTTTAGCGCTGCAGCCGATCCCGTCAAAGGTCAAAAATATTACCTGAAGTATATGCGACCTCTTTTTAACTATAACGGTCAAGTATTTGCACAGCAGCACTTGCAACTGGAGTGGCAACTTTACTTTAACAACGATGCTAAAAAGTTCATCGAAGAATTCAGTAAAAAACACCCTGAATCTGAGAAGTTTTTAACCAGCAAAAAGTTCCAAAAAATCGCCCCGCATCTTAAAGATTTTGCCGTTAAATACGCAGCAGACAGCGGTGAGCTACCTAACTGTAGCTAAGCAATTTAACCCAATAAATAAAATATTATTACACTGGCAGTAAGGGCTTTTTTAACAGCATCCCCGCTATTTTTGGGGATTAATTCCTGTTAAAGAAGCCAAAGACATACGTTTATTACTTCGCCTATTTACAGTAAATAATGTTCAACATGTGCTTAATTATCAGGAGTACGTATGGAAATAGGTCTTTCACGTAGACGCTTTTTAAAAGGCAGCGTTGCACTTTCGGTTTTTGGTGGTGTAACCCTGACTGGGCCTGAAGTTCTTGCCTTGGGCAAGACCGTTAATGCCGACAAACCGGCTAGCTATAGTGTGCCAACGCTTTGTGAGATGTGCGTAAACAAGTGTGCCCTTATTGCCGATGTTCAAGATGGGATTGTTAAAAAATTAAACCCCAATCCTCTGTTCCCTAAATCAAAAAATATGCTTTGCGCCCGTGGGGTTGCTGGTATTCATGCCCTTTATGATCCTGACCGATTAAAAACTCCGCTGATCCGAGTAGGTGAGCGCGGTGATGGTAAATATATAAAAGCGACTTGGGAAGAAGCCTTTGAATATATTAAAACCAAAATGGTTAAGATCCTTGATGAGGAAAAAGATAATCGCTCCTGTATTGGATACTGTGCTGGTGAAGGCATGGCTGAACATACCTTTAAATCGTTTATGGCCGATAAATTTGGCAGCGCGAACTTTTTAAACCACGCGAGCCTGTGTTTGCAAACGGCAACGGCCGGTTATGCCCTTACCTTAGGTGCTTATGGTCAGGCAGATTTAGAGAATGCAAAATACGTGATTATGGCCGGTGCCAACCGCGCCGAGGCGATTGTTACGCCCGATACCATGGACATTTTTAAGCGAACTCGTGGCAGAGGAACAAAACTTGTTACCGTCGATCCGCGCTACACCAACACCGCAATGCATGCCGATTTGCATGTGCCAATCAAGCCGGGAACCGACCTATCTTTCGTGCTAGCACTAACCTATGTGGTTATATCGGAAGCACTGTATAACAAGGTATACGTTAAAAATAACTTCAACGACTTTGATAAATATCAGCAGCATATTTTGGACAATGAATATACCCCAGAGTGGGCTGAAAACATTACCGGTGTGTCGGCAGATACCATTCGCACAATCGCGCGCGACTTTATGGCTGCCGCGCCACAAGCTGTTTACTATCAAGGGCGACGCTCAACCTGGGCCAAAAATGATTTCCAACTTCGTCGTGCGATGGCACTTTTTACCGCACTTGGTGGGGGAGTTGATGTAAAAGGTGGCATTGTGTTTGGCGACAAACTGCCACTAGAAAATCACGACATTAATACGCCGTTGTATTTTAATGCGGAGTCTCGAATTGAAGGCGATGCCGCCGCCATTGTCGGTGCAAGTGGTTCTTGGGTTGCATGGCGTAATATGGTTGAGTCGGGTGAAACACCTTACCCCATTAGAGGTATGTTTGTTTACAAACAAAACCCAATGCTGTCGATTCCCGATACATCAAGAACGCGCAAAATGTTCGAGAAAATGGACTTGGTCGTTGTTATCGACACCATGCCAAGTGACACCGCATTGCTTGCCGATGTAATTTTACCTGAGTGTTCTTATCTTGAGCGTGAAGATCCGGTGCGCAGCTTCCCTGGTATTGAGCCGGCCATTGGCCTACGTCAAAAAGTCATTGAGCCGATGTACGATAGCAAACCTGTTATGGACATTATGCGCGGTCTGAGTAAAAAACTCTCGAAACCGCTTTGGGAAGTCACCAAAAAACATGATGAAGATGTTCAAGATGAGCTAGAGGGTGAAGATGAATTAGCTTATTACAAAGAGAATGGCTTTGATCTCACCGAACCTTACTTACATTCTCAAGAAGAACTTAACAAACATGCTTTTGTTGGCAAACACGGTGAAGCTGCATGGAAAACGCTGCGCAAAACCGGGGTGTATTACCCAGATATGGATACGTCATTCAAGAAGATTAATAACAATGACTATCAGTACTATCCGCAGCATAAAAAAGTTTACTCAGTCCTGCCGATTGAAGACAAAACCGATATAAACATACTCGCCAACGACTTTTATAAATCGTGTGACCCGTGTGAGAACCCGGCAGACATAGCGCCTTTGAAGCGTACCTTTAAAACACCGAGCAAAAAAATTGAGTGTTATTTGGGGAATATGGCCAGAAAAGGGGTCGACCCAATGCCCACGTGGAAACAGGATGAGCATGTTGATGTACCCGCCGGAAAATTCAAGTTTATTACCGGCCGTCATGCACAGCAGACGCAAAACGCCACGCAGAACAATGTGATGTTGCTTGAGCTGATGCGAGAAAACTTTGCTTGGATAAACGATGCACAGGCAAAAACACTAGGCATTGCGCATGGCGATACGATTGAGATCAGCAGTCGGGTAGGCTCTGTTCAAATAAAAGCGTATCCCACACCTAAAATCGTGCCAGACACAATATTTTATGTTCACGGCTTTGGTGCCAAGTCCGATGGTCAAACGTTCGCCCACAGAAACGGTGCTAGCGACAACGAAATCATAGAAGGCAATATCGAACCTGTCTATGGCGCTTCCATCATGCACGAAACCCTAGTTACTGTTAAGAAGGTGTAATTATGAACTATGCAATGGCTCTAGATTATCAAAGCTGCATAAATTGCAAGGCCTGTGAAGTCGCTTGTAAAGAAGAAAACGGCGTTCAGCTGGGCGCCGACAAACAGCGTATTTGGGTAGGTATGGTTGAAGGTAGCAATGAAGGAAAACCTTTTGTCAATCTGTACCCCTCACAATGCAATCATTGTATTGATGCGCCCTGTGTTTCGGTTTGTCCAACCAACGCCAGTCATTACATTGCCGGCGGCATTATCAAGGTTAACGCCGACCAATGCATTCTTTGTAAAGGCTGCATGGAAGCCTGTCCTTACGACGCTCGCTTTATTGATGACACCAAAGTTGCGGTAGATAAATGTACCTTTTGCGAACATCAAATTGCTGAAACAGGAACAACCGCGTGTCAGGCAACTTGCCCAACCAAAGTGCGCACCTTTGGGGATTTAGATGATCCTAATAGTGACCTTGTTAAGCTTCTTGAAAAACGACGTTTTTTCTTTCAAAAAGAAGAAATCGGCACACTGCCAAAGCTTTTCTATTTGGTACCTGAAGATGAAGCCTACGCCAAACAAAGTATTGGCCCCAACACCAAAATTCACACTTGGGATGAGATAAAACCTCTATATGAGCGCGCTGCTAAAAGAAGGAGTCAAGAATGGAAATGATAACTTTTGCGGGTTTAGACATAAATAAAATGTCGTTTAAACAGATGTTTTTTAATCGAGCGATGTTATTGGCCTATCTTCTTTTAATTGTAGGGATATTAGGGCTTTATCAGGTTTATGATCTGCGCTATTTCAGTGCGACCTTAACGGCACACGATGCCGGCATTGACCCCACTAACCCAGCGCTAAAAGAAGCAATGCGCGAGGCGATTTTTGGCACCGTTGGCGAAATCGATAGGAACTCTCCTTGGACGGTTTTAATTTCAAACTACATGTTTATGTTGTACACCGGTAGCGGCATTATATTTCTGGTTGCACTAGCCGAACTGTTGAAATTTAAGGTTATTGAGAAGCTCTCTGTAGGTTTTATGGTGGTTGGTGTTGCAATGGTCTTTGCCGGCCTATTTACCATTACAACCGACTTACACGTTTTAAATATTCCTTGGATGCTCATTACCCCAAATACCGAAGCGGCCATGTGGATGATGTTGCCACTTTACCTGGTTTATATTCCGTTTGTTTTATTTGAAATCTACCTGTTACTTACCAACAACAGAGCGTTAGCCAGAAAGTTAGCGCTGGTTATTGTAATTATGAGCATTGGTATTGATTTTATTGAATATTACATTCAAGCAAGCCTGTTCTCAATGAACACAGCAAGGCATTTGTGGACACAATTTCCGGCCCTTACCTTGTACTTTATTGTTTCGTCCTTTGTTAGTTCGCTTGGTGTTATGGGGGTATATACCTATTTGGTACACCGCAATAAATCGGAATATCAACCGCTGATGAGTCTGATTCGTCGCACCATGCTTATCGCCATCGTTTTATTAGGCGTGTTTGAGGTTGTTGGCTACATGAGCGTTGATAAAGTGTGGGCGAACATGATCCTGCAAGGACCGTTTAGTACCCTTTACTTTTTCGGCTACGTGCTGCTGACGTTTGTTCTTTCGCTGCTTTTGCTGATTAAACCGGGCAATGCTAATCGAACGGTTCTGGCGTCAATGTTGGTCATTATTGGTGGTTTTGTCTCACGACTTATCTTTGTTTACGGCGGCAACGCGGTGCCGATGTCCAATCGCTTTGGTACCGGTTTTGAAAAAAACGAAGTGTACGACGTAGCAGAACCTTTTATTTATACCGCGCCTCACCTTGGCGAGCTATGCATTGTTATTGGCTCAATTGGCGTGGCACTCATTACCTACAAAGTATTCGACGGGCTATTTTCGGTCGCAAAATTAAAACAACATTAAGCGTTTTGCGGCTAAGCGAAACCAAAAAGTTTCGCAATTAAATAAACAAATGTCAGTGGTTAGTTAATCGGCTACTGACGACATAAAAAGATTTTTAATTACTAGGGAAAATAATCATGAAACTTAAACTAACAGCAATTACTGCTTCACTGGTGTTGGCTTTATCTATGCCAGCTTTCGCAGACCAAGCACAAGATATCGCTAATTTAAAAGAGCAAATTAGAGAACTGCAAAAAAAAGTTGGTGGTTCTAATTTAAAATTCAGTGCCGATTATAGAGTAACCATGGATAGCATTGATTATGAAATGGCCGATGGCTCTGATCGCTCTAACGATTCTTTATTATCAAACCGCCTAGAAATTGGCATAGGCTATCAACCTTTTGATAATTTGGTTTTTAAAGGCCTGCTTTCTTACAACAAAGCCTTTGGTGAAACAACCACAAACCCAATGAATCCGGGAATGGGAGAGTTTGACTGGGTAATTAACGAAAATTTAGGTGACAATGGCTTAAATGTAAAAGAGGCTTATATTTTATACCTAGGTGATAACTTCCTAGGCAGTGAGCTTGATTGGACAGCAAGTATTGGTCGACGTCCTTCAACGGGGGGATTTCTTGCCAATAATCGTAATGGCTATGATGAAGCGAAATCGCCATTAGGTCACTCTATCGACGTTGAATTTGATGGCTTAAGTGTTGTTGTTAAATTGGATGAATTAACGGGCATCAGCGGTATGGATGCAAAACTTTGTACTGGTCGCGGCTTAAGCGCCGATGCCACGCCAAGATTTTCATCAAATGGTACGGACTACGTAGAGTATGACGACGGATTAGATAATATCGATATGGTCGGTCTTATTGTTACTCCGTATAATAATGGTCAATACAACATTAAGTCTCAGTACTACTATGCCACGAACTTAATTGATATGGGCTATAGCGCAACCGGCATGCCAACAGGGTTTGAGCAATTAGGTGATTTGGAAAACTTGACGATTTCAATGCAAGTTAATGGTGTTGGTGAGTTTATCAATGACTTCCTTGATGATACGGTTTTATTTGTATCTGGCTCGGCATCAAAAACAAGCCCAGATGGTAAAATGTCTAGTGGTGGTAACTACGGCATGCTAGGTTCCGATGATGATGAAAAAGGCTATTCTTACTGGCTTGGCGCAACGTTCCCAGCCTTTACAGAGGGTGACCGTTTCGGCATTGAATTTAACCATGGTTCAAAATACTGGCGTTCATTTACCTACGGTGAAGACACCATGATTGGCTCTAAAATTGCGGCGCGTGGTGATGCATACGAAGCGTATTATAATCTACCGATTATTGGTGATTCGTTGTATTTCCAACTTCGTTATACGCATATTGAATATGACTATTCAGGCAGCAATGGCTTCTTTGGCAACAGTGGTGCCCCTATGACCATTAAACAAGCAAATGCGGCGGGTTACGGCTCTATGGTTGTCGAGAGTGCACAAGACTTGCGTGCGATGATCCGTTACAACTACTAGGTTTTAGGTAGTGATCAATCAGGGTAGTCATTCATTTTTAGACTAATTCATTTTTAGTCAACCAAGATAAAATGTTTAACTACCCTAATTTCAAGAAAGGGTTTACAAAAAAAGGATATTAGGAAAAAGGATTTGCAGAAAGCGAGAATGCCTTATTTGTTAGGGCAAAATTCTTCGTGAAGGATTTTCAAAATATTGCCTACAATAGGCTTTGATACACTGTAATAAATATTTAACCCATCTCTTTGGGTTTCAACAACGTTATCTTCTCTAAGTTTCGCCAGGTGTTGTGAAAGCGATGATTGACTCACACCAACCTTCTCATTTAACTCTCCTACCGTTAGCTTATCTTCCATTAGACAGCATAAAATAAGCAATCTTACTTCATTGCTCATAAGTTTTAAAAAGTCAGAAGCGGCTTTGACTTCTTCAACCATATTTGTATCGGACATGACTCTACTTTGAATTAAACATTTATATCATTAACGCTAGTGTATATGAGACGGGCATACACTAAAAGTGAGTTTACACTTTTACACACGATTCCCCCATAAATTTGTTTAAGAGTCGTTAAATATTCAATATGCAGGGTGATGTGTTAAAAATTCTTTTCTCAAATGCAGAATAATTATAGTCACTTTGAAACTGGAGTAGATCCCACCCAAAATCACGGTGGGATGACAGTGCTGCGCACGGTGGGATGACAGTGCTGCGCACGGTGGGATGACAGTGCTGCGCACGGCGTACAAATCGTTAACTGACTTTCAAAAAATAGTTTGACTATGGTTGTAAATTACTCTTTAATGAAAGCGCTTACATTGGTTTTGTGGGCGTTTAAATAACATCGACTTTCCGTACTTGCAGGTGTTGATAAGTTATTGATATTCTTTTTTAACCTAATGAATAACTATTAGAAATTGGATGATATATGAGTAAGTTGCCATTTTATGAGAAAGTCGGTTATGCCATGGGGGATGCCGCTGCTAATCTAGTGTGGCGCGGCGCATTAGCCTACTTAGCCGTTTTTTATACCGATACGTTTGGTTTAACCGCTGCCGCTGCTGCCATGTTATTTTTGGTGGTAAGGCTTTCTGATGGGGTTACAGATATCATCATGGGCATGGTAAGCGACAGAACCCATACCCGTTGGGGAAAGTTTAGGCCTTGGATATTATGGTCAACGCCTTTTCTCGCATTATTTATGGTGCTGTGCTTTACCACCCCGGATTTTAGCGACACCGGAAAATTAATTTTTGCTTATGCAACTTACATTGGTTTAACCCTTGCCTATACGGTGAATAATGTCCCTTACTCAGCACTTATGGGGGTAATGACACCAAGTGACAGTGAACGCACCAGCTTATCGGGTTTTCGATTTGCAGGCGCCTTTGCAGGTGGTTTATTGGTGATGGGGTTCTTACCGGATTTAGTTGCGTATTTTGGTGAAGGTAACGACGCCCAAGGGTATCAATATACGATGTACTTTTTTGCGGCAATTTTAATTGCCTTGATGCTAATTACCGTGGCCACAACAAAAGAGCGCATTACCCCAGAAATTGACCCCTCTAGTAATTTAAAATCTGAGTTACTCGACTTATCCAAGAATTTGCCCTTTATTATTTTGCCCTTGTTGTCGGTGACCTTATTTTTCTATTATCGAGACATTTATACTGGTATTTTCTTTGTGATTGTTATGGGCTCTATGTCGGTGGTGATTAAAAAATTACTCAATAACCCATCCGATAAACTCACCGGTACCCAGCAAGATGTTGTTGATCTTCTTACCAATAAGCCTTGGCTTATATTGCTAGGAATTGGCTTTTTAACCATGATGTTTAATGGCATTAAATACGGCACCATCGCCTATTATTTTAAATACCATGTGGGTGATGAATTGATGGCTGGTAAGTATTTTATTGCCTTACTTATCGTGTCCATTTTAGGGGCATTGGCAACCGGCTCTTTGGCTAAAATCTTAGGCAAAGGTAAGTTGTTTATTGTTTCTTTGGTATTAAGTGGTGCGTTAACTGCGGCATTTTATTGGGTTCCTAGTGGCAATTTAGTGGCTATTTTTACCCTAGGTTGCAGTGCTGAATTTTTTGCGGCCATGATGCCAACCTTGTTTTTTACGATGTTAGGGGACTCGGCAGATTATTCGGAGTGGAAAAACAAACGACGTGCTACCGGGTTAATTTATTCTGCGGGCACGTTTGTACAAAAAACCGGTGGCGGCTTTGCCGGAGCGCTTGTTTTAGTTGTTTTAGCTGGTTATGGCTACGATGGCATGGATCAAGCCACCATCTCAGCCTCATTGCCTGGAATGCAACTCTTAATGAGCTGGATCCCTGCCGCTTTTGCTTTTGCGGGGGCACTATTAATGGTGTTTTACCCATTAAGTAATCAGCAAATGCAACAAATTGGCTGCGAGTTGGTTGAACGTAGAGCGGTTGTTTAAACAACTATCCTGACACAGTGAAGACAGTCATGTACGGTGACTTAGCTGACTTAGGTGACGTCGTCACCTAAGTGCTTTCTAGTTGTGGGGGGATGACGGCGTATTTTCTTGTCTATGGGCAGACTGCTATTTTAAGACTTTTCCAAGATGGTATGTCGTTCAATTAATTTGGGTTCGAAAATACGTTTAATGTCGTCTTGTTTTTGACGGTAAACATCTTGCAGCACAAGTTTGGCGGCCATACGGCCCATTCGTCTTACCGGGTTATCTATGGTGGTGAGGGTAGGGTAAATATAACTGGCAAAATTAACATTATCGAAACCAATAACCGATAAATCTTCAGGCAGTTTCATGTTGTGCTCTCGGGCATATTTCATTACCCCAGAGGCGATTTCATCGTTACCACAGGCTACGGCGGTAAATTCTACGCCGGTATCAATAAGGTGTTTTAAGCCTTTCGTACCACCGATTTCTTTAAATTCGCCGGTGCAAAGTAATCGCTCATCAAAATCAATACCATGCTCGCTAAGAGCGCGTTTATGACCGTTTAAACGAGCGGTGGAGTCGGGTTTAAATAGCGGGCCAGAAATGTAGGCGATTTTTTCATGCCCCTTATCAATTAGGGCTTTAGCGGCCAAGTAACCCCCTTGTTCGTTGTTTAAACTAATGCAGTTATCGGCCATTTGTTTAACATAACGGCTCATTAGGTAAACTGGGGTTTTTCCTTTATGAAGGTTAATTAGGTATTCGTCACTGATGGACTCAACATGGACGATTAGGGCATCACAATTACGGTCAATTAAAAAGTCGATGCCTTCTTTCTCACCGTGCTCTTTATCTTCTTCAAGGGTATCGCCACCGGTGGTGATGACCACATGTTTGCCTGCCGCACGCAGCTCTTCTTCAATACCGGCCATCATGTCGCCAAAAAATGGGCCATGTAGCTCAGACACCATAATGCCAACACTATCGGTACGGTTTGAGGCAAGCGAACGAGCAATATTATTGGGGCGATAACCAAGGGCTTCCATGGCGTCTAATACCTTAGCCTTGGTTTTGTCGCTTACCTTGGCATTTTTGTTCATTACTCTAGATACGGTAGCTAATGAAACACCTGCAAGTTTTGATACTTCGTAAATGGTTGCCATCTGTTATATGTAGGTCCTTGAAATTTCTATGAACATATTACGGTATATTTGTTTTGATGACTAGAGTAAGGTCACGACTGGCGATCACGTATTAATTTTTTATACGCAAGGCCACTTTGTTTTATGGTTCTTTTCTGGGTTTTATAGTCTACATAAACCAGGCCAAAACGTTTTAAGTAGCCTTCGGCCCATTCAAAATTATCCATTAAACTCCAGGCAAAATAGCCTCTTACATCAACGCCTTGTTTTATCGCCTCGTCAAGGGCATTAAAGTGCGCCTGATAATAGGCAACGCGGTCCGCATCGTTGACTTGATTGTTTTCTAGCTTGTCGTCCATGGCCGCACCATTTTCAGTAATATAAACTGGTGGTAGGGCATATTTGGCATTTAATGACGTTAGAAGATCGGTAAACGCCTGAGGAAAAATTTCCCAACCGATGTCAGTTATTGGAGCAGGGGGAGAGATCTGCTCAAATATATCGCAGGCGTTTGCCCGATAGATGGCTCGGGTATAAAAGTTCACCCCAAGAAAGTCTAAAGGTGTTGAGATGATGTCTAAATCACCATCAAGAATATCTGGTTTTTGCCAGTCTGGCATGGTGTCGATGATCTCTGGGTATTTACCCGCTAAAACCGGCTCGGCATACCAATGATTAAAATATTGGTCGGCGTATTGGCTCGCCTGTAAATCTTCTTTACTGGTTGATTCTGGATAGCATGGGGTAAAGTTTAAGACGATGCCATTTAAGCTTTTGGGGCTGTTTTTTTGCAAAACTCGCATGGCCAATCCATGGGCCAGTAATAAATGATGAGCGGCTTTTTTACCATACTCTTTGCCTACTTTTCCAGGCGCATGAGTGCCGTCTTCATAGCCTAAAAAGGCACTGCAAAAGGGCTCATTTAAGGTGGCATAAGCGTGCACTTTATCGCCAAAAAACTGACTGATTTTATCGGCGTATTCGGCAAACTTGTAGGCGGTATCACGATTAAGCCAGCCACCTTTATTTTCGAGGTGCTGAGGTAAGTCCCAATGATACAAGGTAACAAAGGCTTTAATGCCTTTGGCTTGCAGGGCGTTAAGAATGTTTAAATAAAACTGCGCACCTTGCTCGTTTAATTCGCCATTTTCCTTGATGACTCTAGGCCAAGAAATCGATAAACGATACGCATCAACCCCAAACTCACTGATTAATTCCACATCCTCTCGCCACAAATTGAAATGATCACAGGCGGTTAAGCCGGTTGAACCATCGGCAATTTTCCCTTTGGTATCGCAAAAGGTATCCCAAATACTGGGTAAGCGATGCTCTGCACCGCCTTCAATTTGAAATGCTGCGGTAGCAACCCCTAGGATAAAGTCTGATGAAAGGAGTTTTGAATTTTCAGGTAATTGGAACTGAGTCATATTTTACAAAGGTATCCGTTTATAATTTCTGTAAGCGCTTACAAGTGCATTTAAAAAATAAATGTAAGAGCATTAATATAATTGGTTAAAAATAACCTTAATTTTTCTGAAAGCGCTTACATTTAGTTGTTTAGCTTACTGGCTGCTTAGTTAAAGGTCAAGCATGTTTCGTGTTATTGTTTAATTGTATGCCAAGATGCGTAAAGGCGCTTTTTAACGCCCTTACGGATATTTTTAATATCTTACCCTAAACACACTTCGGGCTGTTTAGAAGGACAGAACCGGTCAATAAACTGTTGATGATTTGGCAATTGATTGACGGTATTGGCGATGTTGTTTTTTAGGTGATCTAAAAACCGTTGCAGTTCTTCATCACTCATATTATCGACTATCGGATGATAGCTGTTTGGGATCAAACCCTGTCCAATCATGACCTGCATCCAGGAATCATCAAATAGCTCATTGTTTTTGCGAAATACCCTGCCTGTGTCGCGAAATAAATCAATACGATGCTGCAGAGCCTGCGGCACTGGCATATTTTGACAGTGACGCCAGAATTTTGAATCATCACGATTATGGACTTTGTAATGCAAAATAATAAAGTCTCGCGCCGTTTCGGTATCAAAGCGGGTTTGGTCGTTAAATTCATCGACATCGGTTTGGCATATACCATGATATGGAAACATGCGCATTAAACGTAACACCGACTGTTGAATAAGATGAATACTGGTAGACTCAAGCGGCTCTAAAAAGCCACTGGAGAGGCCAACGGCAATACAGTTTTTATTCCAATGCTTACGGCGTGTGCCGGTTCGAAACTTTATTACCCTAGGCTGGGTTAATAGTTCACCCTCAATGTTGTTAGTTAAGGTCTGTAATGCCTGTTCATCACTTACGTATTTACTGCAAAATACCATGCCATTACCTACTCGGTGTTGCAGTGGTATACGCCATTGCCAGCCAAAATCATGGGCAATTGAGCGAGTATAAGGAATCGGCTCTTCGGTTGAGGTGGTTTGTATCGCAATGGCTGAATCGCAAGGAAGCCAATGCGACCAATCTTCAAAACCGGTATGTAATGTGCCTTCAATTAATAAGGCTCTTTGCCCGGTACAGTCAATAAACAAGTCGCCTTCAATGCGCTTGCCATTATCAAGTTGTAGCGCCTTAATAAAACCACTGGTTTGATCTTGTTCTACTTCTGATATTTTTCCTTCAACGCGCCTTACTCCGTGTTGTTCACTAATGCCTCGTAAAAATTGACCATAGCGGGTAGCATCAATGTGATAGGCATAATTAAGGCCATTGTTGGGCAGTTGCGCAAACTTATTGTTTTCTGCTGCCATGCGTTCTAAACAGTAATCGCCAAAGTCACTAGCAAGGCCTTTTTGACGGCCTTTTAACCAGAAATGTTGAAAGCCCGCCGCCCAACAATCCTGTCCGGTTACCCCAAAGGCATGTAAGTAGTCTTCGCCTTTTGCTCGCCAATTTTCAAATTGGATCCCTAATTTAAAGGTGCCATGAGTGGCCTTTAAAAACTCGGCTTCGTTAATTTTAAGTAATTGATGAAAGTATTGCATGGTAGGGATGGTCGCTTCACCAACCCCGACGGTACCAATTTCGTCCGACTCTACTAAGGTGATTTCAAGTTGTTTGCCTAATAGTTTTGATAACGCTCCTGCTGTCATCCAACCTGCGGTTCCGCCGCCGGCAATAACAACGCGTTTAATAGGTTGTGTATTCATTTTGCTCCCCTGAAGTCTTATCGGTTGAGATTATTAAGTAATAAAGAACGCAATCGTCTAGCCGCATCGTCAGCATGGGCATCAAGAATGCCGAGCGAGTGGCTGGGAATATGTGAAAATCGATTGTCGTCATCGTTAAACAGGTAATAGTCAAACATCGACTGCCATACCTGTTTTTCTTTGTTGGGCAGGTTTCTTATGTTCAATAAACCATGCAGTAATACATCCATGGCGGCGCCCATGTGCTTATTATTTTGTTGCCACCAGTAATTGACCAAGATGTTTACCTTGTCCAAACTTTCCACGTGATGCCACCACATACTGGGTATATACAGCGCATCACCAGGCTCTAATTCGGCCACTTGTGCATGCTCAAGGGCCTGTTTAAATTTTGGGTATTTGGCCTCGTCCCAATCATAAAAGTCCACCAAGCTGATGGGCTGTCCGGCTGGGGTAAAGTCTAAAGGCCCAATGTATAGGTTTTCTAACTGCGCTGGCGGAAATAAAGTAAAACGGCGTTTACCGGCAACACAGCAGGCAATGTTTTCGGCCATATCTTGATGAGCTGCAATGCGTGACGTGTTGCTTAACCAAATGCTCATTAATGGCTTAATATCGCTAAGTTGCTTTATATCATTGTCGGCTCTAAGGCCCGGTAATATTTTATCTACGTTGGTTGAGCCAAGGTAGTAACTGGCATCGTCAAATCCGGTTGAGGCATTGAACAGTTTAGAAATAAAATCCTCAAAGCTTGGGGTTGACAGTTCAAAGTTGTAGCCGTTGAGTTGTTCATTGTAAAACAGTCGGCCATTGGTATTAGCGGGTAATCGACCAGCGCCTACTTTACAACCTGAATCAAACGTTAATAGGTAATCAAGTACCGGATTATTTGGTTGTTTCCCTTTTTTTACCATAGGCCAGTCGTTCACCAACCCTTTTAAAATGGTGGGTTGGTTTAATTGGGTTACCTGTTCTAACGGCCAATTTGGCGCCAGCGTTAAGGTTGGCACCTTGGCAAGTTGCTCAAAGGCTATTTGATTCATGCTAAAGTGCGTTCTTTTTTCTGGATAAGCTTGTTGATATTGGCATGCGAGGCAATCACCATGTACATCAGCATTAACATACCGGATTGATTTAGCTCCACCAATACATCAGCGGGCAACTGACTTACTCGGTCTTCATTTAGGGTATAAAATCCGGTTAAGCGATGATTGCTGCCATTGTTAAGTGAAATATCGAGATTAAACGGCTCGAGCAATTCAAGCTCGGTTAACGTATTTAAGAAAGCGTTGGTACTGTCTTTGGCATCGTGCAGGGTTTTTAAAATGTTGCTAATGCGGTTAATGTATTCGCTATTACCGCCATGTGGTAAGAAAAGCTCGGTCCCTTCGGTTTCACTTACCCTTGGGCTATCAAGGTCAATGTGGATCATTGGGTTGCCGTTTTCATTATCACCGTGCATGCCAATTAAAAAAGGCTCTCTTTCCACCATAAATGGAATGTAGCTGGCTTGCCACTCACCTTCATGTAAAAACAAATTTTCTTTTTGTTCAAAACCAAATAGCGCCAATGGGGTAAAATTGCCTGACTGGTTGTCTTTGTGAAAGAAAATTGGGTATTCGGTTTGCGCGTGTTTAAATTCGAATGGGTAAAGCATCGAAAACATGATGTCGTTGCCATATTTATCCGACTTTTCGGTAATGACTTTCAGGTCTTTATGTTCGACATTGTTTAGCAGGGTATGATTGGTCATAGAGTTCTCCAGGCGCTAAAAGCTTTGCACCTTGTTATTTTTATTAAATTGGTTTTTTATCTGGTTGAGTAAGTCGCGATTGCTCGGTAAACCCGATAAAAATTTATGGGTTAATTGCTGACGTTCCATCGCGTAATGCTGACATAAGCCAACATCATCAAGTCGTCGTTTGGTTGGCCTTGGCTGGGTGGTAAAGTGCATGCCATATAGCACGTACTGGTAGCTGGCGGCCGGAAATATTTCTTCAATTTCGCTAAAGTCATTAAAGCTTGGTTCTTGATACTGCCAAAGCGCGAGTAACTGTTGCAAACGTTTCGGTATGGTTTCAGCCTTGCGGTTATCTTGCCAAAAAGGTGAGGTGCGCGTGCTTAGCACATAATGCAGTTTTAAAAACTCGATGATCCGTTGCCAACGATATTCAAAACGCTGATTATAGCGCTGCTCACTAATGCTCATGATTGCTCGATTGGCGGGCATTTCTTTGGCCAATATTTTCGCGGACAGTTCAATAAGCGCCAGTGCCGAGGCCTCTAGTGGCTCAATAAAGCCAGATGACATGCCAATAGCAATACAGTTCTTGTGCCAGAATTTTTCACGGTAGCCGGGGTTAAAGGTCAGTTTACGAAAGCTGAGTTTATCGACGTCACTTGCCGAAAGGGTTTGCAAAAGATAATTCCTCAGCGCTTTTTCTGCCGTTTCATCTGGGCAGTAATCACTGGCATACACACAGCCAATGCCACGTCTACTTGGTAGACCAATATCCCAAATCCAACCAGAGTCATGCGCCGTGGACTTGGTATGTGATGCAATAGGCGAATGTTCATTAGGGTAGGGTACTTGCACGGCTAAAGCTCGGTCATTGAACAGGACTGATTTTTGTTCAAGCCAGGGAATTTGATAATGCTGTGCAATAAGTAAACCTTGGTGTCCTGTGCAGTCGACAAACAGATCGGCGCTTATTTGGCCATGTTTGTTGGTGGTCACTGACGCAATGTAGTCATCCATACCATTGTGTATTGTGGTGACATTATCGCTTAAGTAATTTACGCCCAGTTGCTCAATACAGTGTTGCTTGAGCAATTTGGCAAACTTGCCCGCGTCAAGGTGGTAACCGTAATTTGCAACCGCAGCATACTCTGGGGTTTGTATTTGTTTTGGGGCAAGGTGTTGGTCACAAATATGTGGCTGCATACTAACAAAGTGGCCAAAATCCATGTCGCTTTGTTGTTGCCAGTAGTCAATCATACTGACTTTACCCAAGCCTTGTGGTGCCATAAACGGGTGGTAATAATGGTCATTTTCTTGGCCATTACACCAGCCAATAAATTGCGAACCTTGTTTAAACGAGGCGTCACAACAATCGATAAATTGCGCTTCACTCAGGCCAATGGATTGTAGGGTAGTGCGCATGGTTGGCCAGGTACCTTCACCTACGCCTATGGTTGGAATGTCTGGGGATTCAATAAGTGTGACTTTAAGACCGTTTTTTGATGAGCTGTTGTGTTCGGCTGCAATGATCCCTGCCGTTAACCAGCCGGCACTGCCACCGCCGATGATCAAAATATGTTTGACGGGAATACTCATACAACGTCCTTAAGCTTCTTGGTTTGGTATTACAGCTATGTTAATTAACAACTATCTGATAATTTTAAAAAAATGTAAAGAAAAGCCGCTGCCGAAGCAGCGGCACGTTACTTAGCGGCACTTAATAGTGTGCTCAGGGGTTAAAATTTATAGCGTACGCCAAAATGATAACGTTCACCTGATTGCTGGATGTTTTTCACCATGGACTCATGACGACCGTACGAGCGGAAAATCTCGTCCGTCAGGTTAATGCCTTCAACATAAACGGTTAGGTGTTCGTTGTACTCGTAGCTGATGTTGGCATCAAGCTGACCATAATCTTCAACGTAAACCGGGTTTGAACCCTGACCATCATTTAAGTCACTTAGGAAGTCATCACGCCAGTTGTATGCAAGACGTACTTGAATACCGTCTTTGTCATAAAAACCAACAATGTTGTAGGAGTCACTTACCCCAAGTAAAGGCGTGTTTTCATCGCCATGATCGGCATTGTCGTATTCCACATCACTATCTACGTAGGTGTAGTTAACGATACCACCAAAGCCAGAGCTGCCAAATAAATGCTGCCAAGCAAACTCAAAACCGTCTACTTCATTTGACCCTTGGTTATAAGGTTGGCTGAATTTGACCGATAAAGGTGAGTTGGCGGTAGGGCTACCCCAAATTTGGTTTTTAACCGGGTCGCCATCAGGTGATACAATCACGTATTCATCATCGGCGTAGTTTTCTGCAATGTAGGCACGAATTGCCGCACTGTTTGCTGGATCGCCACCAGTAGCAGCCACCGCTTCTTCATACCTTGCCCCTTCGACTGGGCTGGTCGTTGCGTAAGGCTGTTCAATGACTTCACGGGTACCAACCACGTTATCTACATCTTTTCTAAAGTAACCTATCGAGGCATAGCTACCTTCGTCGTAATAGTATTCGAAAGACAAGTCGATGTTTTGTGACTCAAGCGGCTCTAATCCAACGTTACCACGTGAACCACGACCATTATCGACGTTTCGAACTTCATCTAAGCTGCTACCTGCGGTTAAGTTTCCGTAACCTGGACGAGTAATGGTTTCACTGTATGATGCACGAACAATCATGTCTTCATACACTTCAATGTCAAAGTCAATGTTAGGTAACAGGTAGTCATAATCGGCATCATCGGAGAAGAATTGTGCATCGCCACGAACAATATTGAATTCGTTGGTTGAAACCCAGCCAATGGACTCAATTTCAGGCAGCAAGGTATCTGATGACACATCTGTTTGTTCGTAACGTAAACCAACAACTAAGTTGGCTGGCATTTCGCCAATATCAAAGGACATATTGGTTTGAACGTAGGCACTGAACGATTCTTCTTTGGTGCGACGGTCGGTTTCAAATTCGCTTGGCGCACAAATTACGTTGCCACACGGCCAAGCAACCGGATCATTTGGATCGCCATATAAGGTACCAACCAATTCCGCCATCGTATCAAAGTCTACTTTCCAGAATTCATTGATCATATTGCTCTTGTCACCCGGCATATTATCAAAGCGGTCACGCATGGTGGCTTTTGAGTCGAGTAGCAGTTGATCATCAATATCTTCTGGAGAGCCTGTACCACCCCAGTTTGGACGCTCTGCACGGCCAAAGGCGTTACGGTTTTCTACGGTATTAAAACCAACACCAAAATCAACACTTTCAACGATGCCGGTATCAAAAACATATTGTCCGCTTAATTGGAATTGATCGACTTCGGATTTCATATATGAATTACGAAAGCTTGTACCCGTAGTTTGTACGCCTTCAGGAGTTAAACCATCAACACCGTCTGGGAATACCACTTGTACAACTGGGAAGTCGGAAGAGAAATCAACAATGGTCTCCGCTCGAGTCCAGGTCGCTAACTGAATGGTATTTGAGTTGCCATAAATACTGTCTGGTTTTGATTCTGCTTCAGAAGAGTGAAAGTCAAAGGCAAGCCATAAGTTGTCATTGACATCGTAAAGGGCATTAAAACCAATCGATTTGTTTTCATTAACTTTGGCACTTTTTTCAACCTGACTTACTAAATCAGATGGACCATCAATGTCGTGAATATAAAGTGGGGCAGCAACGTTGTCTGAGTTGGCGTCGGTCCAAACCGAGCCAGGATCACCCGCGTAGTTTAAACTCATCCAAACCGAATGAATATTTTGATTTAATTCTTCTTCCAGTTTTGAGTAGGTGTAATCGAGTGTGGTGGTTAAGTTTTCAACAGGTTTGTATTGTAGGGTTAACTGACCATTGGTACGAGTACGCTCAACTTCGCTAAAACCATATAGTACGTTATGTGGTGCAGCATAGGTTACGCCCTCGGCAGGAACATTAATTTGGTTTGGACCATCACCTACTGAGCCCCAGTCACCAACACCACCTGTTTGTGGACGCCAACCATTATCAACACCGGCGCGGGCAGAGCCACTGTCACGATCTTGAACACTTGCGGTAATGGCGACACCAAACGTATTGTCGGCAAACGTATTGCTGTATAACGCGGAAAATTCAGGCGTAACATTACTGCCATCTTCTGTTGAGGTATCGTGCACACCTTTAACGCCGAACGACGCTCGCTCTTCCCCTACGGCCAATGGTTTGATGGTTTTAAGGTTGATGGTTGAACCGATACCACCGGTTGCCACATCGGCGCGACCGGTTTTATAGACTTCAACTGAGTTCACCCCTTCAGAGGCTAAGTTAGCAAAATCAAATGATCTTGAGTCCGAGGCACTTGTCGCATTAATGTTAGCGGTGGGCATTTGCCGACCGTTTAATAAAATAAGGTTATAATCGGGACCGAAACCACGAACCGTTACCTTAGAGCCTTCACCGTTCTCACGATCAATAGATACACCAGTGATACGCTGTAAAGATTCTGCTAAGTTGGTGTCAGGGAATTTACCCATGTCTTCGGCATTGATTGCATCAACGACACCTTTGGAACTTCGCTTGATATCAACGGCTTTTACCAAACTGCCACGATAGCCTGTTACTTCGATGATTTCTAAGTCATCGGTGGGGTCCTCTGCTGCAAATGCTGTCCCTGCGACAGAGGTGCCCAAAACCAATGCGAGGCTTGTTGCCAGCCTGGTTTTATTGAACGTATTCATTGTCATTTTCTCTTTCCTCGATTCCCAATTTATGTCGTTATTATCTTTTGTAAGCGCTTACATGTTTATCCAAAAAAACGAGCGGTTTCATTTTTATTTTTATTGAAAGCGCTTACATAACTTAGGGTAAAAAAATCAGGAGATCAACATAATTGTCGCAAAATTGTAAAAAAAAGTGTAGCTATTTGTTGTGTTTGGCCGTCTTGTATATCGTTTCTTTGTTTGTAAGTGACTGTTTAATGGTTTGTTTGAAATTTTAGTGGTTAAGTTTGATTGTTAATTAATCATTTCTGCGGTAATGAGAACTATTACTGTTTTTTCTTGAAAGCGCTTACATTTGGTGTTATTTATTTAAATGATAACATCACTTTTCTCTAAAGTGGTGCAGTAAAGTCAATAGACCCTATAAGGCGATAGTAAATGACATCAGTTAAGCATTCATTGCAATGGAGCGAAAAAGTAGGCTATGCCTGTGGCGACGTCGCATCGAACTTCTATTGGCGAGTTTTTGATGTGTTCTTATTTATTTTTTACACCGATGTGTTTGGTTTACCCGCAGCAGCTGTTGGTACCATGATGTTGGTAACCCGTCTTATCGACGCGTTTTCTGATCCGCTTATGGGGGCTATCGCCGATCGCACACAAACCCGTTTTGGAAAGTTTCGACCGTATTTATTATTGGGCATTGTGCCTTTGGTGGCCGCCGGAGTACTGACCTTTACTGTACCAGATACCAATGATAGCGGAAAATTAATTTGGGCTTACGGTACGTATATTTTTATGATGCTAGCCTATACGTTTATTAATGTGCCCTATGGTGCGTTATTAGGGGTAATGAGCAATGATAGCCAGCAGCGAACCACGTTAACCAGTTTCCGCTTTATAGGCGCTTTTTCTGGCGGCTCTATGGTTGCGTACTTTACCCCCGAGTTAGTGCATTACTTTGGCGGTGGCGATGAATCGCTCGGTTGGCAGTTGACCATGCTGCTATACGGTGTGTTGGCTAGCGTGCTGTTTATTATCAGCTTTATCAGTACCAAAGAACGCATAATTGCTCCGCAAAAACACGCCACACCGGTGGGTGTTGATATTAAAGATTTGCTCGCCAATAAACCGTGGCTGGTTTTGTTTGCATTGGCCTTAATTATTATGATGACCATTTCGCTGCGAGCCAGCAGCGGCACGTTTTATTTTAAATATTATGTCGACCGAGAAGACTTAATTGGCAGTTTCAGTTTTTGCTACCTTATCGCGCTCGCTGTTGGCGCCGCATCGACACCATTAATGACCAAGTTTATCGATAAAAAGCGACTGTTGATTATTTTAATGAGTTTGGTGGCCGGGCTTTCTGCACTTTTTTATGTGTTGCCTAAAGATGCCATCGAACTGATGTTTTTACTGCAAATCCTTATTGGCTTTTGCCTTGGTCCAAAATCCCCATTGGTGTTTTCGATGTACGCCGATACCGCCGATTATTCACAATGGCGAACGGGTCGGCGAGCAACCGCAATGATATTTTCTGCCGCGGCATTTTCACAAAAGCTAGGGGGAGCATTGGCGGGGGCACTTATTGGTTGGGTCTTAGCCACCATGGGGTATGTCGCCAATATGGCGCAAAGTGGACAATCTGAGCACGGCATTGTGTTATTAATGACCATACTGCCCGCCATATTTGCCGTGCTGGCGGTGTTTATTATGCGATTTTATCCCTTAACCGAAACGACGTTGGAAACGATTCAACAAGATCTCAACCAATATCCTGCAAGGGCTAACGCTGCAGAAAGTACAAATCGCGTTGCAGCACAGGTAGAGCAAGGATGAAGCCGATAAAATCAGGGCCAATCTTTGGGTTAGGCAAAGAGGATAAACCGGATAGCATTCATTTGTACTGTGCGACAAGCATGCCGAACGCTTACGGTTACTTATTCAATGAATGCATGTTATTGCAAATGAATTGCCGTGGTTTTGCCACCAGTCAATTTATGCAGCCTGAGCCAAGCAAATATTCAAATGGCCCCGTAAATGAGGCCACCACGTTTATGCAGCCTGAACAAGCCTATTTTAGTCACTATCCGGGGCGATTCTTTTACCTTAAAAATGAGCAAACTGGGGAAATTTGCTCTTTGCCGTTTGAGCCCTGTCGTAAGAGGTTGGATCATTTTGAATTTATTGCCGGACAGGATGAAATCCGTTGGTCACTAAGAATTTGGCAACTGAACATAGAAATACAACTTAATTTGGCAACCAGCGAGCCACTGGAACTCTGGCGCATAACCGTGCTTAATCAAGGTCAAGACGCCAGCCAAATTAGCCTCTACCCTTATATGTCCATTGGTTACCAATCTTGGATGAATCAGTCGGCTGACTATCATACCGAGCAGGTTGCTATTGTTGCGCAAGGCATTACCCCTTATCAAAAGGTGGCGCAGTTTTTTGAAAATCAGCAGCGCAAGGAGTTAACGTTTTTTAGCTCTGCTCTAGCACCACAAGCATGGTGCGCAAGTCAGTCGGCATTTGAAGGTGAGGGTGGTTTGCATGCTCCAGATTCCTTATCTAAAACAACCTTGCCTGATAAGCCTTGTGGGTATGAGTTAGCCACCGCGGTAATGCAATTTCGCCTAAACTTGGCGCCGGGAGAGTCTTTTAGCAATAAAATGATTTTTGGGGCGGCACAAAATATAAGCGACATAACGCGTCTTAGAGCGCGGTATTTACAAACCATGGATAATCACCGCTATCGACTAAAGCTGAGTCCATTTACCCTACGCAGTGATCTAGCTTACTTGGATCATTTCGTTAATTACGCTTTACCCAAGCAAGTGTATTATCAAGGTAAATACCAACGTTTGAGTACCGACCCTCAATCCCGAAACTACCTGCAAGATGCACTGGGCATGTGTTATTTACAGCCTGAACAAGCCCGTCTTGCAATTACGACCGCTTTGTCTCAGCAACACAGCTCTGGTGAAATGCCCGATGGCATTTTGCTGCACCCCAAAGCCCAATTAAAGTACATTAATGAAGTGCCCCATACCGACCATGCCATTTGGTTACCCTTGTTATTACAGGTGTACTTGCATGAAACTGCTGATACCGATTTATTGAACGAGCCTCTAGCTTATAAAGACCAAGCTTATAAAGACAGCCAGATTTTAGACTCGGTCATTGTGCATATTGAAAAGGCCCTAGATTTTTTAATCGAGTCGACTGACAACAGAGGACTGAGTTATATTCATCAGGGCGATTGGTGCGATCCAATGAATATGGTGGGTTATAAGGGCAAAGGTGTGTCGACTTGGCTATCATTGGCTAGCAGTTATGCCTTGCAAATATGGGCTGATATTACCCTTAATTTTTTGCCAAATTATTGCCCCGATAAACAAGCAAAATACCAACGTGCGAAACAGAAATTGAATTTGGCGGTAAATCAACATTGCTGGGCTGGGCAATGGTTTAGTCGTGGCATAAGCGACGACGGTATTCCTTTTGGTGTTGCCAGCGATGAACAAGGGCAAATTTACTTAAACCCACAGTCTTGGGCTCTGCTTTGCGGCGCGGCGAGCAAAGATCAGCAAGTAAGTATGTTACGGGCGATAAAGCAAAAATTACATACGCCATTTGGGGTAATGATGCTGGCACCGGCTTATACAAACATGCAGCAGCACATTGGTCGCCTCACCCAAAAATTTCCGGGCACGGCTGAAAATGGCTCTGTGTATAATCACGCGGCGATTTTTTATGTTTATAGTCTTTACCAGATAGGCGAATGGGATCTGGCGTTTGATATCTTATGCCGAATCATACCAAACCTTAAGCAAGCCGAAATTCATGGCCAATTGCCTTTGTATATCGCCAATTATTATCGCGGTGCGTACCATCAGTTCCCAGCGCATGCCGGACGGTCCAGTCATTTATTGCATACCGGTACAGCAGCCTGGTTTTATCGCTGCATTATAGAAGAGTTGGCGGGTTTAAAAGGGGATCGGTTGGGGTTAACGATAGCGCCTAAATTGCCTCGCAAAATATCGTGTTTAAATGGCACTCGATATTTTAGAGGGGCTATTTTTCATTATAAAATTGCAACTGCACCTGTTACTGATATCGAAGTGTTTATCGATGGTCAAAAATTGCCGACAACAACGGTAACAGACATAAACAAAGGCCATACATATAAGCTGCTAGTTAAGGTGCCTGAGCATGAATAAACCGCAAACATTGCTGGTGATTATGGGGATTAGTGGCAGCGGTAAATCGACGCTGGCAAAGTCTTTAGCTGATACACTATCGGCAAGGTATCTTGATGGCGATGATTTTCACATTGACCTAGCCAAGCAAATGATGGCCCAAAATCAACAAATAACCGATACAATGCGGCAACAATGGGTTTCTAGAATAATAACTTGCCTAACTGATATAGTTGATCTAAACCCGGTTGTTTTAGCGTTTTCCGGTTTAAAATCAGAACATAGAGATGCCTTAAGAACGTTGCCATTTAAGGTGGTTTTTTATTGGTTAAATGCATCACCTCAATGCTTGGTCAAGCGTATACAACATCGTGAAAATCATTTTGTTAAGGGCGTCAAAGCAGAGACGTTTGTTCGTGGTCAATTGGATGCCATGCAACCCCCCAAAGCAAGCGAGATGGATGTTATTAACCTTGATGCACAAAATTCTATAGCGGACATTCAGCAGAATATTATTGCTCACTATCATGAGCATTTATCCAGCACATTGGCACAAAATTAGATAATAAATAAAAAGTAGAGAATCACCATGAAACAGTATGCACTCACCACCTCTTTTTGTCTTCTCCTAAGCGGTTGTGGACAGTCGGGAACGGTCGTTGAAAAGGACTTGCCGATAGTCGATTATAGCGCGGCTAAAGCAAACCGCTTGGCCAGTGTAGAAGGCAATGTGGACGCCATTTTAGCGAAAATGACCTTACCCGAAAAAATTTCTATGGTACATGCCAGTGGGAAATTTCATGTCAATGCGATTGAGCGATTTGACCTGCCTGAGTTGTGGTTATCGGATGGCCCACATGGTGTGCGCTATCAACACGAGCGTCATACCTGGTCACCAGCCGGTTGGGATAATGATCATGCCACTTATTTGCCACATTTAACATCGGTTGCAGCGAGCTGGGATAAAGAGATGGCCGCCTTACATGGAACGGTGTTAGGGGCAGAGGCAAGAGATCGAGGTAAAGACATTATCTTAGGTCCGGGTGTTAACTTGGCGCGCTTGCCATTATATGGCCGTAATTTTGAATACATGGGGGAAGATCCTTATCTTGCGGCTACTTTGGTGGTACCGGAAGTTGAAGCGATTCAAGCACAGGATGTTGCTGCCAATGTTAAGCACTTTGCTTTAAACACCCAAGAGTTAAATCGAATAGGGGTTAATGCCAAACCCGATGACCGAACCTTACGTGAAGTGTATTTACCCGTATTTGAAGCGGCCGTTAAAGAGGCCGGTGTGTATTCCATTATGGGCGCTTATAACCAATACATGGGGACTAATGCCAACCAGTCGGCTAAATTAGTAAAACAAATTTTAAAACAAGAATGGGGTTTTGATGGGGTATTACTAACCGACTGGAATGTCGATATTAATACCTTTGATGCGGCGATGAATGGCCTTGACCTGGAAATGGGCACCAACGTCGAAAACTACGATGATTATTTCTTTGCGAAGCCACTGCAAGCGATGATTGAATCGGGTGACGTGCCAATGTCCGTTCTTGATGACAAAGTTCGTCGGGTATTAAGATTAATGCACCGTGTTGGCTTAAAAGATCCGCAACGTAAAGCGGGGGCTAGAAATACCAAAGATCATCAACTGGCCGCTAGAAAAATCGCCGCCGAAGGTGTAGTCCTTCTAAAAAACAATCGATTAAAGGATGGCCAGCCCGTATTACCATTAGCAAAAGACATTAAAAACGTATTGGTGCTTGGCCCAAATGCTGATCGTATTCATGGCTTAGGTGGTGGTTCTTCAGAAGTAAAAGCCTTATATGAAATAACCCCATTGCAAGGCTTAAAGAATGCACTAGACGAAACCGTTAACATAACTTATATGCGAGCTCGTTCTAATAAATTAATGCCCATTGCCGCCGACTATATTGTGAGTCGTCACTGGACGGGAACACCGGCTTGGACAATGACCAAGTATACCGATGAGAGTAAACAACAAAAGCTTGATGAAAATTGGATTGTGAACGGCGAGTTTTACAGCACCAGCGAAGATGCTGGCGCATATGTGGAAATGAGTGCGGATGTAAAACCGTTAAAATCGGGTGTTCACACCTTAAAGCTCGCTGTTCAGGGTGAGGCAAGAGTGAGTATAAACTCTAAGCCGGTATTTTCTCAGCAAAGTGATCAAAGCGATATTTTTGAACATGAGGTGACGTTAAAAGCCGATCAAAGTTATAAATTTGAGGTGACGTATCAAGCACCTAAAGAGAGTGAAGGGCATTATGTCTTAGGTTGGGACGCCCCCGGTGATCCATTTGTTGAAGAAAGTACTTACTTAAAAGCGGCAAAAGAGGCCGATGCGGTGATTTATTTTGGCGGTTTAAGCCACGGTGATGACCGAGAAGCGATTGACCGAAAAGACATGCGTTTACCGGGCTCACAGGATGAGGTGATCGGCAAGTTACTTAAAGCCAATGAAAAAACCGTTGTTTTTATGGTGGCTGGCTCTGCTGTTGAAATGCCGTGGCATCAACAAGCCAACGCGCTAATTTGGGGCTGGTATGGTGGTATGGAAGCTGGCAATGCGTTTGCCCAAGTGTTGTTGGGCGATGTAAACCCATCCGGTAAATTGCCAATTACGTTGCCAGAGACGTTAGCCGATACCGCGCCCATTGCGTTGAACGATTACAATGCACAGGAATCGTTATATAAAGAGGGCGTGTTTATTGGGCACCGATGGTTTGAACAGCAAAACATCAAACCTATGTTCAGCTTTGGTCATGGTCTTTCTTACACGCAATTTACCCTGAATGATTTGACCGTCGATAAATCAACATTAAGTAAAACGGATGAACTTGAAGTAACGGTTAGCGTAACCAATACCGGTAAGAAAGCCGGAGCCGAAGTGGTTCAGCTTTATTTGCAAGATGTTAAAGCGAGCGTTCCTATGCCGTTAAAAACACTGAAAGGCTTTGCCAAGATTTACCTGCAACCGGGTGAAAAGCAGCAAGTTAGTATGCGATTAAAACCTCGCGATTTTGCTTTTTGGGATCAGCAAGGTCAACAATGGCAAATAGAGGAAGGTGAATTTGTGCTACATATTGGCAATAGTTTAGACAATATTGTGCAAAAGCATACGGTTTTGATGCAGTCGAAATAATGATGTAGAAGCAGAAGGGATAACCCTTCTGCTATTGATTAAGCCGGCTGTTTAATAAGTTGCTAGTCGAAATTAAGCAACTCATTAAGAATGCTTGGCACATTAATATCTTCTACAGCAATGGCTAGCTGTGGAGCGATTAAACGCATAAAAAACCACTAATGACGCAATAATGCTTTACCGTGATCTGAGCCATACGGTCTTGGGTATTCCAGACGTTTTTAACAAAATAATTAACCGCCTTCGGCCATGGCATCGGGCGCCATTCTGGGCGGGTATCCAATCGGTTATAGGCCATTAGACTGATGTCTCTAATCGACACTAGCAATAGCCTTTTTCTGAAAATAACGTTAAGGCAGAATTTAAAATATTCTGTCGGTTATTTTCGCACTCTTTTATTTCTTTTTTGTCATAGGTGTCTCAAGCGCCTAAATATTAACAAATGATTAAGCTATTTTAATATATGCCCATAAATCGAGGAAATAGTATTTGTTTGTTTTATTTAACATTTTTGTGTTTTTTTGAAGTTAATTAGTCGATAAAAACGCATTCGTAAACTAGCCTTAATGTTGAGCTGCCTACTTTTACGCTCAGGTGGTTATTTTTATAAATAGGATGGATTAATGAAGTTAACAAAAGTATTAATAGCGTGTTCTGCGTTATGTCTCAGTTTTTCGATATCAGCAACAACAGATACCTCAAAACCTAATATTTTGGCAATATGGGGAGATGATATTGGTCCTTTCAATATCAGTGCTTATAACCGTGGTATGATGGGGTATAAAACCCCAAATCTGGACAGAATCGCCAACGAGGGTATTTTATTTACCGACTCTTATGGTGACCAAAGTTGTACGGCAGGTCGTGCAGGATTTATTACCGGTCAGCATCCAATCAGAACAGGGTTAACCAAAGTCGGTCTTCCTGGTGCGAAAGAAGGGATGAACGTATTAGACCCAACCATTGCCGTATTACTCAAAAATCGAGGTTATACTACGGCGCAATTTGGTAAAAATCACTTGGGCGATCAAGATGAACACTTACCAACCAATCATGGTTTTGATGAATTTTTTGGTAATTTATATCACTTAAATGCCGAAGATGAGCCTGAGCATCCAGACTACCCGAAAGATCCGGCTTTTAAAAAGCGCTTTGGTCCGCGTGGGGTTATTCACTCTTTTGCTGATGGCAAAATCGAAGATACCGGTCCATTAACCAAAAAACGTATGGAAACCGTTGATGCCGAGTTTTTAAATGCGGCATTAAAATTTATCGATAATGCCCATAAAGCGAAAAAACCATTCTTTGTCTGGTTTAACACAACTCGCATGCATGTTTGGACACGCTTAAAACCTTCCTCACAAGGGGTTACTGGTCAGGGCATTTATGCCGATGGTATGGTAGAACACGATGGTCATGTTGGGCAATTGCTTGATAAGCTAGATGAATTAAAGATAGCGGAAAACACCATGGTGATGTATACCACCGATAATGGTGCCGAATTACTGTTATGGCCTGATGGTGGTTATACCCTATTTAGAGGTGAGAAGAACTCGAACTGGGAAGGGGGTTACCGAGTACCTATGATGGTGCGTTGGCCTGGTAAAATTAAACCTAATCAAGTGTCAAACGACATCATATCTACCCAAGACTGGTTACCAACCATGCTAGCCGTAGCCGGTGATAGCAAAATTAAATCGAAATTGTTGAAAGGCATGAGCGCCAATGGCAAAAAGTATAAAGTCCATTTAGATGGTTATAACTTCTTACCACACTTTTTAGATGTCAGTACTCCAGGTCCACGTAAAGACTTTATTTATGCATCAGATACCGGCGATATTGTCGCGATTCGAGATGGCGATTATAAAATGGTGTTTCGTGAGCAAACCGCCCATGGTCTTGAAACCTGGCAGAACCCTTATAAAGTGTTACGAGCACCTAAAATGTATAACCTAAGAATGGATCCGTTAGAGCGAATGGATCATGAAGGGCATGGCTACGCAAAATGGTGGGCAGAGCATATGTTTTTAATGGCACCTGCGATGTTTAAAGTAGCGCAATTTAAGGCCACGTTTAAAGAGTTTCCACAGCGTCAAAAACCGGGTTCTTTTGTTCCTTAAATAAAACGCCAAATATAATATTTAGTAAGACTGAGCAGTAAGCAAATTTCGACAGTTTGCTTGCAGCCCAAAAAGAAAGCCTGACACTAACAATGTCAGGCTTTTATGTTTGCAACTTATGGTTTTCTGGGGGAATTATACCAAACCCATTATATTAGCGAGGGTAGTCTTCTAGCAGTTTTTGACCAACGTATTTAATTCGATGCTGCGACTCTTGAGTACTGATGCTTTGGTCAACATCACCGGTTGCCAAACTGATATAAAGTACTTCAAGGGTGTCACTTTCAGCAACAATCAATAAGGCAGCACCTTCAGGTAAATCATCGATAACGGTTTTTTGTTCTTTGGCTAATTTATGTAAGGCAATTCTATCGGCATTGGCCCCTACTGACATGGCAACGATTAAGTCAGGGTTCTTTGATACTTGCGATAAGCCTTTGGTGCGAAATTCAGTATCTACCGCGAATTTAAATTCGATTACTGGGTCAATATCGGATTTTGCCCAATTATGATTGGAGTCGAAAATCAAGCTGGAATTCTCAATCCATGCATAGGTTTTAAACTGAGTGAAATCGGTTTCTTTGCTAAATTCAGAGGTTACAATAACCTCAAAATTATTCTCTTCACAGCCAATTTGAGTACATTTATGTACTTGGTTATTGACTTGGTTTATGTCACTTGATGCACAGCTGGCAAGAAAAACAATGCTTGCAACAAGGGGGAGGTATTTTCTGCTCATAAACTCACTTCTTTATTAATCAGTATGTTACTTGAGTATAGTCAGAAATATTATTCGGCAAGCGTTTCGATAATAAAAAACCCAACACTTGTTGCAAGTATTGGGTTTCCAAGTATTTATTTAAAGACGGAGTCTAAAAGCCTCGCTATAGATACTTCTTATATCTTGGCTTTAAATTTTCGTTTTTAAATTTTCGTTTTTAAGCCGCGACGAATTAATAAGGCATCAGTAGTTGGCTCTTGACCACGGAACGCTTTATAGGCTTCCATTGGCTTACGAGAGTTACCAACCGCTAAAATCTTGTTACGAAATTCAATACCGTTCTCAATGTTTAAGCCACCGTTTTGTTGCATAAAAGCAAATGCATCGGCTGCCAAAATCTCACTCCACATGTACGCGTAGTAACCAGCAGAGTAGCCACCACCCATCGAGTGCGAGAAGTAGTTAGATTTGTAGCGAGGAGGAATCGCGGTAATGTTTACACCGTGCTTCTCTAATGCCTTTTGCTCAAACGCGGCAACGTCTTCGATGTTTTCATCAGCAGATACCGAGTGCCATTCCATATCAAGTAATGCCGCAGACATGTACTCTAGCGTGTCAAAACCTTGGTTAAAGCTACGCGAGTTGATTACTTTCTTAAGCAGTTCCGCTGGAATCGCGTCGCCGGTTTTGTAATGCTTGGCGTAGTTAGCAATAACTTCTGGATGCGCAGCCCAATCTTCTTGGAAAGTCGATGGGAATTCTACGAAATCACGCGATACCGCAGTACCGGCAAGGGTCGGGTATTTAACATCTGAGAACATGCCGTGTAAGCCGTGACCTAATTCGTGGAACATGGTTGTTACGTTATCGTAGCTAACAAGTGTTGGCTCACCCTCAGGGCCTTTTGGAATGTTCATTACGTTAACAATCACAGGCTTTTGTTCAAGCAAACCCGATTGACCAACAAATGAAGACATCCATGCACCACCACGTTTACCGTCACGGGCAAAGTAATCAGCATAGAAAATCGCGATGCTTTCGTTGTTTACGTCAAACAATTCATAAGCGTCTACATCGTCATGGTAGGTAGGAAGGTCTGGACGTGCTTCAAAACGAATACCGAATAAACGCTCCATGGTAAAGAACACACCGTCTTGTAATACACGGTCAAATTCGAAGTATTGTTTTACTTCGTTTTCGTCTAGGCTGTATTGCTCTTGACGAACGAACTCAGCGTAGTAAGCCCAATCCCAAGGTTGTAATTCGAAATCACCACCTTTGTGCTTAATCATGTTTTGAATGATTTGTGCTTCGTTTTCCGCTTTTTTAACAACGGCTGGCACCATAGATCCGAACATATCGAATACTGCTTCAGGCTTTTTCGCCATTTGCGATTCTAGACCGTAAGTAGCCCAGTTGTCGTAGCCCAATAATTCGGCTTTTTCGGCACGTAATGTCGCTAAACGAGCAACGATAGGTCGGTTATCTGTTTCACCAGATTGCGCACGGTTTGCCGAAGCTTCCCAAACACGTTGACGTAATTCACGGTTGTTTAATGAGGCTAAAACCGGTTGGCGGGTTGTGTTGGTAATGCTTAATGCATACTTACCATCGTGACCCGCCGCTTTTGCTGCATTGGCAGCGGATTTAATTTGTGACTCAGATAAACCGTCAAGCTCTGCAACCGTATCAACAATCACTTGAATGTTTTTGGTTTCTTTAAGTAGGTTTTGACCAAATTGCGTCGTTAGGTTTGAATGCTCTTCGTTTAGGGCACGAATAGCATCTTTTTGCTCTTCGGTTAATTTAGCACCAGCGCGAACCATATTGCGGTGGTAAATTTCAACCAAACGAAGTGACTCGTCATCAAGACCTAAATCGTTACGCGTATTATATAGTGTATCGACACGTGCGAATAATTTGGCGTTTAAGTTGATGTTATCAGAATGGCCAGCAAGTTTTGGTGCAATGGCTTTTTGAATGTTACGACGCTCTTCGTTGCTATCAGAACCCGATAAGTTGAAAAATACACGAGATACACGAGTTAACAATTCGCCTGACTTTTCTAAAGCGATTAGGGTGTTTTCAAACGTTGGCGCGTCAGCATTGTTGGCAATCGCTTCAACTTCAGCAATTTGCTCTGCCATACCTTGTTCAAAAGCAGGCATGAAGTGCTCGTCTTTGATCAACGTGAAATCAGGTGCTTGGTATTGTAATACACTGGCCGTCATTAATGGGTTTTGCTCAGTGATACCTTGCTCCTGAGTCTGGGTTGCCGCCTGCTGGGCAGGTTTGACTTGGTTATTATCAGTACACGCACCTAATAGTAGCGTCGTTGAGATTGCCATGGCAATAACAGACTTTTTCATATTAACTCCACTTTCTTATAAAAAAAATTTGGACCAGTATAGGCATAAGAGAGGCTTTGGCAAAGACCGTAAAAGCAATTGACGACCAATATATTGATATAGGGCAACGAAATGCAGCGAATATGCGTTGAACTACCCAAAAACAGAGGTGAAATACGGCCTAGATTCTCACCAAACTGAGTTATTTTACGGCAAATTCGATGCTACACTGTGCTAATAAATTACGATGGAAATATCTATGACGTCTTCAAATCAAACCTCAAATCCGATCTCGATACGCTTAGGTACATTAGAAGATGTACTAAAGGTTGATGGGCAAATTCCAGAGTTTGATGGCCGAACAACCCTGCAAAAACTGACATCACGAATAGCGGACAAGCCACATCTCATTTTAATCGCCTGCGTCGAAACGCTCCCCATCGGGTATAAGATAGGTTACCAGTTAAATAACGATGAATTTTATAGTTGGCTTGGTGGGGTAAGCCCAAAATATCGCAAACAAGGGATCGCGACAGCGCTTCGTCATGCTCAAGAAAAATGGGCAAAACAACACGGATATAAGAGCATATCGGTAAAATCCATGAACCGTTATCCGGCGATGTTGCAATTGCTTATTTCCAGTGGTTATCAGATCTCGGGCTATATCGATAATGGCGATGTGCATTCAAGTAAAATCCAATTCAAAATTACGTTGTAAATATTGCCGATATTTATCCTGTCTTACCGGTGTAACCATTTTATTTTTAGGTCTTTTTGTTTTTTTTTGCAGGGTTGGTGTCATGACGCCAGAGAAGAAAGTATTTACCGGTGATTTATCTCGATTGGCGCAAATAGCTACGCAAGCAGAGAGTCCCTCATTAATCATTGTTGGTAGTGTGGCGACTTTGCACCATACTTTAGGGCAATAGCAAACTTTTGTATTCCAGTTACCCATAATAGGTTTTGAAATGACACAAATATCACAATACATGACCAGTCATCACCGCAGCTGTGATGCCTTATTAGTTGAGTCGGAAACGCCATTAGCCAATAAAGACTGGCCAGCGTTTACGCAACAGTGGCAACAATTTTCTAAAGCTTTACTTGAACACTTTCTGGCCGAAGAAGACATCTTGTTTCCTAAGTTTGAACAAGCAACGGGTATGACACAAGGCCCAACCATGGTGATGCGCAGCGAGCACGAACAAATGCGCAGCATGCTTAGTCAAATGGAAGGGGCTATTACTAACCAAGACTTTGAAAAAGCTGCCGGGATTGTTGAAAGCTTAATGTTGTTTATTCAGCAACATAATATGAAAGAAGAGCAAATCTTATACCCAATGACCGATGCACACCTTGCTGATAACGACGCGATTATTAATGACATGTCGGCCATTATCAAAGGCTAGTGTTGGGTTTAAATGATGAACCTTGAGGCTATTTATCTGGATGTTAGCGAACTTGCTCCACCAGAGCCAATGCAGACGATTATTAGTAACTTGCCTTTATTATCAGAGCAACATTACTTGCAAATAAAGCATAGCCGCAAGCCTGTCCCCTTATTGGCTATTTTGGATGAACAAGGCTTTAATTGGCAGTTTTTATCGGATGATAAACGCGAGCACTGGTTATGGATTTGGCTAGCTAAGTGCCCGTTAAAGCCTGAGCAGTTATCGATTCCCTTGTGTGCAAAACACTTGTCGCCAAAACACTTGAGCCAAAACACTTGTCAAACGCAGCAAAACAAGGGTAACTAAACAAAGCCATGCAATTATCCGGTTTGCAATTTGACCATGTTCCCGCACTGAATGTGCCATTTCGATTTTTCTTTACCGCTATTTTCTTCGCGATATGTAGCGGTGGTTTATTGATTTTTTATGGTGAGAAAATTTGGCTTGGCCGTTGGCTACCCATTAACCTTGCTTTAACGCACTCCTTGGGCCTTGGGGTAATGGCGCTGATCATGTTTGGCTCTATGTTTCAAATATTGCCGGTGTTATGTGGCGCGGCCATAGCGTTAACAGGCAAACGCTTGTGGTTGTTTCATCTGCTGATAAGCCTAGGTATCGGCTTATTGGTGGTTAGCTTCTTAGGTGTTAATGCGTTTCTTGGGGCAGCCTTGTGTTTGCTTTTCGCATTCTTACTGTTTCTGCTTAGCGTGTTTCCCGCCCTTATTTTTTTTGCCAGTGGCAAGTCGACTCGCTTGCCTATGCTACTGGCGCTTATCTGTTTACTTACCACGGTGATGCTTGGCTTGGTGATGGTGCTACATTACTTTCCTATGAACTGGCAAATACCATTACCAGATGCCTTAAGCAACGCTTACTTTGCCAAAAACTTAACCAATGCGCATGCCAGTTTTGCCTTATTTGGTTGGGTTGTTTTACTGGTTATGGCCGTAGGCTTTCAGGTTATTCCAATGTTTCATGTGTGCGAAACCTTACCTTTAAAGTGGCAAACGTTTTTGCCTGTGGCTTTATTTAGTTCATTAGTGACGCTGGCATTATTCATTAACACCAATAATGCTGCTGCGGTTAGTTTAAATGTGCTTTTAAGCTGTTCGATCATCATAACCTTTGCTGTTTCCACGTTGTTTCAATTAGCGAAACGCAAACGCAAATTACCGGATACCACCGTATATTTTTGGCAATTAGGGTTTACCTGCTTAATTGTCTCTTTGTTATTACTGCTTAGCCGAAATGCTGTTGCTGACATATGGACGCACAAGTTGGATGTTTTATTGGCGGGGCTTTTCGCGATTGGTTTTGTATTGAGTATTATGCAGGGCATGTTACTGAAAATCGTGCCATTTCTAATCACCCTACATTTACAGCGCCATGTGATGAATTACCCCATGAATATGGGCTTATTGCCTGACTTTTACTCATTAATAAGCCGTAAACAAGGGCGTATACTGTTTTATTTGCAATTAGCTTGCTTATTGAGTTTTACGCTTAGCGCCTTTATCCCTCAACTCACCCGTGTGTGTGGCCTGTTTTTCATTATACAATGGACTCTCCTTGGCTTTGCGATTGGCAAAGCCGCACATAAATATAAAACCATTTATCATCAAATGATGCTTTAGGGCATTGCCAGTGCCTTCGCTGTTATTGAATAAAGCTCAGAAATAAAAACGACGCCAGTACCACGGCAACCCACATAGCCATGCTACCTGAAGGGTGGTTTTGTGACAGTAAAGCACTGAGTCGATCACTTTTTCCCGAAAAATACCTTAAACAGATATCCAGCTTTAACGTAAAGGCATCTCGTAAGGCTCGATCTGCTTGCCATATAACGCGAAACACTTTCTGTAGTCCACTTGGTACTGCTCGTCGATACAGCCAATCAACATCTAAAACCGTTGAGCGTAGTTCAGGTGGATACAACCCTTTAAGGTTAAGCCAAACGAAAGCGAGAGCGGAAAAGAACAGCAACTGCGCTTGTGCTAACACATGGGTTGCATCGTAAGGGTTGTAACCTGTGTCATACGGTAACAATGAATATAATGCTTGTGGGTATATACCAATGGCAATACAAAGCGCGGCAGCAATGGCCATTGCTAACACCATATTATTAGGCGGATCACTTGCTCGAATCCCCGAGTCGTGAGCGAAAAAGGCAAAATATGGGATCTTTATGCCCGCATGATGGAATACCCCAGCAGAAGCGAACAGTAGCATTAACCATATCCAATCAAACCCTTCTTCAAGCGCTGCAGACATCACCATGGATTTACTCACAAAACCACTTAACAGTGGGAAAGCCGAAATAGAAGCCGCACCAACGATACAAAGGATCGTTGTTTTAGGCATGGTTTTATATAAACCACCAAGATCAGAGCCATTTATCCGTCCGGTCATGTGCAGCACAGCGCCCATTGACATAAACAACAAACCTTTGAATATGACATCATTAAAGGCATGAGCGATGGCACCATTGATGGCCAGTGCGGTACCTATACCGATACCAACGACCATAAAACCGACTTGGTTTATTAAGCTATAGGCCAATACGCGACGTAAGTCATTTTCGATAACCGCAAAAAATATCGGAAAACACGTCATGGCGGCGCCAATGTAAACCAAAATTTCAGCCCCAGGATACGCACGAGCCAATGCATAAACGGCTATTTTGGTGGTAAAAGCACTAAGAAATACGGTACCGGTTACGGTCGCTTCAGGGTAGGCATCGGTCAGCCAATTGTGCGCAAATGGAAACGCACATTTAATACCAAAAGCAATAAAAATAAGCCAACCGGCAATACTGTCTAAACCAATATAGCCAAATGCTAAGCTGTTATGTTCAGAAGCATAAAAAAGCGCTCCGGCAAGTAATATAACACCGGAAAGCACTTGAATGATGAGATAGCGCATTGCTGCATCATAGGCGCGTTGGGTTCTACGAGCTAAAATTAGAAATACCGAGGTAACCGCGAGTAATTCCCAAAAGATAAATAAGGTTAATAAATCGCCCGCAAAAACAGCACCTAAGGCGCTACCAGAATAAAGCATGGCGGCGACTTGTTGCAGGGTATCGCGAAGGTGCAATGAAAAAATGATGCCAATTAGGGCCGCAATATGAAATACGTAAGCAAACAGTAGGCTTAGTTTATCTACTCGATAAGGCGTGAGTTGGTATTCAAGAAAGGCAAATTGTAAATATACACCCTCTGGTACCATCCAAAGGTGAATCGCGCTCACAATCGGAATCGCCACCATTATGGCACTTCGCAATATACCGCGAGTAAACAGCAGAATAAGTGCGCCAATAAAAAAAGGCACAAAAGGTGGGAGATCAATAATCCACATGATGCGCTCCTTTTTTATGTAAGTCGTTGTTAGTTAGTGCGTTTTTATTAATCGTGTCACTGTTGTCGTTGGCCGTTGAATATTTGTCATAGTAATCTTCTGGACGCATTAAAAAAGTCCGCATCCATTTTGCAACAACCACCAAGACCACACAGCCAACAAAACCATAGATAGGGTAAAAAGCCCACAAGCTATCCCATTTATGCATCGTATGGCGATGAATAACGAAATCCAAGATGACCAATAAGGCACAGCACAGATAAAAAATATTAAGCAGTCGCTTTATATTTTTTGGATCATCAAATAGGTGTTTTTTATCATCTTTCATTAACTATTCCCTGCCAGTCAATACTGCTGAAGCCAACTCAAATAATGGTTGTGGGTAAACAAATAAGGTTAAGCAACCTAGGGTGGTTACAATAATCGCGATTAATGAAGGCAATGGCGCTTCTTTTATAGCAAAGCTCGGTAATGACACTTGTGCGTTTTGTGTTTGACACGTTGCGTCATTAGCCGAGGTAAATCGGCTAAGGTTTGGAAAAAACGCATGGAATGAGATTGGCAATAAGTAGGCAATATTGAGTAAGGAACTCAATACCAATGTTACCATCAACACAAACTGTTCTGTCTCTAATGTAGCAATCATTAAATACCATTTGCTCCATGTGCCACCGGTAGGAGGCACACCAATAATACTTAGGCTAGCAATAAAAAATGCGCCCATAGTCAACGGCATTTGCAGGCCAATACCGCGCATCTCACTGATCTTTGACTTATGTAAGGTCACGAGTATGGCACCGGCACAAAAGAACAAGGTTATTTTCCCAAAAGCGTGCATTGCAATATGCATAGAGCTACCAATAACGCCTGCTGAGCTGGCCAATAAAGCCCCGATGGTGACATAACCTAACTGACTCACCGTAGAATAGGCTAACCGAGCTTTTAGGTTGTCTTGGCGCATAGCAACAATAGAAGCGAGTAAGACAGATGCACCTGCCAAATACACTAGGAATTGGGTGGTCGGCAATACGGCCAATAAATCTATACCAAAGATAAATACGCAGACTTTTAGTACGGTAAATACCCCCGCTTTAACTACGGCAACCGCATGTAATAATGAACTTACTGGTGTTGGTGCAACCATCGCCGCGGGTAACCAACGATGAAAAGGCATGATAGCAGCCTTACCAATACCAAATATAAACAATACCAATAAGATGCCAGCAACAATTTTATCAACGTCTTTTGCAAATATACCGCCGGGTTTAAAATCTAATGTGCCGGCAACAAACCAGGTGCTGACAATAGCAAGTAGAAAGAACACGATGGATGTGAAAAGTAAAATACCAAGATAGGTTCGCCCACCTTTTTTGGCTTTTTCACTGCCCGCGTGCGTCACTAAAGGGTATGTTGATAGAGTCAATACTTCATAAAAAATAAACAAGGTGAAAAGGTTAGCCGAAAAGGCGAGTCCCATCACGGCGCCTATGGCAATCGCAAAACAGACATAAAAACGTGTTTGATTTTTTTCATTGTGACCGCGCATATAACCAATGGCATAGCAGGTCGTAACTAACCAAAGAAAGCTGGCGATTAATGCGAACAACATACCTAAGGGTTCAATAGCAAAACTTATGCTTAAACCGGGTAATAATTCCCACCAGAAAGCCGCAATGGATTCACCTGCCGATAGCCCTAGGTATAATTGCACCACTAAGTAAATCAGTAATAAGCAGGTGGTGATCGTGACGCTTTCTCGCGCATTAGGGAAACGACCAACAGTAACCATTCCTATGGTCGACAAGAAAGGCATAATAATCGCTAATTGCAGCATCAACTCTAACGAAAGATTCATAGCGATACTCCAAACAAACTCTGTGCAGCGGATTCTGCTACTTGCACGCTAAAGCGAGTATCGATACCAAAATAGACATTGGCGATAACTAATATCCAGATGGGCACTAAAAATATGAGGGGGGCTTCTTTCACTGGCGCTCTATCGGGTAATGGCTCTTTGAAATAAGCAACCTCGACAATTCGCCACACATAAACAACGGCCAGTATTGAGGCGAGCAAAACAAGCGCGGCAATAGGCCACCAACCTTGTTCAAGCAAAGCGGTCAATAAATACCATTTACTGACAAAGCCAACCGTTAATGGCACACCGATTAAACTTAAACCACCTACAACAATCGCTGCCATTGTTAATGGCATTTGCCGCCCGAGCCCCCTAAAGTTATCAAGTTGAACATTACCGACTCTAAACATAATGGCGGCTAACGCTAAAAATATTGCACTCTTCATTAACGCGTGGTTAAACAAATGCAATAACGTCGATGTTAAACCCGTAACCGAACTTAAACTGAATCCAATAATCATATAGCCAATTTGCGAAATACTGGAATAGGCAAAAACATGCTTAATATTATTTTGATAGATGGCGGTACTCGATGCGACAAAAATACCGATGAGGCCAAGGGCCATAAATACTGTTTGCAATGGAATGGTTGTGAAAGAAAAAGACAGACCGAACACCGAAAAGGTAAACCTGATCAGCAAATAAATAGCGACTTTTGTCGCCGTTGCAGCAAAGAATGCCGTAACAATAGACGGTGCGAATGCATACGCATTAGGTAACCATAAATGCAGTGGAAACAACGCCAACTTCAGACAAAGACCAACCGTAACAAAGGCAAAAGCGACAAATACGGTTCGTGTCGCTGCGACTTCGGGTAAGCGTTGCGACAAGTCTTGCATGTTCAGCGTACCGGTCATTTGGTACATAAGACCAATACCAATCAAAATAAATGTGGCACCGATGGTTCCCATTATTAAGTATTGATAAGAGGCCCAAAGTGCGCGTCTGTTTTTACCTAGCGCGATTAATGCATAAGCAGATAAAGATGAAATTTCTAAAAAAACAAAGACATTAAACGCATCGCCTGTCGCGACTATGCCTAACATGCCGGTCAGCGAAAGGAGAAATAAAACATAAAACAACGTGTGTTTGTCTTTTGGTATTTCTTTTTCAATACTGGCCTGGGCGGCAATTAACACTAGGGTACTTATTGACGTAATAATCAACAATACGAAAGCATTGAGCTTGTCGATTCGATACTCTATTCCCCATGGGGCTTGCCAACCACCTAACTCATAACTGATCACGCCTGACGTCATCACTTGTTGTAATAACAAAACGCTTACTGAAAATGCTAAAACACTCACAATCAGAGAAAATAACCATACCAGTTTCGCACGTTTTAAGATTAGACAAATAGGTGCCGCCATGAGCGGTATAATCACTTGTAAAATTGGAAGGTGTGCTGTCACGCTTGCTGCTCCATTGCGCTCTGTTTAAGGGCTTTATTATCTTGTTTTTGAATGTTTTCTTCTTCAATACTGCTATAAGCTTCTTTTATGCGAACCACCAACGATAAACCCAAAGCCGTAGTCGCAATACCAACGACAATGGCGGTAAGAATAAGCACATGAGGTAAAGGGTTAGAGTATTGAGTAACGCCGTCGGCTAAAATTGGTGCTGTGCCGCCATCAACCTTTGCCATGCTGATGTAAAAGATAAAGACCGATGTTTGAAAAATAGATAAACCAATGAGTTTTTTAACCAAGTTACCATGAGCAATCACGATATAAAGTCCAATCATCATCAGTACAACAACAACCCAGTCATTAAAAAGTCCCACTATCATTTTGACGACTCCGTATGTTTAGTTTGTTTTTTAAGAGACTGAAATTGTCTACGACCGGCAAAATTGAAAAAGATAATCACCATCACCGAAGCAACCGTACAGCCAACACCCCATTCTATGATTAAAATACCCAAGTGCTGACCGGCTATAGGATCACTTGATAACACATTGTAATCAAAGAAATTACCACCATTCATTAACGACACAAGACCAACGCAGCCATACAACAACACACCAATAGCAGCAATTAACTGGATAAATGTTTGGTTAATGACTCTGCGTGCTGTGGCTAAGCCAAACAGCATCGCATATAAAATAATCGCGGCAGCAAAGATAACACCTGCCTGAAAACCGCCACCTGGACCAAAGTCACCATGAAATTGCACATACAGTGCAAATAACAAAATAAATGGGATTAACATTTTAGCGACAATCCGAATGACAAGGTGCTGCTGATGCATTGAATCATTGATGGAGGCAATTTCATCATCTTCATCTTCTTTACGACGAGCGACAGATAACATAGCCAACACACCAATCCCCGCTGTAAAAATCACAACGACTTCACCAAAGGTATCAAATGCTCGGTAGCTAGCTAGCACCGATGTGACAATATTCGGTATACCAATTTCTTGCATTGAATCGTTAATATAGCGAGGGGAAGTATGATTATGGATTGGGGCATCAGCCGCGCCAAAATAGGGCATATCTAACGTGCCGTAAATTAGCAACCCGCCAGTGATAATTACCACAAACAATGCGGATATAGGTTTATGCCGAGTTGGTTTCTCTTTCCGCCCCGTCATAGTAATAACAACAAGCATCAGCAAGGTTGATATACCAGCTCCGACCGCCGCTTCCGTAAAGGCAACGTCGACCGCATCCATAGCAACAAAAAAACTTGCTGATAAAAGCCCATAAATACCTGAAAGCATAATGACTGCGAACAAATCTTTCATGCGAATTATCGCAATGGCGATAACAACGAGTAGGCTTAATAATACAATGTCAATTATAGCGTCGATGAGTTGGCCTCCTTGTCATTATTTTTCTTCAGTTTATTTAATGCCTTAGGCATTAATCCATTATGGTAGGCGGCTTTCGCCAATACATGACTTGTTGTTGGTCCAATTAACAAGGTTAATAACAGAATCATCACTAATTTAGCAAAAACTAAAATGTCCGAACTGATAAACATAAGCCCAATCAAAATCATTCCGGCGCCTAAAGTATCGGTGACGCCAACGGCATGCATGCGCGTATAAAAGTCAGGAAAACGCAAAAGGCCAACACCACCTGAAAAACAAAGAAAGCAACCAACAAGTATAAAAAAGCCACTACTAATCGTTATTACCGTATCCATTTAGCGCTCCTTTTCTGTTTGTTCATTTTGAGGCGGGGTATGATTAAATTGATCCGTATCTGAGTAGCGTAATACACCAATGACACTAATAAAGTTGATAAGAGCATACACGATAGCGATGTCTAAAAATTCGGGTCTGCCCATTACAAAACCCAATAACGCAATCAACAGTACGGTTTTAGTACCGAACATATTAACCGCCAGAATACGGTCATATAAGGTAGGCCCAGTGATCCCTCTAACTATGGCTAGGATCATGGTGACAAAAATAGCAAGTGTCGCGGCAATTAACATTAGCGTTCCAACCTTGTTACGCGACGATCCATTTCACCGGCGTTTAATGTTTCAATGTCTTTATCGACCAAGGCATGCACAATAATTTCGTCTTTAACCAAGTCAATGGCAACCGTACCTGGTGTTAAGGTAATCGAATTGGCATAGATTAATTTTCCCATATCCGTTTGCTGACTGATTTTTATAGTCGTTAAGGTGGGGGAAATACTCTTGTCTTTTAACCAAATATGTTTAACGACCGAAATATTCGATAAAACAACCTCTTTAATAAGCCAGGCACTGTAGCCAAATATATCGGGCGTTAGATGTAATGGTTGAGACTCTTGATCAATCACATCCATTTTATGGGCAATGACTAAAATTAAAATAATAGAAGCGAAACCAAGGGATAAAATCAACAGCGAATAATGACCTGAGTTAAGCAACCAAAATGCTGATAACGTAATAAATAAGCTGATTGTATGTTTCATAAATCCTCAATAAGGTCCATTTTTTATACCGCTATTTGGTTAAAAATAGTGGTTGAGTACCGATTACGATGAAAGATTTCGTGAAAGGGTTCGAGTCGCTTTTTGAATAACACGGTCGATGACGAAATGGAGATTGCCTTGAGTTTCCTCGGTGACAATATTCGGCATATGGAATAGAGACAGCGTTAGCGAGCAATGCTTTTCAGCCTTGCCATTTTGAGCAATAACATCCGTTAATGTGAAGGTAATGGACGAGATGTTTGCAGCCATCTTCGATAGCGCAAGCCTCAGTTTTCGCTGAATATGTTCATCTATTGATTGGTCAAATTCATTTAAACGATTTTGAATGTCAATTTTCATTGCGCGTTTATTTCTTGCCCGGCGAACAGGCTGTTGTTAACTCCGTTATTAGAAAAGAATTAAGCTGTTCTAATGAAGTAAAAGTAGCGAGCGAATCGTCAGATAAGCCTTCAAGAATGCGTACCTTTAACTCATCAACAGAGATACAATACTCAGTTAAGGGCGTACTCTGAGCTCTTCTTCCAACTCGATTCGCGTAGGCTCTTTCGACTAACGAAGACGTTTTTTTGCTCTTTTTCTCTATTTTTGCCACATCCGAATTGCCAGCATTTAATAAACCATTGAAAAAGCCCTTAATGTACAAAATACACGGCAGCGTTTTTTCATTATCGTTGGTCGTTTTAACGGCATTGCAAGAGCTAAGTAAGTATTTATCTGTCTCTGCCTTACTCATCTCGGTAGCATTTGATGAGAACGACAATACTGTTGTTAACAATACGATAGTAAAACTGTGGCTTTTTAGCCTCTTCGTTTGAAAAACTGACTGAAGCGGAGCCAAAACAAGAGTTTGAATTTTATTAGGTTTCATAGTGTTCCAATCAAATATTTAACAAATGGTTTACAACTTATATCTCACTTGCTGTCGTTGGTAAATTCGAATATTATTTCACTTATCATCGAAAAAAACTGACGATAAATTATGAGCCCACTTAATTACAACCATCTTTTCTATTTCTATATTGCCGCTACCGAAGGGTCTATCGCTAGAGCAAGTGCGAGATTAAACCTGACCTCGCAAACGATAAGCGGTCAAATAACCAGCTTTGAGGCTCAAGTAGGCGTTAAATTATTTGAACGAAAGGGAAAAAAACTATCACTTTCAGAAATGGGCGTTCTTATTTACAGCTATGCCGAAGAAATTTTTCAGCTTGGTGATGAAGTAAAAAACATCCTAAAAAGAAAGCAACCGAGTTTATGGCATACTTTCACGGTGGGCATAACCGATGTAATACCTAAAGTACTCGCACACGAATTGCTGTCACCTGTGTTAAAAATGAATGAACCGGTTAGGTTGATATGCCTTGAGGGCGATCAAGAACATTTATTGGCAGATTTATCGGTTAACAAGATTGACTGTATTTTAACCGACCAGCCACTCCAGTTGGGTAGTCATGTTAAAGCTTACAACCACCTACTCATTGAAAGTGGTTATAGCTTTTTTGCTGCTGAATCCTTATTAAAAAATAGCATCGAAACGTTTCCAAAAAATTTATCTGACTTTCCTTGGCTTATGCAGAGCAAAAAATCAGCGGTGAGAACGAGTTTATCATCATGGTTAGAAAAGAATAATATTGTGCCAAATATTGTCGCTGAATTTGATGACAGTGCGTTAATGAAGTCTTTTGGGAAAACAGGATTCGGTATTTTTAGTAGCCCGACCCTGATAGAAGAATACATTACAGATAAATATGATGTAAAAGTTATAGGCCGCACTGACGAGTTTAAAGAACCCTATTATATTATTTCGCCTGAGCGGAGATTGAAGCATCCTGCAATTATTGAAATCGTGAATGGGGTTAAACTGTAACAAGAACCAATGCTTAATCTGGTGATAATCGCAAAGCTCATTCAAAAATATGGTTGGCTTTATATGTAGTCGCTCGTATTTTATCTTACACTTTTCAATTTCGGATTTGACCTAATCGTACAGTTGATTAGTCAGCAAAGATACGATAGCTGACATTAATATTGATAGCTTTTTTCATCTATTTGCAGTGTTCAAAAGACATAGGTTTACCCTGACAGACAACTAAGCCACCATTGCTGCCACTGGACTTTTATCTCTAAGCACTAACCTTTGCCACATTGCTGACGGTTTGATTTTGGGCTAGCAGAGATCAACCAACGCATAAAACTGAATGCTAAGATCTGACGCATTAAAATGCACACGCCGAAAAGCAGACGTTTGCAACTCTTAGATTGCGGCTTTTCAGTTATTCGATTGAGTTCTAAGAAGGAAGGTAAGATATCAGGCTCGATCCGTCGGCAAAGTGCCATTTATAGTCATTCATAATTTTTATTTAAAGCGTATTTTGTACTTTAAATTTGTCATAACTGCGTCATATCTAAATTAACTTTTAGAGCGTTTTTTAGGTAAAGCAGTCGATTGTTGACTAAGCTAAAGCAAAAAATAAAATTTCAATAAATAACCGTTGCACGATCCCATTAACAAGTTGTTTTAGATTAATACAAAGGAGTCAGGACAGATGAGTGTTGTATATCGAAAAGCACGACCAGAAGATGCAGATGAGTTAGGTCGTATTACCCATGAGGCGTTCACTTCGAAAGCTGAACAACATGGCTTCGCCACCGACTTTCCTGATGCTGACATGCCCACTGGATTACTCTCAGGGCTTATTAGTCGAGATGATACCTACGTTGTTGTAGCAGAAGATAATGGTAAAATCATAGGTAGCAACGTGCTTTGGGAAAATAATCCTATCGCTGGGATCGGTCCCGTATCCGTGGATCCTAGTGTTCAGGGTAATGCTGTAGGTCGAAATTTGATGTTGGAAGTGTTAAATCGTGCCGAAGAACAAGGCTATGATGGAGTACGACTCCTACAGACGCCATTTAACTGCCTTACCCTAGCTCTCTACAGTAAACTAGGTTTTGAAGTGATGGAGCCCTTGAGCGTTTTCAATGGTCAGGTTCTCAACAATGCTATCCAAGGTTATGATGTTAGAGCGGCGACCCTGAACGATCTGGCCGCTTGCAATGCCCTGTGCATCGACATCCATGGGCATGAACGATCTGGCGATCTTAAAGACGCCATTGCCAGTGATATGGCAACAGTTGTAGAAAGAGAAGGAAGGATAACCGGCTATGCCACTATGATCGGTTATTTTGGTCATGCGGTTGCAGAGAGTAATGACGATATAAAGGCACTGATTTCATCAGCTCCTGTCTTCATCGGTCCAGGCTTTCATATCCCGTCACGAAATACTGAGCTGATGTGCTGGTGCTTAAGTAAAGGCATGCGAATAATGCATCCTATGACTTTGATGAAGATTGGCTGTTACCAAGAGCCAAAAGGTGCATTTATACCTTCAGTCATTTTTTGAAATCAAATGTTGAAATGCCTGAAAACCCACTCAGTTATAAAAGCTTAACTACGTATACATAACTAAAACGGAACGATTAACTCAGTTTCGTTTCGATACACATCTTAGCTAACTATTATTCCCCTTTAGCTTAGCCCTTAAATGACATTATATTTAAGGGCCTCTTATCTTTATATGACGGTGTACGTTTCTAAACTCGTGGAGGTCTTTGAATCGCTCAAAGCCGACTTTGGCCGACGTTTAATATTTGTAAGTTAACAATACATGATGTTATTGTAATTACACAAGTTTTTTGTGGTCGTCACCGACCGTTTAGAGCGAACAGCGGTCATTAAACCAAAAACCTCAATCCCCCAAGAGACTTAGGTTCTGTGATAAAAGGGACTCAGCAAGATGGATACAACTTATAACTTAGGGAGTTAGATATAATGTCGCAAGATATCAAACGTTTAATTATTTATGTGAACAAACCATTAATTTTGCCGTTAGTTACAGTATTCTTGTTAGTTGGTTCTTTTTTTGCCTTTCAATTGCATGAAATGCTTTCGTCAGGGCAATATATATATCGGGGCGAACTATACGAGGCGAACAAACATACTGAAAGCACTTATTGGGCTGCTGTTTTTAAATATGGTGCTTTTGTATTTTTCTTTTTTTATGCTGCTTGTAATGTTCGGAATAAAAAAAATGAGCCTAAAGAACCTGAAGACAAATAACAAAAATAAGAAGCGTATTTTAGCTGTTCTTTACACTCCGTAACTGACACCATCTTGCCTGTTAGCTGAAACCAGAGTAAGTTATTGAATGCCAACGGCAAAAAAGAGCGAACAAAAGACGGTCACCACCTGGTCAATTTATGGATATTATGGAAAATATTTTAGGGACAATCCTAATTTTATTCTTGTGCTTCTGCGGAGTGTTTAGTCCACTTCTAATGCCACTCTTTGTTAAAGAGAAGTACAAAGATAAATTTCCTCGATATATGGATGCAATTCAACCTCCATATGTTTATCAAAGCAAATGGTTCAAACCCAAGGGTATTATTCTTCAAAGACTAGCTCTTTTGGTATGGATACCTGCACTGGTCTATGGGATGTATATGTGGTTAACTGGACAGATAAAGCCATGATAGCTCAATCAACATCAAAGACGGTAATGAGCGAATTGCGGACAGTCGGTTTCAAGCTTGTTGTCTTTTCTGAATGATAAAATACAGAAAGTTTGATTAAAAGGG
>CANMZP010000011.1 GCA_947502355.1 uncultured Thalassotalea sp. | reverse complement strand
TTGAACTCTCTGCAATGTTTGGACATAAAAAAAGACCCCCAGTAATTGGATAGTCCAACTATTGGGGGTCACTTCAAAGTGTGTTCATTTATGGGCTTTTTCTTTTTAAGCGATTTAAAAGAGCACAATTTTTAATGGATCCTGTTACATGGTACGTGCGTATAACGAGCAAGAATAACGGGTTTTTCTGGTTGCATAATATTTACACACTTAAACATTTAGACGTCTAGATGGAAAAGGTGGATTTATTGATAAAAGCCATGTAGAATTCGCAACATTAACTATTCTTAGTATCACCGCTGAACACTCTTTGGGAAACATGCTTACCCATAAAGAGATATTGATACTTAAATGAACATATTTAAGAGGCAACATGGCTAAACATTACTTTACTTCAGAATCTGTTTCTGAAGGTCATCCTGATAAGATTGCAGACCAAATCTCTGATGCGGTTCTGGACGCAATTATTGCACGCGACAAACACGCACGTGTTGCTTGTGAAACCATGGTTAAAACAGGTGTTGCCATCATTTCTGGTGAGGTAACGACAGAAGCTTGGGTTGACCTAGAAAGCATTACCCGTAAAGTGATTTCTGATATTGGCTACACGTCATCGGATGTTGGTTTTGATGGTGAAACCTGTGGCATTATGAATTTGATTGGCCAGCAATCTCCAGAGATTGCTCAGGGTGTCGACCGCAGCAAACCTGAAGATCAAGGCGCTGGTGATCAGGGCCTAATGTTTGGTTACGCAACCAACGAAACCCCTTCATTAATGCCAGCACCATTATACTACTCTCACCGCTTGGTTGAGCGTCAGGCTGAAATGCGCAAATCAGGCGTACTGCCTTGGTTACGTCCGGATGCAAAATCACAGGTAACCTTTGTATATGAAGATAACAAACCGGTAGCGATTGATGCCGTTGTTTTGTCAACGCAGCACAACCCGGATATCTCACAGCAAGACTTGCAAGATGCGGTAATGGAAAACATTATTAAGCATACTTTGCCGGCAGAATTATTAACCAAAGACACCAAGTACTTCATAAACCCAACCGGTCGTTTTGTTATTGGTGGACCAGTGGGGGACTGTGGTTTAACCGGTCGTAAAATCATTGTCGATACCTATGGTGGTATGGCGCGTCACGGTGGTGGTGCGTTCTCTGGTAAAGATCCATCAAAAGTTGACCGAAGCGCGGCTTATGCGGGTCGATATGTTGCTAAAAACATTGTTGCAGCTGGCCTTGCAGACCGTTGTGAAATTCAGGTTTCATACGCCATTGGTGTTGCCGAGCCAACATCAATTTCTATTGAAACATTTGGTACCGGTAAACTTAACGAAGAGCAATTAGTTGCCTTAGTACGTGATCATTTTGACTTACGCCCTTACGGTATTACCAAAATGCTTGATTTGTTACACCCAATGTACCAACAAACAGCGGCTTACGGTCACTTTGGTCGTGAACCATTTGAAATGACGGTGGGTGATGACACCTTTACCGCATTTAGTTGGGAAAAAACCGACAAAGCAGACGCATTAAAAGCGGCTGCGGGTTTGTAAGTTACGCTTTAAAAAAATACATTTATGTATAAAGGTGCCAGGTTTTTACCTGGCATTTTTGTATCTAGAAGAAATTGCCACAAATACTTGTTATCATGTGCCACAATTTACAATACATTTTCAAGTTGCAGATATAAGCGATGAGTAACCCGAGAATTTATCAAGATACCCCTTTTACTGTAGGCCAAACCATTGAATTAAATGACGATGCGTTTGGGCATGTGGTACGAGTTTTACGCCTAAAAGCTGGCGACAACATTACCTTGTTTAATGGTGATGGTTGCGATTATGATGCCGATCTTGAGCACGTCGCTAAAAAGCAGGCAAGTGCGATTATCACCAGTAAAGTGGCACGTAATAATGAATCACCACTAAATATTCATTTAGGGCAGGGGATCTCCCGAGGCGATAGAATGGATTTTACCTTACAAAAATCGGTTGAATTAGGGGTGAGTACCATTACCCCATTATTTACCGAACGTTGTGGGGTGAAACTTAATGCCGAACGTTTAGAAAAAAAACGTCAACAATGGCAAAAAATCGTGATTGCTGCCTGTGAACAAAGCGGCCGTGCTTATGTACCACAGGTACTGGCCCCTGTATCGTTAACGGATTGGTTGGCACAACCAACCCAAGCGTTAAAAATTAATCTGCACCCTCGCGCTAAGTCCTCTATTATGGGGCTGGATATGCAAACCGATAGAGTACGTTTATTGATAGGGCCTGAAGGTGGATTAAGTGAGGCTGAAATTGAACAGGCGAGCGAAGCAAATTATACCGAAGTACTGATGGGGCCAAGGGTGCTGCGCACAGAAACGGCGGCATTAACCGCGATCACGGCGTTGCAATGCAAGTTTGGCGATTTAACCTAGCCAGCTTTTATTCGCTGAGCAACAATCGAATTAACGACAATTTATAAGACAATGGGATATTAAAATGACAATCAAACTTGGCGTGGTAATGGACCCGATTTCAAGTGTTAATGTAGTAAAAGACTCAAGTATGGCGATGATGCTTGAAGCGCAAAAACGTGGCTATGAGCTTTACTATATTGAAATGAACGACCTTTACTTAATGCAAGGCGAATGTCGGGCAACGGCTGCTCGAGTCGAGGTTTTTGATGACAAAAACAAATGGTACGAACTACAAGCCAAAGAAGATATTGCGGTTGCTGACCTAGACGCGGTGTTAATGCGTAAGGATCCGCCATTTGATACCGAATATATCTATGCTACCTATATGCTTGAGCGAGCTGAGTTGCAAGGCACATTAATGGTGAATAAGCCTCAAAGCTTGCGCGACTGTAATGAAAAACTTTATACCGCTTGGTTTGCCGATTTAACGCCAAAAACGTTAGTTACTCGCCAATCCAGTCTTATTCGTGCATTTCACCAAGAACAAAAAGATGTGATCATCAAGCCGTTAGATGGCATGGGTGGCTCATCTATTTTCCGAATTGGCCCTAATGATGCCAATGTCGGGGTGATCATTGAAACATTAACCGAGCATGGCCAACATTACGCTATGGTGCAAGAGTATATGCCGGAAATTCTTGATGGTGACAAACGTATTTTAATCGTTAATGGCGAGCCTATGCCATATTGTTTGGCACGTATTCCGGCGCAAGGTGAAACCCGAGGCAACCTTGCTGCGGGTGGGCGAGGTGAAGCGCGCCCATTATCAGACTCCGATTGGGCAATTGCTAAGCGCATTGGCCCAGAGCTTAAAAAGCGTGGCTTATACTTTGTCGGTTTGGATGTTATTGGCGATAAAGTCACTGAAATTAACGTAACCAGCCCAACCTGTATTCGCGAAATTGAAGCGGCTTTCGATATCAATATTAGCGCCAAATTGATGGATGCTATCGAAGCAGATATTCGTCGTAAATAATTGATAATAGCGTTGCCATAATTGGGCTAAACCCTTTTTTATGGGTTATGATTAACATAATACCGGGTTGGCTCAATTTAAGGTAAGACGTAGGTGAATTGATGGAAAGTTTAGAAAACCAGTTTTTAATTGCGATGCCCAATTTACAGGATCCTTATTTTCATAAAACAGTGACTTACATATGTGAGCACAATGAAAAAGGGGCTATGGGGCTGGTTATCAACATGCCAGTTCGGATCACCGTAAATGAGTTATTAGTGCAAATAGAAGCCAATAAACATGACACCACTGGGCTTAATCAAAAAGTGCTTGCTGGTGGTCCTGTGGCACCCGATAGAGGCTTTGTTTTGCACAATATGCAAAGCGGTTGGGAAAGCTCACTGGCATTAAGTGATGATATTATGATCACCACATCTAAAGATATTTTATTGTCATTAGGCGGTGATGATGCACCAAGTCAATTTATGGTGGCACTAGGTTATGCCGGTTGGTCGCCGGGGCAATTAGAACAAGAATTGCAGCAAAATTCATGGCTAAATATTGCCGCAGATAAAGAAATATTATTTGAAACACCAATTGAATTACGCTGGCAAAAAGCGGCCGAAAAACTGGGTATCGATTTGGGGCATCTTTCAACGGACGTTGGTCACGCTTAACGCTCAATAAAGGCGTGTTACCAGACAAAACGCGTATTCGCTATGGTCATAACGCCTCAATATACAATTTTATTTTCTAGGAAAATTCATGTCAAAATCGACTAAGCCTGTTGGTCAGCGTACCTTAATGGGCTTTGACTTTGGAACAAGTCATATTGGTATTGCCATTGGTCAAGAGATCACGGCAACCGCCTCTCCATTAAAAGCCATTAAGGCCAAAGATGGCATCCCTAACTGGCAACAAATCGAAGGCTTGCTAAAAGAATGGCAGCCCGATGTTTTAGTTATTGGTTTGCCATTAAATATGGACGGCACGGAGCAACCGTTAACCTTAAGAGCCAAAAAGTTTGCCAATCGATTATTTGGCCGCTTTGGTATTCCTATTGAGCTACAAGATGAGCGCTTAACCACCGCGGATGCCAAAGCCGATTTATTTGCCCATGGCGGCTATCGTAATTTACAAAAAGATAATATCGATTGTCAGTCTGCTGTGATTATCTTGGAAAGCTTTATGGGCTTTTAAGGCATATAGTGAACTACCCAGCGACTAAAGATCACTGGGCTTCTACAGTCTAGCTTTTGGGGCTAGGCTGCTTCTTTTTTCTCAACTCCCATAGCAAACTTCGATTGCTCGAAGACTTTCGTTTTATTAGCTGATTTCTGCTGAGATGTGGGATTAACCCTGGCGACCACTCCAGCCGCAATTAAGTCAGTTTCACCTGTTTTTGCTATGCTTTTAGCCGCAGACAGGTCGCGGCTTTGGTAGGTTTTACAAGCCTTGCAAGTGAAATATCTTTCGTTCAATGTTAGCGCATGGTGCTCGTCGCATTTACAGCAAATCCCTGTGGATTTTTCATATCGACCAATTTCGTGATAGAGCTTACCTTCAAGCTCAGCTTTATATTTCGCAAGCTGAGTGATTAAACCCATCACGTTATCGGCAACCATGCTACCATTGAACTGTTGCATCCCTTTCACGTTCAAATCTTCGAACACTAAAATATCACTCTCATTGGTTATCTGGCGTGAGGTTTCGTGTGCAAAGGCGAATCTTTGCCTTGAGATTTTACCGTGTAATTTATTGATGCGTTGCTTGGTTTTTTGCCAGCGATTTGAGCCTTTCTTTCGGCGTGCAAGCTGACGTTGTAATTGATTTAACTTCTTTCTTGACTGCTTTAAAAATTTTGGATTGTCGGCTACAAAACCATTTGAGCCAACCACCGTTTGTTTTGAATTAATGTCAAAACCAGTAATTGATTTTAAAACGCGAAGCGCCGTTTTACATTCGACTTCCTGAGTGATACTGCATTCCCATTTTCCGTGACGATACTGAACGGTTACTGTCTTGATTTTACTCACTAAGTCGCGATGAAGAATAATTGGCACCCTGCCAACCTTAGGGATGCTGATAGCACCGTTCTCTATGCGGATGCAGTTAGAATTGTTGACCGCACGAAACGAGTCATTGTGAAGCTTTTTCTTTTTGTATGACACTTTGTGCTTTGGGAAGCGCTGCAATCGCCCTTTTGAAAATGCGTTTTTCATCGCGGTTTCTAAATCACGAGCCACTTGCTGGCCTGCCGCAGAGTCAAACGCTTTAATCCATCCAAACTCTTCAAAAGGCTTTATCTCTTTAAGGGGTGCAGCCATTTCTTTGTAGAACAAAAACGTTTTATCGTACTCATATCGACGCATATTTTCAGACAACAATAGATTCCAGATCCCTCGCGCTGTCGGGCCAAACTCAATGAGTTTGGTTTCTTGTTCTGCTATGGGCTTGAGCCTATAGTTGTATCTGAGCATCTTTTTCATATACTGTATAGACTACTGTATATAATCGAGTTGTCAAGATGGAATATGAGACTAAGTCACACTGTAAATTTCTAATAGCGCTACATTTAATCTTGGTTGTGAAATATAGAAAGCAATTATTGAGTGGAATGCTAGGGCAATTCGTGAAGAGAGCAATTATCGAACTGTCTGCAAGTTCAGACTTTACAGTTGAAGAGATTGAAATCGACAAAGATCATGTCCATGTTTTGATGACATTATCTGTGAAATACAGTGTATCTCAGCATGTGCGAAACATTAAACAAATGACCAACCATAAGATCTGGCATTACGCTCCGGACTTGAAAAGACAGTTTTGGAAGGAGAAAACGTTTTGGTCGGACGGGTATTTTGCTTGTTCTGTTGGAAATGCTAGTGCAGAAACAATCAGGAAATACATTCAGGAGCAAGGCTAGCGATTCATCCCAGTGACTAAAGATCACTGGGTTTTCTCGCTAGTTGATCGATAAAAGCCGCTTAAATAAAAGCCGCTAGGTTACTGGTTGTTCAGGCCGATATACCAAGGTGGCATTACCCCCCAGATTTTTACTCTCACTGATAACGCTATCCGCATCGATAATGAGTTGGAAAAATTGGTAGCCGCTTAGCTGAGTATCGGTTACCCCAAAACTCGCCGTGAAAGAAAACTTAAAACTCAGCTTTTGATCTTCAACTTGAGTCAGTTCATATCGAATTTTTTCAGCTATTTCTAACGCTTGAGCACGATGTGTATTGGGTAAAATAATGGCAAATTCATCCCCACCAAGACGACCTATAAAGGCTTTGTCAGGTAAACACTCCCGGCTCTTTAAAATCCCATTTTTTAATAATCTATCGGCACGGTCATTCCCTTGGAAATGGTTAACTTGTCGAAACTTATCAATATTAAATAAGATTAAGGCAACGGTTTTATCATTGGCCATTGAGTTGCTCAAAACGGCTTTGGCTTTATGAATAAAAATATGTCGGTTTAATGCCATGCTGGTTTTATCCAGCACCAATTTTTTCTTTTCTTTATTAATGGATTTTAATTCAATATAAAAATGGCGTAACTGGTAGAGTAACAAGGCAATCAACGCCAGATGAATTAACCGTTCAAAGAATACATATAAACTGAATATTTCCCGATTTTTGGCTTTTTTGGCTTTGATGATGTTTTCCAGTTCGACTTGGTCGTGATACTTTTGAATATCCTGAATTAGGTCATTAAAGTCGACTTTTACCTGTTCTCTTCCTAAAACTTTTAATTGTTCCGTTTTGGAGTAAGCTTCTTTAGCGGCAATCAATTGCTGCAATAATTGGTAGGATTTCTTAGCATCATCAGCAGTTTTAGACTGCTCGTACAACACTTCGAGTGCCAACCTGTGTGGTAATGGCTCTGCTAAGGTGTGACTGAAATCAAGGGTTTTGAGGGCAAAATGTTCGGCCATATTGTCGTTACCGAGTTCAAAGTAACTTTTGGCTAGGAAACTGTAAAATTCTGCTGTCCCCATAGAAAAGTTACTCAACTCAACGGCAGGAAGTTCTTCGCTGAGTATATTGATACTTTCTTGGTATTTACCACGCTTAATCAGCTCCCAGCCTATATCGGCTAGGAAACCTTGCAACATAATGTCTTCCTCAACCGAGCGGCATAACTCAATGGTATGGACAATTTTAGGAGAGACAAAGTCAATCTTATTAAGAATGAGTTCGGTTTTTACCATTTGCACTTGAAAATTACATAAATCGCGGCTCTCGTAAGCACTTGGCGTAACCTTACTAAGGTAAAAGAAGCCTTTTTCGAAATTGCCCAAGTGATTGTAGAAGGTACCAATAATATCGTAAGCATAATTAGCAAAGCGTAACTCCAAGTTGATGGAGTCGGTTTCTAGAATTTCGAGCATGGGGATCATATAGCTTGAAGCCGCTAAATAATCGCGGCGCAATAGTTCTATGGTAAGCATGTTCGCATAGGCACGCAAAGCCAGATTGGGGTTTTTAACCATGGTGAGGTTTGAGTGTGTGGTAATGGCTTTATCATACTCACCCTGCATCATCAAAAGATACGCTTCCAAATAAACCAGCTCCAGACGGTACTCATCTGCAAGTTCATTTTCGCGCTCGTTAAGGACGAGGTAAAGCTGCGAACTTTTTTCATGATCGCGACTTCTTAAAGCCATCGCTTCATTGAAAACATCAAGTATTGGCCTAGCTTGCGGGCTTGCATGTACGGATGCATTACTAAAAATAAGCATACTTAAAAAGAAGCTAAATTTGATGAATGAGCAAAGTGGCAGAAACAGTTTTGTCATCATGCTAAGTCACCATAGGCGCGATTATCATTTTTAAATACGGTTGTTTTGTAGGTCATGCTTGAGTCGAAAATACAGACTTTATGCTCTGAGTGTTTTGCTGTCGATAAGGCTTTACTCGAGTCCGCTAATAAAGCCTTAGGTACATAGTTACTTATTTGTGTATCTGTGATGCCAAAACTCGCCGTTGCTTGGAAAGCTTCACCGGTGGTTTTTGTGGATAATTTTTTTATGTGCTGGGCGATTCTGTGCGCGATGATTTCGGCATCGGCTTTGGTTTTATTAGGCATAGCAATGGCAAATTCATCGCTGCCTATACGCGCTAAAACATCATCTACCGAGATGATTTCCAAGCCATAACGGACCGTTTGTCTTAATAAGTAATCACCTTCCTCAACACTGAATCGATTATTAATGTCTTTGAGCTTGTCAAAGTTAAACGTGATCACTGCGAGGCTTTGGTTTGAGAATTTCTCTTTGTAAACCATACTGGCAAACAGGTCGGTAAAGTGACGACGCATATAAACACCGGTGAGTGGGTCTCTGTTGCGATTATTGCGAATGCCTTGTTTGTGTGCCCTTAAAACAAAGATAATAAGGTATAACGCACCTGTCGCGGTTATTAAGGCAAATATAACGATTTTATCAAACACTAGAGTGTCTAATAATGCTTTGTTTTCATTGGTTAAATCAGCAACGTTGGTTAAGTTTTTTCGCGATAAATTCATTAAGTTATTAAGTCGGTTGTTTTTCTCTGCTACCTGATGTTTCACTTGAGCATAAGCAAGTTTATCCTTTAATATGAGCTGTTCATTTGAAGATTTTTCTTTATCAATGATCTGTAAGTACTTATGGGCATCCAGGTAGTCTTCTTGCAAGTATTTTAATTTAGCCAATAGCTCATAATAACGCACTTTAACCCCTTCTAATTCGGGGTATGATTCGATTTTATCGGCGAAGTCTTGGGCTTCTTGCAGCTTTTCTAAAGCGACCAGATTTTCCATCATGTTCAAATCGTAGGCTAAAAGATGCAGGCGGTAATTAGCCTCATGAATTTTATTTTCAAACTGTTTTAACAGGTCAATACTTTCCATGTATTGATGATCTTTTGTGTATTGTGTTGCTTGCGCAAATACCAGTCCATTGGCCATCATTAAATCGGAAATGTCATAACAAAAATCTCTGGCCTTAAGTAACCTTCTATCATCGGCGCCTATCTTGCCTGCACTCAAAGAATTGGTGGCAATCAGGTAATCGAGTAAACATATTTCTTTATCACTAAGCTCTGCGCGATCAATGAGATGGTAATAACTATTGGCAAGTTCAAATTCGCCTAAAGTTTTATAAAAAAAGCCAACCACTTGTAAGCCTTCATTCACTAAGCTCAAGTCGGTATTTGGGTCGTTAGTGGCGATTTCATCGAGCATGATATCCATGACCACAACCGCTTCATTGAGTTTTTTAAGTTGCGTCAATATTGGAATTTGCGAGATATAGCTGCGCATTCTAATGTTGATGTTTTGTGACTGGCTTAAGCGTTTCAGCAATCCTAAGCCTTGCACGGCTTGACCATTTAAGGTGAGCTGATAGGAGATAAAAGTGGTTAATTGTTCGTCTTGAAGTTCCGTTAACTGTTTTTGAACCGCTTTAAGCATCTCGATGTTTTTAAAAAACTGTTGGTAATCGGTGCGTCTGATTTCTTCGGTTTGAGCAATTAACTCGCTAATTTGAGTCTCGCTCATCTGATTGGCATAGGCGGGTTTGCCGGTGAGGCTAAAACAACACAAACTTAACAAGACAATGAAAATCATATTGACTATGGGCGTTGCTGATACAGGGTTTACGTTGTCTTTCATTCTTGTTGTTTCAAATGTTGTCGAAAATATGCGAATGTGTTGCATCGCAATAGGTGATTCTTAACCTAGAATCGCTTACAAAGCGTATCATAATAATACTCAGAAATGTATTGATGGAGTTCAGTATTTTCTGTTTTTTAAACAACCATAGAAAGGCAGGTACGAAAAAGGCAAGCATGAGGGCTTGCCTTTTAGCATATTCTCTATTTTGTCGAGTGAATATGATTAGTGAATCAAACGTGCTCGAATGGTCCCATCAATTGCTTTTAGCTCTTTTAATGCGGTTTCGCTGTCTGCAGAATCGACATCAATAACCACGTAGCCAATTTTTTCATCGGTTTGCAGGTACTGCGCCGAGATATTAATATTGCGATTAGCAAACGCTTGGTTAATTTGGGTTAAGACACCAGGAATGTTGTGGTGAATATGGAATAAACGAGAGCGGTCGATATGCGCCGGTAATGATACTTCAGGGAAGTTTACTGCCGATAGCGTAGAGCCATTATCTGAGTACTTCACGATTTTACCTGCCACTTCGCGGCCAATATTTTCTTGTGCTTCTTTGGTACTGCCACCAATGTGCGGTGTTAAAATCACATTGTCGAAGCCGCGCAATTGAGAAATAAACTCGTCATTATTGGTTTTCGGCTCAACAGGGAAAACATCAATTGCCGCACCGGCAATTTTCTCTGACTCCAGCGCTTCAGCCAGTGCCGGAATATCTACCACCGTACCGCGAGCCGCATTAATTAAAATAGCACCTTGTTTCATCGCATCAAATTCTGCCGCACCTATCATGTTTTGGGTCGAGACGGTTTCTGGTACGTGCAATGAGATAACATCTGAAATGTTCAGTAGTTCTGTCAGACTGTCAACTTGCGACGCATTTCCCAATGGCAGCTTGGTTTCAATATCATAAAATTTAACGCGCATACCAATGTGCTCTGCCATGATCCCTAATTGGGTACCAATGTGACCATAACCAATAATGCCGAGTGTTTTACCACGTGCCTCAACTGAGCCAACCGCTGACTTGTCCCAAACACCACGATGGGCTTTGGCGCTTTTTTCCGGAATGCCGCGAAGTAAAAGCAGGATTTCACCCAAGACTAATTCCGCAACCGAACGGGTATTGGAAAATGGCGCATTAAATACTGGAATACCACGAATTTGTGCTGAACCAATATCAACCTGATTGGTACCGATACAAAAACAACCAATGGCAGCCAATTTATTGGCATGGTCCAGTACCTCTTCGGTTAATTGGGTACGAGAGCGAATACCAACAAAATGCACATTGGCGATTTTTTCTTTTAATTCTTCGTCGGTAACTGAGCCTTTTAGGTACTCGATATTACTGTAACCATTAGATTTTAAAATTTCTAATGCCGACTGATGGACCCCTTCTAATAAGAGAATTTTAATTTTATCTTTATGAAGAGATGTTCTGCTCATGGTGCTATTAACCTTTATGTCGTTGCTCTAGTCGTTTGCCCTAATGGACGGCTAGATATCTGGGGATGACTATAAAACTATCATATAGAGTTAAAACTCGAAAGAAGTTTTTTAAACAACTTATGTCGTTTGTTTCTAATACGTTTGCAGCAAAGAGTAAGGAGGAAGAAGTGCACCACCTTATACGGTGACGTTGACAATGTACTCGATTGCCAACGTCAAAGTGGATATAAGGTGTTATTTTGTTTTTAGCAGAAAGCGGTGGTTATTAACCGACGACTTTTAACCGACGACTTTGCTGCCTTGCGGTGTGCCAAGAACCAATACATTGGCACCGCGCTGTGCAAATAACCCATTGGTTACCACACCAACAATGGCATTAATGCGAGTTTCCATAGCAACCGGATCGGTGATTTGCATATTATGAACATCTAAAATCACGTTGCCGTTATCGGTAATAACGCCTTCGCGGTATACGGGATCACCACCAAGCTTGACTAATTCTCTTGCCACGTAGCTGCGAGCCATAGGGATAACTTCAACGGGTAATGGAAATTGACCAAGAACATCAACAACCTTGGTTTCATCAGCAATACAAACAAATGAATCGGCCACAGCCGCAACAATTTTTTCGCGTGTTAAAGCAGCACCGCCACCTTTGATCATATGGTTTTGAGCATTGATCTCATCCGCACCATCGACATAAACCGATAATTTGTCTACTGAGTTTAAATCAAATACTTCAATGCCGTAGGCTTCAAGCTTTTCGGTTGAGGCTTCAGAACTGGAAACGGCACCTTCAATATCGTGCTTCATTGTTGCTAAGGCATCAATGAAGTGATTTACGGTTGAGCCCGTACCAACGCCTACGATAGAGCCTTTTTCAACATAGTCTAGCGCTTTAATCGCCGCAGCTTTTTTCATTTCGTCTTGAGTCATGATTGTTCCTGTGAGTTTTTTGGGTAATTCTACAATGTCATTATGAATATGGCTAATAATAGCAACCATTATCGGTAATTATTCTTGCTAATGGGATATCCCAGGACTCGGTTGGTACCACGTCTATTTTTTGGATCTGGTGGGCAACGCCAAAAACATGGGGACCCGTATTAGGGTTCGAGTCTTTAAAGGCAAGAGTTCGGTCATAATAGCCGCCGCCCATACCAAGGCGATTGCCTAACGCATCAAAGGCCACTAACGGAGTTAAGATCAGGTCAAGTTGTTGTACGGGCATAACACTTTGCACGGCCAATTTGGGTTCTAAAATGCCGTATTGATTTTTGTGCATCGGGGTGTGTTTATCATAATGAAGGAACAAGAGGTGCCCCTGACAAAAAGGATGCAAAACGGGCAAATATACGTGTTTATTGTGTTGCCTGCACGCTTGCTGGAATCGCGATAGGTTGATTTCTCCATCATTAGCGAGGTATATGGCAATATGCTTGGCTTGTTGAACTTCGGGTTGCGCAAAAAGTTGCTCGGCCAGTAACGAACTTGCAATCCGTTGTTGTTCGGTGCTTAGCGTTCGCCGTTTTTGGCGAATGAATTGGCGGATATCGTTTCTGCTTGGCACGGGTTTTTACTCAAAAAAATATGTTAAATTTGTTACACATTATTATTATCAATTCCTAAAGGATGCAAGCATAATAAATACGCAATTGTTATACTGACCCTATCTATCAATAAACGTTAAACCATTATGGAATATGAATTTCGTAAAGATTTTATCACCGGCTCGCCCATGGCCAAATTCAGTTATGAACACGAAGTATTCGGGCCATGGTTAGAAACCGAAGTGGGTAGCGGTGAACAAATCGAGCGCATTTGGGCATTTGTTCATGCCATTGAGCAGCAAACCACTGACATGGAAAATCGGCTTGTTGGGCAAGAGTACACCCTAACGGTAGAGTTTGGGGAAGTAGAAATAAAAGCCAATGTTGACCATCTTGATGGTTCTTTACCCGAAGAACTTATTGGTGATGTGGACGATTTTGAGCAAAATAGCCAAGGCAGTTGTGGTATCGATGATTTTATATTGATGCTCAAATCTTGGCAGCAATTTAATAATAAGTAACTGAATTTGGCAGCTTTTATGGCTAGCCAGTCTTTTGTTTTTGAATAATTTTTGGAAATACACGTTAACTATGAATTCATCAAGCAGTCAGTCTTTCGCTAAGACAAAAAGTAAGTGGTTCTTAATCGGCACGCCTATTTTAATTATTTTGTTCGGTCTTATCGGGCTAAGCATTATGTCTTCGATGGCACAGCAACCAGAAAAGAAGCCGGCAAAAACGCTGGCGACCTTAGTCGATGTGATGCCGTTGCAGGTGCAAGATGTGACGTTTGAAATTGAATCTCAAGGTACGGTTGTCCCACGCACTGAAACGATTAATACCTCAGAGGTATCTGGAACGGTACTCGAAACATCACTTAAATTTAAAGTCGGTGGCTTTTTCAAAAAGGGTGAGGTGTTGTTAAAAATTGACCCGATCACTTATGAGGTTGCGTTATTGGAAGCGGAATCTCGCGTTGAATCAATGCAGGCTCAACTGATTGAACAACAAGCACGTGCTAAGCAGGCAGAAGATGAGTGGGGGCTAACAGGTCGTACCCTAGAAGAAGCCCCTGTACTGGCGCTACGTTTGCCGCAGTTAAAAAAGGCCGAGGCTGATTTAAAAGCCGCACAGGCCGACTTCAAAGAAGCGCAAATTAAGCTTGATGACACCATCATTATTGCGCCATATGATGCCTTAATCACCGAAAAATTTGTGGATATTGGTCAATACGTTTCTGTAAACAGTCAATTAGCAAAGATGATTGCCGTCGATTATGCTGAAGTACGTTTACCAATCAAACAAAAAGATGTGGGCTTTATTGATTTACCAAAAATTAATGAGCGACAAGATAAATCTCGTGCCGTGACCATTAATTCACAAATGGCCGGAGAAACCTTGTCATGGCATTCGTTTATTACCCGATATGAAGGGGTGGTTAATAACAGCTCTCGGGTGCATTACTTAGTGGCACAAATTGACGATCCGTATAACTTGTTTAATAACGAACAAGACGAAGAGTTACGAATTGGTATGTTTGTTGAAGCCAAAGTGGCAGGTAAAACCGTAAACAACATCATTCAATTCCCGCGCACCGCCCTTTATGGCTCGAACCGGATTAATACCGTTACACCCGACAATAAGTTGGATATTGTTGAAGTTAAGGTTATCCGCACCGATAGCAAAAATGTGTACATTAAAAACACCATTAAAGCGGGCCACCGCTTGGTCTTAACCAAAATTTCAACCGCTGTTCAGGGGATGTCTTTACGCGTGAAAGGTGAAGAAAGCAAAGCACCCAAAGCGCCGAAAAAATCTCCTGAAGATGATTTAGAAAACACGCAAGTTGCCACAACGCAAGTTGAGGTGAAATAATCTGAATGAGTGAAATGCAATCGAAAAAAACCGGTATTATTGCCTGGTTTGCGCATAATACTGTTGCCGCTAATTTATTGATGGTGATGATAATGGTGATGGGGATTTACTCCTATAACAACATCACCAAGAAAATGTTTCCTGACTTCAGTTCCAATGTGATCATGGTGACGGTTGCCCATAATGGGGCATCACCAGAAGATGTTGAACAATCGGTTATTTTAAAAATTGAAGAGGTCCTTGAAGATATTCAAGGGATCAAACGTATCACCTCAGAAGCCAATGAAGGCTTTGGTAGTGTTAGCATTGAAATCAGCTCTGGTTACTCATTAGAAGAGAAATTGGATGAAATTCAAATGCAGGTTGATACCATTACCACTTTCCCCGGCCAAATTGAGCGCCCGTTAGTCTACAAGCAAGAGTGGGAAGGGGATGTGTTATGGATCGCGGTTAATGGTGATATGGACCGACGCTCAAGACAAGAACTGGCGCAAGATATCCGTGATGAAGTGGTTGAATTGCCCGATGTAAATATTGCCGAAGTGGTTGGCGCGCTAGATTATGAAATTTCAATTGAAGTGTCTGAAATTAAGCTGATTGAATATGGCTTAACCTTTGACATGATCAGTGAGGCGATTAATCGCTCTTCCCTTGACTTACCCGGTGGCACGATTAGAGCCGACGGTGGTTATATTCAAATTCGTACCGATGGCCAAGCTTATACCGGCGAAGAGTACTCAAAACTGCTGTTGAAAAGAAGCCCAGATGGTACCCACATTACCTTAGGTGATATTGCAAACGTTATAGACACGTTTGTTGAAGATGAAGGCTTTTCGCGTTTTGATAGCCATAATGCTACCAATATTCGAGTTAAATCCACGTCTGATCAAAATGACTTAGTTATTGCTGAGCAAGTAAAAGAGTACGTTGCGAAAAAGCAATTGACCTTACCTGAAGGAGTCGAAGTAACCGTTTATGGTGATGCCTCTTATTACCTAGCGGCTCGTTTAGGCATGATGTTTAGTAACTTGGCCATGGGGGCCTTGCTAGTCTTCTTAATCTTAACGTTATTCCTGCGAGTTCGTGTGGCGTTTTGGGTCATGATTGGTATTCCAATTTGTTTCCTTGGTACTTTTATGATGATGCCACTGCTTGGCCCATTTTCCGTTACGGTAAACATGATAAGCCTATTTGCCTTTATTATGGTGCTGGGTATTGTTGTTGATGATGCCATTGTTATTGCTGAAAGTGTGTACTCGAATGTCTCTAAAAATGGCCATAGTATTGATAACGTGGTTGAAGGTGCGCATCGTGTTGCGGTACCTGCAACCTTTGGGGTGTTAACCACCATTGCCGCCTTTGCTCCTCTGCTGTTTATTGATGCCACCTTTGCGGGCTTCTTTTTATCTATTTCGGTGGTGGTGTGTTTGTGTCTGGTGTTTTCGATGATCGAATCGAAATGGATTCTACCGGCGCATTTAGGCCATATGAAATACACTGAAATTGATCCGAATAGTCGTAATCCGATACATAAAATCCAAACCAAATTCAAAACTTGGTTAGATAACTTTATTCAAAATCGCTACCGCAAGCTTGCCCAAAAAGCGTTTGAATACCGTTATAACACCATGGCGTGTTTTGTGGCGATATTCTTTCTGTCAGTAGGGCTGATCTCAGGCTCATTTGTTAAAGTGGAAGTTTTTCCAAATGTGCCAACCGATTTTATTCAGGGCCGCTTAGTGATGGTTGATGGCGCCGATCCAAAGCAGCGTAATGATGCTTTAAATCAAATTGTTGAAGCGGGGTATCGGGTAGCTGAACGCCATAAAATTGGCGATGAAACCTTTGCCAAGCACCTGTTAAATTACACCTCTGGTGATTTATCGGGTGGCTTTATGATGGAGCTGAGCAAACCGGAAGAGCGTGAGCTTGATGCCTTTGAAATTGAAAAACTGTGGCGCGATGATATTGGTGAAATTCCTGGTGTGCGTGAGCTGAAATTGTTTGCTGGTACGAATGCAGGCGGTGGCTCGGCGTTGGAGTTTCAATTAACCGGTGATGACGATCTAGAGCTTGAACTGGCGGCCTTGCAGTTGCAAAGTCAGTTACACGATTTTGAAGGTGTTTACGACATTACTAACTCATTTAGCCGAGGCAGTACCGAAATTAAATTGAGCATTAAGCCACAAGCGGAGCTATTGGGTATTACCCTTGGCGATTTGGGTAAACAGGTTCGTCAAGCGTTTTACGGGCATGAAGCACAACGCATTCAGCGTGGTCGCGATGAAGTGAAAGTGATGATCCGCTACCCGAAAGAAGACCGCCGTTCAATGTCCGATTTAGAAGAAATGTGGATAAGAGCGCCCGATGGTACTGAAGTGCCATTTTATCAAGTAGCCGATGTGGAAATTGGCCAGGGATTCTCAAAAATCACCCGCATTAACCAAAAGCGTACCATTAAAATTTCGGCAGAAATTGATAGTGCAAAAGTCGAATCGCGTAAAATTATTGAAGAATTTAACGGTGAGATAATCCCCGCTATTTTAGCGGACCATCCGTCCGTTGCTTCTGGAATGGAAGGCGCGAGCAAAGATCAGCAAGACTTCTTAGAACAGTTAATGGTGTGTGCGATTATTGCCCTGTTTTTAATTTATGGGTTAATTGCCATACCGACCAAGTCGTATATTCAACCATTGATCATTATGTCGGTGATCCCATTTGGTATCATTGGGGCAATCTTTGGCCATTGGGTAATGGATAAAACCATTAATATGATGTCAATGTTTGGCTTTATCGCGTTAACCGGGGTTGTGGTTAATGACTCATTAATTTTGGTCGACTTTATTAACAATGCCAAAAGAACGGGCCGCCGATTAATGGATATTGTGGTGGATTCTGGGGTATTGCGATTTAGAGCGATATTATTAACCTCACTTACGACCTTCTTTGGGATCTTACCGATTTACTTTGAAACCAGTTTGCAGGCGCAGTTTATTATTCCAATGGCGATTTCGCTTGGCTTTGGCATTATGTTTGCGACGGTGATCACCTTATTCTTGATCCCTTCACTGTATTTGATTCAAAACGACATTGCGCGCTTTTTTAGGCGTAAACTTGGTCGTGAACCACAAAGGAAACCTGCTTAATGAAAATCATTTTGTTGCATGGGTTGTTTATGCATAGCTTGATTATGTCACCGCTCGCCAAGCGTTTAACCAAGTTAGGTTGGCAGGTTGAAAACCTATCCTACCCAAGCACCAAAACCGATAAACGCCATTTATTTAAAAAACTCGATGATGTGGTAGAGCATGGCCCTGCACTGATGGTTGGGCACTCTCTTGGGGGCTTGGTCATAAAAGAATATTTACTTACCCACCAAGTTTCGGTAGAAAAAGTGCCTATGGTCATTACCTTGGGCACCCCACATCAAGGCTCTAGGATTGTTGAAGAGCTGCAAAAGATTAATTTACATACCCTGTTGGGCACGTCCATTGATTTCGGGCTCATTCCAACGGAATTTGAACAAGAGTGGCCTTTACCGCAGAAATTGATTTCTATTGCTGGAAAATTAAAAATAGGTGCAAGACCATTGCTTGAAAGGGTGATGCGTGACGACATCACGGAGTCCGACGGCACGGTGAGCGTTGCGGAAACTGAAATTCCGGGTATGAGTAAGCATATCGTTATTAATCACAGTCATACATCGATGGTATACGCCAAGCAAACGGTCACCTTGATAGATCAATTTGCCAACCAGATCAAAAAAAGTACGGCGCATAAAGGGTAAGTTGAATTATAAAGTTTTAAAAGTGGAATGCATTGTGCTTGTTTTTACTATGTACAATGTTTTTTCTGCAAAAACACGTAAAACTGGCCATATATCGCATTTGATTAGTGCAATTACTTTAATTCTTGCACTGCAATGGTGCATTATAGTGCGTTTTCTACTTATTACCGGCATAACACAGCGGTTAATAATTTGGATCAAGCGTCATGGTTAAAATGTGTAAGAAAGGATATATACATCAACAATCAGAAGGAGAATCTACATGTTATCTAAAAAGTTTTTTAAGACCAAAGAAGAAGCCGAAATTACGTTTGAGTTTGCCCGCGAAGACGTAACAAAAGTTGAATTGATTGCCGAGTTCAATGACTGGAAGCCTTTAGCAATGAAATTTAATAAAAAAGCTAAAGTGTTTAAAGCCAAAGTACGACTGCCAAAAAATGACTCATTCGAGTTTCGTTACCTGCTTAATGATACGGAATGGGAAAACGACTACAAGGCAGATCAATATTTGCCAAACGGTTTAGGTACGGAAAACTCGGTTGTTCAGACTTTCTAAGCACACAGCTTAAGGGAAGAACCCATGCCCATCAAAATAAAAATCTCGCCTCAAGCTGGGCTTGCAGACGAGATTTTTTTATCTGACTTCGCTAACCTTTTTGGTTATTAAAACTGCCAGTTGGCGTTCATCATAAATAAGGTTGCACGGTTTGTTTTAAAATCACCGGAGTAGTATAAACCTTCACGTTCAATCGGCGCGCTGCCTGCATCTAGGATAACTAATTGTGTACCTACACTGAATGGCTGACCGTAGTTGTACTGTGCACCAATTGCAAAACGTTTTTGTTCATCAAGCGCAAGCTGGGCGTAACGCATGTCGTCGTCTTGAGGACTTGAGTCGTAAGAGAAACCAGTTTGTAGCATCCACTCACTGTTCAACTTATAGTCAACGCCGAAAGCAACATGGTAAGTGTCTTCCCAATCTTGTGCTATGTTAGCCGTGTTTCCAGCAATAGTAAGCGGAACATCCTTAAGTGCACTCCAGTCATCCCAACCTAAAGTAGAATGTACTGTTAAGTTATCGTTGAGTTCATGCGTAATACCAATACGAACAAATTGACCATAGGTTAAGTCAGCAGTGATAACGCTATTTGGGTTAATTGCTTTTGGCTGTTCCAAATCAATGTCATCAAACTCAAGGGTTACTTCTGGGTGATACCTGAAGCCAATACGTGTTTGCTCACTCACTTTAACTGTAGCACTTAGTGAATAGCTAACTTCCGTTGTTGTATCTTCTAACTCAACACTGCTTTCGCCATAACCATCAGGTAAAGCCGGTACTGTGCCTGGTTCAATACTTGGGAGTTTCAATTCAAGGTTAATGAAGCCGTACATAAATTCAGCACTAACGCCAACAGATAACCAATCATTTACCTTGTAGCTTATTGAAGAAGCAAGAGCAACGACGGCTAAATCTACGTCGGTCATGTCAAAACGACCAACCCAGTCATCATCACGGTCAGTAATGCCACCAGATGCGGCACTAAATGATAAGCCCCACGCCCATTTTTCATCGATAGGAGTGGTGTAGAACATGCTGGCACCACCAAGTAGACCATATTCTTTACCACCAGCATCACAAGTTTCAATACCGCCTGAACACGCTTGTTGACCACGTCTGCTACTTTCATCAACACTGTCGAGACTGAATTCATTTTCAGTGACGATTACACCACCTGAAACCATCAATTGTTCTTTCTTGGTTTCGCTCATATAAGCTGGGTTGTGTAGTGCGGTTGATGCATCATCAGTACCTGCTGCTGCGCCTGCATTGGCGCGGCCCATTGCTGGATCACCGAATTCTTGAGCCCATAACCCACCAGCAACCGCTTGTGAACATAGGGTAAGTTGGCTGATGCCTAGCAAAGGTAGCAATAACCACGATTTAGTTAAACGTGACATTTTAACTCCAATAGATTGATTTTTACGGACCACATAAGCTAGCTCGTAATACATATGTACAAAAATTGACATGGATAATAGAGTAGTTTTACCTAAGGTTTCAATCTAAATACATTGTTCTTAACATTTAATAACAATACGATCTACTCGGTTACAATCTTTGTTAAGGGGTTGTTGGTATTGTAATGTCTGGGTTGCGCGTTGGTTTCTTGTTTGTGGTGGTGGAGGTTCTTTAAGTTACTGCTTTTACATCATTTTTAGATTAATTGCATAATATTAATATGGCGTTGTTTTTATGTTTTTATAACGCACTTAAGTTGTGAATGCTACTCCCCATAATGGTGCACTAAGATGGTGCTTAAAAAACCACGTAATCTTAAGTTGTTGTTTTCATTGGTTTAAATTGTTTTGGCACGGTAGTTGTATTTAATCTGTCAGCTATATAACTAGGGGGCGAAATGAAATTAATAAACGCAATTATAAAACCATTTAAATTGGACGATGTAAGAGAAGCAATTTCCGAAGTTGGAATTGACGGGTTAACAGTAAGTGAAGTGCGTGGCTTTGGCCGACAAAAAGGTCATACCGAGCTGTATCGTGGGGCGGAATATCAAGTGGACTTTTTACCGAAAGTAAAGCTTGAAATTGCCGTAAAATCAGATGATGCAGATCGCATTATTGAAGCAATTACGAAATCAGCATACACCGGCAAAATCGGTGACGGTAAAATTTTTGTCTACGATCTTGATTCTGCCGTACGAATTCGTACTGGTGAGCTAGATTCAGCAGCGTTATAAGGAGAAGTAAAATGGAAGAAGTAACACAATTAACAACAACCGTAACAGAGCTGCGTTTTGCTTTGGATACCTTTTATTTCTTAATTTCAGGTGTTTTGGTTATGTGGATGGCAGCAGGTTTTGCCATGCTAGAAGCCGGTCTTGTTCGTTCAAAAAATACCACTGAAATTTTAACTAAAAATATTACGTTATATTCAATCGCTTGTGTAATGTTCCTATTGGTTGGTTATAACATAATGTATGTAGATAACGCTGAAGGTGGAATTATCCCAAGTATTGCTGGTTTAATTGGCAGCCAAGCTGAAGGGGCAGATCATTCACTTGAGTCCGACTTCTTCTTCCAAGTAGTGTTTGTTGCAACGGCAATGTCAATTGTATCCGGTGCGGTTGCTGAGCGTATGAAGCTTTGGTCATTCCTGATCTTTACAGTCGTTCTAACGGGTTTTATTTACCCTGTTGAAGGTTACTGGACTTGGGGTGGTGGTTTCCTATCTGAAGCCGGTTTTAGTGACTTTGCAGGTTCTGGTATTGTTCACATGGCAGGTGCTGCAGCAGCATTATCAGGTGTTTTATTGCTAGGTGCTCGTAAAGGTAAATACGGTCCGAATGGCGAAATTTACCCAATTCCTGGTTCAAACATGCCATTAGCGACTTTAGGTACCTTTATTCTATGGATGGGTTGGTTTGGTTTTAACGGCGGCTCACAATTACTTGTATCGGATGCTGAAAATGCAACTGCGGTAGGTCAAATTTTCCTTAATACCAACGCGGCAGCAGCGGCCGGTGCAGTAGCGGCATTGTTATTAAACAAAGCAATCTGGGGTAAAGCAGACTTAACCATGATCCTTAACGGTGCATTAGCAGGTCTTGTAGGTATCACTGCTGACCCTCTATCACCATCACCTATGTTCGCCAGTTTAGTTGGTGCATTAGCAGGTATTTTGGTTGTGCTATCAATCACAACACTTGATAAATTGAAGATTGATGATCCGGTTGGTGCTATCTCTGTGCATGGTGTGGTTGGTTTCTACGCACTAATGGCTGTACCATTTAGCAATGGTGATGCAACATTTGGTGCTCAGTTATACGGTGCATTCGTTATCTTTGCCTGGGTATTTGCTGCAAGCTTCGTTGTTTGGTTTGCGCTTAAGAAGACGGTTGGTATCCGCGTTAGTGATGAAGAAGAGTACAACGGTGTTGATCAATCTGACTGTGGTATTGAAGCCTACCCTGAGTTTGTTTCAGTACGTAGCTAAGTTTGATTAACTTGTTTTAATACCAAAAATAATAAAAACACTAAGTAAAGGGCATAAGAAATTATGCCCTTTTTTATGTGTTAACTTCCACTGTCTGCTGTTTCACTACAGTTAAAAGCCTTTCTGAAATGAATATTCAGGCGCGATAAGCTAAACTTTAGTTTGCATACCACACATTACCAATGTGCACTTTAATTCTCGAAATATCTCATTGCCATACATAATCACTTATAGACACGTTATTATTGACGATGAGTCAGCCTTGTAAATAGGCTGCACCTTCTAACGGTAGCGCTCCTTTTTTATACAATTACCCCCACAAAAAAAGTGTAATTACCAATGTGTAACTTTATTTATTTGTTAACGTTTCGATACAAAAGGTTACGTTTTTTGTTGTTATTTAACGAGTCATTTTCAAACTGGTTTGCTGATCCGACCTGTGACCTCGGAGTTGTTTTTGAGGTCGTACCAGTTATAAATTGTTGATTTTAATCGTTTAGTTGGTTGTTTGTACAAGCACCTTGAAAATAATATTTGCAAATAATTTGAACTAATATACTCTTGCCCCATTAAAATTTAGTTAGTTACAAAAGTATTACTGAAGAGATATTATGAATTTCAAAAAAACTTTATTGGCATTGACTGTTGGCTTAGCCGCAGCAAACGTGCAAGCCGCTGGTTTCCAATTACATGAAACGAGTATTTCAGGCTTAGGTCGTGCATTCGCAGGTGAAGGTGTTGTTGCTGACGACGCAACCGTTTTAGCGCGTAACCCCGCAGCTATGGCTCTATTTGATAAGAAAGCTCTATCAATGGGTTTCACCTATATCGACCCTGGTGTTGATATTAAAGGCACAGATGCACCTGATATCTTAGGCTCCGATTTTGATTTATCATCATTACACGATGACGGTGTTGTTCCTGCTGCTGTTGTACCATTCGCTTACTTTATCAACCCAGTTAACGACAAGTTTGCTTACGGTGTTGGTTTAAACGTTAACTACGGTTTAGCATCTGAATACGATAACGACTACGCCGCCGGTTCAATCGCTGGTAAAACTGATTTGTTTTCATTAAACTTTAATGCAAGTGGTTCATACCGCATTAACGATAACTGGTCTGTAGGTTTAGGTTTAAACGTAGTTTATGCTGAAGCTGAATTATCACGCCGCTATGGTGCGGTATTAGAAAATGGTATATCAATGCCTGGACCTGGTGGTATTCAGATCCCTGTCGTGCCAGCGATACCTGCATATACTAAATTAATGGATATGGAAGGCGATGATACGGCTTGGGGCTGGAATACTGGTGTTGTTTATGAGTTAAACGAAAACCACCGCTGGAGCTTAACATACCGATCAGAAGTTGAAATTGATTTTGACGGTGACATCAAGGAGCCAGCACCACTTGAAGGCGCAGGTTCTTTGAAGATTGATCTACCTGCAATTGCTGAATTTTCAGGTCATCACCAAGTTACTAATGACTGGGGTGTTCACTACTCAGTTATGCACACTGACTGGGATAGCTTCCAAGAGCTTGAAGGTTTTGCTGATGGCATGGAAGACCCTTTCTTTGTTAAGCATGAAAACTTTGAGAGCACACTTCGTTTCGCTTTAGGTGCAACGTACAACTACAGTAACGACTTAACGTTACGTGCCGGTGTTGCATTTGATGAATCAGCGGCTCAAGAAGACTACCGTTCAATCTCTATCCCAGACAGTGACCGTTTATGGTTTAGTGCTGGTGCTACTTATGCATTAGACGCAGAAAGCAGCATTGACTTTGGCTTTTCTTTTGTTGATGGTGATGAAGTTGACGTAGTTGAGCAAGATGCGATTTTAGAAGGGCTTTTACACGAAGCGCCACAATTAGCGCCACTAATTGGTGATGCAAACTGGGGTTTCGAGTCTGAAGGTAATGCCATTCTAGTTGGTTTACAGTACAACCGTACTTTCTAAGGTATTGGTTAAACCGTGACTGTTTAGACGTAAAGAAAGCCATGCTAAAGCGTGGCTTTTTTGTTTTTGATGTTTATCAATTAATCAAACGTTAACCGTTACAATATTGATTAATTTAATTGTTCATAACAAATGCAAGTGGTATATTGTCAGCCGTTAAATTTCGGGGACAATTTCGGCAAAGCATGGACTCTTTAATCTTGTCTTATTTATATGTTATAGATTTTTGGGTTGATATACCGTGAACTTTTTTGACTCTTGTATTCCACTGCTCGTTCTTAATGCTCAAGGTGATATACAGAGCTGTAATCAAGAATTCATGAGAATTTTTGGTTATAAGAATACCGATAGCAAAAATTTCTCTAGTAAATTCAGCTTCAAACAACACGAACTAGAGCTTATCGGCGCTCATGATCTGCAAGATCTTTTTTCCCAAGCAATGCAACGGGAAGATGGTCTTTTTTGTCAAGCTTCAATGCTGCACTCCTACCATTATCAGATATCTTTTAAACTACATATAATCCCATCGACTCAGTATGTGGGTTGCTTTGAGTTGCGCTTTTTTGAAATTAATAATAAAGGTGTCGACCCAATAACCGATTTACCCAATGGCTGGGCTATTACCAGCCAATATCAGCATGATCTCAACAGTCGAGACAAAAACAACATTCATTTAGCGTATTTAATCTTTTCTGTTGATAATTTTTCTTCGGTTAATTTTCATTATGGCTACCATGTTGGCGACCAATATTTAATGAAAATCGGTCAGCTTATTCAAAATCTTATTGGCGATTTTGGTTTTGTGGTTCGTTATCATAATTCTCGCTTTGGGATCTTGTTACGCGATACAAGCGGTCAACCTCAAGCAAATTTTGAATTTAAGGTGCACACCCTCGTTAATGAGTTAATGGCACTGTTTGACAAGGCCATATTTATTAATGATGATATCGCCATATTAAGGACCTTTAGTTTAGGTGTCGCGATAAATTGGCTTGAGTTTAATAGCTTTTTTGAAATGGACTCGGCTACCGAAAAGGCCTATTTTATGGCCAAAGCACGAGGCGATTCTGCGATGTACTTTGCCAGTAAAGAGTACGCTAAAGAACGCATATTGCAAAAGTCGATAACCGATTTACTGCCTAAAGCGATAAAAGAATTGGAAATTGATATTCATTTCCAACCGCAAATCAACCTTGAGAGCCAACAATTAATCGGCTTTGAAGTCTTAGCCCGCTGGTCTATAGAAGGAACGGGGTATATTTCTCCGCTTGATTTTGTCTCTACTGCAGCTCGCTTAGGCTTAAATGTCGAACTGGATATGTGCATATTAAAGAAGGCTTGCTTGCAAATAAATCGATGGCATGCGGCCGGTTATGTGGTACCCCGAGTGGCCGTTAATATGTCGGCAAAGACACTCGAATCCAAATTTTTGGTCGACCAAATTGTGCACATCATTAATCAAACACAGTGCTTGGCTGAGCATATTGAAATTGAAATCACCGAGACCGATAAGTTGACGGACAGCTTGGCGTTTATTAAAAACCTGAAAAAGTTAAAGCAATTGGGTTTTGCATTTTCCATGGATGATTTCGGGACAGGCTATTCGTCATTATCCTTGGTGCGAACCTGTGATTTTGCCCTAAATAAGATTAAGCTAGATATCGAGTTTACTGAAAAGGTCTGCCACAGTCTCAAAGATCAAAACATCATCAAACAAATTATTGAACTCAGTGAAAGCTTAGGTATAGATGTACTGGCAGAAGGCGTAGAGTATGCTGAGCAAGTAGAAGCCTTAGCTAATATGGGATGCGATTATGGCCAAGGCTATTACTTTAGCAAGCCACTGTTGGCAGATGATGCCAGCGCTTTTATGACGCGCAGCCCGGTTAATCTCGCTTAACTTAAGCACAATATCATTATCTAACGACTTAACTCTAAACCAACCCTTACACCTGTTTAAATTCAATCACATAAAATTGGGATTCACCGGGATAAATTTCCTGGATCAGCGGTACCAACACCTCCAATGGCATATTTTCTTGCTTGGCATGCTCAATGGTTAAATCATCGAGAGAAGCTGGCGTAATTGATAATATCTGCAATCGGGTTATCGGCAACCCCTCCGGGTGTGTTATCGCATCGACAATGTCGCCCGCTTCATATTGGGCCTCTGCGCTGTTGCGAATGGTGATGGTTTTGCGATTGGCTTTAATGTCGTCAGAAAAACGCCCATAAAAGCTGATAATCTTGTCCATGGTTATCTCCTAAAAAGGGGTGGCAAACTGCTTATGTACCCGTGCAATGTCTGCAACCATTTGTTCGGGCATTGTCAATGAGAAGGCCTCAATATCTTCTTTTAACTGGGCCATGCTTGTCGCACCAATAATCGTGGAAGTAACCCCATCCACTTTGTCACACCATGCCAGTGCAAGTTGTGCTGGGGTAAAACCATAGGTTTTGGCAATCTCACAATAGGCATCAACGGCTTGATGAGTAAGCTCGGAACCACGAAAGTTACCATGGCGCTGCATCAAGGAATGCCTTGAGCCTTTGGGAATCACCCCATTGCGATATTTACCGGTTAACAAGCCAGTAGCCAATGCAGACCATGGCAGATAGGCAACCTCTTCATGCACACAGTTCTCAAGCAAATAAGGCCAGTCTTTAGAGTGCAATAAACTGAACTCATTTTGGATGGACACCATGCGCGGTAAATCAAACTCTTTGCTTAACGACAAATAGGTATTAATGCCCCATGGGGTATCATCAGAAAGCCCACAGTAGCCTATTTTACCCGCTTTAACACAACGCTCAAGCCCTTGCAAAATATCGTACATTTGCGCTTTCTGCTGCTCAGAATCGACATTACTAAACGCAAAATGATTCGGGTGATGCTTGCCAAAATGCGGTGAGGTGCGATTCGGCCAGTGCAACTGGTATAAATCAATGTGATCAACCCCTAAACGTTTAAGTGAACCTTCAACGGCTAACTCAACATTGTCTCCAGTGATCTCACTGCCATCTCGTATCCAATTCAGCCCTGAGCCGGCAACTTTGGTGGCAATAATCAACTCATCACGACGAGCGGCATTAGTCTTTAACCAGTTACCAATGATCTCTTCGGTTTTGCCATATGTTGAAGGGGCAGGAGGGACGGCGTACATCTCGGCGGTATCAATAAAGTTTACCCCTTGCTCTAAGGCATACTCAATTTGCTCGTTGGCATCATTTTGATTGTTTTGAACACCCCAGGTCATGCTGCCCAAGCAAACACGAGAGACTTCTAACGGGCTGCTTCCTAATTTTGAATACTGCATAGTGTTGGATTTATTTCTTTAGTAACAACGATAATTAATCATATAAGCAATTAAAATGAATAGCGAATGATTAATTTTTCAATTTCCCCGATGAACTTCTCTTAAAGTGTTTTATTTTTGGATCTCTTTTTGGAATGTCAAATGCTATGGACCAATTTATTGGGGAAAGGTCTTGGTGATTCCCATGTGAAGTAGCAATAACAGGATGAATTTACTTCAATGTCATTGATGATTTGACGTTTGTGAATGATGCTGAGAAAGTGCCATTATGGCTGCAAAATAATCCTTAACTTCATCTCGGATGAACTCAAAGTCAATGTACTTATTATGTTTGCGAACCAGATGGTTTGTTGGAGCTAACTAGTCAAGGGAGTTCATTATAAGTTCGTGTTGTTGTGGGTAAGGCTCTTAATATGGTTATTTTTTATTAATTTTCCATGTTTCTATTAGTGCAAAGTCCTCGACCCGTGTATGGGATTTTGTCATCAGTTTGAAATGGCGATCAAATGATCGCCATTTTTCCAAATAATTATTGCTCTAATTATCAAAATCCTTAGTTATAACTTTAGCTCTAGCCCTTGCACTTACAGAGGTTCCCTCTTCATCTTTGAATTCAATCGTTACTTTATCGCTATTTACTGTAGCTGCATCAGCGCTAAACTGCCCGAAGTCTACGGGCTCATAGCCAGGAGTAAATAGCACATCAAAAAAGCAAGTTCCTGGAGGATCATCTGGCTCTAATATCAATAAATCATTCGGATAAACTATATCACCAGAGGTTTCCACAGTTGGATTTACACAAGATGAAACAGACGAACCGGAAAACATAACCGGTCCACTATCTGTCTTAATAGTAAACATCGATGTACACTCGACTTCAGTGTTAGTTTCGCAGCCTAAAGGCCTTGAAATTGTTTTTCCATTCAAAACGGGAGTGTTTAAAACAAATATACCACTTAAATAAATATCTTCATCGCTAGTATTTTCATATGATATAAAAACACGAGCGCCGAGAGCGAACCCAACATCAATTGTAGGAGGGACATCATAGATTGTAACTGTAGCCATAGCAGGGCCAGCTGGCTCTACCGGAGTATTGGAACTTGTTTCAGCATCAGCATAAGCAGTATTAACCAACACTTGTTCAGGTTGACCACTAATAACGGCCGCTACATAACAAGTAAATTTATCGGTAGGAATCCCTTCCTTAGTGATTTTAGGTCTATTAGTTCCTGAATATGAAGCTGAGCATTCAGGTGAATATTCATTAGGTAAAGTAGTTATAGCCGCTGAAGCAAGTTGATCAGGATCAGTTGGTGTGTTATTTCCAAACAACTCATAATCCTTAATAGCGGTTATGTAAAGTGGGGCATCACTACCATCACTTCGAGTATTGGTTATTTCAAACTTATAGATAACTATGCGCGCATCATCTATTCCCAATTCTGGAACAGTTGTTGCTGAACTGAACTCGGTATCATCGGGACCTAGTACTTCTTTAGTCAAGCTAATCATAGGGTTACCAAGTTTAACTGTAGCAAAATCATTGTCATCAGCTACTCTGCTTTCATTATCTTGAATTACAATTTCAACATAATTGGTATAAATATTATCAGGATTTGCCGTATCGTCATCATTATCAACATCAGGAGTATCTTGATAACGGCAAGTGAATATTCCTCCCACCGGCAGTGCAGTGCTTTCATCTACAGGCATAGGTACACCCACGGAATCTCCCGAAGGTGTGCAATTGCTTAATAAGTCTATCTTATCATTGCTAGTTAAAGTGGGATCTTCACCATAATCGAAGAACTCGGTAAACCAAATCGGGTCAACTCTATCTATCAAAGTGTTATTGCTGTTTGGTGATTTACTTGGGTTGGTAATAGTTATCTCATAGGTTACAGGGCCATTCGCATTATCAAGATAATACTCTCCTTCCTCGTTCCTCAAGCCTCGAGCAATGGCATTGCTATCTCCTAATACCGGCAATTTAGTAATGCTAACATCTGGGTCTACATTATTTATATAAATAGGAACAATGGAAGAACAATTATTATTTTCAACATCTGCAGGTGGGAAGAATCGATTACATGTATCATCGCCAACTTCATCGCCATTAACATCTTCAGCGGAATATCTTACAAAGTCCTTATACACTTCTTGTGGCGAACTGTTGTCATTTGGAGTCGGATCGTCAAGTAAATCATCATCATTTATAAATAAGCTGAACTCACAACTAAGTTCTTCATCATTAGTTAACTCCTTATCAGAATCCGTCTTATCATAACAGGTATTTTTAATTAAATAGATTCCATCAAAACTTGGGGAAGAGAAATTGGTGCAATTGGAAATATCATTATAGGTTATTGGATCAGGTTCCGGATCCGTAAAATCACAAGCAGGCGTTGTAAATAAATCAAAAGTTATTAGCTGTCCAATACTGTTATCAAGATCGGGGTCACCAACAACTTGGATAAACTCGTCTAGAGCTGTTAGAATCACTTTATCAGATTGATCATTAGCAGCACGCTTTATATTTACTGCATAATCAAAAATTCCCCCTGACTCATCTCTGTTATCAGGCATTTCACGAGTCTTGGTAATTACCGGAGGCTTTGGTTCAAAAAAGACTGGAATAGGAAATGAGTCACAATTACATTTTGATGTTTGTGAAGGCACTTGTCCTGCTATTAGAAAATCGGTGTCATCAGGATCTCCCGTACAATCAAGACGATCCTTAACACTCCAAGCGGCACAATACTCAAACTCGACTTCATTATTTGTCGGGCTTGTATTGCTACTATCACATAACATGGTAAATCGAGCATTATCTATAATATATTGATCAAGCTCTAATCCTGTTTTATCTATGTCACCGCAATTGTCACCATCGAATCTGAATGGAGGAGCAGGTTTATTTTCAATCGAGCTAGGTAATATGATGGCACATGAGCTATTTTCTTGAACAACTTGAGGTGATAACTCATTTAATGGCAGATAAAAAGTGGTATCGTACCTTCTATCAGCATTTGTTTTCACCGTTACATCAGCAATTAAGGTAAATAGTTCTCCTTTAATACAAGTAAAAGGGGCTTCCTTGTCTTCAACTCCTCTAACAACTACTCCTTGAGGCTCTACTTCAGTTATTTCGACGTCATTCGCCGTACAATTCAGCGAGCTTTCGGGATCACTTTTTAACCCTTTGCCCTCAGCGGTTAAATAAGCATTTGCCATACATTCAAAAGTTCTCCCATTATCTAGAGGGTTAGCAATCAATTCAAAAATAGGAATATCAGCATCTGAGGTAGGCTCAGCGAAAAGTGGAAAAGATATTAAAAAAATAAAGATACTTTTCTTCCCAAAAGAGATTAGCCTCTTGGAGAAAAGTGGAGGTTTAGTTACATTCATAGTTTCTTTCCTTTAAAGTTAGAATGAGTTAACTGCGAAGCTATTATTCCCTTCACAGGAAAAGTTAAAAAACAACTCACTGTAATAGGTCACAACGGTACTAAAAGGCAAAAAACAGGCCAATTAATAACTCACTGAAAAAAAAGACTTTTTATAAAAAACAAAATCAAGAATCTTCCAAGATTGACACTTTAAATGTACATAGCCATTAAAAAAATTTAATACATTGAATTTATTAAGAAATTTATTGTTTATCTTGTGAACAGAACGAAACACACAATTGAACATGTAACACAAATTTAATTGGTTCTTTATTTGCAGCAAGTTTCCTGTAGGTATTTTTATTGATTTGATTTAATGGAACCGCACACTTTTGTGAAGGATAATTAATCCAACCGGTACTTTTCCTTAGCGCTAGCAGGGTAAATATTGAAAGGTCGTTAAATACCAAATTCTTTACTGGACAATCATTAGAACCTAAGTATACAAAATCAAGTAAAAAAGGCTTAGGGGGGGGATCCCTAAGCCTTTTGTAGAAACGATAATTTATGGAATGTGTAAGTTAATAGATATTAGGTTTATTCTTCCACCAACGCCATACATTGTTCATAGGTTGGAACAATATAAATGAGTTTTTCAATACCATTTTCTTCCCAACCATTGTTCCAGTTATCTAAGACGGTTTTAATACTATCTACACTTACACCTGTCATCCAAGCAGATAAAGCCATATTGATTAACACATTGGCGTCTACAGCATCAGCAGGTGTTTGACCATGATAATAAATATGTGGTGCACCCTGTATTTCGCTACATGCACCATTCATGTATGTTTTACAAGATAGTGTTGCTCCCGTTTGATAATGAATATTAAACAAGAAGGCCAATAATTGTTGGGCCAGTTGTTCTTTGCCATTCATTTCACCAGTGCCATCGTTGTTACGGTTAACAAGGAAATGGGATATTTCTGCAAAAACGGTTCCAGCTTCAGCGACTTTAAATTGCTCCTCATTGTTATAGGCGGAAGGAACAAGTCCATTACCATTGATATCACCTGTGCCTTCACCAGCGCCGTCAAATGGTTCGCATCCCACATCATTTATCTCATTTCTGACTTTGCCGTTGAAGTAATCAGATCCTTTGTAATACGGCTTGAGAGTGTTTACAAATGCCACAAACTCAGGAATTTCTGTTCCTTCGGGGTCAGGGCCTACTGGGTTATCGCATGCACCGTAGTCAACATCCACCATCATTACGGATACCAATTCATTTCCATTTGCAATAGTATTTAAGCCATTGATATTATGCCAAAAGCCTTTGGTGCCAAAATCAGCTGGTGGCAACTTACAGGTGTTACCAAATTCAAATTTATGATTTGGTGGATATGTACCTCCTGCACTAGGGTAAGCAACGCCACTAATTACAGGCCCTTTTTTATTAACATCGTCGCTATAGGTAAGTACAGATCTAACGTCTACCCCAAATTCCTCTTCAGCAGGGGAAGCAATTATCCACCCGGTAGGGTTTGTTTCAGTGATGATATATTTGTCGCTATCTCCATCTCCATCCGGGTCATACGGTACATTGTCTAAATCGTTTGGTAATAATAGTCTGAAAGTTGTACATCCAAAGTCTTCTTCTGATGGGTTACTTTCTGTTTTTTTGCTAACTATACCATCGCATAACTCGGCAATATCGCCATATTTTTCTGCAAGTTGGCTGTATAGTTCTGTGTTGGCTGGCGTGACATTATCAGGACATTCTGTATTCGCTGCATCTTTAGATATGGTTTTAGGAATTGGAATTGTTCCTGGGTTAATCGGATTATTAACTGTTGGGTAGCTTAAATTGATTGTCCAGTTTCCAATATATGGTTCATTTTCACTTTTACCTGATTGACCATCTGCTTCAAAGTATTTACAAACGGTTATTTCAGCCATACCGACTGAACCCATGGAAAGGGTAAGTAGTGGATCTGGCATAGGTTCATTTTTACGATAACTTATACCGTCTTTAAATGGATCTTCAACCCAATTTTCCGGTGTGAAACCACTTACATAACCATCAGGATCTTGATTTGCTTCTGCATAAGTACCGTCATCTTCATTGTTATCAACTACTCCGTCAACAAAAGTATCTATTGAGGCGTTGCTAGAATTACGAAGCGTGGTACTTGTATTTACTTCAACACCCGGAGGGCAAATTAATGGCAAGTCGAAATAAATAAATGGTAATCCCTGCTGAGTATAATAATTTGGTAATCCACCATCATATTTTACAAAAGGAATTAGATCGGAGAATGTTGTGATTGAGTTGGAGTTCATATTAACTAATTGCTGACCTCCTGAACCGTCATTTTCACCGAAAAAGTCAAAAGTTTCATAGTCAGAGTTTTGTTGATCAATTGCCCAAATGAGGCCTTGCCTACCAATCACATCAAAAGTAAGGATATCTTCTCCAGATGGTTCATTAGTAGTTCTAAAATTACTGGGTATGCCACGAGTTTGAATAAATGGACTCAAGTAAGGCTCGTGCAAAGCAAAACCCCAATCAATAATTAGTTCATCTATAAGCGGATCAAATTTACAATTTAAGTTAATATCGTGGAATGCTCTTGCAGAAACTGGCCAAGCGGTAAGGCGATTTTCAAGTACTTTGAAATTATCTGTTTTGGATTCTGAGTGTTTAAACCCCCAAACACCTTCACAGTTTTCTCCCCATTCATCGCCAAGAAACTCTATATTTGTAGATGTAGTACCTTTACAAGCGCGTCTTACATCATCAACTGGAGCTACCCAAGCTTTATAAACGCCACCAGGGTTAGGTGTATCAGAAAATGGAAACATCTGAACGGTTAAACCACCATCATCATTACTATCTGTAAGATGCTCACAAGCGTCTCCATTGTGAGCGGGGTAGACCATAGTGACAATACCGTTCTCTACATTAAATTTCCGGCATTCTAAGGGTTGAGGTTTGAACTTATTAGGACCATTACCATTCATATTTCCACAGGTACCATCTTTGGTGTTTGCAGTATCAATTGTTGATGACAACAAGCATTTACCGGAAGGATCAGTAATCTGGAAGTAATAATCGCCATCAGGCAGGGCAGCCGCTGAATTTGGAGCGTTAGGGCTAGGAGGGCCGCCAATCAAGTAAACTTCAGTTTTGTCTTCGTAACGAACGTTTTCGTTTACGATAACACCATCAGCTTTAGTCGTAAATATAGCGCCTTTAAGTGGTGGTACATTTAAAGGAGGTCCCTCTAGGAAACCTGAATCATGCCCCGCATGTAAGACTGATGTAGGACAAAATATCGTTAAAAGAAAGATAAATAATTTTATGTTTAGGGTCAAACCCCTTGGCGGTTTTATTGCCGTCAAGAGTTTACTTATGAATAACATAGTAGCCTCCTGTTCATTAAAGAATCATGAGGCCTTATGCATTTTTTAAACCAGCATTAAATCCCTTTGAGTTATTTAGCTTTTTTGATTGTAAACAAAAAAAGAATGCATTGAAAAAGAAGATTTTTTTATAACTTATTGAAGATAATACTGATATTTTGGAACACTGTGTAACATTTATTGCTTTTGAGGGATGTCATTCGTGCAGAGGGAAAAATTGGCATTATGAAATACTTTTTATTTAGGTACGGTTTATCCTATTAAATTAATAAATAAAGAAGATAATCGAAACCACTTGAAAAAAGGTTGATGAGAATTATTTGCAGGTATTTAGCTGTATGTTACATTTTTTGAGTAATCGATAAAATGTAGTTCTGGAAATCTTCAACTCTCTGGCCGCGGCTGAAATATTATGATTGTTGTTTCTCATTGCTTTTAATAAGGTTTCACCATTAATATCTGCACGCTGTCTTAGGAGTCTAATATTGCTTGATGAGGCATCTCGTAAAGGCAATGCTAAGTCGGTTTCTGTTATGGTGCTGGTGTTTGTCATGATTATTGCCCGTTGTATGCGGTTACTTAACTCCCTTACGTTACCAGGCCATTCATATTGTTTCATTTTTTTGAGGCAAGACTTTGTAAAATGAGTTTGCTCATTTTTGCTATAAAGCTTTAAGAAGTGTTCAGCTAGAAGTTCGAGATCATCTATGTGCTCTCTAAGGCTTGGTAATGTGAGCTGTAATATGTTTATTCTGTGGTATAAGTCCTCTCTGAATTTCCCCTCAACTATGGCATTCTGTAAGTTTATGTGGGTGGCAAATATAATCCGGCAGTTTACCTGAATTTCCTTATGACCTCCTAACCTTTCAATGCGGTGAGTTTCTAAAAAATGTAATAAGTTAACTTGCAACGCCAAAGGCAAGTCACCTATTTCATCCAGGAACAAAGTACCGTTATTCGCTCTTTCTATATGACCAATATATTGACTATCAGCGCTAGTAAACGCTCCTTTTTCATGACCGAATAATTCAGAATGAATTAATGAAGGCGGTAAAGCACCACAGTTAATAGTAATGAACGGGGATCCCCGTCTTGGAGAGTTTAAGTGAATTATTTGGGCGCATAAATCTTTACCGGTGCCTGTTTCCCCATTGAGTAGTACTGATTGTTCACAATTTGCAAATTTAACGAGTGTTTGTTGGACCTGTTGCATAACGTTTGAGTTACCAATTAATTTAAAACGAGAGTCATCTATTAAGTCGGTTAAGTTGACTGCCAGAGAAGCAATACCTAATGCATGGCCTAATTCAAAGTTCAGCATTTTCCAATCAACTGGATTATGGTGAAAGTCTGTAAAAAATCTTGGTAATGATTGCGCCCAGTTTAATTTTGTTAGCTCTGTGTTTTTATCAACAATGGCCAAGCACTTAATATTGGGCGTTTTAGATTTTATATCTGCAATCAGGCTGTAGACTTTTTTATGATTTGATTCAGTCACTAAGGCTAAGCAGACTTTGCATTGATATTTTTGAATTTGTTGATGGGCTTTAAGGGGAGTATTAGCTATTAGACACTTCCAGTTGAAAGCTTCGAGTTCTCGTTGCCATTCTGAAATGTGTTGTTCACAATTTAGGAGCAATAAAGCCCGTTTGGTTGTCTTCATAAGTGCTTCAACTTTTCCATGTTTATCCTGTAATCATTCATATAATGGAAAGTTCCCACTCCAGAGGAATACACGGTAAAGGTTAGGTAAGAAAGAAGGCTTTGGCAACTAAAAGGGAATAAAAATAATTGTAACTTACTTTGCTTATTTCAAAGTATTTATTTAGAGTGAAATACAAAATTTACCTTTGGTGCCTTATGCAAAATTTAGTCATATTTTTCATTTTATTTTCTTCGTTTTTTTGTCCAGCTCAAGCAACCAGTACTCAGGTTAACGCATTAAGTTTTAACATTCGGTACAACACCCCAAACGATGGCGAAAACGCTTGGCCGCATCGTAAAGCGCATGTTGCACACTTAATTCAATTTCATCAGGTGCCAGTGATTGGTTTGCAAGAAGCAACCTTAGGCCAGTTAGGTGATTTAAAAGCATTGTTGCCCGAATATGATTGGTTAGGCCGAGCAAGAGATGATGGGAAAACAGATTCGCTAGGAGAATATGCTGCCATTATGTATGACAGGACGAAACTGAAGGTGCTTGATCAGGGGGCATTTTGGTGTTCACTAACTCCTGATAAACCCTCTAAAGGCTGGGACAGCAGTTTGCCAAGAAATGTTAATTGGGCGCAATTTAAGCATCACAGTGCCGGCCAATTTTATCTGTTTAATGCGCATTTCGATCATGTCGGTGCACAAGCCCGAGCAGAGTGTGCCAGTTTACTCAGGCAGAAAGTTGATGAGCTTGTTGCTAATAATCACCCGGTAATTGTTATGGGCGACTTTAACAGTGTTCCTGCGGATGTTCCGTATAAACGATTAACAAACAATAGCGAGTATTCAAAAGTGTTATTTGATGCCAAGCTTGTTTCAAAACTAGCCCCTTATGGGCCAGATTTCACCTTTACCAACTTTGCTATAACAGCCACAGATGATGACCCCATTGATTATGTGTTTGTGAGTGAGGATATAAAAGTGAATCGATTTGGGGTACTTAGTGAGTCATTAAACGGCCGATTGCCTTCCGATCATTACCCGATTTTAGTGGACATATCATTGTCGAAATAAGCTAAGGTTAGGCAATATAGCCCTCACATTACTGGTGAGGGTTTTGCTTATCCGTAGCAGACTCTTCATTCTGAGAGAGCTTCCATTGCTCTCCAATCACCGGATCTTCTAAATCGCTTTGTGCAAGCGTGTTTTCTTCTTCGTGCTCCCAACTGTATTTTTTACGGATTGGTTTGGGGTCCCAATGGCGAAATAGTAACGCACTGACAATGCCAGCAATTGCGCCACAAAGATGATACTCAAAAGAAATCCAATGCTCCCTTGGAAAGATTGTTAGTAGCATAGAGCCATACATATAAAAGGCAATCATCATTACCGCACTTGAGCGCCTATCGCGGCGAAATATGCCCATTAAAAACAAATAAAAGAACATTCCATGGGTTAAGCCACTGGCACCAATATGGAAACTTTCCCGTCCAATAAGCCACACCCCAATACCTGAAATTACCCAGATCATCATTAATGCCCAGTAACGAGATTTTGGGTAGCTGTAATGCAAAAAGCTTCCTAATAGTAAAATAGGCAATGAGTTGCCGAAAACATGTTGCCACGAGCCATGCACCATCGGCGCGGTAATAATACCTACAAGGCCTTTGGTGCTAAGTGGGTAGACACCAAGTTGTTGTAAGTCGATGGCAAAAAGCGTTTCAAATAACTTAATTCCCCAAAGCCATAAAATAAATATTATGGTGAGGAGTATGCTGTTTTTTAACGTGGGCGCAAATGTATTCATACTTTTTATGTATGGGGTGATTGGTTGAAATTCAAACAGCGAAATGCAAATAGCAAAAATTTAGTCATTTTTGAGGTTTTTTAAAAACCATTGTCTTGGACATTGAAATAAGCAAATCATTATCGGTAAATTAACGTGTCGTAGCACCCTTTTAACGCAGGGTTAACACGACCTAAAAAAGAGTGCTCTTATGATAAGTTAATGGCATTAATAGAATATGAAATCTACTGTTATTTTGTTATGTTTGGGTAACTATACAAAATGTCAAAATTATAATCATAAAGGGCGTTTAAAATGGAAAACGTATTATATTCTATGGGAGAGCGATTCCAAATTATTGGTAATAAAATGCTAATGAAGGGGATGAAGCTAGCAATTCAAGCGATGCAAATTAGAGAGCCTAAACTTTGTGTGGGCAACCATTCAATGAACCATTTGGCATCCGACATCAAATCTCGCGCTATAAGCAAAGTACTCATTGTTACCTCCGGTGATATTGTCCAATTAGGGCTGTTAACCGAATTAGTTAATGCACTTGAGCAGCAACACATTCAATTTGTCATTTTTGACGGGGTGATCCCTGATCCGACTTATTCAGTGGTACATGCTGGCTTGGATTTATTAAACCAGCATGACTGTGATGGGGTGATAGCCTTTGGTGGTGGCTCGGCGATGGACGCCGCTAAAGTGATTAGTATTGCCAAGGCAAATAATCGAGCACCTGAAAAATTAGTTGGTTATTTCAAAGGACTGCGCAAGCCAATGCCATTATTTGCTGTACCAACCACAGCTGGAACCGGCTCTGAAGCAACGATTGTATCGGTAATTTCTGACGATAGTACGCATGCTAAAAACTTTATTATTGACAGCCGAAGTGTGCCATTGGTAGCTGCTTTAAATCCCGGCTTAATGGCGGGGATTCCACCAGCATTAACGGCGGCTACGGGAATGGATGCATTAACCCATGCTATAGAAGCTTATATCAGCCGGATCAGCACCAAAGAAACCGAAGAGAATGCCTTAGATGCCATTAAGCTGATTTTTGAGAATCTTCCCAAAGTGTATGAAAACGGTGCCGATCTTGCCGCACGTGAATCGATGGCATTGGCTTCCTATAAAGCCGGTAGAGCGTTTACAAAATCCTTTTTAGGATATGTACATGCCATTGCTCATCAATTGGGGGCATATTACGGTATACCACACGGACAAGGAAACGCGATTGTACTGCCTCATATCTTGGAGTTTTCTAAAGTTGCAGCCCGAGCAAAGTTAGCAACATTGGCGGTAGAAACTGGTTTGGCTAGCAGCACAGAAAGTGAGGCGCAATCGGCGCAAAAATTTGTTGACCATATCTTTAAATTGAACGAGCAGTTGGGCATACCACAGCGAGTATCAGAGCTGCAACATGAAGATATCCAAGCGATAAGTAAAAAAGCTTTGAAAGAGGCGTTACTCAATTACCCGGTACCTTGTTACATGAACCAAGGTAGTTGTGAAAATTTACTGAAAAACCTGATCACGGTATAACCCTGATCATAATATTTGGCTAAGCCTTTAATTATTAGCTTATTTTCTAAAAGGAAGTATAAACCATGCCACGTCAACTACATAGCATCGATCGATTGTTTTTGGATATTGAGACCGAAGACCATTCAATGGGCGTTATGCCTTTGTATTTTTACGATCCTGTTGGGTTGGACAATGATACATTCTCTTATGATCAATTTGTGGAGCATGTCGACAATTGCATTCGCACAATCCCTATGCTTTATGGCAAGCTGCACCGGGTTGCGATGGATCTTGAAAATCCATACTTGGTCGAAGACCGACATTTCGATGTACATAATCATATAAGCCATCGCTCCTTACAAAACCCAACCTGTATTAAAGAGCTATCAAAGGCAATCACCGATTTTCAAGAAAAGCCGATTGATACAAACCGTCCGCTTTGGGAAATGATGGTGATTAGCGGTTTGAATGTAAAAACCTTACCAAAAGATGGCTTTATGGTCGCGATGAAAATTCATCATGCTGTTGCCGATGGTATGACCGTTATGGACTTAACCGGTAAGTTGCACGGGGTCTTACCTATAGGCGAGCCTGCGGTTTTAAAACCGTCCAGTACTTTAAACAGTGGTGGCTTATTGGGCTCGGCAACACGTATTTTGGCGAGCAATGTCAAACAAGCTTTAGGGATGGTGAAACCACTGCTTAAAATTGCCCCACAAATGAGTATGTCCTTGCTTAATTTTGGCTTTGAACAGATTCAACAAGACAGTGAAAAAATCGCCCACACCCGTTTTGCCGATAAGGTAGGGCCACAACGAGTCTGGGGTTATTCATTACTCGATATTAACGAGCTTAATCGAATTCGCAGCTTGTTTCCTTCGACCACGATTAATGATCTGGTATTAACTGTGATTGCAGGGGGCTTGCGAGAATACTTGAAAGACAAGAATGAATTGCCTGATTGTGCGATGCGAGCCTTAGCGCCTATTAATGTTCGTACAGAGAAGGAAAGTTCACATGCAGGTAATGAAATTAGCTTGATGTCACTTACCTTGCCGGTGCAAGTTGAAGATCCCTTAGAGCGTTTGTTGGTGGTAAACCGATTTTCTAGCAAGGCCAAAGCCACCCAAAATAAACTGGGATCACGCAATATAAGTGAGCTAACCAAAAACCTGCCAGCGGCCTATTTAACTTATGTCAATCGCGCGTTAGGGACCTCATCAGCACAAAAAATTGTTGGACGATTAGGTAATACGGTAATCACCAATGTACCAGGTCCGAGTATTGAGCTGAATTTACTTGGTGCAAGACTGGTTCGAATGGCAGGTACAGCCCCAATAGGTGATGGGGTAGGCCTATTTCATGCGGTAGCCAGTTATAATGGTCAGATATCGATTAACGCATCTTCTTGTCCGGAAATGATCCCGGATATTAAGTTCTATATTGATTGTTTAAATCGCAGCTATCAACACCTGTTAATGAGTGTCGAAGAACGATATTTACAAGCCCAGAAAGCTTAAGTAAACACAAACAAAAAAGGCAGATATAACGTATCTGCCTTTTCTATTATCACTGCCGTTGCATTGAACTTTACGTTCTTGCTGTCTTAAATGCCGCCACACAACTCTTGATATTTAGCGTCTGCTTCTGCACCTGAATAGGTGCTGATTGAATAATGAGGACTTCTACCTTCCTCGCGCAATTCATAGTCATACATACCACCTTTAAGACATACTTTATGACCAACAAAAATGACTTGTTGATGGTAGCTTATGTAACCAGGGTAACCAACGCCTGTGGTTTTGAATACAGCGCCATTTGAAAGTTCATAAACATCATCAGTTTTACTTTTAAACTCAAATACTTCAACGTTTGCTGCGCTCACAGAAAAAGCAAAGATCGTTGCGATCAAAGCCATAAAAAATTTTGCTGGGGATTTCATAAAAACATGCCAAAAAGTTAAACAATTTAAGCTAGCATAATAACCAATGATAAACCTAGGTGTTGTTATGCTTTTGCTAGGGATAAACGCTTGTGTGATAGATGGATTGCAAGAGTGTAGGAAAGCTGTTTCGGTTAACCTTTGATTTCGCGGTAGTGCTTTTTGTTTGCAAATAGCTCAGAGAGATAAAAAATAGTAAATTACAGGCATAAAAAAAGACGCTAAAAAGCGTCTTTTTTATGGACTGTGCCAAATCAAATATTGTCAGGTACAAGTATTTGATTAAAATGGTCTTTATTTGGTGGAGCGGGGGGGATTTGAACCCCCGTCCGAAAAACCTACATCCTCGGTACTACATGCTTAGTCGTTCTTTTATTTAACCAGTCTGACCCCGAACGACAGGGTTCTTTCTGGTGAGTCTGATACGGTTTCGCGGTTCACCCTCAGACAAGGTTCCCTCGCTAGCCCATTTAGTATGACCATCGCATCTCAAGCCAATAGGCGAGGCTACGAGAGGATGGCTAGCATTATGCTGCTAGTGCGAACGTTTCGTCGTTTGCAACTATAGTTTTGCGGCTTTTTACCAGGCCAACCGCCCCTGGGCATGCACCTTGGGTTTCGTGAATCCCGTCGAATCCTGAATCCGCCCCAAAGGTTCTAAGCGATAACGAAATAACGCATTAGAAAGTGTATTGTAACCGTTATTTTAGCGTATGACAACGCGAGTGATTTTTAAACAGCTATCGACAAAAAGTTAGACAATGTTGTTGCAAAATTGTGTCTTACCTTTATATTATGACAACAAGTCATTAGACCAGTTCAATAATAAAGGAAATAAAGCGGTTATGGCAAAGAGCAAATTATTAGAAATTTACGATAAGTGGCATAAGTTTTCGTTTGGCAATCGATTATTTTCTTGGTTTTTCAGTAAACAAGCACCGTATTTTGCCACGATTAAGCCATATGTCGTTGATTTAAGGCCCGGATATTGTGAGGTGCTAATTAAGAAGCGCAAGTCTGTTGAAAACCATATTGGTACGGTGCATGTTATTGCGATTTGTAATGGCCTTGAAATGGCTATGGGGGCCGTTTCTGAGGCTTCTATTCCAAGTCACTTGCGTTGGATACCTAAAGGCATGACATTGGACTATACCGCTAAAGCGGGCTCCGATATTCGCTGTGTGGCCAATGTTGATGGCAAAGAGTGGGCGCCTGGTGATTTTCTTGTGCCAGTAACCGCTTTTGATGAGAACGATGTGATTGTGGTTGAAGGGCACATTAAGTTGTGGGTGAGCGAGAAGCCCGCTAAGAAGTCGTAAGGTTTTTTAGTTAGCTGCGATACAAGTAAGGGAATTTTCACTTTGCTGGCGCACATGATGGATAGACGTCGTTTTGACTGTGGTTAATAAATTTTTATCAAAAAAAATGCCAACGTAAATGTTGGCATTTTTGTTTATTTGGTTTTCGAGCTTAGCTTAAATTTTTGTTTTTCATTAAGCGGCCTTGGTCGACTTTCCACTCTCTGTCTTTAATGTCTGTACGCTTATCGTGGGTCTTTTTACCTTTACCCAGACAGAATTCAAGTTTTACCCAGTTGCGTTTCCAGTACATTGCCGTTGCAATTAATGAGTAGCCTTGACGGTCTACTGCGCCAATTAAACTATCGAGTTCACGACGATTAAGCAGCAGCTTACGATCGCGCCTTGGATCACAAACAACGTGTGATGAAGCCGAGATTAACGGTTGTATTTCAGCGCCAAGCAAGTAGGCTTCTCTGTCTTTGATAAATACATAACAATCAGAGATGTTTACTTTGCCTTGTCGGATTGACTTGATTTCCCAGCCTTGTAATTCCATGCCTGCTTCAAACTTGTCCGAAAGAGTATATTCGTGACGAGCTTTTTTATTCAGCGCGATGGTATTGCTGGTTTGTTTTGATTTGGATTTTTTCTTTGCCATAATGCCGCCATTATACTGAAGATGGATTTATTTGGTACTGATAGTTGTAACTTTTTCACGATTTTTGTGTACTAGGGAAGGATAAATTCAGGTGAGCTTTTGTTGAACGTTTGTTATGATAACCGCTTATTGTTTTGAGGGAAATCGATGCCAGCAATCAGTCGTAGCGCACTTGTCATGCATAGTGCTGCTCAAATGTATGAATTAATCAATGAAGTGATGTCTTATCCTGAGTTTTTACCAGGCTGTAGTGACTCAAAAATCATTGAGACAACCGAACAAAAGATGGTCGCTTCACTTTTGGTTTCTAAGGGAGGCATTCAAAAGTGGTTTACCACCGAGAATACTTTGGTGCCAAACCAAAAGATCATTATGAATTTAAAAGACGGTCCATTTAGTCGGTTGACCGGGTTCTGGCAATTAACGCCATTAAGCGAAGAAGCCTGCAAGGTGTCTTTAGAGCTGGAGTATGAATTTTCCAGCAGATTACTGGATGTGGCGTTTGGCAAAATCTTTGACACATTAATGAATAACATGGTGTCGGCATTTACGAATCGTGCAAAAGAGGTATACAAAGTTGGTATCATTTGAACAAATTTCGATAGAGCTAGTGTACGCGTTGCCGCAAGAGCAAACCTTACTTGCTATTGACGTCGACGAAGGTTCAACCATTGAAGAGGCCATTCGTGAATCGGGTATTTTGTTGAGCCATCCTGAAATTGACTTAAAGAAAAACAAAGTCGGTATTTGGAATAAAGCAGCAAAATTAACTCAGGTGTTAGAAGAAGGGGATAGAATTGAGATTTATCGACCGCTGATTGCGGACCCTAAAGAAGTACGTAAACGTCGTGCTGAAAAAGCCAAACTCGAAGGTCGTGCCGATAAAACCACGGGTGGGCGCGTAAATCCATTACGCGCTAAAGAAAAAGAATAGGCTAAAAAGAGAAAAATTTAGCGACGTTGGCAAAGCCTCTTGGCTGACATTCTTCTGGCTCGTAATCTTTTTTCGAGCTAGAAGAAAAGGTAGATTCCAACACATCCATATAATAGTGCATTTTATCTTGAACCTGCATGGCCATAGAGAACATATCTAAATGCCCTTCGTCTTTACTTACCGGTTTTTTATCTGCAAGGCTAAGTTGCATAAGCTGTATAAAGGGCTTATTAGCCAGAGGTTCGATGGTTTTAACTTGCATCACCTGAGGTTGGGCCGCACTGTACATTGTTAAGCTAAATTTAGTGCTTTGGATAGGAGACTGTTCGACAGCACTGATTGAAAATGGCAAACACAGACCAACGAAAAAACTTAAAACACTTGTGGTTCTAACAATCTTACGACTCATATAAATACCCTCTCGTGAAATTAACCCAACTACCATACTAACATATGTAAGCAAGATGTTATTTTCCAGCATTAAGAGTTAAGTCGCAGGAATATGTCGATGAATAACAAAAAACCAGACGAATCATGCCTGGTTTTTGTTTATAGGTAAGGCCATTAACAGGTTCTTGCTACTTCGGTGACCAGCTTTCTAAACCAGATATGGCTGGCTTCATGATGTAAAAGTGGTGACCAAATCATTTTTAATTCGATTTCTGGAATGGCAAATGGAGCATCTAAAATCACGTATTGCGAACTGTCTTTTTTAATCTGTGCCACTTTCTTTGGCAACGTGGCGATGATGTTCTGATTACGCGTTAATTGCATGGCTACGTTGTAATCTCGGGTGAATATTTTGATATTACGACGTTCATCAAGCTCAGCTAGGGCGGTATCTATCCAGCCCAGTTTTTGCACATCTTTTGGGTTAATCCCCAAACCCACACCAAAACCGGTTTTTGACACCCAGACATGCTTACTGTCTAAATAACGTTGTAGGTTAAAGTCGTCGATAGCCGGATTGTCTTTGTTGGTCAGGCAGGAAAACCCGTCTTTCCATAAAACTTTTTGATGGAATGATTGTGGCAAGTCATCAAAGTAGTTGATGGCCATATCGATTTTGCCATCTTCTACATCATGAAAGCTCACATCACTTGGGGTCATAATGTCGAGGGTTATGCCCGGGGCAACCACATTAATTTCATCAAGTAATTTAGGTAGTAAAGTTGATGCCGCATAGCCACCAGCCATGATCCTAAACACTCTGTCACTCGACAAAGCATCAAAGTCTTCTGGTTCTTGCAGCGCTTCTTTAAGCTCTCTAAGAATGGTTTTAATGCTAGGTGCTAATTGATTGGCTCGTTCCGTGGCCACCATCCCTTCAGAGGTTCTAACCAAGACAGGATCGTTTAGTAAAGTCCTTAAGCGTTTTAAGCTGTTGCTCATTGCCGGCTGAGTAATGTTTAGCTGATTGGCTGCCCTGGTGACGTTCTTTTCACGCAACAAGACATCAAATGCGACTAATAAATTAAGATCAATATTTGCTAAGTTCATAAGACAATTGCCTTTTTATTGTTTTGCTATGCTCACTTAAGGATAACACTTTATTGATTATATGCTGTATACCAAGGTTAATGAGGTTTCTGTACGGGAGTGTGAAGTATCGCCCTCTACCTCGGTATTGTAATCTAAGGTAAAAGCGAACTTTAGAGCCAGAGACTCAATTAACTTGGTGGTAAATGAAGTGATGGCTTTGTATTTACTGTTCTCGCCAGATTTAGGCGCCATTTCGGCACTGACCACTTGCTTAAATACAATGCTCTCAAAAAGCTTGCGCTCATAGGTGCTCGCGGCACGGATGATCACCGCTTTTTCGGTTTGATTATTATGGTCGTCGGTTTCTTTTACTTCGTCGACTTTTAAACCCGGCCCGATCTCCGCGTCAAGGAATGATATTTCATCTTCAATCCATCTACGACCCCAACCGCCAGCGAATGAAGCCTGGTAATCAAAGCCATTAAAGCGATCATCCTCGTAACCAAAGAATCCGAAGATATAGTTTTTGCCGCCTTCTTCCAAAGTGTAGTTACTCTGAATCGCTGCTTGCCATTTTTGGTCAGTGGTTTCATATTCTTTGTCGCCGTCTTCGTTTTCTTCTCTTGATTTACGAATGTAAAGATCAACAAGGTAACTGGTTCTAAGTTTGCCGACTTCATAGGCTAAGTCGGCACGCGTTTTGGCTAACGCATTTTCATTATCGCCGGTGTAAAAAAATGCCCCTAGCTCTACTGAGCCGGTTAATTTAGAAGGGGTGAGATTACACTCTGGTAAGCCAATAAACTCTTCTGGAGGCACTTCATCGGTAAAATGGTAACACTCAGGCGCATCCTTTTCATATAACGACTCGATAATGTCATTGATCACGGCTTCGTTATTTTTTGTTTCAGTCTTCGCTTCAGCAGCGACAGTTACGCTGGCGTATGTGAGCATCAGTAGGATAGGGAAAAGGAGTTTCATTAGTTATAGTAAATATCAGCTAAGCGTTAAAAACTGGCCCCTATTATAGCGAGTATTTTTATGCTGAACAGCGATAAAACGGTCTAATTAGGTTTGAGAGCGATATTTGTGACAAAAAAAAGCCGGTAACGTGAATTACCGGCTTGATTAACATAAATGCTTTACTGTCTTAGGCAATACTTGCCGCGGACAAGGCGTATTTATCGCTTAAATTAGTTTAAGCCAACACCGTTTAAGTCAGCAAATGCTTGCTTGATACGTGCAACGAAAGTCTCTTGACCTTTACGTAACCAAACGCGAGGATCGTAGTACTTCTTGTTAGGCACATCATCACCTTCTGGGTTACCGATTTGGCCTTGTAAGTAAGCTTCGTTCGCTTTGTAGAAGTCCATGATACCTTCCCAACAAGCCCACTGTGTATCTGTATCGATGTTCATTTTGATAACACCGTAAGAGATAGCTTCTTCGATTTCTGCTTGTGAAGAACCTGAACCACCGTGGAATACGAAGTTTACAGGAGCAGCACCAGTATTGTGCTTCTCTTGGATGTAAGCTTGTGAATCACGTAGGATTGTAGGTGTTAATTTAACGTTACCTGGCTTGTATACACCGTGTACGTTACCGAAAGATGCAGCGATAGTGAAGTTAGGGCTGATTTTGCTTAAACGCTCGTATGCTTCGTTTACTTCTTCTGGTTGAGTGTAAAGTTTAGACTCGTCCATATCCGTGTTATCAACGCCGTCTTCTTCACCACCAGTACAACCTAGTTCAATCTCAAGCGTCATACCCATTTTAGCCATACGCTCTAGGTATTTTTCACAAGTTGCTAAGTTTTCTTCTAAAGACTCTTCAGATAAATCGATCATGTGAGAAGAGAATAATGGAGAACCTGTTTCAGCAAAGTGCTTCTCAGAAGCATCTAATAAGCCGTCAATCCAAGGCAGTAATTTTTTAGCTGCGTGGTCAGTGTGAAGGATTACTGGAATACCGTAAGCTTTTGCTAATTCGTGAACGTGCTTAGCACCGGCAACAGCACCAATAATTTGAGCTTCTTGACCTTCTGCTTTTAGGCCTTTACCTGCATTGAATGCAGCGCCGCCGTTAGAGAACTGAACGATAACAGGTGAGTTAACCGCTGCAGCAGCTTCTAATACACCGTTGATTGAATCAGTACCGATACAGTTAACAGCAGGAAGAGCTGCTTTTCTTTCTTTACAGATTTCAAAAATCTTGTTTAAGTCTTCACCAGTTACTACACCAGGTTTTACTACGTCTAATACGTTTGCCATTGTTATTTTCGCCTTAAATATTAATTAAACTTGTATAAACAAAAATTCCCTCAGCTTGCCCTGAAGGAATTTTTTATAGTTATTCTGCTGCGCGTGCTTCAAGCATTGCGACAGCTGGTAATTTCTTGCCTTCTAAGAATTCTAAGAACGCACCACCACCGGTTGAAATGTAAGATACTTTATCTGCAATATCGTACTTATCAACAGCAGCTAATGTGTCACCACCACCGGCAATTGAGAACGCTTTAGAGTTCGCGATTGCTTGAGCGATAGTTTTAGTACCTTCACCAAATTGGTCAAATTCGAATACGCCTACTGGACCGTTCCAAACAATAGTACCAGCGTTTTCTAAGATGTCTGCTAATGCTTTCGCTGAGTCTGGACCGATATCGAAAATCATATCGTCATCAGAAACGTCTGCAGCGTTTTTAAGCGTTGCTTGTGCTGATTCTGAGAATTCTTTACCAACAACTACGTCTGTAGGAGTAGGGATTGAACCATTGTTAGCTTCTGCATTAGCCGTTAAACGGTTTGCTTCGTCAATTAAGTCTGCTTCGTATAGAGACTTACCAACATTGTTGCCTTGAGCAGCGATGAATGTGTTAGCAATACCACCACCAACAACTAATTGGTCAACGATGTTTGATAATGAATCAAGAACCGTTAATTTAGTTGATACTTTTGAACCACCAACGATAGCCACTAATGGACGCGCTGGGTTGTGTAAAGCTTTACCTAGTGCTTCTAGCTCACCGGCTAAAAGAGGACCCGCACATGCTACAGGAGCAAATTGGCCTACACCGTGTGTACTTGCTTGTGCACGGTGAGCTGTACCGAATGCATCCATTACGTATACGTCACATAAAGCAGCCATTTTCTTCGCTAATGCTTCGTCATTTTTCTTCTCACCTACGTTAAAACGTACGTTTTCTAAAACAACTAATTCACCAGCCGCTACTTCAACACCGTCTAGGTAATCTTTTTCAAGACGAGCCGGAACACCAAGTGCTTCTGCTAAGTAGTCAGCAACAACTTGTAAAGAGAATTCTGCATTGTATTCGCCTTCAGTAGGACGACCTAAATGAGAGGTAACCATTACTTTTGCACCAGCTTCTAAAGCCAGTTTCATTGTTGGTAATGCGGCACGTAATCGAGCATCAGAGGTGATTTTGCCGTTTTTTACTGGTACGTTTAAATCTTCTCGAATTAATACTCGTTTGTTTGCTAAATCGAGATCGGTCATTTTAATGACAGACATAGCGTGTCTCCGTTAAGTTAAGCTGTAAAATTTATTGTGAATTCGCAGATTAATTATAGTGCGTATTTCACATTATCAAGTTTCATTGAAGCGGATGTGTCTAACATTCTGTTAGCAAACCCCCATTCGTTATCACACCATACAAGTAACTTAACCAATCGTTTGTGGCTCACCCTTGTTGAGTTTCCATCAACGACCGCAGAATGAGGGTCATGGTTAAAGTCAATTGACACCAATGGTGCTTTACAAAATCCTAAAATACCTTCCAACAAACCATTTTGTGCATCGACTATGGCCTTGTTTACTTGGTCTACATCAACGTCAGAATTTAAGGTTACACTTAAGTCCATCGCGGTGACATTGATGGTGGGGACTCGTACGGCTATTGCCTCAAAGCGCCCTTTAAATTTGGGTAGAATTCGTTCGATACCTACCGCTAGCTTCGTATCGACCGGTATAATTGATTGACTCGCTGAGCGCGACAGGCGTAAGTCTTTATGATACGCATCAATTACTTGCTGATCATGCATCGACGAATGTATTGTAGTAATAGTACCACTTTCTATGCCGAATGCATCATCTAAAACCTTGATTACAGGTACGATGCAATTTGTCGTACATGAACCATTAGAGACAATAACATCTTTACTACATAAAGAATGTTGATTTATGCCAAATATTATCGTTTTATCCACATCTGATTGGCCTGGCTGCGAGATTAATACTTTTTTCGCGCCTTGAGAAATATGTTGCATTGCATATTCTTTAGACAGATAAATTCCCGTGCAATCGAGTACAATATCAACATCTAATGCCTTCCAAGGCAAGTTCTTTGTTTCTTTTTGATGTAATAAAACAACATCGTCGCCGGCAATGTTTAATTTGCCTCCGTTTATGCTCACGCTAAATGGAAAACGGCCATGGGTTGAGTCGTATTTTAGAAGGTGTTCTATGCCTTCGGGGTCCGCTAACTCGTTAATGGCAACTAATGTAAATTCTTCGTTTCGGCCGGTTTCGTATAAGGCTCGAACAATGCTTCGACCAATTCGGCCAAAACCGTTAATGGCAATTCTTATTGTCATATGGATTCTTTTGTAAAAAAGGCCAGAGAATTCTGGCCTTTATTCGGGGTGGTGTTAATGATTAACCAAGTAACTCTTTGGCAGTTTCAACAACATTTGCCACGGTAAAACCAAACATTTCAAATAGCTCGTTAGCCGGAGCAGACTCACCAAAGGTTTTCATACCAATGATGCGACCGTCAAGACCAACATACTTGTACCAGAAATCTTCAATACCGGCTTCAATAGCAATACGTGCTGTTACATCAGAAGGTAATACGGACTCGCGGTACGCCGCGTCTTGATCTTCAAATGCATCAGTACATGGCATAGAGACAACACGTACTTTCGTACCTTTTAATTCAGCAGCTGCTTTCACCGCTAAATCTACTTCAGAACCCGTAGCAATAAGGATAAGCTCTGGTTTGCCGTCACAATCTACAAGTGTGTAACCACCGCGAGCGATGTTAGCAACTTGCTCTGGTGTACGAGGTTGTTGTGCTAAACCTTGACGAGTAAAGATTAATGTTGATGGGCCATCGCTACGCTCAACAGCCGCTTTCCATGATACCGCAGACTCAACTTGGTCACATGGACGCCAGTTGTATAAGTTTGGTGTTACGCGCAAGCTAGCAATTTGCTCAACTGGTTGGTGTGTAGGGCCATCTTCGCCCAAGCCGATTGAATCGTGCGTGTAAACAAAGATGCTGCGTTGCTTCATAAGCGCCGCCATACGTACCGCGTTACGTGCGTATTCTACGAACATTAAGAAGGTTGCACCGTAAGGAATAAAGCTACCGTGTAAGGCAACACCATTCATAATGGCAGACATACCAAACTCACGAACACCGTAGTATACGTAGTTACCGTTTGCATCTTCAGCGCTTACGCCCTTTGAACCAGACCATAAAGTTAGGTTAGAACTTGCAAGGTCGGCAGAGCCACCTAAGAATTCAGGAAGTACCGGGCCGTATGCATTCAAACAGTTTTGGCTTGCTTTACGTGTTGCAACCGTTTCTGGGTTTGCTTGTAGTTCAGCAATGTAGTTTTGAGTGTGCTCTTCCCAGTTTGCAGGAAGGTCGCCGTTAGCACGACGGGTAAATTCTGCAGCTAACTCTGGGTGAGCTGCTTCATACTTAGCAAATAGCTCATTCCATTGTGCTTCAGCAGAAGCACCTTTTTCAGTGGCATCCCAAGCATCTTTAATGTCTTGTGGAATTTCAAACTCAGCATGTGGCCAGTTTAAGAATTCGCGGGCAGCTGCAATTTCGTCACCACCTAGTGGGGCACCGTGACAGTCGTGGCTACCGCTTTTGTTTGGTGAACCGTAACCGATAACGGTTTTACAACAAACCATCGTAGGCTTGCCTGTTTCAGCTTTTGCTTTAGCAATCGCATCTAAAATTTGTTCTGGGTTGTGACCATCAACGTCACGAATTACGTGCCAACCGTATGCTTCAAAACGAGCTGGAGTATCGTCTGAGAACCAACCTTCAACTTCACCATCAATTGAAATGCCGTTGTCATCCCAAAATGCAATTAGTTTACCAAGACCTAAAGTACCCGCTAATGAACATGCTTCATGCGAGATACCTTCCATTAAACAACCGTCACCTAAAAATACGTACGTGTTGTGATCTACAATATCTAAACCGTCACGGTTAAACTGAGCTGCTAATGTTTTCTCTGCAATCGCCATACCAACAGCGTTAGTAATACCTTGACCTAATGGACCTGTTGTTGTTTCAATACCAGGTGCATAACCGTATTCAGGGTGACCTGGGGTTTTAGAATGTAATTGACGGAAACTTTTTAAATCATCAAGAGATAAGTCATAGCCAGTTAGGTGTAATAAAGAGTAAATCAGCATCGAACCATGGCCGTTAGATAAAATAAAGCGGTCACGATCAGCCCAGTTAGGGTTTTTCGGATTGTGTTTTAAGTTATCGCACCATAATGCCTGAGCGATATCCGCCATACCCATAGGGGCACCTGGGTGACCTGAGTTAGCTTTTTGAACTGCGTCCATACTTAATGCACGAATTGCATTGGCCTGATCTTGGCGTGAAGGCATAATTGCTCCTGATGTAAATTGGTTGTTAAGTTTGTGTGGTTATTCTCGCTTAGTGGCGAGATGACTGCAATCACTATTACGTTAAATAATGATAATTATTAGTTAAATATGATTTTCAAGTACATTAAATTTTAGCTAAGTAATATATATAAACCATATTTTTTTTGCTAAAAAATGTAACTAAGGCAATGTGTTATTCATCTTCATTGAACGTGTTTCAAAATCTGGAAGTTTTATGAAAAACCGATACATTAGCTTAATAAAAAACAGTTAATTCTACCTAAAAAGGTCTACGGTTGTATTTGTGTTTTTATGCAACTTAATGTAGATCAATTTTATTGGCGAAAAAATCGCAACCGTTGCTTAAATGTTAATAGTGTTGCTGATGATTGTCTTTTTAAGACAATGCCGTTATAACCAATTCGCTCACAGTTGATTCGATTTAATGAGTCTTTGTCTACTTATTTACTGCTTTATATGGGGGGATTTAATTGAAAAACAACTTTTTTGTAAAAAATAATTGTTTCGGGTTGTTATTAAAATGTAACTAGGGTAGATTGTTTGTGCTTGTCCAAAATAATGATAAAAATAAAAGGATTAGTCATGAAAAATACATCTTTGAGAGAAGTAAAACTAAGCACTGTATTTATTGCGGTATTGGTTTTAGGAATATCAGCCATTTATACTGGTTAGCTAATAACTCAAGATTTGAAAGCAAATGAGATTATAAAAAAACAAAAAAAATAAAATAATCCTTATTACTTTCATTAGAAACCCTGCTTGCAGGGTTTTTTTTCGTCTGCTGTTTTATTGGTCATTGTTGATCTGCATTAATTACTTACCCACTTGGGCTTACCCAAAGTCCCTATTAACTTATCTGAATATTTTATCTACTCAAAAATTGCTAGTTTTAGTGGCAACAAAAGTTATTAAAAGATCTTTAGCGATGGAAACAAAAACAGATACCCCTTTAAAGCCTAATAGGCTTAGCCAACACCTTGCCTTTAGTAAATTCTCTTGTGCTTTATTATTCATTGGTGCTTCTTTTGTGTTAACTGCTTGTGGCGGCGGTGGTGGTGGCGGATCGGATACCGAACAGCCTATTGACCAAGGAACGCATTTATCCCAGTTTGCTTTTTTAGCCGCAAATAACCCCGAGCTTAGCCAAGATCTGTATATGGATTTACGAGACAATTCGTATTTCGGACGCATCGTCTCAAATGCAAGCGTCGCTAGCCTTGTGCCAACCTTTGTTCATGACGGAGCCAAGGTAAGCGTGAACGGCGTTACTCAAACTAGTAAGCAAACGGCAAACGACTTTACTCAAATTGTCACTTACACCGTCACAACCGATGATGGTCAGTCAGAAAGCTATGATATTGACTTAACCAAATTTACCGGCTTGCCGATTATTTATTTAAGTACGGACGATAATGCCCCAATCGACTCAAAAGAAGATTATGTGCATGGTGACGTTGAAATTGATGGTGGGCGGTACTTTGATAACCAAGCAAGTTTGGAAATGAAAATCCGCGGCCGTGGTAATTCTACTTGGTACACGCACCCTAAAAAGCCATTTCAAATGAAACTGGCTGATGAAAGTGAGTTTTTAGGTATGCCCGCGGAAAAGAAATGGTTATTTATCGCTGAATACTCTGACAAAACCATGCTGCGCAACACCATGGCGTTTGAAATGGGGCACATGAGTTCCCTTAAATGGACACCAAGAAGTGAGTTTGCAGAGGTTTATATTAACGATGCTTACAACGGTACATACAATATTACCGAGAAAGTAGAGGAATCGAGCAATCGTGTTGCCATAGGTGACACGGGTTACTTGATGGAGATTGAACAACTCGATCGATTGGACCCAGATGATGTCTACTTTTATAGCAGCAAGTTTTTGATCAACATTAAATCACCGGATTTAGAGTATGGCAGCAGTGAATATAACTACGTCGAAGACGTGATCAATGACTTTGAAACCGCTTTATATGGCCCCGACTTTAAAGATCCTGAAACTGGTTATGCTGCGCACATCAATATTGATAGCTTTATCGATTGGTACCTGATAAGTGAAATAACCAAAAATGTTGACTCACGCAATTACTCAAGCATCTACTTAAATGTGATGCCAGGTGAAAAAATCAATATGGGGCCTTTATGGGATTTCGACCTATCTTTTGGCAATGTCGATTATGCCGACTCGCAATACAGCGAAGGCTGGTGGGTAAAGTACAACCCTTGGTATGCAAGATTATTTCAAGATCCAGCCTTTGTTAGCAAAGTAAAAGCCCGTTTTGAATACTATAAGCAAAACCAGAATCTTATGATCACAAAAATTGAAGATTATGCCCAAAAGCTTAATTGGGCGCAGCGTGAAAATGACAAGAAATGGCACACCATTGGCGAGTATGTTTGGCCAAATCCGGTGGTATTTGACACATACCGAGAAGAAGTTGACCACTTAATCGATTGGTATAGCAAACGTATGGCTTGGTTAGATACGGCATTAAATAACCTTTAATAACGCCGTATGCTTTCAATCTTGAAAAGGGCAAATTGGTTTTGTCTTTTTTGAAATAAAAATAAGTAAATCATTCAACTAAATAAGAATATAACAATGACCCCTAAACATAACAGAGCAACAAGAGCACCATCGGCAATTCCTCTTATAAAGGCTATCCAAATCAGCACCCTAGCAGCAAGTTTGTCGGTATCGGCTTCAGCCAATGCGGGATGGGAAGTGCAGTGGATTGATGCCTTTAACGGCACATCGGTTGACTGGAGTAACTGGAGTGCGCAAACACAAGCTAATTATAATAATGAAATCCAATGCTATACCGATGACGAAACATCGGTTAATAAAAACTATGATGTATCTGCTGGCACCTTAAAAATTATTGCCAGAAAACAAGACATAGCCTGCCCAGGATTAAATAATGAGCAACGAGAGTGGACTTCAGGACGATTAAACTCTAAAGATAAAGCCGAGTTCTTATATGGAAGGGTGGAGGCAAGGATCCGTTTTCTTGATTTACAAGGAGGTACTTGGCCGGCCTTTTGGATGCTTGAAAACCGCATTTCAGAACAACCCATAAAAGGCGATGATGACATTGTACATTGGCCTAACCCAGGTGCTGGCGAAATTGATGTTTGGGAATGGTTCTCGAATAATGGCGACAGTTATATTACCAATTTCTTCAATACCAATGGTTGTGGGGCAGAGCATAGACCTGCTTACCCAAATGGCAAGATTGATGTTACCGACTTCCACACCTATGCGCTGGAATGGGATGAGGATAATATCAGCTTTTTCATGGATGACGATGTCGTCGTAAGCTATGACGTATCTACCTGCCCACAATATGAAGAGCCAATGTTTGTCCTGTTAAATGTGGCTATTGGTGGTAATTTAGGTGGTGCGGTTGACCCACAATTAAGCAAAGCAACGATGGAAGTGGATTATGTGGCACACTGTGTGGCCTCTGATGCGAACAATGAAACAGCTTGTAATGAATCAACGCCTTTCATTATTGATGATGACAACGATGGTATTGGTAATAGCAATGACTTATGTCCCAATACGCCGGCCAATGTGGCAGTAGATGAAACTGGTTGTGAAGTAGTTGAATTGCCGAATGAGCCTGAGCAATCAGCACCAACCCCAACATTACCTAGCGCTAACGTAATTTCACTGTTTAGTGATGAATACACCAATATTGATGAAATTGACTATAACCCGAATTGGGGCCAATCTACACAAGTAAGCGTAATTCAGATAAACGATAATAACACTTTAAAGTACTCAGGTTTAAACTATCAGGGTACAGATTTTGGTAGCAACCACCAAAATGTGTCGGACATGGATGTATTGCATCTCGATTATTGGTCTGCAGATGCCAGCGAAATAAATGTGTATCTTATTAGCCCTGGTCCGGTTGAAACGCCATATTCATTGCCTGTTAAAAAAGGTCAGTGGCAGAGTATAGATATTCCCTTAACTGATTTTGCACCGGTTGATTTAACCGATACTTTTCAATTAAAGGTAACAGGTAACGGAACCTTATATTTGGATAATTTGTATTTTGCTATTGAAAGTGAAGACCAAGACACTGATGGCGACGGTGTAAATGATGACAACGATTACTGTCCAAATACCCCAATTGGTGCAGCGATTGATGAGCAAGGCTGTGAAATTAACTACGCACCAGAGGTTAGCCTTGCGGCTTTTCAGGCGGGGCAAGCTGTAAACTCTATAGATCCCTTAAAGGGAACTGTAACGATAGAAGCGATTGTAGTTGATAAAAACGAGCAAGACAGACATCAACTTTATTGGTCAATCGACCCTTACGCTCCCCATAGTAACGAAGTTAACGAGTATAGATTCGAACCAGGTAATTTAGCGGACGGAAATGTGACTGTTTTTTTGGATGTAATAGACGATGGTAAAAATCAACTTACGGGCAGCGCAACCATAACTCTTGCTGTGGTCACCCCAGACGAAAAGAGTTCAAGTGGCGGTGCTATGGTCTATTTGTTAACACTTATCCTATTTGGGGTAGGGCGGAAAAACTTCAACTTTAAGCGTTAGGGTAAAACCAGCAAATCAAAACTAAAAATAACTGAAAGGCTCCTTCGGGAGCTTTTTATTTGTGCAAAAAGTTTGATGAAAGTGGCGTCCCTGAGAGGATTCGAACCTCCGACCTAGCGCTTAGGAGGCGCTTGCTCTATCCAGCTGAGCTACAGGGACTTAAAAATATTATCTAATGCTTTCACGTTTCTAACATACAAAAGCAGATTCTCTGTGTAAACCATTGTTTCGAAATTATTCTGCTTTCATCTCCATTGTAACAAAGCGGCAACGTATTGCCGGTTTTGTTCTTTTTAGGTTTTCATTATGATTATCTATCCTGTTTTATATTTTTATTTTTTAAATTAACTTTATAAAAATGAGCCGTTTTTGAGTCGGTTTGTTGTTATTTTGAGCGTTTCGTCTAGTTTTTGGCGAAGAACATAAAAACTAAAGCTAAAGGTATAAATATTGCATGAAAAATTGATTGTGAAGGTAAAATATGTCAATGTGGAAAAATACTATTTTTGACATACCCAGCTTCGCTCTAAGTGAAATAAAAAAAATAAACAATGTAGATGCATGCGCTTGGAAACTATTAGTGGAAGATAATCAAAACGACCAATCGGTAGATAAGAAAAAGCTTACTGAATCGGTAGGGCAAAGCAGTTTTTTGCAAGAAAAACAGGCCACCGAATTACAGAAGTTCTTTTCAGACGTTATCCCGCCGCCGATTGCAATTGATACAGAAAAGGACATGGAAACTGATGAGTTGTTTTCGCAACTCTTGTCATCTATCACCCAAGGTATCGAAGACTTTAACAAGTCCGAAGATCAGGAATTCGATAACACCTCAAATAAAGCGCTACGCGCGAGTTCATTAATTGGCCGAAGTGTATTGGTTCAGGATGGACGATTTTATCTTGAAGAAGGGGCTTCGGCTTTAGGTCGTCTGCTTATCGATGAAAAAGCTCACCATGTGTTAATTTACGTAGAAAATGAAGCACTGGAAATTGTTCGTATTATTCCATTAGGAGACGACATTTGCGGTGAGGTGACGTTTACTTGGAATGGGGTTACCCGAACCGGAGAAAGGGCGCCGGAAGGCGATTATCGTTTTATTGTCTCCTCTATATGTAATAGCCGGGTGAAAGAGCAACAAGCGTATACCTATAACAAGATTATTCGTGTTTCCTACGAAGGGTTTTCGTCGGACATGGTATTGCATTTTGAAAACGATTTTTCGATGAAGCTTAATGAGGTTGTAGAAATCCTCAAGTAAGACAATAAAATAGGAAGAGACCAACAGGAGGGAAGAATATTTACCCTTTGCGCAAACAATGCTACTTTAAGGTTTGTATCTGGTTTAGCTTCTACATTAATAATAAGACTCATTGGTATATAACTGCCAATATCTGCAGAGAGGTAAATTATGAGCTCGACTCGTGGGGATAATAATAACGATTCCACATTGTCAGCTAATTCAAATCAACAAGATGTTTCACTTAAAAGTGAAGCGTTTTCTGGTGAGCTGGATTCTTTGCGATTGCAAGCGAATCAATTTAATCAATTATTTGACGTTATGCCTGCTGGTGTGGTGATTATTGATGGCGATGGTATTGTCATTAAAGCCAATAAAGTAGCCAATGAATTGTTAAAGGTGCAACTTTTGGACGTCGCCTGGATTGACATCATAAAGCAAGCATTCAAGCCTAGAGCCGACGATGGCCATGAGGTGTCTTTGCTTGATGGTCGCCGTGTTAAGTTTGATGTGTCTTCGTTTGGATCTCAGGCTGGTCAGCTCATCTTAATTACCGACCTTACCGAAACTCGCTTGTTGCAGGACAAGCTAAGCCAAATGCAACGCCTGTCCGCATTAGGACGTATGGTTTCTACTTTGGCTCATCAAATTCGTACCCCATTATCGGCGGCCATTTTATATTGTTCTAACTTATCTTCTAAAACCTTGTCAGCAGAAAAACGTGAACGATTTCAAGGTAAACTTTCCGCCAGATTACACGATTTAGAACAGCAGGTTAATGATATGTTGCTGTTTGCCAAAAGTGGTGGCAGGCAAGTCGTTACTGTGTTAAAAATCCCCCAATTAATTGAAGATGCCATCAAAGGTTGTGAAACCCAAATTAATGAGGCTAATGCCAAGCTTTCGTTAAGTGTGACAACCGGCGATTTGGAAATCCTTGGTAACAAAAATGCTCTTGAAGGAGCGCTGCAAAACCTTATTCATAATGCTTTGCAAGTTAACCGTGACGATATTCATATTCAGCTAAACGCATTTGCTCAAGACAATTGCCTGTTTATTCACGTAATCGATAATGGTGAGGGCATTGATGAGGCGGACGTTGAGAAAATATTTGAACCGTTTTACACCTCTAAGGTGCAAGGCACTGGCCTGGGACTAGCGGTTGTTAAATCGGTAGCTAAAGCGCATCACGGTGACGTAAAGCTGATCACGGAAAAACAATCAGGGGCTAATTTTTGTATCAAGTTACCACTTTTTCAAACCGATAAAATAGATTGACGATAACTTTGTTGTAATGGCTAAGGCTTTTCAGCAATAACAAAAAAATGAGGCACGAGATGAATCGAAAAGAGGTTTTAATCGTAGAAGATGACCCCGGCTTAAGAGAAGCAATAGTCGATACATTGTTACTGGCTGATTATGAATGTGTGGAGGCCGATAGCGCCGAAGCGGCATTATTAATTTTAAAAAAACGCACCGTCGATATGGTGATCACCGACGTGCAAATGGGGCAAATGAATGGCTTGGCCTTATTAAAGAATATAAAAGCCAACCAACCTAATTTACCTGTCTTAATAATCACCGCTTACGCGACCATTGATGACGCCGTTGTTGCCATGAAAGATGGTGCCTGTAATTACATCGCCAAACCTTTTGTTCCAGATGTTTTGCTGAATATGATCAGCCAATATATGCCGGTCACTCCCATTGCCGATTGCGACCGCCCCATTGCCGAAGACCCTCACAGTTTACAATTGATGACGCTAGCCGAAAAAGTGGCGGTAACTGATGCTTCCGTTATGGTGCTCGGGCCAAGTGGTTCAGGTAAAGAGGTATTGTCGAAGTTTATTCACAATAATTCGCCAAGGGCCAATCACCCGTTTGTGGCTATTAACTGTGCGGCTATCCCTGAAAACATGCTAGAAGCGACTCTATTTGGCTATGAAAAAGGCGCATTTACGGGCGCTGTTAATGCCTGTCCGGGGAAGTTTGAACAAGCTCAGGGGGGAACCATTTTATTGGATGAAATTACCGAAATGGATTTAAGCTTACAAGCTAAAATTTTAAGGGTCATTCAAGAAAAAGAAGTTGAACGATTAGGCGGACGTAAAGTCATAAACCTCGATGTACGGGTATTGGCAACCAGTAACCGTGATTTAAAAGTCGCGGTGAGCGAGGGCATTTTCAGAGAAGATTTGTATTATCGACTCAATGTGTTTCCGTTAACTTGGTTACCATTAAATAAACGAAAAAAAGATATTATTCCTTTGGCCGAACACATTATTAAGCAAAACAGTCCGAGTGAAGCCGTTACTTTAACCACGGCAGCCAAGCTTAAATTGCAAAATCATGAATGGCCAGGGAACGTTCGAGAACTCGATAACGTGATTCAACGTGCCTTTATCATGAAGAACGCATCTGAAATTGACAGTCACGATTTGTTGATTGAAGATATGCTGTTTAGCATAGAAGAGGAAGAAGAAATTGACGTGAAAGCGAGCGAAGATGATAACCTTGAAACCGAACTTAAACAGCAAGAGTTTCAAATCATCCTTGATGCACTGCGAGCTTGCAATGGATCTCGTAAGCAAGTTGCCGAGCGATTAGGCATTAGTGCACGTACGCTAAGGTATAAACTGGCCAAGATGCGTGACAGTGGGATTAGCTTTCCTGCACGGACAAATTCCTGATAAATATCAAATTTGCCACATTAAAGTTTACTAAATTGTGAACTTTTCGTTATGATACGCAGTACATCTCTGTATTAATATAACGGTACATTTTCCTTTTAACCATTTGGGGTAGTATTTCATGTTGTCAAAATCTTGGGCTGCCAAGCTTTTCTCGATCTTTTTTGTTTTATCCTTAACGGCCTGTGCTAGCGCACCGGAGCCGGTAGAAGAGCAAACGTCAGAAGAAACGGAAGTTCATCAAGGCGATGAGCGTGATCCGTTTGAGTCAATAAACCGTACGTTTTGGACCTTTAACTACGAATATGCTGACAAGTATGTATTAAAGCCTGCGGCACAAGCGTGGAGTTATATCCCATCGCCAGTACGAACTGGGCTATATAATGCCGCCTTAAACCTTAACGAACCGTTTTCAGCGGTTAACAATGCCTTGCAATTAAAGTTTGAACGAGCGGGCAATAACTTGATCCGTTTTATTGTTAACTCTACCATGGGGGTTGCCGGTTTAATGGATGTTGCGGGCCACGCCGGTCTTCACCGTGAAGAAGAAGAGTTTGGTGAGGTGCTTGCCACTTACGGGGTAACTGATGGGCCATACTTAATGCTGCCAGGGTTGGGGCCAACAACCTTGAGAGATGAAGCAGGGGATTTTGTTGATAAATATTACTGGCCATTGGCTGCTATTGATTTTTGGCCAAATGTTGCTCGTCAAATGGTCATTCTATTAGAAGTTCGTACTGAACTGGCCCAGCAAGAAGCAATTCTTGAGGAGTCGCTAGACCCGTACGAATTTGTTAAGAATGCCTACTTCCAACGCATTGAATACCGTATTTACGATGGCAACCCGCCAGTGGTTATCGATGAAGAGGAAGAGGGTGAGCTAGACGATATGCTCGAAGATTATTAAATCACTCTTACTTTGAACAACAAGAAAGCTCAACCTATTCGTTGAGCTTTTTTATTTCCAGAGAAAAAACTCTTAAGGGCAGTGCGTGGGGTATCACACAGATTGATTAATCAACCTCTAGAGGGCTGCTTAGTTTTTATCGTGTGCACTTGTCGTTATTGCTTCTCGAACTCGGCAACCGCGTTATCCAGATGCTGATGAATAAAGAATAACGAAAAGGGCCTGAGCACTAAAAAGTAACCGACTAAAACAAAGACCAAAGGAAATACAAACATCCAGGAGTCTATATTGGCCAGCATCATAAAAGGCGGGATCAAAATAAGCAGCTTAATAATATTAAGCACAATTTTTGATGTCGGCTTTAGCATTGCAGTTGCTAAGGAAATTATTTGCTGGCGATCAGCAAAAGAGTATTGTTGTAATTGTGAAAATTGATTACTGGAGAAATACAGTTTCATGATTTTTTGACTATTTAAGCTAATATAATTAAGTGATTAATAACTCGATTTTAACGAGAATTTTATGAAAATGCGATGCTGTTTCATAAAATAAGGTTTTCATTAGCTTTGCTGTTTGATTTTGTAGATATTTTGTAGTTTTGAATAAGAAGAAGTACCTTCTTATGTTGATTTTTGTTAGAATTGGCCGAAATTTTCAATAACAGGTATAAAAAATGAATGTAATCGAAGGATCTTTTGCTGCTTCAGGCAAGAAATTTGCTATTGTTGTGTCTCGCTTCAACAGCTTTATTGTGGAAAGTTTATTAGAAGGTGCTATTGATGCCCTTAAGCGTCACGGTACGGTTTCAGATAACGATATTACAGTAGTACGCGTACCTGGTGCATACGAATTACCTGTTGCGGCAAAACGCATTGCCAAAAAAGGTGATTTTGATGCAATCATTGCTATTGGTGCAGTGATCCGAGGTGGTACACCTCATTTTGATTTTGTTGCCGGTGAGTGTAACAAAGGTTTAGCTCAAGTGGCTATGGAGTTTGATACTCCGGTAGCATTTGGGGTAATTACAACAGATTCAATTGAACAAGCTATTGAGCGTGCTGGTACTAAAGCTGGTAACAAAGGTGCAGAAGCTGCCCTTAGTGCGCTTGAAATGGTAAATGTTCTAGAGCAATTATAGGCGATATATTAGTGAAACCTACTCCTAGAAGAAAGGCGCGTGAAATAGCTGTACAAGCAGTATATTCATGGCAACTAACCAACAATGACATTAGCGAAGTTGAAGCAAACTTTTTAGCTGACAACGCAAAACGACGTTTAGATACGGATTACTTTTCAGTGCTATTACGTGGTGTTGCAATGAAAGTTAGTCAAATTGATGATGCCATTCGTCCTCACGTTGATCGTCCTCTAGAAGAAGTGGATCACGTTGAAAAAGCGATATTACGCGTAGCCATCTTTGAATTAAGTGACTGTCTGGAAGTACCATATAAAGTGGTCATTAACGAAGCCATCGAACTTGCAAAATCGTTCGCAGCTGATGACAGTCATAAATTCGTTAATGGTGTTTTAGACAAAGCTGTTAAGAATTTACGTTCAGAATAATCATTCTAAATGAAAGAATTTGAGTTGATTAAATCGTACTTTACAGAGCAGTCTGTTGTTCGTAAAGACGTAATAAAGGGCATAGGAGATGACTGTGCCCTTCTTCAATGTAACGCCGACAAACTAATTGCCGTTACTACCGACACCTTGGTTGCAGGCGTCCACTTTCCTTTTGATACTCCTCCAAAAGCCATTGGGCATAAAGCCTTAGCGGTAAACTTAAGCGATTTAGCCGCCATGGGTGCAGAGCCTAGCTGGATTTCGATTGCGTTAACATTGCCTGAAGTAGATGAAGACTGGTTAAAAGAGTTTAGCCAAGGCTTATTCGAACTTGCTGAGTATTATAATGTTAAACTCATAGGTGGAGATACCACGCAGGGGCCGTTAAGCATTACGATTACTGCGCAAGGCTTAGTGCCAGAAGACAAAGCATTGTGTCGTGATGGCGCACAAAACGGTGATTACGTGTTTGTAACCGGAACGTTTGGTGATGCCGGTTTGGCACTCGCGGCCATACAAGATAAAATTCAGCTCTCAGGATCAGACCTTGCCAAGGTGAAACAAAAATTGGATTACCCTAAGCCGCAAGTACTGGTAGGGCAATTAATACGTGAATACGTAACCTCTGCGATAGATGTGTCTGATGGCTTGTTGGCGGATTTAACCCATATTTGCAAGCAATCAACGCTAGGAGTGCATATTGATGTCAATGACATTCCAATGTCAGAGACGTTAAAAAACACATTGTCGTTTGAAGATGCTGTAAATTTGGCATTAACTGCTGGCGATGATTATCAACTGATTTTCACGGTACCAGACACCAACAAAGTCGGGGTTGAAATGGCCATGGACCATGCCAACGTTGACTTTACCTGTATTGGTCAAATGAATACATCAAATGAGATTATTTTGACGCAGGGTAAAGAGCCGTTTACGGTTAAAAATGTTGGCTTTGAGCACTTCTCATAAGTGAACAAAATGTGGCTAAAGAAATTTTAGCCATTAAATCCAAGTACCTATACAACGGCACCTATACAACGGCACCAATATAATAGTACCTAAACAAGAGTTAACACCCTATGACAAATAAATCGGCCTTTGAATTATTCAATATGAAGAATCCGATCCATTTCCTAGCACTTGGTTTTGGCAGTGGTTTAAGCCCTAAGGCACCCGGCACCATGGGCACATTGGCTGCCATTCCACTGTTTTTATTGTGTTCAATGTTACCGTCAAATTACTATTTGCTAGTAACCTTATTAATTTGTGCGGTCGGTGTGTGGATTTGTGATGTCGCATCTAAAGATGCTGGCGTACATGATCACGGCGCCATTGTTTGGGATGAAATTGCGGGTTTCTTTATTACCATGGTGGCCATTCCGGTAAGTGTAGAGACGGTCATTTTCGGTTTTGCTTTCTTCCGTTTATTCGACATTGTTAAGCCATGGCCAATTTCATGGATTGACCGTAAAGCCAAAGGCGGCTTTGGGATCATGATTGATGATGTAGTCGCGGGTCTCTTCGCTGGCGCTATCATGCAGATGATTTACCTTTAAGGTGATTATCCATTAATCTCACTAAGTTTATTAAAAAGCGCTTTAGAGCGCTTTTTTTGTGCCTGTAATATAGCTTAAATAAATGAAACAGTGGGCAAAGCGGTCGGTGTCATTCAAGTAAAAGCCATCCTCATTACGAGGAGCAACAGCGAGCTTGGGCTCTCTTTTCATTTACAGAGCATTGAATAGTAGGTTTTATTTTTATGCACGCTTTAACATAAGGAGTTTCCGTGCAAAAACTTTATGGTAAGGCGGTGCTTTTTGACGCATAACGTGATGGCTTCTTCTTCGCAGCAATTGCCATTAACTAAGGAGAGCTTTCCGATCTTGAAAAAAGTAGGGTTAACTTCTGTAACTCATTAACTTAAAACAGCTAAAGCAAGGAGCAGTAATTGTGAACGCTGGTGAGAAAGGCCATTATTTGCCGGATAAACTTTAGGTTGTAAGTTAAGGCTAATCCTGACAGTCTGTTGGGAGCGAATTACAGCCCCTCAGAGCCTCCGTAGAAGAGCACCGTCAGCATAAGCGTAATTACAATAAAGACGCCGTCATCCCACCATGTTTTTGGGTGGGATCTCCCTAATTTAAAAGGATATTTTAACGAAGCCACCTTACAACTGGAGGAGGTTCCGTGCAACAACATCACGGAATGACGGTGTGTTTTTTCTGATTATGTGCATTTTTTTATAGCGCTCTTTTCCTGATTCAGCGAATGACTCTGCATGGCACGATCTTGTCAGACAAAGGTACTTGTTATTGACTCGAGAACCCGTTCTGCAACGGGATGACGAATCTCTTTTTCGCTATAGCTTCTTCTGGCACCCAATGGCCTTTCAGCCTACTCTCCGGCAAATAACTTCAGTATTATTCCGGGGTTAACTCTTTTGTCCAAAATAATTTAAACATAAAAAAACGGAAGCTATTGGCTTCCGTTTTTATCATCAACTATTGCTACTTAGTTTGTAGCGTGTTGCTTGACTTAGTGCTTTTCAGAGATACCTTCGTGCGTTGCCGTCACAGAGATTTCTTCTTCAAATTTTTCTTCTAAATCTTGTGGGTGAGAATCTTCTGCACCGTGCATCCAGTCTACTAGTTTGTCACTTAGTAACCATAAACAGATACCAGCTAGGAACGCCATAATAGCAACACCAGCGAAGGCTTGTAGAGGACCTGTTTCACCAACCATTTGACCAACCCAAGCGGCTAGGTAGTTACCTACACCTGAGAAGAAGAACCACATACCCATAAGCACTGAAGTGTACTTAAGTGGTGCAAGTTTAGTTACCATTGATAAACCAATTGGTGATAAACATAATTCGCCCATGGTGTGGAATAGGTAAGCTAGAACTAACCAAATTACGTGTGCTTTGGCTGTTTCAGAATCACCAATTTGTAATGCCGCCATTACCATTGAGATGAAACCTAAACCTAAGAAGAACATACCCAAAGAGAATTTCTTCGGGGAGTTCGGCTCAGCAGCGCCCATTTTTAACCAAGTCGCCGCAAAGATTGGCGCTAGGATAATAACGAAAATTGGGTTTACTGTTTGTAACCATGACGCGGGCATTTCCCAACCAAAGAATACTAAGTCAGTTTTGTACTTAGCGAATAAGTTCATTGAACCTGCCGCTTGTTCAAAACCTAACCAGAAAATGATGGTAAAGAAAGACATGATAAGGATAACTTTAACACGGTCACGTTCTTCAGAAGTAAGTGGCGCATTTGTTGTATTGTCGCTACCATTAGACTTTTTAGCTGATGGCTCAACACCAACGTTGCCTAGGTATTTATTAGATAGAGCAAGCTGTAAAATAACACCTGCTAACATACCAATACCGGCAACTAAGAAGCCGTATTGGTAGTTGATTTTCTCACCGATAGTACCTACAACAAGGTAACCAAGGATTGAACCTAAGTTGATACCCATGTAGAAGATAGTGAATGCGGCATCACGACGCTTGTCACCTTCAGTGTATAAGTCACCAACCATGGTAGAAATGTTTGGCTTGAAGAAACCGTTACCAACGATTAGGAAGATCAAACCCATCCATAAAAACGTTGTTTCCATGCCAGGAATAAAGCTATGTGGTGTACCTAAACAGAATTGGCCTAACATCATGAATAAACCACCCACGATGATAGAGCGACGTTGGCCCCACAAGTTATCAGCAACCCAACCACCAATTACCGGGGTTACGTATACGAAGAATGCGTAGATACCCAAAATACCTAATGCTTTCGACTGAATTGCTGTTTGGAATAATTTTTCTGCGTCTGCTGCTGCCGGGTCAATGCCAAAATAGGCCATATCCCAACCAAAGCTACTTGCAAAAGCTACTAAATAAAGTACGAAAATACCACGCATACCGTAGTAGCTCATACGTTCCCACATTTCTGTACCGAACAGTAGGAACAAACCTTTCGGGTGACCAAATAAAGTCCCCTGATTTGAATTAGACATTCAACTTCCTTTAATTCATTTTCTTATAATTAAAAAACCACAATGTTTATACCTATGAGCAAAATCAAAAGCAAGTTTTGGCTTTGCCAATAGGATAAAGCAAACCATGAGTATCTCATGTTTTGTAAACGGTTTAAAAATTAATTTAATAAAAATTACGTTTGATCTGGGATTATATGCTATTTGGGCTGCTGAATAATTGATCTTATTTAAAGATAAGGTCGACGGTTGGCGGCTTTGTGTTCAAATTTGTGAAATTTGGTGTTTAAATACTAATCTTATAGATAGCTAATAATAATGAATGAGAACCCCGTATGCATTTTGATGTGTTTAATGGTGATGCCGATGGCATTTTAGCGTTAGTACAATTACGTTTAGAGGAGCCCAAAGACGCGACTTTAATCACTGGCGTAAAACGTGATATCGAGCTGCTCCAACAGGTAGATATTGAAAAGGCAAGCAGCGTGACGGTGCTGGATATTTCAATGGAAAAGAATATGACTGCCTTGGAGCGTATTTTAGCAAATCAAATTCCTACCTTTTATGCCGATCACCACCGCACAGGTAAAATACCAGAGTCTGAATTTTTAAAAACCCATATAGACACATCGGCGAGTGCCTGTACTAGTTTGCTAATTAATGAATACTTAAAAGGTAAACATCATTTGTGGGCTATTGCGGCCGCATTTGGCGATAATTTAAATGCTGTTGGCCAAAACTACTGTTTAGTGAACCAAGTAAACGAGCAATTGATGGAAAAACTGCAAGCGTTGGGCAACTATGTGAATTATAATGGCTACGGCAGAACCACCGATGATTTACATTTTGAACCTCAAACACTGTTTCAAGCATTACTACAGTGGCAATCACCACTGCGTTTGTTTGAAGATAAATCATCGTTGTTTTACGAGTTAGAGCAAGCTTACCATCAAGACATTAGCAAAGCGGAAAGTGCTAACGTACTTTACGACAGCAAGGCCTGTAAAGTGGTGATGTTAGATGATGATAAATGGGCACGTCGAGTAAGTGGTGTGTTCAGTAATGATTTAGCCAATCATTCACCAGATAAAGCCCATGCGGTGCTAACCCATAATGAAGATGACACTTATACCGTAAGTGTTCGGGCGCCATTAAATAATAAGCAAGGTGCTGATGAGGTTTGCATTCAATTCCCAACCGGCGGGGGAAGAACGGCAGCGGCGGGTATAAATGCTTTACCACAAGAACAAGTGGAAGCATTTATTAGCGTATTAGATAATTTCTATAATTGATGTGTTCGCTATTTGGACGCAGCAAAATAAAAAGATTAAAAATAAAGGACGTAAAACCAAATGAGTTTATTAATTACAGGTGGTACGGGTTACATTGGTAGCCATACCGTTGTCGAGTTACTTAATACCAACCAGGATGTGGTTATTGTTGATAACCTGGCCAACTCATCAACCAAATCCCTCGATAGAGTAGAGCAAATTACCGGTAAAAAAGCGACGTTTATTAAAGCCGATATTTGTGACAAAGAAGCGATGCGCGAAGTGTTTAAAGCGCACGACATTAGCGGTGTAATTCACTTTGCTGGCTTAAAAGCGGTAGGTGAGTCTACGCAAATTCCTTTAAGTTACTACCATAACAACGTATCGGGTACGGTAGTTTTATTGGACGTAATGAACGAGTTTAATGTTAAAAACTTAGTGTTTAGCTCATCAGCAACGGTTTATGGTGAAAACAATACATCACCATTGGTTGAAACCATGCCAACATCGGCAACCAACCCATACGGTCAAACCAAGTTAATGATCGAACACATTTTGTTTGATTTAGCGAAAAGCGACCCAGACTGGTCCATTATTTCATTACGTTACTTTAACCCAATTGGTGCCCATGCATCAGGCTTAATCGGTGAAAACCCTAATGGTATTCCAAACAATTTATTACCGTTTGTATCACAAGTTGCGGTAGGGCGATTAAAGCAATTGCAAGTATTTGGCGACGATTATGACACCATTGATGGCACCGGCGTGCGCGATTACATTCATGTTGTTGACTTAGCATTAGCACACTTAAAAGCTGTTGCGGCTTTACCTAAGTTGCCTGGTTGTACGGCCATTAATGTGGGAACTGGAAACGGTACTTCGGTATTGCAGATTGTGAACAAGTTTAAAGAAATCAGCAAAGTCGATATCCCTTATCAAATCAGCCCTCGTCGTCCGGGTGATATTGCAACTGTATTTGCCGAAGCGAAATTAGCCCATGAGGTATTAGGCTGGCAAGCAGAGCGAGACTTAACTGATATGATCAGCGATACATGGCGATGGCAGTCAGAAAACCCGAATGGGTTTGAATAAGTTTAAACAAATTTATTAGAAATAAAAAATCCCCTCACTAACCATGAGGGGATTTTTTTGTATGAAATTTAGCTAAAAGGCTTTAATGCCTCAGGCAATGAAGCGGATACAACTACTTCGATAATTCATTAAATACAGCTTCGCTGTGTGGGTCTAAATGGCCTGTGTATTTACTTACTAAGTAACCAGCTAAAAATGCTAATGAGAACCCAGGGATCATTTCATACAACTCAAATAAGCCGCCAAACTCTTTTAGCAATGGCCAGCAGATAACCACAATAGTACCTGTTGCAATAGAGGCAAGGGCGCCCAAACGATTGTATTTAGACCAGAATAAGGCTAACAATATCGTTGGTCCGAAAGCACTACCAAAACCTGCCCAAGCGTAGCCTACGAGCCCAAGAACAGAACTCTTTGGATCAAGCGCTACAATCGTCGCTAAAATTGCGATTGCTAATAGTGATAAGCGCGATAGCCACACCAACTCGTTTTCACTGACTTCGCGTTTGGTAAAGTTTTTGTGGAAGTCCTCAACAATAACGCTAGAACACACAATTAACTGCGAATCGATGGTACTCATAATAGCGGATAGAATCGCGGCAATTATGACCCCAGCAACCCATGGGTTTAAAATGGCTTTCGATAAGAAAATAAAGATGGTTTCAGGGTTTTCCAGCGGTTGTTCTGCGTAGTAGGCAATACCGACCAAACCAACACTTAATGCACCAATTAAGGAAAGCACCATCCAAATCATCGCGATGTTTCGTGATTTTGGAATATCATCAACACTGCGAATGGCCATAAAACGCGATAAGATATGCGGTTGGCCAAAATAACCAAGACCCCAAGCCATCAATGAGAAAAAGCCAATCCAGCTGAAATTTTTAAATAAGTTACCATAGTCGGGGTTTATTTGAGTTAATAATTGCGCCGTTTGATCAATACCACCTAATTCGTTGAGGGTAACAATTGGCAAGATAATTAACGCGATTAGCATTAAGCAACCTTGGAAAAAGTCTGTCCAACTTACTGCTAAAAAGCCCCCTAAGAAGGTATACGATACAATAACAACCGCACCAACAATTAACGCGGTTACGTATTCTAAGCCAAATACTTTTTCAAATAAGATGGCACCACCAACAAGGCCTGAAGATACGTAAAAGGTGAAGAAGATTAAAATGGTTAATGCCGAGATAAAGCGTAGTAAATGCGATTTATCATTAAAACGGTTCTCTAAAAATTCAGGAATGGTTAATGCGTTGCCTGCTTTTTCAGTAAAAGAGCGCAAACGAGGAGCAACCAATAACCAGTTAAAAAAAGCACCGATAACTAAGCCAACACCAATCCATACTTCGCTGATACCCGATAAATAAATCGCTCCAGGTAAGCCGAGCAATAACCAGCCACTCATATCGGATGCGCCAACACTTAGCGCGGTAACTCCTGGGCCTAATTGACGACCGCCAAGAATGTAATCACTTAGGGTGTTTGTGGCTTTATAAGCGAAAAAGCCAATTAAAAGGGTGGTAAGAAGATACCCAATAAAGGTGATAATGAGAGGTAATTCGAGTTCCATGATTTTATTATTATTTTGTGAAGTTTGCCGAATCGTAACAATTTAGTGACTTTGCATCCAGTAGATAGGTGGCTTTTTTGTTAAAACTGTTAATTTTTTTGAGGTTTTGTTGGTTTTGATGTTGAGGTTAACCAGAATTTTACAATTTGATGTGAAGATGTTTTTTAAGCGGCAAAAAAAATGCCTGCTAATTAGCAGGCAAACGGGCTGTGGAACATACTTCATGTCTTGCAACTTATATAAATACTTTTGCCAGTGAATTACGGATCACATTTTAAATTGAAAATTCAATGTTACTGTCAACTTTTTGTTGCCACTCATTAAGTTGCTCGCGTTTATCACCCATAATAATGACATCCGCATTTTTATACTGTTTGGTGATACCGTGAATGTTGGCTTCACTGAATTGCTCAGTAAACGACAAGTGCTCATTTTTAGGAATGATAAACAGGGTGATGTTGTCGTATTTGCCTTCAAATACTAAATGCATCGAGTCCATGCCGTCGTAGTAGCAGTCATCAATAGAAATAAGGTTTCCAATGGCGTTGGCAAATTGAACATTTAAATCGCCCAGCTTGTCATTAACCGAAGCAAGACTGATTTGTGCTTGTGCGTGTTTTGGAAAATCGCCTTCTTCATGATGGTAATGGGCAATTGAATAATCGACGATATTGGTATGCGCTGGGCTTAAATTAACCAGACTTACACCCAGACCTACCACCAAAGCCACCGATGCTGCGATTGCCATATGCCACTTAGAGCGACGTTTAGTTTGCTGGTGTGAATGCAGGCTTTGTTTCAAAATAAGTTTATTGGCCAAGTTATCTGGAACGTTAACATCCAATGCATTAGCAATTCTTGTATCAAGCGCTTTTAATTCGTCTGATAATTTTTGGTTGTGGCTTTCTTCTTTAATCGCATCGAGCAAGTCTTGCTCGTCACTATTCGGGTCAGCCAGTAGTCGACGCCGTAGTTCTAACTCATCCATGGCTACGTCCTCGCTCTGCTTCATCTTTGTTAACGGCATCTCGTAACTGATTACGTGCTCTAAATAATCTTGTCATAACGGTATTCTTGTTTAATCCAAGCATGTCGGCTATCTCTTCGCCACTAAATCCACCTAATACCTGCAGTACTAACGGCTCACGGTATTCTGGTTCAAGCTGGGCGATTTTATCTCTTAACCAATGATCTTCCAATTGTTGTTCACTGCTGTGACTGACTTTATCAACAATGGTCGGTTCATCGTATTCGCTCATATCAAGCTGTTTTCGTTCAAATCGGCGGGCATTTTCTCTTCGTAAGATGGTGATAAGCCATGATTTTGCGGCTTTCTCATCTTTTAAAGAGTCGAGCGCTCGCCACGCTCTTAAAAACGTTTCCTGAACCAAGTCTTCAGCTATGTGTTGGTCGTGTACCAACCAAAAGGCGTAACGGTAAATATCTGCATGCAGGGCGTTTACCAGAGCCTCGTATCGTGTTTGTTTACTTGCCATATCTTTAAAGACCTTGGCAGGTGGTTTTTTATTTCGAAAAATATTTTTTATCATGAAATTAATTTCAACAGAAACGTAAATTCACTATAGGTAATTACAGTGCGGGGAGCAAACGAATTGATATATAAGGAAAAAGAATAATATGAAATTTCTAATCGGGCAGGTTGTCGGAGCTATTTTATGGTAAGTGCAATTTTACACCGTAGATGCTCGGGTTAATCTATTTAGCAATATAATAATAGGCGGTATTGCACAAAACAAAAAAGGTGCGAAATAATCGCACCTTTGAATAAATTCTTAATCCATACAAACGATTAATTTGGATTGAGCGCCATTTTGACTTGTTGCGCTTGCGTTGTTTTGGTTTGCAGCCTTGAAATCACTTTTAACATGGCTTTGCCATCCCAACTTTGCGCATTGGCTGAAAAGTAACTGCGTTGCAGCTGCTGTAATTCGGCACTGAAGCTGTGGTCATTAAATTGCTGTTCCACTTCACTTAAGTTGTGGAAAGTGCGGTCACTGTATAAATCGCTTGCCCATAACGGCAACAATTTTAATACCTGTTCACCATCACCCTGATTACACGCCGCCATTAATTTCAGGTAATGTTGTTTTTCTTCACTGACAAACAATGCGGTTTTAGCGCCTAACTTGCCTTTAAGTTTTGCTGTGTATAGCCAAGCTAAAGCGGTAAGAACCCAACCCGCTAAAAAGATCCATTGTAGCGCCGTGTTTTGCTGCACAACAACTGTCTGATTTTCGGAAGGCGATGTTGCGATTACGTTTGGTGCATTTGCGCCGGTCACGGTAAAAGTTTTACTTGGAATAATGGCGTGTTCTAAACGGTTTATGGTGGTGTTCCACCAAGGGATTTTTACTTCAGGAAGCGTATAAGTACCCGCTTTTGACGGTACAATGGCAAAATCCTGAACCTTTTGGCTAATTAAAACCCCGTTTTGAACACCCATTTGTGTTTCCGCCTGATCTGGGTAAATCTTAATTTCGGCAGGTGTATCAAACTCAATCTTAGGTAATTGATCTTCTGCGAGCGCAGCGGCTGTTATAATAATTTGGCGGGTGATTGGTTCGCCTAGTTCAAATTGCTCGGTATCTTCAGGCCAGTTATCCTGAACGGCAATAATTTCACTAGGTAACCATTCGCCGGTAAAGCTTTCTGGTTTTGGTTTTACTTCAATATCAATTTCTTTACCTTTAATGCGCACTGGCTTACCGCGGGCAAAGCCATTCATAAAGCCACGACGAGGTGCTTGAACCACTTCACCGTCAAAAAGCGAGCTATGCAAAGTGAATTTACCACTGCTTTGTGGGTTAATAGAGTAGATGCGCTCAATGGTGCGTACACGCTTGCCATTGATGATTTCCATGTCTTCGCTATCTTGACCAATCTGTTTAATTTCTGCGCCGGTCATTTTCGGTTCATATAAAGCGGCACGTTTAAGCTCTGCCGAGAAATGAAGTTTTATTTTTAACGTAAACTGTTGCTGAACATAAACATTGGTTTGAGATACGTCAGAGGTGATCCAGACATCTTCTTGCACAGAGGCGCGTTTATCATCCCGCGCTAGTACTTCAACAGAAATCGGTTTTGACGATACGCCGTCAATGGTAAACGATGGGATCACAGCTTTACCTACACTTTTAGGCGTCAGCACTGTCGTCCATATTGTTGAGCGAGTGGTTTCAAAATTCACCATACTCGACTGGCTACGTACCGAGGTATTACCAACATGAAAGTCTCGGCCCAAAATGCTTGGGTCGTATTTATCTGCAGATACATTGTCGTCGGCAATAACGGTAAGTACCAAGGACTCATCAACGGTTGCTGGGTTTTGATCTATGGTTGCGGTAATATTTTCCAGAGCAAGGGCGCTGCTGGATAAGCAAAATAAAACACATAACAATGTCTGCTTAAACGGTTTAATGTTTACCACTTTTCTTTTACTCCAATACTGCTGCGATTTTGACGACGTTTTTGGTATTCCAGTTTCATTTTATTGCGTAACAATAATTGTGGATCGTCAGTAACACGTCTTAATAATTGCTCGTGTTTTTGGTTTTCTTCGTTATTTTTGGCGCGTTCGGCTTCGCTCATCGCGGCCTCTTGCTGCTGCTGTTGTTCCTGCGGCTCTTGTTCCTGCTGATCTAGATTCTGCTGCTGTTGTTCTTGCTGCTCTTGATTCTGCTGGTCTTGATTCTGCTGGTCTTGATTCTGCTGGTCTTGTTCCTGCTGGTCTTGTTCCTGCTGGTCTTGATTCTGCTGGTCTTGATTCTGCTGGTCTTGATTCTGCTGGTCTTGGTTTTGCTGATCTTGATTTTGCTGATCTTGATTCTGCTGATCTTGATTTTGCTGATCTTGATTCTGCTGGTCTTGATTCTGCTGATCTTGATTCTGCTGGTCTTGATTTTGCTGGTCTTGATTTTGCTGGTCTTGATTTTGCTGGTCTTGCTGCATTTGCTCAAGCAACGCTTTATTGGCCTTTGCATCTTCATGAGCAGGGTTTTCATCTAGCACTTTTTGGTAGTGTTCAATCGCTTCATCCAACTTTCCAAGGTGAGCTAAAGCGTTGGCCTGATTGTACGTTGAATCAATGCCTTCTACTTTTTGATATTCTTTAAGTGCGCTCTCATAGTCTCCAGCGCGATAGTAACTGCTTGCTTTCCAACCTTTCTCATTAAATTGTTCCGCCGCTTCTTTGTATTGCTCAGCGTCAAACTTCTTACTGGCTTGTTGATTTTGGGTGCTCCATAAATCATCCCATAAACTGGCGTGCGCAGGCTTAGGCAATAAGCTGCTTGTTAAAAAGGTGGCAAACAACATGGTTGAAAACAAGACGCCTTTTCTAAAGTACACCAACACCAAAGGCAACATGAAAATCACCAAATAAGGGCCCATCTCATGCCATTGATCACCCATATTGTCTTCTTGCTCCTGCATTTCTTTGGCTTTCGCTAATGGTGGTTGGGCTAGGGCAACAATGTCACTGTCGTCATTGCTGATATCTCGATACAAACCGGTAGATCGTTGTGAAATACCTTGTAGCAGGCCATTCTCTAATTTAGGAATGACAATATTACCACTACGGTCCTTCATTAACTCACCATTGGCTAAGGTAATTGGAGCGCCTTCGGCAGTCCCTACACCAAGAATATTTACTCTATGGTTAAATTCACTGACCACCTCTTGCAGGTCTTGCAACTCATCCGAGGTAACCCCGTCGGTGATCCAGTAAATATCGCCTTCAATATGACCGGCATTGAGTAGCATTTCATTAGCAAGGTATATTGCAGGTAATGGGTTTGAGCCTAGCTCCGGCATAATATCGGGTGATAATGACGGCAGTAATAGTTTCAGGTTATTGATGTCAGCCGTTAATGGGCTGATCACAAAGGCATCGCCAGCATAAGCAATTAAGCCCATTTCACCTTCATTTATTTGATCGATTAAGTCCATGGCTTTAAATCGGGCGCGGGTTAAGCGATTTGGCTTTATATCGGTCGATAGCATCGAGAAAGACATATCCATCACCACAATGGAGCCACGCTCAACTTCAAATACCGGTTGCGGTATTTTTTTCCAGGTCGGGCCGGCCAACGCGATTATCATCAAACTACCAATTAGAGTGGGGAGCAATAATGAGATTGGCTTTTTGTTTTCATCATTGCTTAATAGCATGGTGGTTAAGTGTTTAGGGATCACCTTGTGCCAAGCAGAGCTCGCTACACGAATTTTCTTTAGCTCACGAATAAGCAATATTAAGGCGATAAAACCCAGTAGCCATAAAGGGCGAATAAAATGAAAGTCTTCCATTATTTGGCTCCTTTTTTAGCAAATGATTTTGACGTAAAGTTAAATTGGGTGTATTGGACTAAATACATTTGCACGAAAATCAATATAAAGGCCAATGCCAACGGGTAATAAAATAATGCGGTAAGAGGGCGCATTTGCTGTTGGTCTTGCTCAACGGGTTCAAGTTGGTCAAGTAACTGATAAATTTTGCTCATCGACTCACCATCTTTGGCCCTAAAGTAGCTGCCTTTGGTTTGCTTGGCGATTTTACTCAGCATCGCTTCATCGAGATCGCGCGATGGGTTTACTTTACGGGTACCAAATAGTGAGCGTTCCATCATCACATCGGCACCAATGCCTATGGTGTAAATGGTTACGTCTTTTGCTACCGCCAATTCCAAGGCCTGATCTGGGCTTATTTTACCCGAGGTGTTCTGCCCATCGGTAACCAATAATAATACTCGATTTGATTCTTTTTTATTAACGAAGCGTTTTACCGCAAGCGCCATGGCATCACCAATTGCAGTCTTTTGGCCGACTAAACCGATAACCGATTCATCTAACATCTGTTGAACGGTTTTTCTATCAAAGGTCATCGGTGCTTGCATATAGGCATCGTCACCAAATAGGATTAAACCAAGACGATCGCCTTGACGGCGTTCTATAAACTCGCCCAATAATTGTTTTAACATGGTTAAACGGTCAACTTGGTTTCCATTTAATTGCATATCTTCAATGCGCATACTGCCAGAAAGATCGACGGCTATCATCATTTCACGCCCTTTGGACGGGATCTCAATAACATCGCCTAACCATTGTGGGCGACTTGCCGCTAGTACGAGTAGGCACCAGATAATGGCAACAAACCAAATTGGAATGCGTTGCTCTCCAGCCGCTGTTGCTTTGGAGTTAATACCTGGCAATAACACCGGTACTTTTAACGCCGCTGAAGTGAGCTGTTTTTTGGGCGATAAGAAATACACCAATATAGGTAGTGGCAGAACCACAAAGATCCAAGGCCAGGCAACACTAATCATGGTTTGCCTCCTGAGTTTCTGTTGTTGGTAATGCGCCTTTGCCATAAAGGCTGGCTTTTTGGAACCATAACAAGGTCGCTTGTTGAACGTCTTTGGCGTAAATATCAATACTGAAATGGCGATAATATTGGTTAAAAGCTTCTTCGACACCTTTAATGAATTCGGCCCTGTATTGCTCATCTAGTTTACTTGCTAAAAAGTTAGCCAGTTCACTGCCATGCAGTGCTGCAATGTCCTGACGAGAGAAGTAATGTATGCTAGCCCACTTTAAAATGGATACGCATTGCTCTGTGGTTAACTCATCTTGCGCTTGCAGTTGCTTAATTGCTTGTCGTTTTACGTTGGTTAAGCGACGTTGCATAAGAAAGTGCTTTATGGCAACAGTGATAATGGCAATAAGTACAAGCAAAAGGATCCACCAACCTATCGCAATAGGCCATTGGTGAACTTGCTCTGGTAAATGAATGTCTTTGAGTTGCGCTAGTTGATCCAAGATGATACTCCTGCTTTCAACTGTTGCTCAATACTTGAGCCCGCACAAAAATGAATATAACGGGCGCCGATTTTCTGATACATACGTTGTTTTAACTGGGCTGATAAGGTGGCTTGTTGTTGGTATTTTTTGGCGGTTTTTAAATCCCCCAACAAAAGCTGCTGCTTTAAAGAACCGTTCGTGATTGAAACCGAGGTTTTATGATGGCTGTCTGGCAATTTATGCTCTAGTGGATCGCTTATTTGGCAAATGACCACTTCACAATGTTGGGCTACCTGCGATAACGGTAATAAGACTTGTTCATCAAAATGGGTACCGTCGGTAATAAGGTACACTAATGAGCCTGGACGCGCTAAGTGGCGCAAGCGATTGCAGTTATCAATAAAATATTGATTACTGGTCGGCGCTTCTTCTTGCCAGTGGTTTAACCCTTGATTGTGTAATTCTTCTAGCGCATGTAGGTAATGCAAAACACCTTGCTGACGACTTCTTGGCTTAAGCTCTTGGTGCTCTAATTCATTAAAGACCAGTCCGCCAATTCTATCGCCGCGTTTTTTGGCGTGCCATGCAACAAGTGAAGCAATATGCGCGGCCTGCACGGATTTAAATAATAATTTTGAGCCAAAAAACATCGACTGACCCAAGTCGGTTGCAATAAGCACAGGACGTTCAACTTCTTCTTTGAACAGCTTGGTATGGGTTTTACCTGTGCGCGCCGTTACTCGCCAATCGATGGCACGAATGTCATCACCGGTTTGGTAGTGACGCACTTCGTCAAACTCCATCCCCCGGCCTTTAGTGCGCGCTAAGTAATTTCCCGACAGGTGGCCTTCAATCGCTTTTTTCGGCGCCAGGTTAAGCAGCGATGACTTGCCCTGATAGGGTAGGAGCTCATCAATGCCTAATTCGATGCCATTGCTGTTCAAGCTTGCCAATATGGTATCCACATTGGCATTAACATCTTGTGTGCGCTGTTTTTTAAACCACATAAAGATTATCCAACGGCAACTAAACTTAAAATATGATCCAAAATTTTGTTGGTGGTAATGCCTTCCGCTTCGGCTTGGTAAGTAACCATTAAGCGATGACGTAATACGTTATGCAATACCGCTTGAATGTCTTCTGGGCTTACAAAGTCGCGACCGTTTAACCAAGCGCGGGCACGAGAACAGCGATCCAGTGCGATGGTTGCACGCGGGCTAGCGCCGTAAGCTAACCATTTACCGAGTTGGTCATCGTATTTGCTACCATCACGCGTTGCCATAATAAGGTCAACAATGTATTGCTCTAAAACGGGCGCAAGGTAAATCTCAAGGACCTCTTTACGGGCGGCAAAAATGCTTTCTTGGCTGATTAAGCTGTCAGGCTTGCTGTTTTGACCTAATGCTTCACCACGATTTAAGCGTAATATCTCTAACTCGGCTGCGGCGTTCGGGTAATCAATTTCCAAATGCATTAAGAAACGGTCAAGCTGTGCTTCTGGTAATGGGTATGTCCCTTCTTGTTCAAGTGGGTTCTGTGTCGCCATAACCAAAAACAGATCTGGCAATTGATACGTTGTCTTACCTACCGTTACCTGACCTTCCGCCATTGCTTCTAATAAAGCAGACTGAACTTTGGCTGGTGCACGGTTAATTTCATCCGCTAAGATTAAGTTTTGAAATAGCGGACCATGTTGAAATATAAAGGTGCCGTCTTCTGGTCGGTAAATATCGGTACCGGTTAAATCGGCCGGTAATAAGTCAGGGGTAAATTGGATGCGGTGAAAGTCCGCTTCAACACCGTCGGCCAATGCGTTAACTGCTCGAGTTTTGGCCAGCCCTGGAGGACCTTCAACAATTAAGTGCCCATCGGCTAGTAAAGCAATAAGTAGGTTATCTACTAAAGCACTTTGTCCGACGATTTGTTCTGATAAATGTTGTTTTAATGCAGAGAATTGTTCCATAGCCATGTTTCTATAATCCTGGTCTTATGCTGCGAATACCGATTATTAACGGTATAAATTAGCGAAATCAATTAATTATTCTATTTATATAAGTCCATGGTATTAGAAATCAATACTTTTAAAAACCTAAAATAGTGGTTAGAATCTATTTAACGATCAGGTCAGACCACTGCAACATAATTAAAACAGGTTTTTTACATGGTGGTCGTTATATGAGGGAGTGAAAATGACAACAACACAAAATTTAACCACACGAACGGGTGAAAGGGTAGCAATAGTCGCTGGCCTGCGAACACCATTCGTGAAACAGGCAACCGATTTCCATTCAATACCCGCCGTAGACTTGGGTAAAATGGTGGTCAACGAAATGATTGCTCGTGCCGATATTGATCCAAAAATTATTGAGGAATTGGTTTTTGGTCAAGTCGTTCAAATGCCTGAAGCCCCGAATATTGCCCGTGAAATTGTCCTTGGTACGCAAATGAGCGTCAACACTGACGCTTATAGTGTGTCACGTGCCTGTGCAACAAGTTTCCAATCGACCGTTAATGTGGCCGAGTCTATTTTATTAGGCAATATAGATGTCGGCATTGCCGGTGGTGCTGATTCTATGTCTGTTCCGCCAATTGGGGTTTCCAAAAAATTAGCCAAAACATTACTGGATTTGTCGAAAACCAAAACGTTAGGGCAAAAACTGGCGTTAATTAAACAGCTTGGTTTTAAAGATTTATTACCTGTACCACCTGCCGTTGCTGAATACTCAACAAACCTAACCATGGGGCAAACCGCTGAGCAAATGGCAAAAAACTATGGCATTACCCGTGCCGAACAAGATGCTTTAGCACATCGTTCTCATACGCTAGCGACAAAAACCTGGGCGTCAGGTGTTTTAGCGAATGAAGTCATGACCTCGCACGTTGAACCATTTAAAAAAGTTGTCGATAAAGATAACTGTTTCCGTGATAACTCGGTGCTTGAAAGCTATGCAAAACTGCGCCCTGTCTTTGATAGAAAGCACGGTACGGTTACTGCCGCAAACTCAACAGCATTAACCGATGGTGCATCGGCAGTAATGTTAATGCGAGAAGGTCGTGCAAAAGAGCTCGGCTATGAAATTCTTGGTTATATCCGCTCTTATGCTTTTACGGCCATTGATGTATGGCAAGACATGTTAATGGGCCCATCTTATGCAACCCCGTTAGCGCTACAAAGAGCCGGTTTAACCTTAGCCGATTTAGATTTAATTGAAATGCACGAAGCGTTTGCTGCACAAGCTTTAGCCAACATGAAAATGTTTGCCAGCGATAAGTTTGCCAAAGAAAAATTAGGCCTTGATAAAGCCATTGGTGAAATCGACATGGATAAGTTTAATGTGCTTGGTGGTTCGCTTGCTTATGGGCATCCATTTGCCGCTACAGGGGCTCGTTTGATCACGCAAACCATTAATGAATTAAAACGCCGTGGTGGAGGGCTTGGTTTAACCACCGCGTGTGCCGCTGGTGGCTTAGGTGCAGCAATGATCTTGGAGGTAGAATAATGAGCACTTCAACAGATAACACAATCTCAAGCTTCTCATTAACACGTCAGGATAATGGCATCGCCTTATTAAAAATTGATGTTGCTAATGAAAGCATGAACGTATTGAAAGCGGAATTTATAGGTGAAGTAACCAGCGTTTTAAACGAAATTTCGTCAGACAACACCATTAAAGGTTTGGTTATTTACAGTGGTAAGGCCAACTCGTTTATTGCCGGCGCCGATATCACCATGCTTGCCGGTTGCACAACCGCTAACCAAGCCAGTGAAATAGGGCAGGCAGGGCAAGCCATCTTTGGCCAAATTGAACAGCTCAATATTCCGGTTGTTGCTGCGATTAATGGTCCTTGTTTAGGTGGTGGATTGGAATTGGCCATGGCGTGTCATATGCGCGTATGTAGCGATTCAAACAAAACTGTTTTAGGGTTACCTGAAGTTCAATTGGGCTTGTTGCCGGGCAGTGGCGGTACCCAAAGACTACCTAAGCTGGTTGGCTTACAAAAGTCATTGGATATGATGCTAACGGGTAAGCAGCTAAGGCCTAAACAGGCTTTAAAAGCTGGCTTAGTTAATGATGTCGTGCCAATGAGTATCTTACTTAACGTAGCCGAAGAAATGGCATTAGCAGGTAAGAAAAAGTCTAAAGCTAAAATCAGCAAGATTGAACAGTTACTTGAGTCGAATGCAATCGGTCGTAAAATTGTGTTTGATCAGGCAACCAAAACGGTGATGTCAAAAACCAATGGTAACTATCCGGCGCCATTAAAAATCATCGACTGTATTCAAACCGGTTTTGATTCTGGTATGAAGAAAGGGCTTGAGGTTGAGGCCGCTCATTTTGGTGAGCTTGTTATGACCCCTGAGTCAAAGCAGTTAAGAAATATATTCTTCGCAACCACTGAAATGAAAAAACAAACCGGGGTAGAGGGTGTTGAACCTGCCAAGGTTGATCATGTTGGTGTGTTAGGCGGTGGCCTTATGGGCGGCGGCATTGCGTATGTCAGCACGAATAATGCGAAAACTCCGGTACGTATTAAAGACATAAATCATCAGGGTATTTCAAATGCGCTTAAGTACAGCTTCGACTTACTGAATAAAAAGGTTAAACGTCGTTTCTTATTAAAGTCGCAAATGCAGCAACAACTAAACAACATTACTGGCACCACCGATTATTCCGGTTTTAAAGCGGTTGATATGGTCATTGAAGCGGTATTTGAAGACTTGTCGTTAAAGCAGCAAATGGTTGCTGATGTTGAGGCCAACTGTAAGCCCGATACCATATTTGCGACGAATACATCGTCTTTACCGATAAACCAGATTGCCGCTAAGGCAGAACGTCCAGAAAACGTTATTGGTCTGCATTACTTCTCACCGGTGGATAAAATGCCATTGGTGGAAATTATTGCGCATGAGAAAACATCTGATGAAACCATCTCTACTACGGTAGAGTTTGCCAAACGCCAAGGCAAAACACCTATCGTTGTTAAAGATGAGGCAGGTTTTTATGTAAACCGTATCTTGGCTCCTTATGTTAATGAAGCCGCTTGTATCTTACTCTCTGGTGAGCCTATTGAAGTAATTGATAAGGCCCTTGAGAAGTTTGGTTTCCCTGTCGGTCCTATTAAGTTGCTTGATGAAGTTGGCATTGATATTGGCGCTAAAATCAGCCCAATCCTAGAAGAAGCATTAGGCGAGCGCTTTAAAGCACCAGATGCCTTTAGTAAACTGATTGATGATAATCGCAAAGGGCGTAAAACCAGCAAAGGATTTTACCTGTATGAAGGCAAAGATAAACGCAAGCACGGTAAGGAAGTCGATCAAAGCGTCTATAGCCTAGTTGGTGTTACTCCTAGTGCAAAACTATCGGCAGATGAAATTAGTGAACGCTGTGTGCTGTTAATGGTAAATGAAGCTATGCGCTGTCTGGATGAGGGGATTGTTCGCTCACCAAGAGATGGTGATATTGGGGCTATATTTGGTATTGGTTTCCCACCATTTTTAGGTGGCCCATTTAGATACCTTGAGCAGCTAGGCGCAAAATACGTTGTTGAGCGCTTACAAAAGTATCAACAATCGTTTGGTGAACACTTCGCACCTTGCCAACCTTTAATCGATTTGGCTGAGAAGTCATTAAGCCCTTATGACGTTTAGCGGCAATAAAAAGGTTTAAGCTTGCCAGAAAAGCGGCAAGCGGCAAACAAAAGAGGCAATACGTTGCCTCTTTTTTTGTGGGCAATTCTTGCGGAAAGTTTTGGCTGTATTTAACGAAATAACAAGTTGATAACTTTGTTGGTTATAATATGTACGGTTTTTATCTATTTACACATTCTGCTGTTGTGTATAATGCAACCAGATTTAGTGGGGTGTTTGCATTATGTTATTGATACTTGCTGTTGTGTTTGCGGTGTTCTTTTATTGCCAGGCGTTTAAATCAGGCATGGGGCCTAAACGATGGGCTACTGCGGGGTTTATCTTTGGGCCGTTAGTTTGGCCTATGTTCTGTATAGAAAAGCGTATGAAGCTATATAGGGCTTATGGGGTAAATCGAAGCTCATTCAATGCATAACCTTTGCTATGCACTGAATGAGGCGTATATGTCTTAAGACCACCAGTGGTTTGCAGACATCTCACAAACTTCAATTTTTGCAGAGACTTTCTTAGTTTTAGAGCCACCTAATAACTTTTTAATTACGTTTAACATAAATCACCTCTGACTTTTTTACTTAAGGTTATGACCACCAGCTAGACGCTGACATCTCACGAATTTCAACACTTTCAGCCACTTTTTGAGAAGCTGTTTTCGGACAAAATACTGACTTGATTAAAGCTAACATGTTGATTCTCCTATTAAATACGAACTGTAGAGTCGCGTTCAACAATAGGCTTGATGCGTACTGTTGAATCACGGTCAAAAATAGGCTTAATACGCACTGTTGAATCACGAGCAATCTTATCTTCAGGCTTTATGCGGACTGTAGAGTCACGGTCAAAAATAGGCTTAATACGCACTGTTGAATCACGAGCAATCTTATCTTCAGGCTTTATGCGGACTGTAGAGTCACGGTCAGAAATAGGCTTGATACGTACAGTTGAATCGCGAGCAATTTTATCTTCAGGCTTGATGCGTACTGTAGAGTCGCGGTCAAAAATAGGCTTAATACGCACTGTAGAGTCACGTGATAATAGCTGTTCAGTGAAAGGTGTTATATCTTCTATTGCTAATGTTGGGGTGCTCATAATTGCGGCTGATAAAAGAATTGAAGTAAGCATGGGATTTCCTAATTGTTTTTATACTTTAAAATTTAAACTGCCTAAATCAATGCTAAAGCCATGCCAACTTTATGAGTTAGGTGATATTTGTTTTTTTAAGCTATGAAAAAACAAAAAGCCAAATTGATTGCAATTTGGCTTTTAGGAAAGTGGTGTATTTAAATTGTTAGTCTAGAGAAGTATATGGTGTCGATTTCTGGGTAATGATGTGAGATATCAAATAACGACCAAAATCTTCTTCATTTAACGGTTTACTGTATAGGTAACCTTGTAACTGTTCACAACGTAAAGTGCGTAAATAATCTAGTTGTTTCTCATTTTCTACGCCTTCTGCAACCACATTCATACCTAAGTTATGTGCGATGGTTATAATGGTGGCAACCATGTTTCTACCTTCTTCAGACAGCTCTATATCATCAACAAAAGCTTTATCGATTTTTAACGTATTTAGTGGGAACTTCTTCAAGTAAGCTAAAGAGGAATACCCAGTACCAAAGTCATCAAGTGACAAATTAATGCCCATCTTGCGAATTTGCAGCATGGTCTCAATTGCTTGTTGAGGAGAGTCCATTACCGTGCCTTCGGTTATTTCTAATTCTAAATGCTTTGCAGGTAGTTTCGTTTCTTCTAGTATGTCGCTAATGACTTTAACCAAGTTGGGTTGTCTAAATTGTACTGCCGATAAGTTAACGGCAATTCGCCCTTTGAATATGCCATTATCAAGCCACGCTTTGGTCGCTATACAAGCTTTACGTAGAACGATTTCACCAATATCAATGATTTGTCCGGTTTCTTCAGATATAGGAATAAAAATGTCTGGTCTAATTAAGCCTTTATCTCCTGCTTCAAAGCGGACTAGGGCTTCCATTCCTTTAACTCCACCATTTTGAACGTCAATTTTTGGTTGGTAGTAAACTGAGAATAAATCTTCTTTTAAGCCATGACGTATAAGGTTTTCAATTTGTAAGCGCTTAACAGCCTGCTTGTTCATTGAATCATTAAAGAACTGATATGTATCACCACCTTTGTCTTTGGCATGGTACATTGCGGTATCGGCGTTCTTTAATAGTTCATGAGAGTTAGAACCATCATCAGGGAACATAGCTATACCAATACTACAGGTCAATGCGATTTCCTGATTACGGATAAAGTATGGTTCGGCAATCGAGCTAAGAATGTCATCTGCAATTGTGGTGATTTTATGAATATCGTTTGTTCCTTCAATGATCAAACTAAATTCATCACCACCTAAACGGTAGCAGGTGTCTTTAATATTACCTACGGTGGCAATACGCTCGGTAACTTTACAAAGCAATACGTCACCAACCTGATGGCCGATAGAGTCGTTAATCTTTTTAAAGTTATCTAAATCAAATACCAGTAATGCGTGTTCAACATCTTGAGCCACTAACTGCGACTGTGTCGCCTGGAAGAAGGAACGGTTAGGTAAGCCTGTAAGGGTGTCTGAATTTGCCAGCTTCCTTAGTTCTGCTTCGGTTTCTTTACGCTTGGTTATGTCTGAGAATACACCAACGTAATGAGATATTTTATTATTTTCATCGCGAATAATATCGAGGGTAATATCTATCAAATAAGTGCTGCCGTCAGGTCGTAAGCTTTCAACTTCACCTTGCCATGAACCATGATGAACAAGGTTTTTCTTTAAGTTGTGTAAAAAACTCTCAGGGTACACTTTAAACGTTAATGGGCTACCTAAAGACTCTGAGCGAGTTTGGCTAGTTATGCGCTGGTAAGATAAGTTACAGTCAACCGTTAAAAAGTTTGTATCGTAAATAACTACGGCATCAGAAATGTTTTCAATACATTTAGCAAAGAGTTTTAAACTCTCCTCTGTTTGCTTAATTTGGCTGATATCTTTTAACGTACCGGTCATACGGATAGGCGAGTCATCCGAGTCTCGTTCTACAATTTTACCGCGGTCCAGTACCCACATCCACTCACCATTCTTATTACGAACTCGGTAAGCGGCTTCATAGTGCTCCGTTTTATTGGCTTTATGATCATCCAAAAGTTGCTTCACTCGTGGGTAGTCTTGAGGGTGAATGTTTGAATTTTCAGAACTATCATTCTTACCTTCAGTTTGTTCTTTACCTTTCGGGAAGTCTAGTATCCCCCAAATATTTGAACGATACATTTGATTCGTGACAATGTTCCAATCCCACATTTCATCACCAGAGCCCCAAAGCGCTAGCTTTAATCGCTCTTCTGATTCTTTGATTTGTTTATTGGTTTTTTCTTTGTCTTGGGCTTGCTTGTAGAAATGTAAAATAATACCTGCAAATATTAGGCAGTAAATAAAGTAAGCTAAGTTAGAATGCCACCAAGGGGGTAAGATTGTTATTGTAAGAGGCTTGCCAGATTTTTTTATATCGACTTTGTTTGTTATCGCTTCTACAAGAAATTGATATGAACCGTGAGGAAGTTTTGTATAGGTTGCTCGTCTATTATCTGCGCTAGTATAAATCCAATTCTCATCGATACCTTTAAGTTGATATCGATATTTCACTTCTTCGGGGTATGTTGAGTTTGGCGCTACAAATTCAATCGTAAAAGGAGTTTTATCATACTCAATTGTGAGCTCATCCATTAAATATAGATTGTTTGGGATAGCGTTTTCTATATCCGGTTGACTAATTGGTAATCTTTTGTTTTCAATTGAAAAATGATGATTTATGGGGGTTGATATAAATTCACTCTGGCTAGATATATCATTAGGGAAGAAAGAGTTGAAACCATTAGTTCCCCCAAAAAATATTTTGCCATTTTGGTTCTTTAAAAATGAAAATGTATAAAATTCACCATTTATTACTCCTTGATTAGAGCCATAATTTATTGTTTTATTTGATTTTTGATTTAAATAACTTATTCCTCTATTGGTACTTACCCAGGCACCATTTTGTTCATCTAAGACTAGGTCTGAAATTGAATTGTTAGCTAGTCCAAGTTTTTCATTAAATTCAGTGTATTGGTTTGTTGTTGTATTGTATGACAATACCCCTTGGCCCTGAAATGTTAGCCAAATATATTCATCATTTTCATAAACACCAAAAAGGGAGTTGTCATTAAACGCTGGGTTATCAGGAAGTCTTAATAAAGAAAATTTTTCCGTGTAGATATCAAATAAATAGAGTTCGTTTTGTTTTGTATGAGTCCAAATTTGGTTTTTATCATTAATGCCAGCAAGAAAAACGGTTTCATTTGGGTTGATATTTGGGATGGTGAATTCTTGTAAGGATTTGTTTTTAATTGAATATTTGACGATTGAAGAGTTTTGAGTCGAAAACCAAAAATTACCATCGATTAACTGGAAACCTACTCGACTAATTTTTCCCTTAAGCTCTTCTAGCCAATTGGGGTATTCAACGATCGCTTTGTTTTTTCTGTGATATTTAAAAAGCTTGGAATCCTGAGTGATTATCCATAAGGTATCATGGCCATCAGCATGGATTGAAGCTATTTGTGAGTCTAAATCAATATCAGCCTTATATAATAGATCAGAGTTATTCGGTTTTAGGTAGTAAAGTCCCTGATATTGTGTCGCAACCCATAATTCTTGATCTGAAAATTCGGTGAAGCTTTTCACATGTTTTTCAGCGCTTGTATCATCAGTTAGATAATTATGGAACAGCCTTGATACTGTATTAAAGCTTAAAAGGCCACTGTACCTAGTTGAAAGCCAAATAGTCCCCGCATCATCATTGGTGATTTTAAATATGAAGTCGGTTGGGGGTGTAGTAGCATCATTTGTCGACATTTTTACTGGGTACAAAGAGTCAGTTGATAAGTTATACTGAAATAGTCCTCTTTCAGTACCGAACCAAACATGTTCATCATCAATTTTATGTATGCTTCTGACGGATAGAGGTTTTTTGGTGTCTTGAATTGGCAAGTTGGGCGTTATAATCTTAACGAGTTTATAATTTTTATCGACTACATAAACACCTTTGTTTGATGCGACCCAATATTGTTGTTCTATTTTCTTAATTTCAAAAATATTTTTGGCAGGGATATTAAGCTTCCATTTATTTTCACCGTTTATAGGGGATATGTATGTTTGTTTATTATTTAAAATGAATAAACTATTCTCAAAAGTCCCTAACCAAAGGTTATTATTGTCATCTTGGAAGATAGATTTTATTTCGGTGACTTTAGCATCAAATGAATTTAAATTTATGCGTTTAAAGTTATCTTTTAACGGGTCGTACTTATGCAGACCTTTACTTGTGGAAACCCATATTTGCTTTTGCTTGTCTTCAAAAATAGCCCAAATGATTTCGTCTTTTAGGCTGTTAACATCGTTTTTGATTGAGTAAAAGTTTTTAAAATCATCTGTTTGATGGTTATATTTACTTAGCCCACCTTGAGTCCCGACCCAAACATGATTATTACTATCAATAAAAATCACTCTGACAAAGTTGTTAACTAATGAAGTGGTGTTGGTTGCATCGTTCCTATAATGCAATAATTCTTGGCCGTCGTATCTACTTAAACCGTCTTGAGTTGCAATCCAAATGAAGCCTAAGTCATCTTGTTCCATTGAATAAACGAGACTTTGAGAAAGTCCCTGCTCGATGGAGAGCTGCTTAAATTTGAGAGGGGCGTAGGTCTCAATATTCGCTTTTGCCGGTGCGCCAAAAAATACCAATACACTGGTGATAAGGAATATCAGCGTTGAAAGGGATAGTCGAGTGTTCTTATTGTTATCTTTAGGGTTGTGCAAAATTTAACCTGTTAAAATATAAGGCTAATTTTTTGCTTAAAATTAGCCGATATTAATAGCTCATCTTAATCTAATTCGATTTTTAATGGAAGCTAATCAGGTTAATTGTTGCGTTAATTTTTCAATCCACATTCTTGGTGGAATTGGGCGATATCCCTAACTAATTTGTGGTCATTAGTCAGGTACTCAAACTCGTCGGCGTGTTTTACCGATGCTAGGCTTATTCTGTCTGGGGAGTGCATGGATTTTAACTTTTGTTCAATAAAATCAGATACATCTTTCAGGGTGGTTTGCTTGATGGCTTTGATCAAATCGTCCTTGTGACTGAATGAATAGTCTTTATTACAGATGCTTACCCAATAACGTTGACTCTTAATCCTTGGGCTCGTGTCTTTTTCTTCCAATTGGCCTATTAAACCTTGTTGCAAATGCAACCATTCTTGATCGCTGATATCGGTTTCAAAGTTATTGATAAATTCGTCTATAGCAACAAACAGGGTGTCGGCATTGCTATCTGGCGATTGAATATAGAAAGCGATTCCCGGATACCGGTTCATTGGTACATAACCTACGCCCACCAAATAACCAAATTGTCTTTGGGTGCGCATTTGGTGGAAAAATTTCGGTGAAATTAAATGGCTGGCAATCATAGTGCACGCCATGGTGTTTACGTCATTTGTGACCATAGGGTAGTAAATAACGCTGGCATAATCATGCTCAGGAAGGTGCAATGGCAGTAAGCTTGCGCCTTTGCCTTTATAGTCAACAACCGAGCTATACATTGCATTTTTGGCGCTAAGATGTGGCCCCATTTTGTCGATGATCAAATCGGTCATCGCTTTTGCATCGGGTTCTAGCCAGTTACCGTAAATAAATGCCTCAATGCAAAGGTTGTTAAAAAAGTCATTACAGAACTGACTAAAGTCTTCATAAGTCGCTTCTTCTAGGGCTTTAGCTAATTCAATTCCACTTGGGCTAAACGGCTTCATTAACGCGCTGAGCTTGGCAAATAATTGTGAAATGGATTTGCTTTTATCGGCATTTTTCCAATTACGCAGCAATTGTTTTTTAAATAAATGAAAACGGTCGACGGCCAAAGAATGATCTTTGATGCTGTCGAGTAACTTGCTAAGTAATACGGGTTGTTTTTCGTTTATCCCCGACAACTGCAGGGTCATGCCGCCTTGGTGTGGGTATAAATGGTAATGAATACCGGCCAGTTCTGCGTGGTAGTTTTGCTCTAATACTGAGTCCGTAAATAAATCGACAAATAAGCGACACATGGCAATGTTTTTCTTGGAGGCTATGGCCACATGCGAGTCAATGCCAATAAATATTTGGCCTTTAGGGACGAAAAATGAGCAATCTTGTTTGAACCAAACTTTTAAAGACTCTGTTTCTCTGATAAGTTCCGGCTCTTTAACCTCGCTATTTTGGGTAACCACCTTAGGGTGTTCCACAATGTACTGATTTGGTGTGGGCAATGCCAATTCATCAAATTGCTCGCCGTTGTTAAGCCGGTTAATTAATTGCTGAGATAAAGGTTCTACTTTGTAGGGCACTTTATACCATTGGCTGATTTGGTTGGTCTCTACTTCCTGATTAATGCAAATTACCCGCATATTCTCCGGGGTAAAATAGGTGAGGTAAGCGCGCACTCGCTCAGGGTCGAACGCTTTCATCACATAATCACCGTAAATGTAATCATGTTCTGGATAATGCTGCATATTAATGACCAGCTGATTTACGGAGTCAATGGGCTTGTATTTTTCCTGATACTGAAAAGAAAACTCTGAAAGGGCTTTCTTTTCGTTGTAATACACTTCTTTAATGCCATCGCTTTTAATCAACTCAATGTACGCGAAAATCAGCGCAATAATATCTTCTTGATGCTTTTCACCTTCTTCGGTCAGGCGAATGCTGATATTAAAGTCTTTGAAATTAGAACCGTTTACACCACCTGCAGCGGTAAGGGACATCGCCCATTGACGTTTTTTTAAATACGATAATATGCTGCCTTCACTTTCGTGGCCTAATAAATAACCAAGGCTGGTAACGGGTTTGTACTGGTAATCTTTATCAATGCCGGGTAGGGCAAAACTAATGATTAACTTATTATCATTTTTCTCTGGTTTAATATGGACCTTAAGGCCCAAGTGTTCTGGCTTGTATAGTGGTACGTTAACAGAAGATTTTGGTTGGCCATCGTTTTTAATGGCTGAAAATTTTTGCTGGGCAAGCTGTTCAAGCTCCGCAATAGATTGTGGCCCTTCAATAGCTAGGGTCATGCGATCTGCTTGATAATGCGCCTGATAAAAGGCCAATAGTTCATTGCGCAAATTATGGTGTTCATTATCGGCCAATGTATTGATGTTGCCGACCGAAAACTTACTAAATGGGTGCTCAGGGTTAATGGTTTCTTTATGCACATCATAAATTCGGCGCATATCGTCTTTGAGTTTTAGCTTGAATTCTGAGTCGATATTTAATCGCTCTTTTTCGATAAATTCCTGCGATAACAAAGGCGAGATGAAAAAGTGACTAAAACGATCCAGTGCCGGCTCAAGGTGCTCAGCGTTAATATCAAAAAAGAAACACGTGTGTTCTGTACCAGTCCAGGCGTTATTTGAACCGTTATGTTGGCTTAAATACTCTTGATATTCACCACTTTGAGGGTATTTTTCGGTACCAAGGAATAGCATGTGCTCTAAAAAGTGAGCCATGCCTTGACGGTGCGTGGGATCGTCAAAGTGACCTGCGTTTACTGCCAGGGCGGCTGCCGAACGATTTGATTCTGAATTTTCAATTAACAATACTCTTAGCCCATTGGACAAGGTCAATGCTTTGTATTGTTTGGCATCATTCGGACTTTGTTTCAAATAGCGCTCCGCTAAGTTGTTGGCGCGAGGTTATTGGCGCGACGTTATTGGGGGAGTTAATTCGCTTTTTTCACGAATCAATCAACCTATAGAACAATAATATACTGAATATAAAAATATTTCAGAACAAATGTTTATAAAATATAGGGTTTTGATTTAATATAGTTGTGGTAATTAGAATAAGATAGTTTAAAGGCTATTTGGAATATCACGACAATGAAATTATTAATCATGCGCCATGGTGACGCAGGACAGTATCAAGTTAAAGACTCAGACAGAGAGTTGTCTGAGCTTGGCATATTAGAAGCCCAAGTTATGGCCAAGTGGCTAAACGCGTCTGATTGTCAGATTGATAAAGTGATTGTCAGCCCCTATGTTCGAGCTCAGCAAACGGCTAAGCACATTCTCGATATCTTAAATTGTAAGCCACAAGTTGACACATTAAGCCTGATCACACCCGATGGTTCCGCTACAGAGGTTCACGACTTTTTAGACGGGATGTTTGCCGGACAAAAGCATGACAACGTATTAATGGTTTCACATATGCCGTTGGTAAGCTATTTATGCTCTGAGATGACCTTTGATGCTCAGTCACCGATTTTTCCAACGGCCGCTATTGCGATGATCGATTACGATTTAGATAAAATGAAAGGTGAATTAACGCTAATGATAGGGCCGGATGATTTTTGCAAGAAAGGCTAAAGTGTAATTACTTGCAAAAAAAGTCATCTTTTAAATCAATGAGTGCTAATAACGCACCATCACCACCATACTCAAGCGGCGCCTGATGAAAGGCCATTACATCGGGGTGTTGTACTAACCAGTGTGGTACTTTGCTTTTTAAAATGCGGTTGCCAATACCATGTATAATACACACGCAATTTACGTGTTCGGTAATACAAGCCGCAAGTAGTGCGGCAATTTCCTGTTTGGCTTCTTGTTGTTTTAAACCATGCAAGTCTAGGATCAGCTCGGGCGTGTATTCGCCGCGGCGTAATAATTTGGCTTCAAAGCTGTCCACATCTTCGCGCACGTACTTCATGGGGCCGTTCGTTTCTAGATTGGGCTCAAATTCATCAGAAAAATAGAACTGTTTCTTTTCAAATTCCTGTTTTTCTTTTTGTTTGGCTTTTTTGGTGCTGGTTAACTTTTTAGGTTGTATGGTATCCTGCTCCAAAGGTTTTACCTTACCTATGGACTCTTTGAATAACTTAAGATCGTTGTTGGAGATGCTATCTTTAAATTTCATAATGGCTGCGATTTAAAATCGTCTCAATAAGGTTTAGCTTACCCCAAAAAGGTCAGGCTTTGCTTATTTGGCAAGACATTAATGGATGATGGATAGGCGGTAGATTGTAAGAAATGGCGGCTGCCATGTCAAAATCTGTGCTTAATTTACGCTTTACGTATGACAAAAAACGGCTTTTAAAATATCCGTCATACTTTATATTAGACAAAACACCCGTTTAGGAGACATTCTTTGCTTGAACTGAATATTAATGAAGTCACTGAAGACTTACACACCATTAGCGATTTTTTACGTTGGGGAGTAAGCCGATTTAATGAAGCGGATTTATATTATGGTCACGGCACATTTAATGCTTGGGATGAAGCGGTCAGTTTAACCTTATTTGCATTGCACCTACCTGCTAATATGGATGATGCGATCATGCAAAGCCGTCTGACGAAAACAGAAAAACTTAGCATTATTGAGTTAATGCTGCGCCGTATTGATGAGCGCATTCCTGCGGCATATTTAACCAACCTAGCATATTTTACGGGTTTGCCGTTTTATGTCGATGAACGGGTGTTAGTACCTCGCTCGCCAATTGGTGAATTAATTGAAGAGCAGTTTGCAGGCTTAATTAACAAATCACCAGAGCGAATTCTTGATCTTTGTACCGGTAGTGGTTGCATTGCAATTGCTTGTGCACATACGTTTGCGGATGCTCAAGTAGACGCTTTGGACTTATCTGAAGACGCACTAGAGGTCGCTAACCTTAATATTTACAACCATGAGCTTGATGATAGAGTCTTCGCGATTAAATCGGATATATTTTCGGGTGTTCCCGGACAAAAATATGATCTGATTGTTACCAATCCTCCGTATGTGGACTCAGAAGATATGGATGATATGCCCGATGAGTTTCATCATGAGCCGGAAATGGGCTTAGCCTGTGGCAATGATGGTTTAGATATTGTGCGGGTTATCTTGGCCGAGGCCAGTGAGCACTTAAACGATGATGGTCAGCTTATTTGTGAAGTTGGCAACTCAATGATACATGTTCAGGCATTATACCCAGAAGTTGACTTTCAATGGCTTGACTTTAAACAGGGCAACCTTGGGGTATTCAAATTAAGTAAACAACAATTACAGCAGCATCAACAAATTTTTAAAGACAGGGTGAAAAAATAGATTATGTCAGGTAATACAATCGGGAAACTTTTTACAGTTACCACCTTTGGTGAGAGTCATGGTTTGGCATTAGGTGCCATTGTTGATGGTTGTCCACCAGGGATTGAAATAAACGAAGATGACTTACAACTTGATTTAGACCGTCGTAAGCCAGGTACTTCACGCTTTACTACGGCACGTCGAGAAGCTGATAAAGTTAAAATTCTTTCCGGCGTTTTTGAAGGCAAAACCACGGGAACACCGATTGGTTTAATGATTGAAAACACCGATCAACGTTCGAAAGATTACGGTGAAATTTCAAAAATGTTCCGCCCTGGTCATGCTGACTACACGTACTGGCAAAAACACGGTATTCGTGATTACCGTGGTGGCGGCAGATCATCTGCACGTGAAACGGCCATGCGTGTTGCCGCTGGCGCGATTGCTAAAAAATACCTGAAGCAAAAGCTTGGGGTTGAAATTAATGCCTGTGTTAGCCAAATTGGCGATATTTATGCTGAAACCTATGATTGGCAGCAAGTAGAGCAAAATCCATTTTTCTTCCCTGATGCCAGCAAAGTTCCTGCTTTGGAAGACTTAATTAAAAGCATCCTTAAAGAAAAAGATTCGATTGGTGCCGCGGTTAAAGTGTTTGCTAAAAATGTTCCTGTAGGTCTTGGTGAGCCAGTATTTGATCGATTAGATGCGGAAATTGCCCACTCATTAATGAGCATTAATGCTGTTAAAGGCATTGAAATTGGCGACGGCTTTGCCGTCGTTAATCAAAAGGGATCCGAGCACCGTGATGAAATGACGCCCGATGGTTTCTTGTCAAATTCTGCTGGTGGGGTATTAGGTGGTATTTCTTCGGGGCAAGAAATTGTTGCCAACATCGCCTTAAAACCAACCTCAAGCATTGGTATCAGCGGCAAAACCATTAATGTCGATGGCGAGCCTGCCGAGATTATTACCCGCGGTCGTCATGACCCGTGTGTCGGTATTCGAGCGGTACCTATTGCCGAGGCAATGATGGCAATTACCATTATGGATCATTATCTTAGACACATTGCCCAAAACGGCGACGTCAATTGTCCTACCCCAGTGATTGAGTAATTCTTTAATCAACCATTAAAAATATAGAGTCGTAATTGCGGCTCTTTTTTTATACGTAAATATTGTGGAATCGTCACGGAAATGTTTTATAGTGGTTAATACCAATCAAAAATAACTTTCTATTGAATTATGCCGCCTATTTTCTCTAACCATAAAGGCAAGTGGATCACAGCCTGTATTATTATTTTGATCCTAACCTTTTTACCCAATGCCGCTCAGTATGCGATTAAGTCGAGCCTGCAAAAGCAGGGGCTTGATCAGGTAAGCATAGATAATGTCGATATCAACTTGTTTTCAGGTACGGCTTCAGTTGAACATCTTGAGATTGTTGATCAACACGAGCAAAAACTAAACCTTGGTCAGTTAAATTTTGAGTACAATTGGCGAGGTCTGTTTTCTGGTGGGGTCACTATTGAGCAAATTGAGTTAAAAGATACTTTTCTAAGAGTGCAGCAAGACAGTAACGGTGATTTGGAGGTTGTCCTTCCTATTGGTGCTGGAGAAAAACCAGAAGAAACGACAGAAAAGCCCAAAGAAGCCGGCGTTGCGTTACCAAAAATTGATGCTGAGTCCATTAAGTTAACCAACATTAATGTCGAAATTGATGTACCGGTTTATCAGGGCAAAGTGTTTGTTAAACAATTATTCCTTAATAAAGCCACCACATGGCAAAACCAACAAACCACACTGTTGGTGGATGCACTCGTTGATGAAGCCCCAGTAAAGGTTAATTTAACCGCACAGTTGTTTGATGAGCAGCCGCATCTTAGCGGTCAAATCAACGTAGATAAACTCGATCTAACTGATTATCAAAACTTAATCGGCGATGATTTACGCCTTGAGTCGGCACTATTTAGTACCGATATTAACTTTTCGGGTAACAAATCTGCGGATGGTTCAGTAAGTGCAAATATCGACTTACAAGTCGGAGTAGAACAGTTCAAATCAACCTTTGCGCCATTTACAAACGCCGTGGATGCCCTGCAGCTGAGCATCAAAGGTGATGTGGCGCTGATTGATGCCCAACCCATTGTTGATGTAACACTTAATGGTGCCATCAATGAGCTTACCGTTACTCAGCAAGGCAGTTTTGATTTGGCTTTGGAAAAGTTAACCATTGCAGAAGGCTCCAAGCTGCAAAGGCACAAAAATACCGAAGGGCAATATGACGCCAATATAAACACTGTGCTTATCTTGGATAAACTTAATCTAGGGTATCAACCATTAGTTAATTCGATTGAACGTTGGAGCCTAGATTTGCTCGGTGACGTTAAGTCAGTCGATAATAACAATCAAATTAACGTACAGTTAAATACGGGCATGGATAATGTGCTGGTAAAGGATGCTGTGCAAGACTATGTGTTATTTGCCACTCAACGATTAGACATATCCAATACACAACTAAACGAGCAATTAATTGCTCAAATAGAACAGATTGTATTATCTAAGGTGTCGTTTAATCATACCGACGAACAACCTAAAGGCGTGTTACTCTTTGATGCTTTAAATGTGGAACAAGTTGATTTTATCAATGCAAATGACACATCAGCGGCCAATCTTGATATTAAGAAAATCCATATTACGAAACTTATCGACACCATTCACTTAGGGAACGAATATCAGTTATTGGGGTTTGAGCAAGTTCAAAATACCGTAGCCCAGTTGACGAAATCCTCTGCTGGGGCGCAAAGTGAAGATCCTCAGTTAGCAGAAAGTGAAGATCCTCAGTTAGCAGAAAGTGACACTTCCCCAGAGTCGTTACAAGACGAACACTCAATAAATGAGCCGGTCGCACAGCAATCCACACCCATGTTAATAAGTATTGAAGAATTCTCTGTACAGCAGGGGAGCGAGATCATTTTAGCCAAGGACTTTGGTGAAAATACCATTGACCGCCATTATGATATTGAAGCCCTGCAAGTAACGAATATTAAAGTTGGCGACGAGACAAATCGCAGTAACTTTGTTTTTAAAGTTAAACCCGATGAGTTTTCACTGATTGATATTGAAGGGGATGGTAAATTTTTTGCGAGTCCACTCGAGTTAAATGTAAAAGGCCATTTAGATGCGATGTCATTGGTAAAATTGTCGCCTTTTGCTGAGCCGGTTATTGGTTATCAATTACAAAATGGTCAAATGGATCATCAGTTTACACTGGGTTTGAAAGACAATCAGATGGATATGAAAAATAATCTGGTGGTGCGCAAACTAAAGTTTAAAGAAATTGAGTCGCATGAGCAAAATGCAGAACATGCCAGTGGTTTGCCTATTGGTATGGCGATTGGTTTACTGGAAGATTCAGATGGCAAAATTGAACTCGATGTTCCTATAAAGAGTGACTTAAATAATACTGAAGTCGGGTTAGGGGATGTGATCCGTACCTCGTTAGGCAAGGTCGTACAAAAAAGCTCATTGAGCTTGCTAAAGTATTCACTGCAACCATTCGGAGCCATTTTAATGGCCTCAGAGTTGGTGGTTGATCAGGTTAATAGCATTCATTTCCAACCTTTGTTATTTGCCGTGAATTCGAGTGTTCCGGTTGCCGAACAATCAGAGTACCCGCAAAAGTTAGCACTCTTATTGCTTGATAAGGAAGACTTGTCAGTAAACTTATGTGGCTTCAGTAATGCTGAAGATAAAACGGCGTTAGAATTAAGCAGGGCGCAGCAGGTTGAGCAAACTGCTTTGTCAGCAACTCAGGTGGCTGAAACACCATCGAATGAAGATAAAGGCGATACAGAGCCTCTACCAAGCATAGATGAGGCATTAAACACGCTAGCGCAAGCACGAGGTCATTATTTGAAATCATTTTTGATTGAACAGGGTATTGCAAGCAAGCGTTTGTACTTGTGTAAACCACAATATAAAGACGATGCGATTATGGGGGTAGAGATTGGGATGTAGTTCGCAATATTTAACGAATAGAATGCGAATGACGAATAAACCCAATGCACGCGAAAGTAGGTCCCGGATATTTCTTATCAGAAGCTCGCAAGAGTTCCCTCTAATAATAAATTTCCTAATGCAGAGGTTGCTCATGGGGAAGCATATTTCCTCTGGGGCGTTTTACTCTGACTAAGTAAATGTAAAACGTTGCAGATACAAAAACAGCACATGAAAATGTGCTGTTTTTTAGTATTCGCAATAGGCGTTAAACTTTATTTTACTTCTTCACCCATTGCTTGCTTATCGGCATGGTAAGAGCTTCGTACTAACGGACCACAAGCGGCATGTTCAAAGCCCATTTTTAAGGCTTCTTCTTTAAACATATCAAAATCGTCCGGGTGTACGTAACGTTCTACCGGTAAATGGTGCTTACTTGGTTGTAAGTACTGACCAATGGTTAACATGGTTACGCCATGTGCACGAAGGTCACGCATCACTTCTAAAATTTCTTCGTTGGTTTCACCTAAACCCACCATTAAACCAGACTTGGTTGGTACATTCGGGTTTGCTTCGCCAAATTTTTTCAATAAATCTAATGACCACTGATAGTTGGCACCTGGACGCGCTTTTTTGTATAGACGCGGTGCCGTTTCCATATTGTGGTTAAATACGTGTGGTGGATGAGCATTTAAAATTTCTAATGCACGGTCCATACGACCTCGGAAATCCGGTACCAAAATTTCTACTTTGGTGTGCGGGGCATGTTCGCCAATTTGTGAAATACAATCGGCAAATTGCTGAGCACCGCCATCACGTAAGTCATCACGGTCTACCGATGTAATTACCACGTATTTAAGCTTCATGTCTTTTAACGTCATAGCGAGTTTTTCTGGCTCTTGTGCATCGGGAGCTAAAGGACGACCGTGGCCAACATCACAGAAAGGACAACGGCGTGTACAAATATCGCCCAAAATCATAAACGTCGCGGTGCCGTGGTTAAAACACTCAGCCAAGTTAGGGCATGATGCTTCTTCACATACTGAATGCAGCTTATGCTTGCGCAGTCCCGCTTTTACCGCGTCAATGTTTTCCGTTGTTCTTGGTAACTTAATTTTTAACCAGCTAGGTTTGCGTAACATCGTTTCACGCTCTGATGTCACCACTTGAATAGGGATGTGCTGCATTTTATCTGCATCGCGCATTTTCGTTCCTGGGGCAACGCGTGTTGATTTTGCTTTTTCAGTTACTTCTGTCATTACTCGTATAAACCTGTCTGATGGCTGATTTGTTCAGCGTCCAATAATGTTACAAGCTCTTTGATAAGCCCTTCGCCTGCTTGTGCAACCGTTGATGGGCCATCAAGGTCTATGGTTTGGATCATTTCTAAGCCTGCATAACCACAAGGGTTGATGCGTAAAAATGGTTCCATGTCCATATCGACATTCAATGCCAGCCCATGAAAAGAACACCCTTTGCGAACACGTAATCCTAAAGAGGCGATTTTCTTGCCATCCACATACACACCAGGGGCGTCGGGTTTGGCAGCCGCATTAATTTGATGCTTGGCAAGCATATCTACGATGCTTGTTTCGATTAAGGTGACTAACTGCCTAACGCCAATTTTTCGGCGTCTTAGGTTAATCATAAAATAGAGTACTTGTTGGCCGGGGCCATGGTAGGTTACTTGTCCGCCGCGGTCGACTTTAACCACGGGAATATCGCCAGGCATTAATAAATGCTCTTCTTTACCCGCTTGACCTTGGGTAAAAACAGGAGGATGTTCAACCAGCCATAATTCATCAGTGGTTTGATCATCTCGGTTATCAGTAAAGTTTTGCATGGCATGCCAAACTTTCTCATAATCCATGGTGCCTAACTGGCGAATAACTAACGGCTGTGTCAACGTGTGTACCATTTATGCTCTATTTTTTCGGCATTATATAGCCAAAAGGTAACAAAGATCTACACTGCAACACATTTTAGTTACTCGCCACGGGCAAGTTTTATCGACGCTTTTCGTTTATAAAACGTAGCGAACTTCTTCGATTGCCGATAACTCTTTGTAAAGCTTCTCAATATGTTCTTGACTCGTTACTCTCACCTTTACCGCAACCGAGTGATAATTGCCTTTGCTGCTTGGTTTAATGCTTGTTACATAATCACCTGGCGTGTCTTTTTGCAATACAGCTACCACTAAGTCAGGTAATTCATCACAGGCTACGCCCATAACTTTAAAGTTAAGTACGGTTGGAAATTCAAGTAACTCATTGAATTTGGTTTTCATCATAATGTTTTTACTCAATTGAACGCTGTCTATGTTAAGTACTATATAGTTTAAGTATTAACGACACAGCTGTTTTTTAAAGGACTGGAATTCTTTATGTAGCACTTTCGCTACTGGGCCAATCTCACCGTTAGCAATGATTTTATCATCAATACGGGTTACTGGCGAAATTTCGCGGGTAGAACTTGAAATCCATACTTCGTCGGCGTTAAGCAGATTTTTTATGCTTATGTCCTGTTGATGGACTTTTAAACCAGTATGCTCGGCAAGTTCAATAATAACGTCACGGGTTATGCCGCCTAAAATAAAGTTATTTTGTCTTGGGGTGTAAATTTCCCGATGTTTCACCATAAATACGTTGGTGCTCGACCCTTCAGTGATGGTTTCATCTCGGTGCAAAATGGCTTCGTCGTGGCCGCGTTGTTCAGCCTCGTTTCTAAGCAAAATATTGCCGAGTAAAGCCACCGACTTAATATCGCAATGTTGCCAACGAATATCGCTCATCAACGTTGCCGTACTGCATTTGATAGGTTGTTGGCTGACGTTAAGTGGATTACACATCAATACCACGGTGCAGGCTGATTCGTCATCAATCAAGTGATCTCGAATTGAGCTGACGCCACGGGTGATGTGCATATATAAAGATATGTTGCCGCCACCGTTACGCTCTATCACTGTGCGGATAATATTTTTCCACTCAATATTGGAATGCGGGTTGGCGATGCCCAGTTGTGACAAACTGGACTGTAGACGGTCAAGGTGCTCTTGCAGGCGAAAAGGCACCGAGTTGTATACTGGTATCACTTCATACACACCGTCAGCAAACAAAAAACCTCGGTCTAGGACCGAGATTTTTGCGTGTTCTCTGGCGACTAGGTCACCATTTAAATAAACGATTTGGCTCATTTATAAATTATAAAAATTGCAACTTCATGTAATCAACTAATCGGCTAAACATGCTGCCTTCGTTAACTTCTTGCAAGGTAACTAACGGGTATTCAGCAAGGGCTTCACCATCTAATTCCAAGAATACTTTACCAACAACTTCACCTTTTGCTAATGGTGCTTTTAATTGACGGTCAAGCTTGAAGTTAGCTTCAAGGTTTTTGCGTTGGCCACGAGGAATGGTGATTGCTGTATCGTTTAAAATACCTAAATCAACGTTTTTAATGTCACCCATCCATACGCGGTTGGTGGCAAAACTCTCTCCGGCTTTGTAAGGGGTGATTGTTTCAAAGAAACGGAAACCGTAGTTAAGCAATTTCTTACTTTCAATCTTACGTGCTTGTTGACTTTTCGCACCCATAACAACGGTAACTAAACGCATGCCACCTTTCGTAGCACTGGTCACTAAGTTGTAGCCTGCTTTTGAGTGATGACCGGTTTTTAAGCCGTCAACATTCATGCTTTTATCCCATAACAGGCTGTTACGGTTGTATTGCTTGATGTTGTTGTAAGTGAAATGTTTTTGCTTGTAAACGGCATATTCGTTTGGCACATCTGTGATTAATGCGCTAGCAAGTGTCGCCATATCTCGTGGTGTGGTGTAATGCTCAGTACCGTGTAAACCATGTGAGTTTTGAAAGTTACTGCCTAACATGCCAAGTTGTTCAGCATGCGCGTTCATTAAGTCCGCAAAAGCGCTCTCACTACCGGCAATGTGTTCAGCCATTGCAACACAAGCATCGTTACCTGAAGCAACAATAATACCTTGGTTTAGAAGCTCTACAGGTACTTCAGTACCCACTTCAATGAACATTTTTGATGAGTCTGGGAATTTTTTTGCCCAAGCGTTTTCACTGATTAATACTTTGTCGTCTAGGCTGATGTTGCCAGTTTCAATTTCTTTACCAATGATGTAACTGGTCATCATTTTGGTTAATGAGGCTGGCTCAAGTTGCACATCGGCATTACCTTGTGCAATTACGTGACCGGTTGTGTGGTCAAGCAGGATAAAACCTTCAGCGTTAATTTTAGGTGCTGAAGGGATAATGTTTGCGGCCGTCGCTACAACTGAGCTTGTTGCAAGCAACAAACCTGAAGCGAAAACGGTAAATTTACTGGCGAATTTGGTCATTATGTTCCTGTGTAAAATCTTATTAAATCTATTTAACAGCAATAACACGTTATTGTAATCATTTGATGTTATTGAGAGCAAAAAAATTGTTGGCTATTATATCAGCATTTTCGGCCATTATAAGGCTTTTTTAAACTATTTTAGGGTCCTCATTGGGTAAGCTTCTGGATAACCCTGACTTTGCAAACTAGCTAAATGCTGCTTTGCTTGCGCCGCATCTTCTATTGGTCCTAATTGGACTCTGAAAAGTTCATTTTTTTCGGTTAAATTAACCGGAATTTGCATTAAAAATTTCAGCGCTTTAGCGGTATTGTCTGCAAGTCGTTTATCGCGGGTTACTAAGACATGTATGTATTTGCTGTTATGGGCTGCAAGTATTTGAGGCTTACTGGCTTTTTTTGCCACCACAGCGGGCTTGTTTACGGCTGCTTTTTGGGCCACTAATTCAGATGGGTTGTTGTTTTGAGTAAATCGAGCAATGTTGCTGGCTGTAATGGCTTCAATTTTCACTTTGGCGGTACCTTGGTTAAGGTAGCCTAATTTGTAGGCTGCACTGTAAGATAAATCAATCAACCTATCGCCATGGAATGGGCCTCGATCATTTACCCGTACAATGACTTTCTTTTGATTAGCAAGGTTGGTCACTTGCAGGTACGTTGGTAGGGGCAACGACTTGTGGGCCGCACTAAAGGCGTACATATCGTAAGTTTCACCATTGGAGGTTAAATGGCCGTGAAATTTATTGCCATACCAAGACGCAGTACCTGTTGCGACATAGTTTTCTGCACTTTTTAGTACGGTGTAGTGTTTACCAAAAACTTGATAAGGCTTATTACCACCACGACTTGGTGGTTCAACCCTTGGCGTTGGCTCTTTGAGTTCATGGCTTTGCGGCAGGCGTTCAGGAATGCTGTCGTGTTTTTGCGAGTAACGCGAATTGCTGCTACAGGCGGCCAGTATGCTTAACAAAGAGAAAATACAGAAGAGTTTAATAATGCGCACAGTACAGACTTTATTATATTAATAATTATAGATGTGCTTTTCAGTTTATAGGGGATTGAACAGATTCTCAATCCCCTTTAATGCGATAAGCCAATAAGGCGGTAAGGTATTGTCTAACCGCATTAACCGCATTAACCGCTATCGCTTCTACGTCAATAACCGCCTGTGCGTACTTATGGCCATCAATACCCCAAAACTGGCCATCAGGGTTACCATGGAGGTGCCACCATAACTCACCAAGGGTAACGGTACCCCAACCACAGGTAATAAGCCGGACACCATGCCAATGTTTACAAAGACATAAACAAAGAAGGTTAGGGTTAAACTGCCCGCCAATAGTTTGGTAAAGGCATCTTGTGCTTTAACCGCAATCCATAAACCGCGCATCACAATAAGTAAATAAATCAGCAATAAGCCCAGCACTCCCATTAAGCCAAACTCTTCTGAGAAAACGGCAAATATAAAGTCGGTGTGGCGCTCGGGCAAAAACTCTAATTGTGACTGGGTACCTTGCAACCAGCCTTTGCCATTAACTCCACCAGAGCCAATGGCAATTTTTGATTGAATAATATGGTAGCCAGTGCCTAAGGGGTCTTCTTCCGGATTCAAAAAAGTCAAAACGCGTTGTTTTTGATAATCACGCATCAGAAACATCCAGAGTATGGGCAGGAACGCCGATACCATACCAAATGAAATACCAATGAGTCGCCAACTTGCACCGGATAAAAACAAGACAAAAATACCCGAGCTGGCAATCAGTAAAGATGTCCCCAGATCCGGTTGCTTGGCAATCATCAAGGTTGGTAGCATAACGATAGCAAAAGCAATGATCACGTGTTTGGTTTTACTGGGCAGATCGTATTGCGAGATATACCAGGCAATGGTCATCGGCATAAACAGTTTCATGATTTCAGATGGTTGAAATTTCATAAAACCAAGATCAAGCCAGCGCTGAGCGCCTTTGCCAACATGGCCAAACAGCAAAACAGCCAGCAGCATTAATAAGCCGATTAAAAAGACAATGACCGCCCAGCGTTGATAAAAGCTGGGCGGAATTTGCGCCACCACAAACATGACGGCCAGGCCGATGCCCAGACGGACTACTTGCCTGGTTACCAGAGCCATATCTTGGCCACCGGCACTGTAAATAACAAACAGGCCAACCGTCATTAACAGCAACAAGGACAATAGCAATGGCCAGTCTATATGCAGTATTTCCAGCAATGTTCTTTTCTTAGCCTGGTCTTTTCCTGTATATCGCATGTTCATAACGGTCTACTGTGATTTCTTAATGAGTGGTTGTTTTTTGCTAAGGTAGGTTTTGTTCGCAAAGTACTGATCCATAATTTGTCGGGCAACCGGTCCAGCATTTGAACCACCACCACCAACGGCAACGTTTTCAATGGCAACCGCAACCACTATCTCTGGGTTTTCAAACGGCGCAAAGGCAATAAACATGGCGTTATCACGGTTGCTTTCAGATATCTTGGTCGCGTCATAATCTGTATCTTGGGCACGACCGACAACTTCACCAGTACCCGATTTACCCGCCGCATCATAAGAGCTGCCTTTAAATGCGCCAAAACCTGTGCCTGAAGGGTGCTTAACTGTTCGGTGCATGGCTTTTAAAATGGTATCCCAATGCTTGCTGTTTTTGAGCTGCAATGGCGGTTTTTCATTCACTTCATAAGGGACTAGGGTATAAGGTTGATTATCTTGTACGTTATCTTCTTCATTGCTCACTTCGGCCAATAAATCATCTGATTTTTGTTCATGAGTAGCGTATAAAAAGTGCGGTTCAAATACCGTACCTTTATTGACCAATATGGAGGTTGCCTGAGCCAGTTGCAGCGGGGTAACGGTCCAGAAGCCCTGTCCAATACCAATGTTTACGGTATCGCCATGGTACCAAGGTTGGTTATACCGGGCACGTTTCCACCCTCGACTTGGTAATACACCAGAACTTTCTTCGTGAATATCGATACCGGTACTTTCACCAAAACCAAAACCGGCCATTTTTTCGGAGATATTATCGATACCTACCTTATACGCTAAATCATAAAAATAGGTGTTACACGATCGCATTATCGCTTCTTCAAGGCGAACCCAGCCATGACCCCATTTTAAATGGTCACGGTATTTACGTTTGCCATCTTTTAATTTAAAGAATCCCGGATCCCAAAGCTTGGCTTCTGGGGTGGTAACGTTGGCATCAAGGCCAGCCAAGCCAAGCAATGGCTTAATGGTTGATGCTGGCGGGTAAGTGCCTTTGGTAGCACGGTTAATTAACGGACGGTTCTTATTTTGCAGCTTCTTGTAATTCTTTGATGAAATACCATGCACAAATAAGTTGCCATCGTAGCTTGGGTTTGAATATAGCGCCAATACGCCACCATCGCGTGGATCGATGGCCACAACTGCGCCTCGTCGACCAACTAAGGCTCGCTTGGCTATCATTTGCAATTCGATATCTAGGGTCAGGGTGATGTCTTTACCCGGTACGGGTGGTGTATAACTTAAAGTCCGTAGAATACGCCCTTGGTTATTTACCTCTACTTCCTGATGTCCTATGGTGCCATGCAATAAATCTTCGTAATACTTTTCAAGCCCAAGTTTGCCAATATCACGGGTGGCTTTATAGTTTTCGCTTTTGCCTTCCTGATCGATTTTAATCAGGTCGTTGCGATTGATTTTGGCCACATAACCAAGTGAGTGGGTGGTTAAATCACCAAATGGGTAATAACGTTTTAAGCGGGCATCAATGGTTACCCCTGGGAATTTATGTAGACTCACCGAAATTTTAGCCACTTGTTGATCGCTTAATCTTGAAATTAATTCAATCGGCTTAAAACGGCGAGTGCCGCGCATGTCTTTTAAAAATTCCTGCTTTTGCTCATCTCTGATGGCAATGATTTCGCCTAGTTCTTGCAGAGTTTCTTCGATGTTGTCGACTTGCTCTGGAATAATGGCCAGCGAGTAAACCGGTTTGTTTTCGGCAAGCAAAACCCCGTTTCGGTCATAAATTAGACCACGATTTGGGACAACAGGTAAGACTTTGATTCGGTTTTTATTTGAACGCGTAGTGTATTTTTCAAATGAGTTAACTTCTAACTCATAAATGTTATTGAATAAAATCAATATCATAACCACAACACCAATAAAGGTGATAAAGGTTCGTCGTGCAAACAAATTTGCTTCGGCGCTGTGGTTGCGAATGGAAACGCGTTTTTTTACCACCTTGTGTTACTCCCGGTGATATGGGTGGTTGTTATTTATGCTCCAGGCACGGTATAAGCTTTCTGCAACAATAACGCGAACCATAGGATGAGGCAGGGTAAGTGGCGATAAAGACCATTTTTGCTCGGAGGCTTGAATGCATGCCGGCGCCAACCCTTCTGGACCACCAACGAGTAAGGATACATCTCGGCCATCATGTTGCCAGCGCTCGAGTTGCGTTGCTAATTGCGGTGAAGTCCATGGTTTGCCTAGCACTTCAAGGGTGACAATGCGGTTGCCTTTTGGCACCGCGGCAAGCATTTGTTCGCCTTCTTTTTCAAGAATGCGAGGGATATCGGCATTTTTGCCGCGTTTACCCGGGCTTATCTCGATTAAATCAAAGCTAAGATCGCGCGGAAATCGACGTGAATATTCCGCGAAGCCTTCGGCAACCCAGGCTGGCATTTTATTGCCAACGGCAACAAGCGTTAAGCGCATAACAAACTCTTTTTAGCTAATTCTTTAAAATCTTCTTTAAAAGCGGTTTTTAATCGAGACCTTAATCGCGATATTAAAAACAGCCCTTTAAAGTCGGTCTTTGCTACTAGTCTTCTTCAGCCCATAACTTTTCAAGCTGGTATAAATCTCGGGTATCATCGGTCATCACGTGAACAACCACATCACCTAAGTCAATCAGTGCCCATTCGCCAACATCCGTACCTTCAATACCCAGAATATCCAATTCTCTGGCTTTACTTTCTTTGTTAATGTGCTCGGCAATCGAACGTACGTGACGTGACGAGTTACCAGAACAAATTACCATATAATCGGTAAAGCTCGCTTTTTCGCCAACGCTTAAGGTAACGATGTCACGTGCTTTAATATCTTCTAATTGGGTTTGTACGAATTGAACTAATTGATCAGGTTGCAAGATTTTTTCCTTTGTAAAGAGGGGATTTTGCCTAAGTTTACAACATTTGCCGTAAACCGACTGTTAATAATTGCTATTCTAACGCGGAATCTCTAATTATATAACCCTTGTTTTTTTATATATTGAGCAACATCTCCAGAAAGTACCTGTTGGCAACTCTCATTATGTTTTAGCCGTTGCCTAATCTCAGTAGATGAAATATCCACTTGCGGGGTATCAATAAGCAATATTTTTCCATGCTCAAAGCGCCGAATATCTTCAATATTTTTGGTTATTCTGCCAGAATAAAAGCCTTTATTCATTTTCTCTAGCGGTGGTGTTACGTAACCTGGACGGGTGCTTACCACAAAGTGACATAAAGCCAATATTTCATCTATCAAATACCAGCTAGACAGTGTCAGTAGAGAGTCCGTGCCGATAAAAAAGCATAGGGTGGTATCTGGATTTTCAGCTTTTAATTCTTTAATCGAATCGATTGAATAGGATTTTCTGGTGCGGTGAAGCTCTCGGTCATCAAGCACGAATATCGGTTGTTCTTTGCAGATAAGCTTTGCCATTTCAACACGCTGAACCGATGATGCTTGCGGCTGAGGCTTGTGCGGCGGAATGTTTGCCGGCATCAAATAGACCGTATCAAGCTGCAGTGTTTTGGCTAAGTGCAAGGTTGGGGTTATGTGCCCTAAGTGTATGGGGTCAAACGTGCCGCCGAGAATTCCTATGGTGTGTTTAGTTGGCATATGCGCTGCTTTTTTATTCGTTTTTATCAAATCGAATATCAAAATTAAGTGTGATACTCGTAATCTAAGGCCAAATTACGGGTGACTTGCCCGTAATAAAGGGTCATGCAGACATCGGCGAGTAAAATATAATCATCAAAATCGCTGCTGGTTTTGCTGATCAAATCGGTTTTCGCCAAACGTTGCTTTGCCTGTTTAATATTGGCTAGCGACATGCCTTGGAGTGCTTTTTGATAAAGGGGCTTTTTCTTCTCCCACACTTTATACTCTTTATACACATCGTTTATTAATGCGCCTTGTTGCAATTGTTTTTGCATGGCTTCAAGTTGCTTTATTTCTTTATGTAATACCCAAATTAATTGACCACTGGCGGTGCCTTCGTGTTTTAGCTGGGTAAGCATGTTCATGCACTGACTTAAGTCACCGGCTAATAGGGCATCAATTAACTGAAATGGGGTAAACTTGGCTTGCTTAATCAGTAACTGTTCAATGTCCTCTGCGCGGATAAATTGCTGACCGAAGAGTATCGATATTTTTTGCAATTCCTGTTGCAGGGTAGGGGTATTACCGGCAAAAAAATCAATGAGCAGGTTTTGCGCCTGAGCATCGAGTTTTAAACCGAGCTGTTGGCATTGTTGGTTTAACCAAATCGACAGGCCTTTGCCTTCAAGCTCATACAGTGGAATGTAACAGCCAATGCTTTCTAAGGCTTTAAACCACTTCTTGCGAGGTGTGCTTGCATCTAGCTTAGCACCGTGCAAAATCAACAATACATCGCTTTGCCCTTGCTGCTGAATAAACTCGCTTATTTCGGTCAGGATTTGAATGCCTTTGGCATCCAACTTGCTGCTACCAAGATCGACTTCAATGATACGCAGGGCACTGAATAGGCTTAAAGATTGATATTCTTGGTACACCTCATTCCAATCAAAGCGATCATCGAGGGTGAAGCGAATAAGCTCTTCATAACCCTGTTGTTGAGCAAGTTGCTTGATGGTGTCTAAGGCGTTGTTTTTTTGCCACGGCTCATCACCAAAAATAAGCCAAACCGGTAATAGCGGTTTGGCTAATTGTTTTTGTAATTGGCTGTGATAAATGCGCATTTAGCGTTGAATACTCGCTAGATTCCGCAGTATTTGGTTGGCTGCTTCTTCGCGCATTTCGGTGCGCAGCAAAATCAATTCGCGTGACTTTGCCAACGCTCTATCGGGGTTGTCCTGATAGTTGCGGTTTAAATCGAAGCTAAAGCGTTCAACATCATCGATGGTAAAACGCACTTCGTAATTTACTGTGTAGGTTAATTCGTATTCGGCTACTTGACCATTTTCAAATAAGGATAAGGTTCGTCTGTCGAGATTATCCTTTAAGACATGCAGTTCAGGAATATTCGCCCCTGGTGATTTAGCAACATTTACTTCGTTATTGGTTAAATGCAGTTTTAAGAGCCGGGTTAACTCGCCATGTACGTCATCTGAAGACACATACAGCGTGGTGAGATTTTCTGGTAACAGATAGTCGCCACGAAGTTTAAAACCGCAACCTGCTAGCAGGGATACTGCTAGCAATGCACTTACGATGTATTTTGTTAAATCATTGATTTTTGTTAAATCACCAAGGTTTGTCATTAATTCGCCACAATATTTAGAAGTTTACCCGGAACGTAAATTACCTTACGTACCGTTTTGCCTTCTGTAAATTTAACTACATTTTCTTCAACTAATGCAACTTTTTCAACATCTTCTTGTGAAGCGGATGCAGAAACGGTGATTTTTGAACGCAGTTTACCGTTCACTTGAACAATCACCAGCTTCTCATCTTCAACAAGCGCTGATTCGTCCACAACAGGCCATGCCGCTTCTTCAACGTCCATTCCTTCACCCACGATATTCCATAATTCATGGCCTAAGTGTGGGGTGATTGGGGTAAGCATTAGCACAATGGCTTTAACCGCTTCTTTCATTACGGCTTTGTCTGCTTCTGAATCTAGTTTTGCTTTAGCAAGGGTGTTCATCAGCTCCATAATGGCAGCAATTGCTGTATTGAATGTGTTACGACGACCAATATCATCACTTACTTTAGCGATGGTTTTGTGTAGTTCACGACGCAAATTCTTGTGTGCAGACTCTAAGGTTACGTCGTTGATGTCTTTTGCTTCACCCGCTTGAGTAAAGTCGTATGCTAACTTCCAAACACGTTTAAGGAAACGGTGTGCACCTTCAACGCCTGAGTCAGACCATTCAAGCGTTTGCTCTGGTGGTGAGGTAAACATAATGAATAAACGAACCGTATCAGCACCAAATTGGTTAATCACCTCTTGTGGGTCAATACCGTTGTTTTTCGACTTCGACATTTTGCTCATACCCGCAGACAATACCGGTTGGCCGTCAAGTTTTGAAACCGCAGAGGTAACCGCGCCTTTCTCGTCACGTTCTACTTCTACGTCACTTGGTGAAATCCACGTTTGTGCGCCGTTGCTTTCTTCACGGTAGTAAGTATCAGCTAATACCATACCTTGACACAATAAGCTCTTAAATGGCTCATCCGAGTCTACCAAACCAACGTCACGTAGTAATTTGTGGAAGAAACGCGAGTACAATAAATGCAAGATAGCATGCTCAATACCACCAACATATTGATCAACCGGTAACCAGTAATTGGCTTTTTCAGGATCTAGCATACCTTCAGCGTGATCAGGGCTACAGTAACGAGCGTAGTACCAAGATGATTCCATGAACGTGTCGAACGTGTCAGTTTCATGGAATGCTTCCTTGCCATTGTAAGTGGTTTTTGCCCACTCTGGATCGGCTTTGATTGGTGACGTTACGCCATCCATTACCACATCTTCTGGTAAAACAACCGGCAGTCTGTCTTCTGGTACAGGTACCGATTCGCCATCGGCAGTTGTCATCATTGGGATAGGTGTACCCCAGTAACGCTGACGGGAAACACCCCAGTCACGTAAACGGTAGTTCACGGTAATTTTACCTTTGCCAGCCTCTTCAAGGAATTTAGCAATGGCTTGGAATGCGTCATCTGATGATAAACCATCAAATTGACCGGAATTTACCAATGTACCTTTTTCGGTGATTGCCGCAGTAGCGATGTCACCACCTTCTTCTGCAGTGATCACTTGTTTGATATTTAAACCGTATTTGGTTGCAAATTCGTAATCACGTTGGTCATGGCCAGGAACAGACATTACCGCACCTGAACCGTAATCCATTAATACAAAGTTAGCAGCCCAAACCGGAACTAATTCACCAGTAACCGGGTGAACCGCTTTAAGGCCAGTATCAACACCAAGCTTTTCCATGGTTGCCATGTCGGCTTCGGCAACTTTGTTGTTTTTACAGCTAGCAATGAATTCGGCTAATTCGGCATTGTTTTCGGCGGCTTTTAACGCAAGAGGGTGTTGTGCCGCTAAGGCAACATAAGTTACACCCATTAAAGTGTCTGGACGTGTGGTGTAGATATCGAAACTTTCATCCGAGTCTGCAACGTTAAACGTCATCTCGACGCCTTCAGAACGACCAATCCAGTTACGTTGCATGGTCTTAACTTGTTCAGGCCAGCCTTCAAGCTGATCTAAGTCGTTTAATAACTCTTCGGCGTAGTCGGTGATTTTAATAAACCACTGTGGAATTTCTTTGCGCTCAACTTTCGCGCCTGAACGCCAACCTCGGCCATCGATTACTTGCTCGTTAGCAAGAACCGTGTGATCAACCGGATCCCAGTTTACCGTGGCGTTCTTTTTATATACCAAACCTTTTTCGAATAGCTTAGTGAAGAACCATTGCTCCCAACGGTAGTATTCTGGTTTACATGTTGCTAATTCACGATCCCAATCGTAGGCGAAACCTAGTGATTGTAATTGATTGCGCATGTAGTCAATGTTTTCGTAAGTCCATTTACCTGGTGCTGTTTTGTTTTTGATCGCCGCGTTTTCTGCAGGCAGACCAAACGCATCCCAACCCATAGGTTGCATAACGTTTTTGCCTTGCAAGCGTTGGTAACGACTGATCACGTCACCTAAGGTGTAGTTACGAACGTGACCCATGTGCAAGCGACCACTTGGGTATGGGAACATAGACAGGCAGTAAAATTTTTCTTGGCCTGGCTTTTCTTTCGCTGCAAACGTTTTGTTTTCAGCCCAGCTCTGTTGAATTTTTTGTTCAATAGATTGCGGATTATAAATGGATTCCATTAAAGAGGTTCTCAATCGTTGGAAGTGTGGCCCTGCTCAGGGCATACACTTGGCAGAATTTAACATAATGGCGCAAATAATAACGCATTTCCAATTTTATCACCAAGTAAAAATCCGCTCATTTACCAATCTTTTTGTTAAATAAGGTTATTCAAACCATTGTGGCTTTTCCCCTGTATGCCTTTTGACAATCAAACGGGCCGTTAAAATCGTTTTTATTCAATAAAAATATCGATATACATCAGGTTTTTATCTTAAAAATGTGGTATTAAATATGTATCAACTGCGTTAAGTCTCTTCTTATATGTAGACCAACTTACCTGCAATTGACATTAGCGTATGCTGCACATGATCTTTTAGGGGAAGGAATTATGAAAACAAGCAAAGTACTGTTACTCACTCTGGCCTGCTGTATGCCTTTGGCCGGTTACGCTCACACAGAAGCTAGCAAACAAGTAACGGATAAAACTGATCAAGCTCGAACCGTGGTAAAAAGTTTTGCTAAAAACTTAAAGTCGACTCTGCAAACAAGTGTTAAAAACGATGGCTTTGAAGCCGCCATTGATGTGTGTCATCTGCAAGCGGCTCCCATTGCACAAAAAGTCGCTAAGCAGCATGACTGGCAGGTAGCAAGAACCTCTTTAAAAGTTCGAAATGAGCAAAACCAGCCCGATAACTGGGAACGAAAAGTATTAACCGACTTTGAGAAACGAAAAACCGCTGGCGAGGCGTTAAACACAATGGAATATGCCGAGCACGTCATGGTGGATGGTAAACCGGTATATCGCTACATGAAAGCCATAGGTACTGCTGAAGTTTGTTTGGCTTGCCATGGTGAGACTCTTGCAACGCCTATTGCAGCTAAACTTGACCAGCTTTACCCTAAAGATCAAGCCAGAGGTTTTAAGCTAGGGGATATACGCGGTGCTTTTACTTTACAAAAGTCGGTGGATGAATAGCAGACTCACCTTTTAACGCTATTGGCTATACTAAAAGAAATAATAGAGTGGATATGTCATGAATAAACCAAACAGCAACTATCAAAACGTTTTTGACAAAATTTATTTGTGGTTACAAAAAGCCAAAGAAGACGAGCTCAACTCCATAAAAAACTGGGTGGCAAAAGCCGAAGAGTATATTCAGGCGGCCGAAGAACTGTCGGTTAATGAATATCAATTATCGGTCGATAATTTTAAGCGGGATTTATTGGGCCTATATAAAATAGACCCTAAAGACAGCGAAAACTCCTTGTATCTAGCGTCTTTACAAGAAGGGATGTGGCAACATCTGGCGCATATGACCGACCAGTCACAAGTGGAGTGGAGCGAGTTAGTCGACGATTTTGAGCATGATGGCATTTATCAAGAGGGTGACGTGATTGGTTTTGGGCAATTGGTGTGTCAAAACTGCGAGCATGTGGTCGATATTTATCATGCCGTTACGGTGGTGCCATGTACTGAATGTGGTGGTACAACGTTTACTCGAAAAGCGTTTGATTAAGTCGACGGTTTATATAAGTTGCGGTTAATCATCGAAATACTTTGCTTGCCTTGCTGAGCAGGGCTAAACTAGCCGAGTATTTTGAAAAACACCGCAATTTAAGTTAACTCAAACTTGTCATTTTCCCGTTTTAATCACAAGGCCATAATTACTCTATGACTCTAAGCCCAATAACAAAAAGTGCTAAATCTAAAAGCTCTGTTGCAACAAGCCATGAGGCGCTAATCATCCCTGCTGACCAACTATGTGCACAATTACCTGAACATTTGTTTTCAAGTAGTCAAATCGATGCGGATGTGCCACAGCAATTTATTGGTCATGAACGGGCAAAAGAGGCATTGGACTTTGGTCTTTCAATGAATGCGGCCGGATTTAATGTATTTGCTAAAGGCGAGCCTGGCACGGGGCGACAAACCTTAATCAGCCAGATGTTAAGCCGTTCAGCAGCTGAGCAGAATACCGCCGACGAATGGTGCTACATTAATAATTTTGAAGATCCACAAGCACCGAAAAAGTTGTACCTAAATGCAGGTGAAGGTAAGCAATTAAATAAAGAAATAAATTCATTAATTGATGATTTAATGGATTTGTTTCCGGCAATTTTCGATAACCCAGGATATCAAAGACAAAAGGCGGCAATCGACCGTACTTTTACCACCAAATACGACGAAGCCATTGAAAAGGTAGAGGCCTTTGCGTTAAGTAAAGAGGTGGCGGTGTATGAAGAGAAGGGGGAGATAAGCTTTTCTCCTTTAGTCGATGGCAAACCATTAAATGACAAAGAGTTTTCTAATTTAGACGAAGAGAAACGTACCGCATTCTATCAATTGCTCGCTGAGCTGGAAACTTTACTGACCGAAAGTTTGCTCGAATTACCTCTATGGAAACGAGAGTCTAGTGTTGCGCTGCGTAAACTTAAATACGATACCGCCGACCAAAGTATTCGTCCATTACTAAAAGACTTAGAACTTGAATTTGCCAGTAACCTTGGCGTGTTAAAATATTTACGACAGGTAAAATCCTCGATCACCGAAGTGGTTTTGGATATTTTAGTCGATGAAAACATTGACGCTGCTCGTGACGATAAAGCGTGTCGTAAAATGTTGGTTGAGAAATTTTTACCTAACCTTATGGTTGCCCGCGAACCTGGCGAAGGTGCACCGGTTGTATATGAACAAAACCCGACCTTTAAAAGTTTATTCGGCAATATTGATTATGCCTCTGTGCAGGGAGCTTTATACACCAATTACGGATTAATACGCCCTGGTGCATTACATCGTGCCAATGGCGGTTATTTATTGCTTGATGCTGAAAAGCTATTAACTCAACCGGGCATTTGGCAGCAGTTAAAGCTGGCTTTAAAAACTCAAGAAATTCAAATCGAACACCCGTACAGCGATTTGGCGCCGGGTGGACTAAGCTTGCAACCTGAAAAAATTCCATTAAAGGTAAAAGTCATTTTATTGGGCACCTCTGATATTTATTATACCTTGCAAGAATACGATCAGGAGTTTACCGAGCTGTTTCGAGTATTAGCTGACTTTGATCGTCATGTCGTAAATAACGAGCAAAATTTAAAAGCCTATGCGACGCTTATTCGTCAACATGCCAAGAAACATGATTATCCAATCGTCAGTGATAAAGCTGTAAGCCTGTTAGTCTATTACTCATTACGAAAAGCGGAGCATCAACATAAACTTTCTGCCAACATTGTGCAAATTAATGACCTGCTTGATGAGGCCAAATTTATTTGGCAAAAACAAGGCGGCACGGGCGATATTCTCGATAGTCATGTGGAATCGGCATTAGCTGCAAAAGCGAGACGAACTGGTCGACTAAGTGAAACCTGGCTAGAAGAAATAAAAGAGAGACAAGTTCTTATTTCTACTGAAGGTGAAGAAGTAGGGCGGGTAAATGGTCTGACGGTGTTGGAAATTGGCGACAGTGTGTTTGGTACACCGGCCCGAGTTTCCGCAACCGTTTATGCCGGCGCTCAAGGTGTCACGGATATCGAAAGAGAATCAGAGCTTGGTAAAGCCATCCACTCTAAAGGGGTATTGTTGTTAATTGGTTACCTTGGTCATAAATACGGACAAGGCTTTCCATTATCTATTTCAGCCAATATCGCCATTGAGCAATCGTATGGTCATATTGATGGTGACAGCGCGTCTATGGCCGAGCTTTGTGCGTTGATTTCATCCATCACCAATTTACCGATTAATCAGTCTTTAGCGGTAACGGGTTCGATTAACCAGCATGGTGAAGTGCAGTCGATTGGTGGGGTGAATGAAAAAATTGAAGGCTTTTACCGTCTTTGTCGTGATAAGGGATTAACCGGTGAACAAGGCGTTATTGTACCTAAAACCAATATGATCAATATCATGCTCGATAAAGAAGTGATTGAAGCCGTGCAAGCCGGTAAATTTACCATTTACGCGGTTGCAACGGTTGATGAGGCATTAGAGTTGTTATTAAACAAACCTGCTGGTAAACAAAAGCGCGATGGCAGTTACCCAAGACGCTCAGTACATTTTAAAGCCATGGAAAAACTGTTGCACTTGTCTGAAATGATCAATGGCTCGGATGATGACTAAATAAAAAGGAAAGTGTCATGACATTATTAATAATATTAGCGGTAGTTTTTGGTGGCGTTGCCTTAATGGTCATTTTTGGCGAAAAGTACGGTAAACCGCTTGAGCCACAAACTCAGCAAAAATACAGTAAGATTTTAATGGTTGTGGTTTTTCTGGCGTTATTTTTGGCCCTTATTAAGGCCATGTTGTAAGGAAAGTCGCAAGGATTACATCTTAATACAATATCGTTTATTTGTATCTGACCCCAATTAATGCGGTTAAAAATCAATGGTTAAACGTTTCCAGTAAGGTTAGGCTAATGCTTGCTGGAAACTAAACTCCCCAATTTTCTATTCGCAAACGCTTTTTGTTTTGCTATATTGCGCGCCGTATCGTAGAGGTGCGTTTTTGATCAGTACGGTTTTATTGGGTGATGCCAATAATAAAATCGGAAAGGTAATTTCGCCGAAGCTGTTTTGTTTATCAGGCAAAACGGTTGGGGTTAGACTCGAAAGGGCTGACACTGTCATAGTTTTTAACTGTGGAGTACTACAATATTAGCTTCTCTGATTTTTATCACAGTCCATAAGCTTTTATTTTAGTGTCCTAAAAAGAAGCGTATTTATGGAACTTCAAGATTTATCTCATTCTTTTTTATCACTTATTGCACCCCTAATTGCTGTCGCATTGGCGATCGCGACCCGTAAAGTTGTTTTATCTTTAGGTGTGGCTATTTTATGTGGTGCTATTTTACTTACCGATTTTAATGTAATGCACAGTGCCAGCTATTTGTTTGACAAGGTGCTTGCTTTGTTTTGGGCTGATGGGGCCATTAATAGCTGGAATACCAATATTCTATTATTTTTGGTGATCCTTGGTGTTATTACTAGCTTGCTGACTTATTCCGGAGCAACCAGCAGTTTTGCCCTATGGGCAGAAAAGCGTGTGAAAACCAGCAAGCGTGCCAAAGTATTAACGGTTTTACTTGGCGTATTCATTTTTATTGATGATTACTTTAACTCGTTAGCCGTTGGTAGCATTTGTCGACCGATTACCGATAACTACAAAATTTCTCGTGCCAAGTTAGCTTACTTGTTGGACTCAACGGCGGCGCCTATGTGTGTTTTAATGCCGATTTCAAGTTGGGGTGCTTACATCATTACCGTGATTGGCGGCATTATGGTTGCACAAAACTATACCGAGATCTCACCATTGATGGCTTTTGTAGAAATGATCCCAATGAATTTCTACGCCATTTTTGCCTTAATCTTGGTGTTTTTAACGGCTTACTGGGGCATTACGTTTGGCCCTATGAAAGGCGAAGAAGAAAAAGCCCAACAAGGTCAATTGTTTGATCCTAAACTTGGTACACCTCCTGGTTATTTAGAAGATATTCCTGAGGCGAAGCAAGAATCCTTATTTGGTTTATTGGTGCCGATTTGTGCGCTGATCCTTGGCACCATGTTTAGTTTTATCTACTTGGGAGCTGAAAATACCGAAGGGGCATTTAGTATTTTAAAAGCCTTTGAAAATACCGATGTTGCTTTAGCGCTTGTTTACGGTGGCCTGTTTGGTTTACTGGTAACCCTTATTGCGGTGCTTAAATTACAAGCCAGTCATATTATTGGCAAATCATTTAAAGCTGGCTGTATGTCTATGCTACCAGCATTAATTATTTTAACGTTCGCTTGGACGATTGCGGCCATTATTGGTGACAGTAAAACCGGTATTTATCTGTCTTCTATGGTGAGTGATGCCATTGATGTGAGTTATTTACCTGTATTGCTATTTATTTTGTCCGGTATTATGGCATTTGCTACAGGGACTAGTTGGGGCACATTTGGCATTATGTTACCCATTGCTGGTGATATGGCGTTTGCCAGTGAAGTTGGCCTATTATTGCCGATGATGGCCAGTGTCTTAGCCGGCTCTGTATTTGGCGATCATTGTTCGCCTATCTCAGATACCACGATTTTATCGTCTACCGGTGCTAACTGCCATCACATTAGCCACATCACAACACAGCTGCCTTATGCGTTATTAACCGCCGTGTTTACCGTTGTTTCATACCTTGTGCTTGCAATGACCTCGTCGGTAACTTTGGCGTTAGTGGTTGGTCTAGGTGGTTTGTTGGCTTGGGCCAAGTGGCAATAAAAACGGTAATTTATCGATATTTCAGACAGATCTTTTCGATCTGTCTGAACTCATTTTCTATAATCACTTAGCCTATTAAGTGTTAATTAAGTGTTAACCTGTAGGGCGGCCCCCGCCTTTAGTTAACAGAAGTGTAAATTTTTTCAGTTGTTTTGCCGTATTTGGTTATAAAACAGACAATATCGCTTGCATTATTTTTAATTACACGTATCATGCGCACACTTTCAAGGGCTCAGCAGCGTTTGAAAAAATACAGTGGGGTTATTACCGCCAACTGACTTGCCATGCTAATTGTTCAACATTAGCTTATAGACCAAAGAAGGAATTTGGTCTCGCCATAAGTCTTCCGGTGGTTAACTCGAAATTTTCGCAGTTAAGAGCCGAAGACGATATCTAATTGATTGTCTCGCATTTTTCTGCCTATTGAGAAGACACATTAATGACTGAATTAAACAATGCCGTTACTGGCTTTGACGCTTTAGGTTTGCCTGAAGTTTTATTATCTGCCCTAAGAGACATGGGTTTTTCACAACCAACACCAATCCAAGAAAAAACCATTGGTCCTTTATTAGAAGGTCGCCATGTTTTAGGTGAAGCACAAACGGGTACAGGTAAAACTGCTGCGTTCGGTCTGCCAGCACTTGCAAATATCGATACAAATTTACGTAAACCACAAATGATGGTACTAGCACCAACTCGCGAATTAGCGATTCAGGTTGCTGAAGCCATTGAAGCCTTTGCTAAAAACATGAAAGGTTTACGTGTTGCTACTCTTTACGGTGGTCAATCTTATGGTCCTCAGTTATCACAATTAGAGCGTGGTGCTCAGGTTGTTGTAGGTACACCGGGTCGTTTAATGGATCACTTGCGTCGTAAAACATTAAAGCTTGATAACTTAAGCTTGTGTGCACTTGATGAAGCCGATGAAATGTTAAACATGGGCTTTTTAGAAGACATCGAGTGGATCCTTGATCACTTACCAGAAAGCACGCAAATGGCATTATTCTCAGCAACAATGCCACCGGCGATTCGCAAAGTAGCGAACCGTTTCTTAGTTGACCCGGTACACGTTAAAATTGATGCTGTTAAAGCTGAAAAAGCCAACATCACGCAATTAGCGTGGAAAGTGACCGGTATTAACAAAAATACCGCGATTGAACGAATTGTAGAAACCTTTGATTATGATGCCATGTTGGTATTCGTACGTACACGTAACGATACCCTAACAGTTGCAGAGCAATTAGAGCGTTTAGGCTACCCATGTGCCGCACTAAATGGTGATATGAACCAAGCACAACGTGAACGCACGGTTGAACAATTAAAGAATGGTCGTATCTCTATCCTTATCGCAACCGACGTTGTTGCTCGTGGTCTTGATATTCCACGTATCGATTTGGTATTGAACTACGACTTACCGGGTGACACGGAATCATACGTTCACCGTATCGGTCGTACCGGTCGTGCGGGTCGTGAAGGTACCTCTATCTCATTTGTACGTCCTCGCGAAATGTATAACTTACGTCATTACGAGCGTGCTACATCGGGTACTATCAACACGTTTGAATTACCAACTGTACAAGAGTTAGGTAACATTCGAATTGAGCGTTGTCGTAAGTCGTTACTTACTACGCTAGAGTCGGGTAAGATTGGTAACATGCGTGAAGTGTTAGTGAAAATGGCTGAAGATTCAGACGTAAGCATTGAAGAACTAGCCGCAGCGTTATTGTTTGAGAAGCAAATCAAGCAGCCGTTCCAACCGAAAGAAGATCCAAAACCTCGTCGTGAGCGTTCAGACAGAGACAGTCGTGGTCGTGATAACCGTGATAGCCGTGACGGTCGTGGTCGTGACAACCGTGAAGGTCGTGGTCGTGGTGAGCGCAGTGAACGTCGTGGTGCTAGCAACCGTCCTGACGTTGATTGGCAAGCATACCGTATCGAAGTAGGTAAAGAGCACGGTGCTCGTCCTGGTGATATCGTTGGTGCAATCGCCAATGAAATCTCACTTGATAGTGCTTACATCGGTCAAATCAACTTAAATGACAACCACACTATCGTACAATTACCGAAAGGCATGCCAAAAGATGCATTCGAACAATTGCGTAAAGTACGTGTACGTCGTCAGCAATTAGATATTTCGGTATCTGATGCACCAATGGAAGTGCAAGCGCGTCGTCCTCGTAACAATGAGCGTCGTGGTGAACGCCGTGGTGAGCGTCGTAATGACCGTCCACGTCACAACTAATCTTTGCATTAGTTAACGTCTTTTAAAAACCAGCTCATTGAGCTGGTTTTTTTATGCCTATTGTCATTTGATGGAAAATCGTCCAGTTGGCTATCATTTAACTTATATAGAATGGAAACCTAAGCAAAGCCTTACTATCCTTTTTTATAGTAAAAATAATTGGATAGCCCTATATGCCTCCACAACTTCCCAAATCTCCCAAAGCTTCTGTGCCTAAAAACTCCGTAAATGATAGTGCCAGTAATAGCGCTAAAAATAGTCTTGATGGAAAGCGTATTTTATTGCTATTTGCACACCCTTCTCAGCATCGAAGTGAAATAAACTTCCCCTTATTTAAAGCCGCCCAACAAAACAAGTTTGTTACAGCCGTCGATTTATATGCCGAATACCCTCGTTTTGAAATCAATATCGAACGAGAACAACAACGCTTATTGGACCATGATGTGGTGATTTTTCAGTTTCCATTTTATTGGTATTCAACGCCATCTATCTTAAAAGAGTGGCAGGATCTGGTGCTTGAATATGGTTTTGCCTACGGTCATGAAGGGGGGGCCTTACATGGCAAAACATTTATCTGCGCAATCTCGGCCGGTGGTATGGAAGAGGCATATCGAGCACAAGGTTATAACCACTTTACCGTGCGTGAGCTATTGCAGCCATTAGAGCAAACTGCGACGCTCACTGGGATGAACTATTTGCCGCCTTTTACCATTTTTGCCAGCCGTTCGGCCGTACCTGAGCACCGTTTAACACCGCACCTTGAAAAATGGCAAGCGTTATTGCTTAAGCTACACCAAGATGAAATTGACCATGAAAAAGCCGCGCCATTAATCACCATTAATGATTTATGCTCTTTGTCAGCACTAAGCGAGGAATAGATCAATGACCATTTATTTCGTACAAGCATTTATTTATTTGTGTGCCGCGGTCATCGCAGTCCCTCTAGCGAAAAAGTTAGGTTTGGGTAGTGTGCTTGGCTATTTGATTGCGGGGGTTATTATTGGCCCTATCGCAGGCTTTGTTGGTGATGAAACCGTTTCTATTCAACACTTTGCCGAGTTTGGTGTGGTGATGATGCTGTTTTTAGTTGGCCTTGAGCTTGAGCCTAGAATGCTATGGCAAATGCGCAATCGCCTGTTAGGCTTGGGCGGTTTGCAAGTGGTTGGTACGACGCTGTTAATTATGTTCGTCGCGCTATTTTTTGGTCAGACTTTTACGGTTGCTTTGGCCATTGGTTTGGTTTTTTCTCTGTCCTCAACGGCCATCGTTCTTCAAACATTTAATGAAAAAGGCCTAAGTAAAACCGAAGGTGGTCATAACGCATTTTCGGTCTTGTTAATGCAAGACATTGCAGTGATCCCGATGTTGGCGTTTATGCCGATGTTGGCATTACCTGAATTGGTCGATGCCGCACAACATTTGCAACAGGCTGCGGACCACCATGAAGAGTTGAGCTTGGTTGCGGGGCTGCCTACTTGGGGATATGCATTAGCGATCCTTGGCAGCATCAGTGGCGTTATTGTGCTTGGTCATTACTTGAGTCGGCCATTATTTCATTATGTTGCAAGCTCGGGTTTAAGAGAGATTTTTGTGGCGATGGCGCTGTTGATTGTTATTGGCATTGCCGCCCTAATGAGTTTGGTTGGGCTTTCTCCCGCTTTGGGGACGTTTTTAGCTGGCGTCGTGTTGGCAAACAGTGAATTTAGGCATGAACTTGAGTCAAATATCGAACCTTTTAAGGGGCTGTTGCTTGGCTTGTTTTTTATCACTGTAGGCGCTGGCATCAACTTTATTACCTTATCGGAAAATGCCGTATTGATCCTTACCATCACGCTAGCGGTAATGGTTGGTAAAGGTTTGGTATTATGGATACTGGCTTTGATGTTTAAAATTAAAGGCAATAACCGTTGGTTATTTGCATTAAGTTTGGCACAAGCCGGTGAGTTTGGTTTTGTGCTCTTGAGTTTTACTGTGCAAAATCATGTGATCCCGCCGGACTTAATTGCCATCTTACAGCCTGTTGTCGCCATTTCCATGTTCTTAACGCCACTGTTATTTATCTTCTATGAAAAGGTCATTGTCCCTAAATATGCAACCGCAGAGGGGGACAAAGTCTATGACAGCATCGATGAGAAAGGCAAAATCATTATTGCCGGGGTAGGCCGTTTTGGCCAAATTGTTACCCGGCTATTAACGGCCAATGGGGTTAAAACCGTGGTCCTCGATTTTGAGGCACAACAAGTGGAGAATTTACGTAAGATAAACATCAAAAGTTATTTTGGAGATGCCACCCGCCCGGAGTTGCTGCATACCGCTGGCATCGAAGAAGCGGCGATGATCATAATTGCCATCGACAATAAAGACGCGGCAAAAGAGTTAACTCACTATGTAAAACATACTTACCCACATGTGCAGATTTTGGCGCGAGCTTTTGATAAAGGCCATAGCTATGAGTTACTCAATGCTGGCGCGGATGATGTGGTGAATGAAACGTATTATTCGGCTTTAGAACTCGGCGGAAGAGCGTTAAAAGGCATGGACTGTCACCCATTTCAGGTGGAACAAAAGAAACATGTTTTTTGCGCTACCGAAATGGCGGCTTCTATGCACCTTTATGAGGAGTGGAAACTTGGTAGTGAAGGCGATCAATACAATCAAAGTTACCAAAAACTCTTTATTCAATTAGAAGAATCGATTAAAGAGGCAATGAAAAGAGACCGAATGGATAAACATATGGGGGACGAACGAGGATGGACACCACCGCCTAAAGGCTATGAGAAGAAGTTTGATTAGCTTGCCTAGAACATCTTATTTTTTTTATTAAAAAGCCCGTATATTGATTCAATATTGAAGTGACCCCCAATAGTTGGACTATCCAATTACTGGGGGTCTTTTTTTATGTCCAAACATTGCAGAGAGTTCAA